>JAGRCP010000172.1 GCA_020433455.1 Caldilineaceae bacterium | reverse complement strand
AAAGTCTGACGATACCGGAACCAAGCTCCACAGCTTCCTCTCTGGTGCCGTGCTCGCAGAAGGGCAGATCACCGGCGCTGGCCTCGTTGCCTACGCGCCGACTGACAACGCGATCGAGAAGTTCGGCTACACGAGCCATCCGCTGATTTCGACGCGGCTGACGGTGAAGCCGCACGTCACGATGCCGACGAGGATAGAAGGCGGGGCTGCGGACAGCCAATACACCGTGCAGCGGCCATCGCTCTACACCGGCAAGATGTGCCGACTGGTGCAACTGCTCCTCGGGTACGGGAAGTTGCGCAAGGACTCCGCGATCACGGCGGCGATCAACAAGTTCCGCGATGGGCTCGGCAAACTTCTCCCCCCGATGCCGACTGTCATCTGGACTCCTCAGAACGTCGCCAAGGGGGTGCAGAACACCTTTGCTTGGGAGTGGGCCAGGACGCATGGAATCTTCACGCGGACCTACGTGGAAGACGACGTGGTCCACAAGGACGACTGGCTGATCGAGATTTCCACAGGCGGCGTGCGGGCCATGCCGCTGCAGATCGAGCCGATTACGGCCATCCCGCAGTTCCGCGCCTACGTCGAAGCGGAGATTGAGAAGCCGGGGCACAAGCAGTATTTCAACGACCTGTTGCTGGTGCTGGATGAGTTCGGCGGATTGCCATCGAACGAGGCGTTTTTCAGCACAGAAGATGCGATACAGGCGCAGATTGTGACGATCCTCGGGCCGGAAGCGATGCCCGAGTACGTCAATGGCTCCGCTGTGTCCACTGACCACGGATGGGCATTCAACGACACAGGCACGAACGCACACACCGTATGCCTTGAGACGATGGGTGGCAATTCGTGGTACATGGCGCACCACTGCCGGCTGACGTTCTATTACGACTCGGAAGCGGGGCATCCGCAGGCGCAGTACGCAGTCGTCGAGTCGGGATCGGCGCCGGTTGGCCGGCACTACCTCAAAGTGGGCTCGACGGCGCTGAATGCGTGCGTTTCGTACAACCTCGGCCTGGACTTTCCCGGCGACTACTCGGCACGACCAAAGGCGACAAGAACGGCCATGTTCGTGTTCTGGAAGCGCGACAGGCTTGAAGTGCTGCGGTGGTCCGATGGGCACAGCGACCCGGCAACGAACACATCGAGCACTACGACCGACGGCGACTGGCATACGTTGACCGAATCGCAGAGCGGGGAAACCGGCATCGGGGCGGGCTTCTTCTGCATGATGCACGACGGCAGAGTGCCGACAGAGGATTATCGGCGGAAGTATGAGCGGACGAGGCACTTGGAGAATGAGAAAGAGCGGCACATTTCTTCAAACCCGGCCAACGACGTGGCCGAGTGGTATAGCCGATACTTTTGGACGTGGACGGAAGAAAGGGAAGAGATTTGGACCGGAGGTCGGACTAACGACAGTTGTGCATTTATCCCCCTCGGCGACCGGAGCGCGTTCTACCTTGTGACGATGACCACAGCGCAGAGATATGAAGACAATCGGGATACGACGGTTAGTTTCCTCGGCGACCCGTACTATTACTCGATGACCGATTCCTATATCTATAACTGGGATTTCGGAAACAGGTACGGATGGAAATTTCCAGTAACGTACGGAGGACTAACGGTTGATGGTGTTGTCGACGTAGTTTGGAATAGAGACGGCAGCAAAGGTAAATTGCAGCTAAATCATTACGGGTACCCATACATTCGCGCGCCGCACAAATACAAAGGTGGGTACGCCTATTTCAATCTCACTGCAACAGACCAGGCGATTCTTGATGACTGGACAGCGCACACTGGAAAGGGGGAGTGGGCAAGCATTGGTGATGAACCCCCCTCGCAGACATTGTTTCCGTTCGCCGGCAATCCGGGAGAAAGCTATTCTCACGTTACCGGCGCACTGACGACTATTAGCGTCATGTTCATATCCATGCAGGCGGTCAAAGAGGTCTTCAGGCAGTCGGGCAGCTACGCCAGCATCTATCAGGACTACAATTACTGGTTCGACATTTCCCCGAACGACAACGGCGACTTTCAAACCATGTGGGCATTCAAGAACTGGTTTGGCGACAAGTTCTACCAACTCTATTCGACGGACGTAAATGACAGCAACCTATCCGTCGAGGGGGGTTATCCGTTACAATCAAGCGATTTTCCAACCTTTATAGGAGTGGTCGGGAATCTCCCGGTCTGATCGACATGAAGCCATATCACCTTGGGCCATTCCTCGGCGTCAATAACCGTCTGCCAGACTTCGCGCTGCGCGTGCCGAAAGAGGGCGACTTCCTCGCTGCGGCGGAAAACGTCGACATCGACAACGCCGGCCGGATCAGGAGCGCGCCGGGGTTTGCGATCCTTGAGGAAATGACCGAGCCGCACAGCCTGAAAATGATCGACGCCAGCGCCGGCTACATGGTCCGGGACAGCGTACTCTACAGCGTGACGCTGCCGACATACGCGGAAACTGCGGTCAAGACGCTGACCAACAATGACCCGATGCGCTACGCCAAGATTTTCGGCGACTGGTATTTCAGCAACGGAACGGATGTTGGGCGCCTGAGCGGCGCGGCAGAGTTTCCGATAGGGCTACCAACGCCAGCCGCACCAAGCCTCGCTACGATTGTCGGCGGGCTACTGACGGGCAAGTATCTGGTGGCCACGAGCTATTGCCGGAAATCGGGATCGACGCTGCTCGAAGAGGGTGGGATTTCCCCCTACGCCAGCGCTGAACTGGTTGCTACCGGCGGTCTGAGAGTCACCCTGCCTGGGACTGCAACCGGGGCGACCCATGTCAACGTCTACCTGTCGGCCTGCAACGGCAGCCTGCCGTATCTGCTGGCGACCGTGCCAGCAGCGGATGTGACCTACGACGCTGTTTCGCTGCCACAAGGCCGAGAGGCGAGCGGGCGGATTGAGGCGCCATTGCCCGCCGGCACCCTGTTCGAGCACATGGGGCGGCTGTGCAGTTTCTCAGGAGCATCCATCTATGTCGGCATTCCGCACCGGCCAGGGTATTACCTGCCGGCATCGGGCAGGCTGAACTTCCCGGCGACCATCAGCATCGTCGTTTCGGCACAGACCGGGGTCTACGTGGCGGCGGACAAGACCTACTGGATCCCCGGCGACATCGGCGACATTCAGGGGCAAGTGGTCGACGTGCTGCCCTACGGCGCGGTGCCTGGGACTGAGTTTTCTTTCCCGGACAATTCGCGCGTCGGTTGGTTTGGTGCGGAGGGTGTCGTCATTGCCGACACGACCGGGCAGGCACAGCCGGCGATGGCGGACAATGTCGCAGTAACGCCGCCGCCGTCAGGCTTCTCGACGGTGCTTGAATCTGATGGGTACAAGCGCGTCATTTCCTGTGGGTGGTGCCTGAACCTCGAAAACAACGCGGCCACGGCATACGTCGGATGGGATTTCTCGTCCGTGTCGGAGGGGTACGGAACCCTGCCGGACGGTATCTACCAGATCGGGGGCGATGGGCCAGTGGCTTGCATGTGGGATTATGGGCGGCTGGACTTTGGCAGCGACGAGCTGAAGTACCTGCCGTATGCCTACGCCCGCTTTGGTTCTCCATCCCTATTGGAAATGACGGTTTCCTACACCGACGACAATGACGAGTGGCGGGAATATTCTGTGCCGTCCAGGGGCTCCAGCGAAGTGATGCGCGAGCAGCGATTCGATCTTGCGCGAGGCACGAGAAGCACGCTGTATGGGATCGTGGTGAGGAATACGGACGGGGCGCGGTTCGTTCAGTCCGGGGCATATTTCATGCCGAAACACTCAAATAGAAGGATTTAAGAATGACCGACATCGTTACCGTTCCGACAGGAGACTTCACGCCTGGCGCGCAAGCAACGCTCGACTTCTCTGCTGCGCTGATCAACGCGGCGTGGAATCTTGGGAACAGCAATTACTCGGCGTACCAGGCCAAGATGGACTCGGTAACGAACGCCATTGGAGACGGCTGGCTTGATGAGGCAGCAACGCCGACGATCACTGCCGGAACATCGACGGGCGCAGCACCTACCGAGCCGACCGTAACCATCCCGGCGACGCTCACCGCCGAAGCGGTCATTGCGACGTTCGACACTAAGCAGCAGGAGCTTTGGGACCAGCTTGTGGCTGGTATGGCGAGCTTCAGAACGTCGTTCTTTCCTGACGAGGGTGACGCCTATTCGGCGGCAGAGACCTGGCTGACGGACGCTATCGCATCCCCTTCTGGCCTTCCTGCGGGCGTGCAGGCGCAGATGCTGACGGATGACAAGGACCGAGTTCTTGCTGAGGCGTCCAGGGCGGCAGACGCGGTGATTGCCCGCTTCGCCGGATCACGCCTACCCATGCCGGCGGACGCAGAGACGGCGGCGGTAGTCGACATCCAGCGGGCGGCGCAGGATGAAATCGCGGCATCGGCGCGGAAGGTCACGATTGCCGGTATCGAGAATCTGAAGTTCGCAGTCGGCAAGGTGCTTGAACTGCGCCAGATGGCGATGGCCTCTGCTTTGGATTACATCAAGTCGTTGGCCACTGCATCACCAGCAGCAAGCCAAGTGGTCGGTTCAGGGTATGAGGCGCAAAGCCGGCTAATCAGTGCAGCATCCAGCTACTACGGGGCGCGCACATCGGCGGCTGATCTGGCGACCAGGAATGAGCAATTCAACGTGGCCAATGCTTTGCAGGCGGCAGAGAAGAACCAGATTGCATCACTGACGATGCTTGGCAAGAAGCTCGACGCGATACTTGGGGAGTCCGATGTTCTTGGCCGGATTGCTCAATCTCTATTTGCGAACCTGCATTCGTCTTCTGGTACGCATTATGGCGTCAATGGTACAGATTAAAGTTAGCAGGCAATAATCACAGTTTTGTATAATCAAGGATGTGGATATGAACAGGCTTTTGCTTAGAAGCGAACTGAAGCGCGATGAGGATGAGCGACTGAAGCCTTACGTGTGCACGGCAGGAAAGATCACTATCGGCATCGGCAGGAATCTCGACG
>JAGRCP010000050.1 GCA_020433455.1 Caldilineaceae bacterium | reverse complement strand
TCTGACCTTCTCGCAGTGAAGTCATTTGGTTTCCCTACAAGAACGGTTCATCCCGAAGAAACGGAGGCAGTGCGTGGAGGCAAATGTTGTTGGTTTGGACCAAGTCGATTTAACCCAAAAGCTCTCTCGAAAAGCGTATAAGAAGACCAAGAAGGCGCTGCTTCAGCGCCTCTATGAGCTGGAGCGGGAGTGCTTTGAGCGTGGGGTTCCCGTCATCATTGTTTTTGAAGGCTGGGACGCCGCGGGCAAGGGTACATCCATCCGTGAATTGACGGCGCGGCTGGACCCTCGGGGCTTCAAGGTGCTCGCCACCCAGGCTTCCCGCACCCACGAGAAGCTGAAGCCGTGGCTCTGGCGCTTTTGGATGGATATCCCCCGTCGGGGGCAAATGGCCATTTTTGACCGTAGTTGGTATGGCCGGGTGCTGGTCGAGCGGGTGCAGAGTCTGACTTCCCTGCCTGACTGGATTCGCGCGTATGAGGAGATCAACGGTTTTGAGCGCACCCTGACCGATGACGGCACGGTGATCATCAAATTTTGGCTGCATATCTCCAAGCAGGAGCAACTGCGGCGCTTTGCCAGATTGACCGGCAACCCCGAAACCGCCTGGCAGGTGACGGCTGAAGACTGGGAGAATCATCGCCGCTATGATGATTACATGGCTGCAGTGGAGGATATGCTCGCCAACACCCATACCGAGTACGGCCCGTGGGTGGTCGTTCCCGCGACGAGTCGGCACGTCAAGAGCTATTTGTTGCTGACGACCCTGATTGCACGGCTGGAAGCGGCGTTGGGTTTTGACGTAACCGCATGGCCCAGCGCGGAAGAATTGCAGGCGGAACGCAAGCAAAACGTCAAGCAGGAAGCGAAACGGGCAGGAGAGAAAGAACCGTCGAAGCAGGACCGAAAAGATGCCGCAGCGGCAAAATCAACAAAATTGGCAAAGAGGAAAAACGCGGCGAAGGCCAAATCCTCAGCCAAGTCCGGGAAGTCGGCAAAAGACGGCAGCCGGAGTGGAGCAAAAGCCGACCCCGCGAAAAAATCAGCATCTGACCAAGGGGAAAGCGTGACGGAAGCCCGGAATCATGCAGGAAAGGAGTAGACAGATGCTTGAGATCGTTGATCTGAGCCAAACGCTGGACAAGAAAGAGTACAGTCGGTTGCTCAATGAGTATCAGACTGCCATGCGCATCCTGGGCTATCATCTTTACCAGCAGCAACGACCGGTCGTCATGGTCTTCGAGGGCTGGGATGCTGCGGGTAAGGGCGGCGCGATTAAGCGCTTGACCGAACGCATGGACCCCCGGGGCTACAAGGTGCATCCCATTGCCGCGCCCAAAGGCGATGACGCGGACAAGCACTATCTGTGGCGTTTCTGGCGACGCTTGCCGCCACGGGGCGAGGTGGCGATCTTCGATCGCAGTTGGTATGGGCGGGTCATGGTAGAGCGGGTTGAAGGCTTCTGTACGGAAGCAGAATGGCGGCGCGCGTTCCGGGAAATCCGCGAGTTCGAGCAGCAATTGGTCGGTTTCGGCGCGATCCTCTTCAAGTTCTGGATGCACGTCAGCCCGGAGGAGCAGTTGCGCCGTTTTGAGGATCGGCGCAATCGACCCCACAAGGAATGGAAGCTGACCGATGAAGATTGGCGCAACCGGGAAAAGTGGGGCAAGTATGAGCAGGCCGTAGAGGAGATGCTCATCAAGACGACGACGATTCAGGCTCCGTGGACCATCATAGCGGGCAACGATAAATATTTTGCCCGGATTCAGGTGCTGCAGACGGTCGTGGAGACCTTATCCCAGCAGCTGCATGTGGATGTAACGCCTGAGGCCCTGGCCGATTTGCCTCCATTGGCCGCGCCTACGCCCATTCCGGACTGGGCCCAGGCTGAGGCCAAGGCTATGGGCGTGGAGCTGGCGACGTAAAGCAAACAAAAAGGGGACGCGCACGCGTCCCCTTTTGAGTGATTGGGCTCTGGAGCTTACCGCACGCCGATGGGAAGAAAGATATAGCGGCCCTGCGTCGGCTGTTCCGGTGCGTCCGGGTCGTTGATGGCGGTAGGCGTCATCGTGTAGTGACTGGGATCCTCATCTGTGACCTCCTGTCCGGTCGGTCCTGTGCCCGTTACGCTGGAATCGTTGGCGTAATCGGCGGTGTCCGCCGTGCCCATCAGGGTGCAGGTCATGGACTCGCCCACGGCTAACGTATCCTGCGGGCAGGTAACCGTTCCCTCCACGCTGTCTACAACGCTGACGTTGCTGAGGGGCACGTTACCGATGTTGGTGACGACGTAGGTCCACGTTACGGGATCGCCCTGGGGAATGGTCGGCCCCGGTCCGGTATCCGCATCTTCGCCGTTGGTGGCTTTTTCAATATCGATGGCCGGTTCTGCGCCGAAGTAGTGGCTGGGATCCTCATCGGTTACCTGTTCGTCGTTGGGCCCCGTGCCCACGACGGATGCCAGATTCTCGTACTGGCCGGCAACCGCCGTCCCGGTCGCCGTGCAGGTCATGGATTCGCCCACGGCCAGCGTATCCTGGGGACAGGTAATCGCGCCGATGATGTCGTCGGTAACGGTCACATCGGTGAGGGGCGCGTTGCCCACATTCGTGACTACGTACGTCCAGGTAACCGTACCACCCACGGGAATCATGGGGCCGGTGGGATCGTCTGCATCCTCGCCGTTGGTAGCCTTCTCGATGTCAATGGCGGGGCCGCTCCCGAAGTAGTGACTGGGATCGTTATCCGTTACGTTTTCGCCTTGGGGCGGCGTACCGACGACGCTGCCCAGGTTGGCGTATTGGCCGGCCGTAGCTATGCCCGTCATGGTGCAGGTCATGGAGGCGCCGGGGGCCAGCGTCTCGGCAGGACACGTGACCGAGCCGATAATGTCGTCGGTGACGGTCACGTCCGTCAGCGTGACCGCGCCGGTGTTGGTGACCACGTACGTCCAGGTAACCGTATCGCCTGGTGCAATCATGGGGCCCGTGGGCTCGTCTGCATCCTCGCCATTGGTGGCCTTCTCGATGACGATGGCGGGACCGCCTCCGAAGTAGTGGCTGGGATCGTCATCCGTTACGTTTTCGCCTTGGGGCGGCGTACCGATGACGCTGCCCAGGTTGGCGTATTGACCGGCCGTGGCCGTGCCCGTCATGGTGCAGGTCATGGATGCGCCGGGGGGCAGCACATCCGCGGGACATGTGACCGGGCCGATGATATCATCGCTAACGGTCACGTTCGTCAGGGTGACCGTGCCGGTGTTGGTGACCGCGTACGTCCAGGTAACCGTATCGCCTGGTGCAATCATGGGGCCTGTGGGCTCGTCTGCATCTTCGCCGTTGGTGGCCTTTTCGATGACGATGGCGGGCTGGTCCAGATAGTCAACTGTGGCAATGAAGCCCAGAAAACCGATGCTGGCCGGCCTTTGGAAGTTGTTCTGTCCGATAGGCAGTTCGGGACGCTCCATGGACTCAACCTGCACGCAAGCCCAGCTTTGGTTGGAGCCAAGGCTTACGTTGAAGGGCGGATATTCATCCCATTCGTCGCCGCTGAAATCGCTGAAGGGCCAGTCAATGCCGTTTCCGGTCTGGTCGCCGTCCAGGGGGCCGTCAAACTCGCTGCCGACGCCAATCCCGTTGATGCCCAGATCGGGCAGGTCGATAATGCCCTGGTTCTGGTTCCACGTGCCGCTTTCCGCTGCATCTACGTACGCTTGGCTGCCTGCCGCCGTCCATAAGCCATTGGGACGAATTTCATTTTCTACGCCGCCGATGACCAGATTGAAGCCTACGCTGCGTTCGCCGCCGGCAGCGCCCGTATCCAGACACTGAACATCGCTATTCGGCCCCAATAAGCCGCTCCAATTATAGTAAAGGCCATCGTTGCCCAGCTTGATATAGATATCCCGGGATGCGTTCAGCGTCTCATCTTCGTAGATTACCAGGAGGCTGTAACCCCAGTTTTCGGAGACCGTATTTCCGCCGGCTATGTGCTGCACATCCATGTCAGAGAGGGTGTAGTTGTGGCTGCCCTCCATGACGATGTTCAGTGCCGTAATGTCCGCAACATAGACGGTGAGTTCCCTGCCGCAGCATCCCCAGGTGTTGGCTCCGCCGAAGGTGTCATTGTTCCAGGCGTAATCGGACATAACGGGTGCAGGCGTTTCTCCATCACGCTGGAAAGCGACGCCGTTGTTGTCACGCCCCAATCCGGCCCATAGCAGATAGGCTTTGACTACCGGGCCGGTTACGGCGACGTTGTAAACCGTTTCCGACGTTTTTTCGAACGTACCGGCGCCGACTTGAAGACCGCTGTATTTTACGTTCTCGGCCTGATAGATAAGATCGAAGGGCTGATTGGGCGGATCTGCGGCCAAAAGTTCCGGGCGTAGAAGAAGGCCCAGCCCGATTAGCAATGCTAAAGTAAGACCGACGGCGGGCGCTAACCGGGTGATCGGTATCTTTTTATCAATCATGCGCTGTCTCCCTAAAGTGATGGGATTGGGAAAAAGGGGGGAATTCTAAAAGGTGAAGAGTGAGTCACTCACTCTTCACCTTTTAGAATCATTTAGAGAAGTTTTTACAGAGAAGTCAAATGGATTCCAAATAGATTCCAAATAGATTACGGATAAAGCGTGCGGACATGAGGCGCGGCGGAAGAACCTCTGTCCTGGCTCGTTTATTGAGCGAAGGGATCGCGCCCAACCTTGATGCCTGCATCGGTCTGACTGCGGTAGTAGAGGGTGACCGGCGAACGGTTCTCCAGCATGCGCAGGGTGCTGTCCAGTTGTGAAAGATTGAAGGCCAACTGAATTTGTCCTTGCTCGCGGCGGTCCGCCGGCGGTCGCAGGTCCGTGCCGTCGGGGTAGAAGTAGATGTAACCGCGATACGTTTCGCCTTCGTAGAGGTAGATGCCGGCTACGGCTACGCCGGGGCTGTCATTATTGGTGCTGCGTGTCGCCCAGTGGCGAATGGCGAAATTATCGATCTGGTATTCAATCATGGCAAGCTCCTCCACGATAATGGTGAGATACTGCTGGTGAGACGATAATGATGAGACATTAAGCGTATAAGCGTAATGGCCCGAAGTTGTCGAAGATGTAATACGTTTAATGCAAGAGAGTCTAACTTGTATTATGTTTGGTTGATTATTTTCTGTCAAGTAAATTTTTCTTTATATTTCGTTATTGCTGACACGCCTATATTTGAAGAATGGTTCGTCTGAGGGAAAACTGATTGCATTCCATACAAGCCGTTTTATACAAGACGTATCACTGAAAGGAACGCCCCATGCAATATATGATCGGTATTGACGCATCGACTACGGCCACCAAAGCCCTGCTCATGGATGAGGCCGGTGATGTGTGCGCCGTCGCGGCGGCAGAATATTCGTTTGACGCGCCCCGCCCCCTTTGGAGCGAACAGGATCCCGACCTTTGGTGGGACGGCGCTGTGGAAGCCGTGCGCGGGGTGTTGGCGACGAGCGGGATCGATCCCGCGGCCGTGGCAGGCGTGGGTCTGACGGGCCAGATGCACGGCCTGGTCATGCTGGATGCGGCGGGCAATCCCCTGCGTCCGGCTATCCTCTGGAATGACCAGCGCACCGGCGCACAGTGCGACGAAATCCGCGGCCGCCTGGGCCGGGAACATCTCATCCAGCTGACGGGCAACGAAGCGCTCACCGGCTTTACCGCCCCCAAGATTCTGTGGGTGGCCGAGAATGAGCCGGACGTCTATGCGCGTACGCGCCAGATTTTGTTGCCCAAGGATTATCTGCGCTATCGGCTCACGGGCGAGTACGGTACGGATAAGGCGGGCGCGGCGGGAACCCTGCTTTTTGACCTGAAGCGCCGGGATTGGTCCCCGGAGATGCTGGACGCGCTGGATATCCCCGCGGCGTGGATGCCGCCCACCCACGAAGGTCCGGAGATTACCGGGCGCATTTCGGCCGCGGCCGCGGCGGCTACCGGGCTGATGGAAGGGACGCCCGTAGTGGGCGGCGGCGGTGATCAGGCCGCCCAGGCCGTGGGCGTGGGCGCGGTGGAAGAGGGAATCATGGCGTTGACGCTGGGCACGTCGGGCGTGGTCTTCGCTACGGTGGACCAACCCTTTGTTGAGCCGGATGGCCGCGTGCACGCTTTCTGCCATGCCGTGCCGGGGCGTTGGCACCTCATGGGCGTGATGCTGTCGGCCGCGGGCAGCCTGCGCTGGTATCGGGATGTCCTGGCGCCCGGAGTGAGCTTTGACGAGCTGTTGGAGCCGGCCGCCTTCATCCCGCCGGGCAGCGAAGGATTGGTCTTCCTGCCCTACCTTTCCGGCGAGCGGACGCCCCATCCCGATCCCTTGGCCCGGGGCGCGTTCGTGGGCCTGACCGTTCGTCACACCAAGCCCCACATGACCAGAGCCGTGCTTGAGGGCGTGGCTTTTGGGCTGCGCGACGGTTTTGAGTTGATGAAGAGCGCGGGGCTGACCGATCTGCGCCAGATCCGCGTCTCAGGCGGCGGCGCGCGCAGCCCGCTTTGGCGACAGATTTTTGCGGATATCTTTGGTCGGGAATTGGTAACCGTCAACACAACCGAGGGCGCAGCCTACGGCGCGGCCATCCTGGCCGGCGTGGGCGCAGACGTCTGGCCGGACGTGGTCACCGCCTCCCGATCCGTCATCCGCATCACCGGGCGCACCGTGCCCAATCCGGACGCCGTCGCCGCGTATGAGCCGGTCTACGCGGCTTATCGTCATCTCTATCCTGCGCTGAAGGGGAATTTTGAGGAGTTGAGCGGAGTATAGCAAGTAGCAGGTGGCAAGTGGCAGGTTGTTGACTTATTACCTGCCACTTGCCACCTGCCACCTCGCTAATAATGCACCCACACTTCCGTGCCTGCGGGGGCCCAATCCCACAGGAGTTTGGCTTCGGCAGGGCGCATGTTGACGCAGCCGTGACTGGCCGGGGCGCCAAAGTTGGTGTGCCAATACGCGCCGTGGATGGCGTAGCCCGAATAGAAGTACATGACCCAGGGAACATCGGGAATATCATAGCCGGGGCCGTACATGCGCTGGGCGCTGTATTTGGTTCCAACCTGGAAGCGCCCCGTGACTGTGGGCGTAGCGGACAGACCCGAACTGATCACTGTCTGCATGACCGGTACGTCGCCCTGCCAGGCGGTGAGCGATTGGGTGGAGAGGTTGACTTCGATCCATTTGCGGCCGCTGCCCTGGGCAATCGTGTTAAACGCAGGGATAGCCGAGGCGTGAACCCGCAGATTCTGGCCGGGGTAGATCATCTCCGCCAGAGGCAATCCGTTTGCCTGCATGAGGTCCTGCTCGGTTGTTCCGTACTGTTGGGCAATTTCCGCCAACGTCTCGCCCTTTTGGACAATATGGATATTGGTGGCGGCCATCCGCGTCTGATCTTCTGCTGCCGGCGTCAACGGCGCAACGCGTGCCGTAATCCGCAATTCCTGACCGGGCGTCAGGAGGCTGGGGTCTTCCAGATAGTTAAGCCGCAGGAGATCATCCATGGTCAGATCGTATGCCAGCGCGATGGAAAGCGCGGTTTCGCCCGGCTGGATGGCGTGATAGCCATGGTCGCCCGGCAGCCCGTCCGCGGCTGACCGCAGACTCGCAGAGAGGGGCTCCTCTTCGGCTTCTGTCTCAAGGCCGAGGATGCGGATGCGTTGGCCCGTATGCAGCAGATCCGGATCGTCAATTTGGTTGGCGCGAATCAACTCGCTTACCGGGACCTGATAAAGATTGGCAATGTCGCCCAGGCTTTCGCCGTAGCCGACTACGTGGACCGGCTCTTCAGCCTGGGCCGGAGTCGGCATCAACAGGATGACAACCGTAGCCGCAAGGAGGCACAAAGCCGCCGACACGCCAAGCATAATCGGGCGTGGCATACGGGTGGATTGGGAGAGGAAATGGTGGTGCATACAGCGCCTTTCTTATGCGCAGCCGGCAAATGTGCAGGCGACAAACGCCGGCCTGACCGCTGCAATTCGCATATTGATCATGAGGGGCGCTGCGCCATCCCGGAAGGCGGAATGGGTCTTACAAGATCGAATCGATAGGTCGGGTGGGATTCGAACCCACACGGGTTTCCCCGACGGATTTTAAGTCCGTTGCGTCTGCCATTCCGCCACCGACCCTGACATTCGGACTTTATTCTATGTGCAGGGTGGGGGATTGTCAATCTTGGCAAAGCAAGCCGAAAAGTTCGACGACCGCCCCGTCATCGAGTAAAATAGCCCCTTGATTTCTTATCGCCTGATTTCTTATCGTCTTCTTGAGGGCCCGGTTGTGAAATTGATTTGCCGGCAGGAACATACAGAGCAGCGAGCGTCAATTCGTGGCGGTTGAGTCGTTATTGCCCGGCGTGCGCACCGCCCTGGTCCATGATTGGCTCAATCAGATGGGCGGCGCCGAGAATGTGCTGGAGGAGCTGGTTGCGCTTTTTCCCGGCTCCCAACTGTACACCAGCATCTATGCGCCCGAGCGCATGCCCGACGCCTACCGCGCCTGGCCCATCCATACCAGTTTTATGCAGGGCCTGCCGGGCGTAGCCGCGCATCATCAGAAATATTTGCCTCTCTACCCGCCGGCTTTTCAACGCATGGATTTGCGGGCATACGATTTGGTGCTGAGCAACAAGAGCGGCTTTTGTCACGGGGTGAATACCGGACCTCGGGGCCAGGGTCCCGTGCATGTGTGTTATTGCCTGACGCCCACCCGCTTTCTCTGGCTTTATGACCAGTACCGGGAGCGGGAGCAGATCGGCGGCCTGACCAGCACGGCCTTGCAGCCTCTGCTGGCCGGATTGCGCCGCTGGGATTATGCTGCGGCCCAGCGGGTCGATCATTTTATCGCCATCAGCCGCGTGGTGCAGGAGCGCATTCGCACCATCTACGGACGGGAGAGCGAGATCATCCATCCGCCGGTTGACGTGAGCTACTTTACGCCCGATTCAACCGGCGTGACAGGCGATTATTATCTCATCGTCAGCCGGTTGATTCCCTACAAGCGTATCGATCTGGCCGTAGAAGCCTTTCGCTCGTTGCCCCATGAAAAGCTCATCGTTGTGGGGGATGGACGGGATTTGAACGCACTGCGGGCCGGGGCAAGCGACAATGTACGCTTTCTCGGCCGGGTTGAACGCAGCCGCATCCGGGAACTGTTGCGCGGGGCCCGGGCGTTTATTTTCCCCGGTCTGGAGGACTTCGGCATTGCGCCCGTGGAGGCCATGAGTGCAGGGCGGCCCGTCATTGCCTTTGCCGGCGGCGGCGCCCTGGATACCGTTGCGCCTGGCGTCACCGGCGAACTTTTTGCGGCGCAGAGCGTAACGAGCTTGGCTGACGTACTTGCCAATTTTGATCCGACGGCGTACGATCCGGCTGCCTGCCGCGCTCAGGCTGAGCGCTTCAGCACGGCGGAGTTTCGTCGTAAGTTGCTTGATTATCTGCAACGCGTGGTGCGGTAGGCTTGGAATTTCCAATCTGGTTAAGGCAGTCGGGATTGGGAGATTAAGAGATTCTTTATCGGACAATCAGTCTCGAGCGATAATGGAATTACGCGAGTATTGGGATATTTTTAAACGACGCTGGTGGATACCGGTCCTGCTGACGCTGCTGGTGGGGGCGTTGACTCTGTTACAGAGTCGTCCATGGGTTCCCCAGCCGGTAAGCTACAGCGCGTCCATGCGCTTGCTGGTTGGCGTGATGCCCGCGGCCGGGCAGGACGTGACGGCTTACGATCCCCGTTATTATGCGTGGCTGACCAGCGAGTATTTGGTGGATGACTTCACCGAAGTGGTGGGCAGTCGCCTTTTCGCCGACAATGTAAGCGCACGTCTGGCTCAGCAGGCGATTGACGTGCCCGCCGGCGTTATCCAGGGCAGCGCGGCCACGGGCAAACAGCATCGCATCATCACCCTGAGTCTGGGCGGACCGGATGAGGCGCGCTTACGTGCGATCGCCGATGCCGCGGCCGCTGAGCTGGCGGAAAACGCGTCGGCTTACTTCCGACAACTGGGCACAGACGGTGCGGGCGTTACGCTCATCGACGGACCGAACATCGGCATGAGCGGCCCGAGCCTGCGCAGCCGGCTGGATCTGCCCTTGCGCATGGTCCTGGCTTTTGTTGCGGGGCTGGGGCTGATTTTGTTGCTTCACTACCTGGATACCCGGGTACGGGAGCCTGACGATCTGGAGGCGTTAGGGCTGCGCGTGATTGGGACCATACCCAAAAAATGACGTTACGCAGTACGCAATAGAGCTGTACAATCGTCGCAGGCGAGAGTGTATATACGAGGGATAATGACTATGACATTACAGGAATATGTGCGTATTTTACGCCGACGAGGCTGGATCATCGTGCTGGCCATGTTGCTGGGCGCGGCCGCAGCGTTCGGCATTAGCGCATTTCAGGAGAAATTGTACAGCGCGACCGTGGACGTCAGCACGGTGCCCGCGCGCGCGGATTGGGGGCTGAACAGCACGGTCAAGGACCTCATGCGCAACTTTACCCAGAACCTGCGCACGCCTGAGGTAGCCCAGCGCATTATTGACCGCGCGCAGCTGGACATGAACCCCTATGACCTGCTGGCCAACCTGCAAGTCCAGGAGGATGCCAGCTCCTTCACGATCAAGATTCGGGCCGACAATTCTGATGGGGAAGTCGCCAAGCTCATTGCTTTGACCGCCGCCGATGAATTTGTTGAAGAACGGACGGCATATTACGCACAGCAGGATAAGCGCGACCGCATCGAAGTCAAAATTCGCAGCCGGGCCATCCCCTACAGCCAGATTCAGCCCAAGCCCGAGGTGAACGCCCTGGCCGGCGGCGTGTTGGGGCTCCTCTTCGGCTTGGGGTTGGTTCTCTTCCTCACGTGGATGGAAGCGGACCTTCTGCGCACGCCCACGGCCGTTGAGCGTGCGTTGAGCGTGCCTATCCTCGGCGCGATTCCCGCGGCCGAGACGGCCAAAGACGCGCGGCCGGTTGCCGCGCCGAGTCGAGTCAGCGCGCCGAAAGCCGCATAATGGGTCCTGCGTAAAGAAAAACAGGAACGAGGAACTGGAAACCGCTTACGGTGCAGGAGCGTATTTCTCCTTCCTCATTTCTTGTTTTTGCTCACGCACTCCTTCATTCTCCTCCGCCATGTCATTTAGACGCCTTTCCCTGCCGCTGGTGCTCCTTGCACTGGCGGTTTTGATCTATGCTGTGGGCTTCAGCGCGCTCACCATCGAGCGCTATGCCGCGTTTGAAGCGCGTTCCCAGGACATGGGTAATCTGAATCAGGCGATCTGGAATCTGGCCCACGGCAACGGGCTGCGCTTTACCAATTACGCGGGCATTACCAGCCGCTTGAGCCTGCATGTGGAGCCGATTCTCCTTTTGATTGCGCCGCTCTATCGTCTGGCCCCTCGGGTGGAGACGTTGCTCATCATTCAGGCTATCGTGGTTGCCTTGGGCGCCGTTCCTCTCTTTGCCCTGGCCCGGCGCGAGTTGGGCAGCGAATGGGGCGGGCTGGCCTTTGGGCTGGTTTTTCTCCTCAACCCCACGGTGCAGGGAGCCAACTGGTATGAGTTTCATCCCGTCACCCTCGCACTCACGCTGCTGCCGGCCGCGTTTTTCTGCCTGATTACGGCGCGCCCGGGTTGGTTTGCCCTCTTTGCGGTCCTGGCTGCGGGCTGCAAGGAGGAGATCGCACTCCTCGTTTTTATGCTCGGCCTCTACGCTTTCTTGCGCCTGGGACAGCGGCGGCTGGGGCTCATCACCATGGCGCTGAGTCTGGGCTGGGCCCTCTTTGCCGTATTGGGGGTTCAAAATCTGGTTGCGGCGGGCAATATTCACTGGGATCGATACGCCTATCTGGGCGATACGCCCGCCCGCATGATCCAAACGATCCTGACTCGTCCGGGGCTGATTTGGCGTCAACTTCAGGCCGCAAATGCGTTGGGGTATCTTTATTTGCTCTTTTTGCCGGTCGCTTTTTTGCCACTCTTCGGTCTCGATCTCTTCCTGCTGGCGTTGCCTTCATTGGCCATTAACCTGCTGGCCGATTTTCCGCCCATGCATGAGGCGACGCGCCTCATCTATGCCGCGCCCATCATTCCTTTTGTCATGCCGGCCGCAATCTACGGGGCAGCCCGGCTCCAGCGCGGCCTGGCGCAGCGAGCGCCACGTATCCCTGCCGCGTTTGCCGTGAGCGGATTGGCCCTGGTCGGTGCGGTGGCGGGACAGATACTCTACGGCTATTTGCCCGGCGGCGGTAACTATCTGGCGTTGACCGTTACGCCCCATCATCAGCGGGCCGCGGAGATTATCGATCAGATTGCGCCCGCCGCGGCCGTCTCAGCGCAGGATCGCCTGAACCCTCATGTGAGCGGGCGGGAGACACTCTACATTTACCCCCGGGTGGAGGATGCGGACACGGTCTTTATCGACGTTACCGGCCCGGCCTGGCCCCAGCATCCCAGCGATCTGCGGGCCGGCGTGGATGAGCTGCTGGCCGGCGACTTTGGCGTGGCTGCTGGCGAGGACGGCTACCTGCTGCTGACGCGGAATGCAGAAAGCAAGACGCTGCCGCCCGAACTGTTCAGCGCATTTCAAACCGATCCGCCCGAAGCGTCCGCCTCCCTGGCTCGTTTCGGCGACGTACTGGACCTGCTCCAGGTTGAGGCGGGCGTCGATCGCTACGGTGAAGTCGTCACGACCCTTACCTGGCAGGCCCGGCAACCGCCGGCGGAAGATTGGCGCTTTTTTATCGCCTATCTTGCGCCTGACGGAGATGTGCTGCATGATAGTGAGTTTTATCCGCCTCCCGTCGCTTTGTGGTATCCTACCTCCATTTGGGATCCGGCCATACCGGTCAAGATGATATCCCTGCCGTGGACGCTGGAGGCTGACCGCTTTGTGCTGGCCGTGGGCGTCTATCGGGGGGAGGATTGGCAGACGGGTGAACGGCTGACCGTTGATGCGGCGGATTTGCCCGTGCTGGAGGGAGACACGCTTTTGCGCGTCGGCGGTTATCGCCGCGCGGGAAATGACGGCTGGCAAACGATTCATGCAGATGACGGCGCGCCGACCGGCGTGTTGGATGCACAGTTGGGGCCCCATATCCGCTTGCGGGCGGCCGCGGTTCCGGCCACGGCGAAGCCGGGCCAGGCGTTGCCCATTACGCTCCAGTGGCAGACGGATGCTCCCTTGGATTTCGACTATACCGCGTTCGTCCACGTGCTCAACGACACGGGCGAGCGGGTGGTGCAACTGGACTGGCAGCCTCAGGACGCGATTGGCCTCTTACCGGCGACGGAATGGCAGCCGGGCCGTCCCGTCATCGACAGGCAGACGATCACGCTGCCGCCTGAGTTGCCGCCGGGACGCTATCATCTGCTTGCCGGGTTGTATAACTGGCAGGACGGCGTTCGTTTGCCCGTGACCGGAGCCGATGCGAGGCCTGATGATGCCGTATCGCTTGGTGCAGTGACCATAGAATAATCGGCCACATTGTTGTTTAAGGACGAAGATAAATTATGACCAATCTTATTACGCTGACCGATCCGCGCAGCCCGGCGGCAGAGGCTTTCCAAAGCCTGCGTACCAATCTTCAATTTTCCAGCCTGGAGAAGCCGCTGCATACCTTGCTCATCACCGCGGCCGACGGCGAGGCGGAGAAGAGCACGGCCGTAGCCAATCTGGCCGTGGTGATGGCCCAGACCGGCGATCGCATCATCCTGGTGGACGGCGATCTGCGCCGGCCCCGCCAGCATGACATTTTCGGCCTGAACAATCGGCAGGGACTCTCCGCCTGGCTCTCCGATGAGGATGAAGACGCACCCCTTCAATCGACCGGCGTGGAGAATTTGTCGGTGTTGACCGCGGGACCTACGGTCAGCAATCCCGCGGCCTTGCTCAGCGGCAAGCGCATGCGTCAGGCGTTGGACAGCCTGCGCGCGGCCGCGGATTATGTACTCATTGACGCGCCGCCCGTTCTGGCTGTGACTGATGCCGCGCTTTGGGCGGGACAGGTAGACGGCGTGGTGCTGCTGATAAACGCCGGCGGCACCAAACGCGAGCAGGCCCAGCGGGCTAAGTCGGTGCTGGACAAGGTGCAGGCCAATCTGGTGGGCGCGGTTCTGCTGAACGCTGAGCGGGGCGCGACCATGTCCGGCTGGGGCCAGGGATAGACAAGATTGACCGACCGTCTACTTATGGAGGAGAGACATTTATGAAGGGATTGATTTTGAGCGGCGGGAAGGGGACGCGGCTCTATCCGATTACCTTTAATCGGGCCAAGCAGCTGGTGCCGGTCGCCAATAAGCCGGTGCTCTTTCGGGTTATCGAAGCCATCAAGGCGGCCGGCATTGACGAGATCGGCAT
This sequence comes from Caldilineaceae bacterium, assembly GCA_020433455.1. Lineage (GTDB taxonomy): Bacteria > Chloroflexota > Anaerolineae > Caldilineales > Caldilineaceae > JAGRCP01. The sequence goes on along the minus strand of JAGRCP010000050.1, from coordinate 7,416 downwards.
TGTCGTTGGCGACACGGGCGAAGAAATTCGTCACGCGGTGGGCCAGGGGAAGCGCTGGGACGTGGAGATTACCTATATTCCCCAGGACGCGCCGTTGGGCCTGGCCCACGCGGTGAAGATCAGCCGGGACTTTCTGGGCGACGAGCGCTTCGTCATGTTTCTGGGCGACAACGTCATTGAGGGGGGCATCAGCGGCCTGATTCGTCAATTTGCCGACAGCGACTGGAACGGCCAGGTGGTGCTCACCGAGGTGGATCAGCCCCAGCACTACGGCGTGGCCGAGCTGGACCAGGAGCGGCGCATTAAGCGGCTGGTGGAAAAGCCGCGCCATCCCCAGAGCAACCTGGCGCTGGTGGGCATCTACATGTTCGACCAGCACATTTTTGATGCGGTCAACGCCATTCAGCCCAGCTGGCGCGGGGAGCTGGAGATCACCGATGCTATTCAGTGGCTGGTGGATAACGGCTATCTGGTTCATCCCTACATTCACCGGGGCTGGTGGATCGACACGGGCAAGCCCATCGACATGCTGGACGCCAATAACCGGGTCCTGGCCGAGTTGACGCATTACAGCAACGGCTACGTAGATCGGGCCAGCAAAATTGATCACCTGGTCACCGTGGAAGCAGGGGCGGAGATCATCAACAGCGTCATTCGGGGGCCGGCCATCATCGGCGCAGACAGCCGAATCGTCAACTCCTACGTGGGCCCTTTTACCAGCATCTACCACGACACTCATATCGAGGACAGCGAAATCGAGCACAGCATCGTGCTGGACCACTCGCGCATCGTCGGCGTACCCCACCGCATCGAAGACAGCATCATCGGCCGGGAAGTGGAAATCGGCTACAGCTCCATCAAGCCCAAAGCCTACAAAATGACGCTGGGCGATCATTCCAAAGTAGGGCTGCTGTAAGGACCGCCATGCCAGAGCTTGCCGCCCTATCGCCCCAACTAATCACTTCGCTGCCGGGATTGGCCGCGGCCATGCGTTCTGCCGACGCCATGCGTTCCGGCCGCTTTTTGCTGCCCGATCTGGAAGTGTTACGCAACAGCGCGCTGACGCCCATGTACCGGGTGCGCGGTGAAACGCCGGAAGCTGAAGCCGCGGCCGCGGCAGGAGCCATGGGCGAACTTATCGAGCGCATCCGCCGCCTGAGTCAGGCGTACGGCGAATGGCGGCGTTTTGACGCCGGGGCCTATTTTGACCTGACGGCTGAACAGACGGCGAATCTGCTTTACCTGCGTGAACGGGTGAATACGGTTCACCTGCGCTTTGCCGCGGATTTGCTCTTGCCCTCTCTGCGCACGGCGCTTGATTTTTGGGCGGCGGAATATGCGCCGGCCCGGATGGCGTTGGCGGCTGCTATTCATGCGGGCGCGCCCGATCGCCTGCCCGCCCAGCACCGGCGCGATGCCATCGCATCGCACATGGGTGTGTTGTGGCAGCGGACGGAAGCCGCGGTTATCCTGACCCGGGAACTGCTGGCTGACGATATCGGCTATATGAGCATGCGCGGCGCGGAAGATGAGCGGGCGCGCTGGCGGGCTTATAACGCGGAGGAGGTCAGCGCGCCCGCAGAAGAATTTTCTCCGGGGTCGGCTGCCGTTCCTTCGCTGACGCTGATTTTTGACTTTCCCCTGCCCGCGGCGCGTCAATCCGGTCGCCTGCGTCGGCTGCGGCGTAATCGTACCCGCCGGCGCACCGGGCGTACTTAGGGGCGTGAATTCCCATAGATCTATATTCGGATGGATGAGTACAAGGAGCGAATCGTGCAAAATTTACTCGTGACGGGCGGCGCCGGCTTTATCGGCAGCAACTTTGTCCGCTATATGCTGGAGAAGTACCCTGACTATCGCGTTGTCGTCTTTGACAAGCTGACCTATGCCGGACGCCGGGAGAACTTGCAGGATGTGGCCGCCGCGTTCGGCGACCGCTACGCCTTTGTCCAGGGCGACATCTGCGACCAGGCTGCGGTGCGCGCTGCCCTGATTGCCCATGACGTTGACACCATCGTCAACTTTGCCGCGGAAACCCACGTAGACCGCAGCATCATGGATCCCGACGCCTTCATCCAGACCGACGTCTACGGCACCTACGTGCTCCTGGAGGCGGCTCGGGATTTGGGCAATCTGCGCTATCACCAGATCAGCACGGATGAGGTGTACGGTCATATCCATGGCGACCACCGTAGCCTGGAGACGGATAACCTGGCGCCCCGCTCGCCCTACGCGGCTTCCAAGGCAGCGGGCGACCACCTGGTCAACGCTTACCACATTACGTATGATCTGCCCGCTACCATCAGCCGGGGCGCCAACAACATCGGCCCGTTCCAGTATCCGGAAAAGGTCGTGCCTCTCTTCGTGACCAACGCTCTGAACGATATGCCGCTGCCCGTCTACGGCGACGGCCGTCAAATGCGCGACTATCAATACGTGCTGGATCATTGTGAAGGCGTGGATCTGGTCCTGCATGCCGGCGCACTGGGCGAGGCGTACAACATCGGCACGGGCAGGGAGATGACCAATCTGAGGATGGTGGAGATTTTGCTGGATGAGTTGGGCAAGCCGCGCTCCTTGATTCAGCACGTGGAGGACCGCCAGGGGCATGACCGACGCTACTGCATGAACGTGGACAAGCTCATGGCTCTGGGATGGGAGCCGGACTACACCCACGAAGAGGCCATCCGCAAGACCGTGCGCTGGTATGTGAATAACCCCTGGTGGTGGGAGCCTATCCGCAGCGGCGAGTTTAAGGAATATTATCAGCGCCTTTACGGCGATCGGCAGATAATCAGCGAGGCTGCGGAGTAGCGAGGCGGCGGAGCGATGGACGCTGCTGCTCCGCCACCCCGCCCCACCGCCACCCCGCTATGTCCTCCATCTACCGCGCCGGCCTGCCCCACATTCATCGCCTGCGGTTGTTGATCCAAACCGGACGGCACAGCTTCAGCGATTTCGGCAGCGAGGACTTGGCTTCCCTGCTTACGGACGGCGTGGTCATGGCGGGCGAAGACATGGGCGAAATATGGGGCGCGGTGATCTTTCGGCGGAACGGGCCGGAGCGGGCCAGGCTCTGCGGCGCCTGGCTGGCGGACGGACGTTCGCCCATCATTGATATTCCCCGCCTGCTGGCCGGGGCAACGCCCTGGTTGCGTGATGCGGTCCCGGTTCACCTGGTTGCGTATGCAAGCCGGAAGTGGCTGGGCGAGCCGTTGCGGGCGGCCGGCTTTATATTGGCGGATCGTCTGGTCTTCCTGGCATTGGAGAAGCTTCAGCAGCGCACGCTGGAGCCGCTGCCCCATCTGCCCCATGTTCGGCTGCGTCCGGCGCGGACGGACGATCAGGTCGCCCTGGCCGAGTTGGATGCAGCCGCCTTTGCTCCGGACTGGCGCATGCGCGAGCAAGAGTTGACCATGCTGCTGCTGACCGCGCGCGTGGCGCTGGCGGAAAGAGGCGACGAGCTTGTGGGGTATACCGCACTGACGCCCCATGCCGACCGGGTTGCTCATCTCGCCCGCCTTGCCGTGAAGTCGGACGCCCGGAGAATGGGCTTGGGGCGTCTGCTGCTGGCCGATGTCCTGCATGCCGCGCAGCGGGACTTGATCGCAACGCTGTTGTTGAATACCCAGAGCAGCAATCAGGCGGCTTACTCGCTCTACCGTAATGCGGGCTTTCGCCCTACGGGAAAGGTTGTGCCTGTCTTCACAAAGCTGTTACTATAGACATTAGGCATTTATGAGCGTTTTTCTTCAGTGGCTACTCTCCTATGCCCAGAACATCTTTGCGGGCAATCGTCGCATCCTGACGATTTTGCTCATGCTGGTTGCGTTGATGGGGTTGGGGTCGGCCGGCTACGTGCTCATCGAAGGTTGGCCTTTGCTCGATGCCCTCTTTATGACGGTGATTACGTTGAGCACAGTGGGATACGGTCAGGTACACCCGTTGAGCGTCACGGGGGAGTACTTTACCATTGTTCTGATTGTGCTGGGCGTGGGCGGGGCGGCTTATACCTTTAGCGCCTTCACCAACTACATTGTGGCCGGAGAATTGCAGGGCGTGCTGCGCAAGCGGCGCATGGTCAGGAGAATCCAGCGTATGCGCGATCATTACATCATTTGCGGCTATGGGCGCGTCGGTCGCCAGGTAACCGAGGGCCTGGCGGAAAGCGGCTGCGAGATCGTCGTGATTGATCCGGATGAAACGTTGATAACCGAGTTGGAAGAGCAGGATGTCAGCTTTATCTCCGGCAGCGCAACGGATGACAATGTCCTTCAGGAGGCGGGCATTTTCCGGGCCAGGGGGCTGTGCAGTTGTCTGCCCAGCGACTCCAACAACGTTTTTGTCGTGCTGTCCGCTCGGGCCCTCAACCCGGAAATGAAGATCATAGCCCGGAGCAATTCTTTGGAAAGCATGCCCAAGCTGCGCATTGCCGGAGCCGATCAGGTCATGAATCCCTATCTGATCACGGGTCGGCGCATGGCTGCCGAGCTGACCGCGCCCACGGTAGTTGAATTTCTGGACGTCATGACGCGGCGGGGCGATCTGGAATTGCGTATCGAGGAAATCGTCGTCAGGAAAGGCTCGGCCCTGGACGGTAATACTATTGCTGGCGGGCGGGTGCGGAGCGACACGGGCGTCAACGTGTTGGCAGCGCGTCATCAAGGGGGCGCGGTTAAAACAAACCTGGATCCCAACTTTATTTTCTACGCCGACGATGTGCTGATCTGTCTAGGCACGCCGGATCAACTGGCCCGGCTGGCTGTAAAAGCCGGCGGCCGCGATTAGCAATTATTTATGGAAATTTATTTACTTATTTTTTTTGTCGGCGCTTTCGCCGGCGTGATGACCGGACTCGTGGGAGCCAGCGGCATGTTGGTGGTGGTTCCCTGTATGATTCTGCTGCGCTACAGCGCATATCAGGCCATCGGCATTAGCTTAGCCGTAGATGTGGTGGCTTCAGGCATCGTTTCCGTGGCCTATTATCGCCATGGCCGCGTCGATTTGCGACGCGGGTTGGGCATTGCCGCGGCCGCGGTCATCGGCGCTCAGTTCGGCAGCCGCTGGGTCTTCCGCGTGCCCGAAGTAGGGCTGAGCGGCGGCTTCGGTGTTCTCCTGCTGATTGCCGCAGTCGTCTTTTGGCGGCAAGGCGCGGGGCAAGGCGGATTGCAGACCACCATCGCCCGCTTTCGCGCCTCGCAACTTGCCGCATATTTGGAAAGATTTCCCGGACTCACCAGCGCCGGGTTGGGGTTGGGCGTGGGCATAATCAGCGGCATGTTCGGCGTAGGCGGCGGCATCGTCTTTTTGGGCGCACTGCTTTTGTTGGGCTACTCGCTGCATGAAGCCGTGGGGACATCAACCTTGATTATGACCTTGACCACGCTTTCCGGCGCGATCGGTCATGCCATGGCGGGTACGCTGCCTTATCTGACCATTATCATTGCCACCGCGGGAACGATTATCGGCAGTCTGGCCTCGGCGCGCTTTGCCAACCGCCTGGACGAGCGCACGCTGGGCATTGCCATTGCCATCCTCTTTATGATATTGGGCGTTGGCCTCATCTTTCTGACCGTCATGTCCCATTTAGAAGGTCTCAGCGCAAATGGCACCTATGTGATAAGATAAAGAGCGCGTGCAGTCGGAAATTGACACGGTCTGTGCTTCAAGGCAAAATGGACGCTTGTGAAGTTCATAACAGATAAATCTTTGCCGCGTTTGCGCGGCGCCCATTATGGTGGTTGCACAAAGGAGTCTCCATGAAGCTCCCAATAACAAAGAGTATGTTTTTGCTCGTACTGCTGGTTGCCTCGCTGACCGCGTGCGGCAGGACCGAGGTACCCGAAGAGCTGTTGCCGACGCGCATCCCTGAACTGGGGATGGACTATTTTTATGCCGACGAAGCGACGAGCGCTGAATCCGTTGCGACCGAAGTTGTTGCAGACGAAACGCCCGCGTCGTCGGCGGCCGAAGGCGCCTCTTCCGAAGAACCAACTCTGGAGGCCGCTGTCACCGAGGCGAGAGCCGCTTCCCAGCCGGCCGCTGATGGGGGAGACGAAGCAGCCGCTCAACAGGAAGGCGCCGAACCCACCACCACGCCCGAGCCTACCGATGAGCCTGACGCGACGGCTACATCTGACGCAACGGCTACACCGGAGCCGACATCAACGCCCGAAGCGACGGCCACGCCCGAGCCCACTGCGACTGCGCAACCGACCGCCACGTCTGAGCCGACTGCGGCCCCTGAGGCGACGGCCACGCCCGAACCCACAGCCGCGACGGAGGCGGCGCCCGCAGGCGACGCTTCCGCCTTGCCGGTCGGCGTTGCCGCGGCGCTGGATAATGCCGACCCCGTGCGCGGTCAGCAGTTGACGCTGCAAAACGCCTGCATTGGCTGTCACAGTGTGGATCCTTCCATGCCCATGGCCGGCCCTACCTGGAATAACATGGCTGAAGTGGCGGCCACCATGGTGGAAGGCGAGAGCGCGGAAGAGTATCTTTACAACAGCATCATTCACCCCAATGATTTTGTGGTGGAGGGATACACCCCCAACGTCATGCTGCAGAATTATGGCGAGACGTTAAGCGACCAGGATCTCGCCGATATCATCGCGTATTTGCTCACGCTGCATGGCGAGTAGTAGGCGGGCGTTTATGCTCTTTGGTTTGATACGTGAATATTGGATGCCTAATACGTGAAGCATGTTAGACTCTGTCACGAGTCATTTTGGCGGACGTGTTTCGCCTTTGTTACAATTGTAAACATTGATTGGGGGCGCTGTGATGCGGCAGCCGACCCTATTCCCAGCGAATATCGGAAAGAAGCGAGGACGTCATGCAAGCGACCATGTATCTGGAAGGTAAAGACAAGCCTGTCTCCGTCTTGGATGAAGTGAATGTGGTGGAAATGAATGACAACCATACAGCCAGCCCGATGCGCATCCTCTATAAATCGCGCCAGTTGAATGCGTCAAAAGTTATGACGGAACTGTTTCGCGATCAGAAAATGAAGCTCGAGTTAGAGGACGGGCGCACATGTCAGGTGGTGCTCCAACACTCGAGCCTGGATTCAGCCGGGAATGCCGTGGGGGTTCTGCGCGTTCTGGATGCGCTGACCGCGCCGGCCGGCGCTTAAAACTTACCTGCGTTTGTCGGAACGGTTGCTGGTCGTTCCTCCGGGCGCGCCGGACTCCAGTTCGGCGGTGGTGGATAATTAATCAGACGTAAGTAGCGGTCTCAACTTTACACTGACCTTAACCGATTTCTGTTGATATGGCTTAACCGCCATGGAGAGGAAGCGGCGCACGGGGGATACCCCATGCGCCGCTTCCTCTTTTTTATACTTTTTTTCTTGTATTTGACTTGAATAATCTTTTTGGAGCTTGAGCGCAAGGTGGGGCGCTGACGACGCATGAT
>JAGRCP010000009.1 GCA_020433455.1 Caldilineaceae bacterium | reverse complement strand
TCCTTCGAGTTATTTTTCAGGGCAGAAAATAGTTGACGATATCAGAGCTCAGATTTGATGATATAGATCATCAGGTACAATTGCACTTAAACGTGGTTAACGGTCGAAGAGGCGATGATCACCAAAACGTGGCGAAAATTAATGACCTTTCTCCCTGTATACAGTAGGTTTACCCACGATTTGCACTAAATAGGCGTTGCCTATGTGGGGTATTCGTGTTACCACGATTAAGTGCGGTCATGCCACAACAATCCCAGTAACACTTCCGGCGCATAGGGCATTCCGCCCCGCTTGCCATACTGACCATATATTTCGCTTAAGTCGAGCAACCCGATTACGCTTACGATGAATCGGGCCAAATGATCTGCCGGCAACGCATCTCCCAACGTGATCTGGGTCTTTTCCGTTGCCGCATAGTCCGCTTGTCTGAATTTCCGTTTCTTTGCCATGCTCTTACATTATCACGAGTCTCTACACGTGCCGATTGTCGCTTCTCTCCGACAAACTGCTAGAACATTATTTCTGTTCGATAGTGAATCCTGTAGTGAGAACAGAATAACAAGTCGCCTGCGTTTCATGTCCGCACAATCTGTCTGCCCGTATAATTTATCCCAGGTGATTCAGGCAGGGGAAATTTCTGGATTCTCCTGGGTTTTGTCATGCAGGGCCCGGAGCGCGGTCCGGCTGCGCGGTCCGGTGGCGGAGAAGGTGAAGCAGCGCTGAGCCTCATCCGGGCCGGATGCGATCCGCACCTCCAGGCGATCATCGGTCAGCATTTCCTGTACCCGATCCGCCCATTCAATAATGACAATCGTCTGCGCGTCATCCAACATTTCGGCCATGCCGAATGTGTCCGCCTCCAGCATGGCCTCATGCATGGTTTCGCCCAGGCGATAGCCGTCCACATGGAGGAGAGAGGCGCCGTTATCCAGGCGATATTCGTTGACCAGGGTAAAGGTGGGGCTGCGCAGGTAGGTTTGCACGCCCAGCCCGGCGCCGACGCCCTGGGTAAAGGTTGTCTTGCCTGCGCCCAGATCGCCCATGAGCGTAACCAGGTCGCCCGGTTTCAGAACTTCCCCCAGCCGTTCGCCCAGCTGCCGGGTCTCCTCCGGCCCATTGGTAAAAACAATTAGTTCAGCGGTCATGCGCGGTTATCGACGATCTCCTGCACAATGGCTTGGAATTCTTCAATGAGCTGATCGGCCTCTGCCTGATTAGACGCTTCGGCAAAGAGTTCGCAGAGCGGCTTCTCCGGATTAGGCAGAATATGGACCCATTTGGAACCGTCAAAGTGAATCTTTAGCCCGTCAATCTTTTCTACGTCTGCATCGGCATAGCGTTCATTGATGCGGCGCATGACGGTCCCCTTGATTTGCCAGGGGCAATGCACCTGGGATTTGGCCGTGTAGACCTGGGGCAAATAGTCTACGATATCGGCTACGCTCGTATTTTGCAGGGAAAGATATTCCAGCAGGCGGGCCGCGGCAAACATCCCGTCGATCGCGGGGTGGAAATCGGGAAAGATAAAGTTGCCGCTTCCGTCCGCCACCATGACGACATCCGGGCTGCCTGATGCAGAGGTGAGGCTGTGGAAATTGCGGCGGATGCGCAGGATATGACCTTCGTACCAGTCTGCGATGGTGTCAAAGATGCTGGATGCATTGATGGGCACGGCGATGGTTCTACCCCGGTCCTGATCAGTGCGCAGCGCCAATTCGGTGATGAGCGCCGCTGCCGTTTCGTCTTCCAGAATGCGGCCTTTGTTATCCACCAGAAATATCTTCTCGCCCCCGACATCGAACTGAATGCCCAAATCCGCTTCCAGCACGCTGACAATTTTGCCCATGCTTACCCGATTGGCATCAAATTCTTCCTCGAGCACGGCCAGCTTGTGCTCGTCCATGCGTGCGTTGAGCATGAGCACTTCGACATTCAGGTCGGTAAAAATATCCGAGAGAATTTCAGAAGCCAGCCCGTGAGAATAGTCAACCACGATCTTGAAACGCCGGGCGCGGATGCGCTCCTGGTCTATGCTGTCCAGGAAGGCCTGGGCGTAACTTTCCACTACATCGCGGGCGTAACTGATGGCCCCGATTTCATTAAAGTATGCGCGCCGAAAATCTTCTCGGAAATAGATGCGCTCGATCTGCCGCTCGGAGGGCGTACTGAGATTCAGCCCCTGTTCGTCGATAAACCGAATATCCAGCACGCGCTGATCAAAGGGACTGAGCCGTACGTGAACGCCTGCCGCCACATCCTCATGGCTGCGCACAAAGTAGCGCACTACGGGGATGGCCACCGTGCCCAGATCGAGGACGTTGACGCCCGAGCCGGGCAGCCCGCTGATGAGGGCGCGCTTGATCATGCGCGAGGCGCGGTTGGCGTCCCGGTTGATGGCCACGTAGCTGTTTTTGGGCAAGAGGGCGCCCAACGCCGCGCCCAGCTTGGCGGCAAATTCCGACGTGAGGTCGATATTGACGATCCCCGATACGCCATAGCGGGAGAAGAGGGACCGGCGTCCCTGGTTGCCCCAGATAATGCTCTCGTTAACCGTGGCGCCGGCCTCAATTTCCTTGCCCGGCCATAGCTTGACCTGACTTTGGATGACCGCGCCCTCGCCCAGAATGCAGCCGTCGCCGATGACCGCCCCCTCAAAGCAATGGACATTTGACTTGAGGCTGCACTGACGCGCGATGATCGCTCCGCGCAGCTCACTCGATTCTCCCACGTAGTTGTTGCGCCAGAGAACGCTGCGTTCGATTCTGGTGTAGTTGTCTACCACTGTGTAATCGCGAATGACGGCCGGCCCGTGGATGACGACATCGCCCTTTATTTTGACCTCGTTGCCCAGATAGATGGGGCCGAAAAGCTGGGCCGATGGTGCAATTTCCACGTCTCTGCCCACATAGATTTCGCCGCCGATATGATGCCCGATGGGCTTCATTGCCTTGACGCGACCCTGCAGCAGGTCGGAATTGGCGCGGATATACTCCTCGATATTGCCTACGTCACACCAGTAACCGTCACTTACATAGCCGGCAATCTTCTTCCCTTTCTCCAACATCTTCGGGAAGAGATCGTGAGAAAAGTCAAACATGACGTTATCCGGTATCAGATCCAATACCTCGGGCGGCAGAACATAGATGCCGGTGTTGACCGTATCTGAAATGACCTCGCCCCACGACGGCTTCTCCAGAAACTGGGTCACCCAGCCGGCCTCATCGGTGATGACGACGCCAAATTCCAGCGGCGTAGGAACCCGGGCCAAGGCGATGGTCGCGTCGGCGCCTGATTCTTTGTGGGCTCCGGTAATCGCGCTGAGGTTGAAATCCGTCAGGGCGTCGCCGCTTATGACCAGAAAGGGATCATCCCCCAAATATTTGGCGGCGTGCTTTACGCTGCCTGCCGTGCCCAGGGGAGATTCTTCAATGGAGTACGATATCTTCATGCCCCGGTGGATATCCGTCCCCAAAAAATCCTGGATTGCGGAGGCCATGTAGCGCAGGGTGATCACCACCTCGGTGATCTCATAGCCGGCCAGCAGATCGAGAATGTGGCTGATGACCGATTTGTTGACAATAGGAACCATAGGCTTGGGGCGGCCAATGGTAAGTGGGCGAAGGCGTGAACCCTCGCCGCCTGCCATAACGACAGCCTTCACGAGCAGCCTTCCTTTACGGATGTAAAAATTGCTGGGATTGCAGGTTTGCTGATTGTCAAAATACGCGTAAACCGCGCGCCGGGCTAAATGGGCGGCCAGGGAAAATTGCGCCGGTGCACGGACGGAGCCGGGAAGCTGGCTCGTATCAGTAATTGCTCTGTTCGTTGCGCCAGCGCAGCCCTCTCCTCCCGGCTGAGCAGGTCGGCCAGCGACAGCGTCAAAGCTGCCGTCGGTGCGGTCAGCGTATTACACAAGCGTTCCAGATCGGTTCGCAGCGCGGGATCGATGGGTTGGCCGCCGAATTCCCAGATGACGGTGCGCAATTTGCCCGCGGCATGAAAGCAAACGCCGTGATCGATGGCCCACATGCGACCGTCGTCGCCGATCAGACAATGGCCGCTTTTTCTGTCTGCATTATTTACGATGTAGTCAAAGAGCACAAGCTTGCGCAGAGTTTCTGCAAAACGCGCGTCGGACCGCACGGTAAAATAGTGTTCATCGGCATCGTGCGCGACAAAGAACTGGATGCTGCCCAGTCCCCGTGGCCCCTCGCGCAGCACGGTAGGGGGAACCAATTGCCAGCCCAGGGCCTGGCTGACGACATAGGCGGCTGTCTCGCGCCGGCAGAGCGTTCCTTCTTCAAAATCCCAGAGCGGACTTTCGCCGCGCTGGGGCTTGTAAACGGCGGGCAACGCCAGGTCATCATCCTGAACGGTGATGAGAAAGCTGTGGTTGGAGCTATAAGGCAGAAGACCTTGTTCTTCGATCTTTCCCGCCGTCAGCGCCTGTAAAACGCGGGCTTCCGTCAGCGCGACCACGCGCGGTTCATCCGTCTGGACCTGCGACGGTTGCGGGTCGGGTAGTGGGGCGTTATGCATGGTCAATTCACGGGCCTGATCGGCAAAAATGCAAAACCAGAAAGAAAGGCGAAGCGCGGGTCAAAAGATAATCGGCATGGCTTCGCCGTCCGTACGAGGGCAAAAATGGCCGTTGCGGTCAATGGGGCGTTGACAGAGAGGGCAAAGAGGACGGCCTTTATCGACGACGCTCATGGCGTGCTCGCCCATGCGGCGCATCTGCTCGCGCGTGGCCACCATCCGCACGGCCGGCACGTTTTCCTCATCCGGGTCTGCAATTTCGCCCGACGGCTTGATGACCAGCGCCTTGGCTATAATCCATACCTTGTCCTGGCGACCGTCGTAGCCGAGCATGAGCTGGCGAATGCGAAAGGTCTCCTCCACCGGCAGCTCCGCCTCCAACTTGAACGGTTCCGTGGAGATCGGCGGCAATTCCGGATATTTTTCTTCCAATTCGTAGAGGAGTTGCAAGATGCTCTCCGCCAGGCCCGCGACTTCCTGCTTTTCCAGCACCAGGTTGATGGTTTGGCTGCCGGCTCGAGCCTGAATGAAGAAGGTGCGTCGTCCCGGCTCGCCCATCGCGTCGGCAATAATATGGTCTACAGGGTTCAAGTCGTACTCGTATTCAGACATGGGTTACGCTCGTTTTTTGATCATCGGTCGTAGGAGGCTTCGGCTCCAGATTGGGCAACGCGGTCAGATAGTTCACGGCTAACACTGCCGGCCGGTTATTGAAGAAGCCGATGACGCTCACCGAAGCCGTACTGATAATGATGCGCTGGAAGAGATCCAGCGGTACGCCCAGGTAGTGCGCGAGAGATGTACGGATGATGTCGCCGTGGCTAAAAAGCGCAATCGCCCCGCCTGCGTGCTGTTGGGCCCGGCGGTTGATGGTCGTAACTGCCCGCATCTGGGCCTCGTGGAGCGTTTCGCCGTCGGGGAAGCGGAATTGGCTGGGGTAATGCTGCACCATCTGCCATTCAGGCGTGGCGGACAGCTCCTTGAGCGCGCCGCCCTGCCACGCTCCGTAATCGATTTCGACGATGCCCGCTTCGGGCTCTACAATCTGCTCCAGCCGCCTCGCCAGCGGCTGGGCGGTCTCCATACAGCGCTCCATGGGGCTGGAGTAGATGGCGCGGATCGGCTGCCCCTGGAGGAGGTCGGCCAGTTTGTCCGCCTGATCACGCCCTTTCGCATTCAGATGCACGCCCGGCGTGCGACCGGCCAGGCGATTAGAGCCCACCCAATCATTTTCTCCGTGGCGGACCAGAAAGACGTAGGTCGGCGCGACAGCCGTTTCGGCTGGCGTTTCAGTTGCCGCTTCCGTGTTGGCGGTAGCCATAAAATTGTCCTGACTGATGCTCACCCATTGATCGTGCTTGTGCTATAATTGCCCGTGCCCTCTGGGAGAGTGGGATGACGCTCGCGAGTAGTGTAAGCATATCACGAACCGGGGCATCCTTGAAGTGTCCAAACTTACTGTTGAATGAATCGGCTTGTGTCTGCTGACCGCTTTTTTTTATCCCCAAGAATTCGTTCCCGCCTTGCGCGTAGCGTACTTTTGCTCTGGATCGGCGGCGTGCTGTTTGTCACGCTTCTGGCCCTCAGCGCATGCGGCCGGGACCGGGAGCCGCCGGCCGATCCCTACGCCCGCTATCGCCCCGCAGTCAAAGAAGCGCATCAGGCCGTCTTCGATGAGATGGCGGGGGCGCCGCGCTACGCCCTGGACGTTCTGATCAATCCCGACACCCAAACGATGACGGGCACAGCCGCCATCGAGCTTACCAATTACAGCCAGGACCACTGGACCGAACTCATTTTTCGCCTCTACCCGACATTGCAGCAATACGGCGGCAACTTCGTCGTACGCAGCGCGGTGGCGGACGGCAACCCGGTAAGCTACGGCTACGATATAGAGAATACGGCCATTCGCGTGGATCTCGTTGAGCCGCTCCCGCCGGGCGAAGGCATCACCGTCGCCATGAACTGGCGGTTGGAGTACCCGGTCTGGTCAGACAATTCGGCCATCTACGCCCTCTTCGGCCAGAGCCAGGGTATGACTTCGTTGCCTCTCTTCTATCCTTCTCTGGCCGTCTACGAGGACGGTGAAGTTCCCGGCACGGGGCGCTGGTGGGGGGAAATCGGCAGCGTGCGGGGGGACGCGGCCTTCAATGTCGCGTCGCTCTTCGTCGTCACGGCAACCATGCCCGCCGATCTCGTGCCGGTGACCAGCGGCACGGAGATCTCGTCGGCGCTCACTGCTGACGGCCTTCTTCGTCGCGTCTGGGTGACGGGCCCGTCGCGTGAGTTTGTCCTTCATTTCAGCTTCCTCTTCTCTTCCGCGGCCGTGGACGTCAACGGAACACGCGTAACAAGCTACTGGCTGCCGGAGCACGAAGCGGGCGGGCGGGCGGCCCTGCGTTACGGCGCCGCAGCCCTGCGCGCGTACAGCGAATGGTTCGGCGAATATCCCTTCACCGAGATGAGGATCGCGCCTGCGCCCATCAACTACCGAGGCATGGAGTACCCGCAAGTCAGCCTCCTGGGCGTAGAGGTCTATGACCGTTACTATGACCAGTTGGAGATGCTAACCGCCCACGAAATGGCCCACCAGTGGTGGTATCAGGTAGTGCACAACGACCCTGTGACCATGCCCTGGCTGGATGAGTCGCTGGCCGAATATTCCATGCGCCTGTATATGGAGAATTTGCGCGGCCGGGATCAGGCGGAAATCATGGTCAACACGCGCTGGAAGATTCCCTTGGAATTGTTGCGCAACCGCACCGGCGATGCGCCCGTCAACCTGCCCGTTGACGCCTACGCCGACGGCTCCCAGTATGAGACCGTGGTCTATGGTAAAGGCGCACTCTTCTACGAGGCTATGCGCGACCGCATCGGCGATCGCCGCTTTGAAACATTTTTGCAGGATTATCTGCGCACCTATCAATGGCAAATTGTGGGCGAGAAGGAATGGCTCGACGCTATCGATACACTGGATGAGCCTTCCCTGCGCAACCTTTTTAGCGATTGGGCCGTTTATTCTGACACGACGTCTTCACTGAGCAGTGGGCCGTCTGTCTCGCCCTGATTGTTTACCCTGTGCAGGCGCATGAAGTCTGTATGCGATTGCCGACCATAGCCGATTGTTCTGTCATGAGTCAGTATGAACTAATTCCCCGGGATTCCGGAGCTTCCCGTCCGCCGCGTCGTTCGCCCCGCGGCCGATCTCCCTTTGTGCGCGGCCTCTTCATCGGCGGGCTGAGCTTTGTTATCCTGAGCATGTTTGCGGCGGGGATGCTCCTCATCGGGTATGCAATTGTCGCCTCCAGCCTGCCCGCCTCCAGCCGATTGACCGAGCAGACCAGCAAATTCCAGACCACGCGCATCCTGGACCGCAACGGCAACCTGCTTAACGAGACCTTCGATCCCGATAACCCTGAGGCCGGACGGCGCACCATCGTGACGCTGGGCGAGATCACCCCGGCTCTGACTCAAGCCACCATTGCCACGGAAGACGCCAATTTCTATCGTCATCAGGGCGTGGACCCTGTGGCGCTCACGCGTGCGCTTTACTATGCTGTGCGGGAAGGGGACGTTGTGTCCGGCGCCTCCACCATCTCCCAGCAGTTGGTCAAGATGGTCATGCTCACGCCTGAGTACACCCTCACGCGGAAGGTAAAAGAGGCCATCCTGTCGGCGGAGATTACCCGCCGCTACAGCAAAGATGAAATCCTGGAAATCTATCTGAATGAAATTTATTACGGCAATTTGGCTTACGGCGCTGCGGCCGCGGCCGAGACCTATTTCGGCAAAGCGGCGCATGACCTGAGCCTGGCCGAGGCCGCGCTTCTGGCCGGACTCCCCCAGTTGCCCGCCTATTACGATCCCTATACCCAGCCCGAGCGGGCCAAGAAGCGTCAGGGCGTGGTGTTGGGCCTCATGGTGGAACATGGCGACATTACCCCGGAAGAGGCGGATGCCGCCTGGCTGGAACCCCTTGCATTTGTGCCCGTAGAGTTCAACCTGGATGCGCCTCACTTTACGCTTCTGGTTCGCCAGCAGCTGGAGGAGATTTTGGGCAAGGAAGCCCTCTACAGCAATGCGCTTCAGGTGACCACCAGCCTGGACCCTGACTTGCAGGCCGCGGCCGAGCGCATCGTGGCCGAGCAGGTGGCCCTGTTGGCCGACCGCCACGTCTCCAATGGCGCGCTGGTGGCCATGGAGCCGGCTACCGGCCAGGTGCTGGCATTTGTGGGCAGCGCGGACTTCAACAACGTGGAGATCGACGGCCAGGTAAATATGGCCCTGGCTCCCCGCCAGCCGGGCAGCTCCATCAAGCCTTTCGTCTATCTGGCCGCGTTCGAGCAATCGGATAAGCCCCCGGCCCAACGCTGGACGCCGGGAACGCTCGTCGCGGATATCGAAGAAGAATTTCCCGACGGAGCCAATCCGCCCTACGTGCCCACCAACTACGACGGGAGTGAGCACGGCATGGTCAGCGTGCGCACCGGCCTGGCCAATAGCTACAATATTCCCGCGGTGCGGGCGCTGGAAGCGGTTGGCGTACAGCCGTTCGTGGCGCGCATGGCCGACTTCGGCGTGACGACCCTCACCCGGCCTGATTACGGCCTGAGCCTGAGCCTGGGTGCAGGTGAGATACCCCTGCTGGAGCTGACTGGCGCGTTCGGCGTTTTGGCCAATGGCGGCGTGCGCGTGCCGCCGGTAACGATTTTGGAAATCAAGAATCACAGCGGTGATATCCTCTGCGCGCAGGCGAGCGACCGCCCCTGTCAGCCCAAAGCGGGCGAACAGGTGGTCGCGCCAGCCGACGCCTTCCTGATTACCGATATTCTCAGCGACAACGAGGCCCGGTCGCCTGCGTTTGGTCCCAATTCGGTGCTGCGCCTGGATCGTCCGGCCGCAGTCAAAACCGGTACGACCAACGATATCCGTGATAACCTGACCGTGGGCTATACGCCCCAGTTGGTTACGGGCGTCTGGGTGGGCAATGCCGACAACTCGCCCATGGTGAACGTCTCGGGCGTGAGCGGAGCCGGTCCTATCTGGCACGAATTCATGACTGCCGCGCTGGCCAATCAGCCCCTCCTCGCCTTTGAGCCGCCTGCGGGCGTGACTCGCTTTGAGGTCTGCGCCGATACGGGAACCGCACCCAGCGACGTCTGCCCGGAGAAGCGAGAGCGTTTCTTTGCCCAGGATCGGCCGCCCCTGCCCAGCGAGCAGGATCTGTGGCAGCGGGTACGCTTGGATCGCACGACCGGCCAATACGCCACGGAGTTCACGCCGCCGGGAGATGTAGAGGAGCGCGTCTTCAAAGTTTATCCTGACGCGTACCGGACCTGGGCCGAGGAGCACGGCATTCCCCAGCCGCCTCCCGGCTATCAACGGCCTACGGCGCAGCCGAGCCGACAGCCCAACCAGCCGGGCGATGAGGCCGTGCAGGCGGTCATCCGCGAGCCTGTGGACGGGCAAGCGGTGAGCGGCGTGGTTACGGTGTGGGGCAGCGCGCGAATTCCCGATTTCGCTGTCTACGAACTTCAGTATGGCATCAGCCACGATCCGGGCGCGTTCAGCCCGCCCATTGCCGGCCCCTATAATGTGCCGGTGACTGACGGCATTCTCGGCCAGTGGGATGTGCGCAATCTGGACGACGGGCCTCATACCCTGCGCCTGCTGGTTTGGGCGCAGAGCGGTCGGGCCTATGAAACCCGGGTGCGCGTCTTTGTGGACAATCCGGCCGAGCCGACCACGCCTCCGACCATCGCACCGGCGACGCCCACATGGACGCCGGCGCCTGCTTTTACCGCGACGCCCTTGCCCACTCTGGAGCCTACCTGGACGCCTTTGCCCAGCGTGACGCCCACGTGGACGCCGCTGCCGACCGAACCCGCGCCCGAGGCGACGCCCACCTGGACGCCCCTCCCCTCGGAGCCACCGCCGGTCACCGGCGGCCAGACTATCACCGGAGCCGGCATGATCACAGATACGTTTATCGTCACACCATAGCGCGTCTTTGTCTTCGCCGAAATCATTCAATCGGGTACAATGCAAGCGTCGTCCCGACGTGAATTGTTTACGTAGTAGACGGAACCATACTTTTTGTAGGCCACACCGTCGACGTGACATCTGTGGCAAATGAGTTTGTCCGGCTATTAGTCGGATCTGCGCAACCTGTGTTCTTACAAAACTCGTGTAATGGGACTAACTGACCAATCGAGCAAGGAGAGGAGAAGCCTTATGGGAGTCGCCAAGCGCTTCGGCGTCTTACGCTTTATCAGCAACTTATTGAAGGTTCTGGCTTGGATCATTTTGGCCTTATCAATGATTGCGGCTATCGCCCTGGTCGTCACCGGCTCGAATATAGCGGCTACGTTTGCCGGCATTTCGCCATTGGGCGAGGCGCTTTTCCAGTCCGGCGGCGGCATTGTGGCGGGTATCGGTCTGCTTTTTCTCGGGCTGATTTATTTCCTTATCTTCTATGCGGCTGGCGAGGGGATCCAGGCTCAACTGGCGATTGAGGAAAATACTCGCCTGACCGCCGCTCTTCTGCTGCGCATGCACGAAGAAACCCGCCCCCAGGAAGCGGAAGAGACGTATCTCGTAGGCGGCTTTGCCACCGAACCCTTTGAACCGCCCCAATCGTTTGAGTAACGCTGTCCATGTTGCGGGAACACGTTGAGGAACATGGGCAAGAACATGCTGAAGATCAGCCGGGGGCGGACTCGCCGGCCAATCGTCGGCTGCGCTGGCTCTTGACGCTTGTGGTGTTGGCGCTGGCGGTCGGCGCACTCTTCATCAATGTATGGAGCACGGGCGCGGGCCTGCCCTATTTCAGTCGTCGTTTCCAAACCCTGGTCACCATCTTTCTCAGCATCTTCATTGAAGCTGTCCCCTTTCTGATTGCTGGTTCCCTGGTTTCCGGACTGATTCACGTCTTTGTGGATCAGTCCATGCTGGATCGCTACTTGCCCCGGCAGCCGTTTTTTGCGGCCATGGCCGGCGCGAGCATGGGGCTGCTCTTCCCCGTCTGCGAGTGCGGCGTTGTGCCCGTGACCCGCCGTCTCTATGAGAAGGGGCTGCCCATGTCCATCGGCGTGGCCTTTCTGTTGGCTGCCCCCATCATCAACCCTATCGTCTTGCTCAGCACCTATGCCGCCTTCGGCTGGGGTCCGGTGCTGTGGGGGCGTTTTGCCATCAGTTTTGCCGTGGCCTCTGCTATCGGCTTGATCTTCAGCCTGGCCAAACCGCGCGAATTGCTTCTGCCTCAAGTTCTGGACGCACGTCACGCCGCGTGCGATCTCCATTCTCACCATGCTCCCGGCAGCCAATCCTTTCATCAACGGCTGCAGGAGGCGCTCATCACCGGCGGCGATGATTTTCTGGACATGGCCCGCTACCTCATTCTCGGTTCGTTGCTGGCCGCGGCCATGCAGACCCTGACGCCACGGGAAGCCCTGTTGGCTATCGGTCAAGGACCTATCCTGTCCGTTTGGGTCATGCAGGCATTAGCCTTCGTCCTTTCCGTCTGCTCTACAGTAGATGCATTTCTGGCTCTGGCCTTTGTCGGTTCCTTCACTGCCGGTTCAATTTTGGCCTTTCTTACCTTCGGCCCCATGGTGGATATCAAGAGCGCGCTCATGTTTCTAGGCGTCTTTCGTCGCCGGATTGTCTTCTATCTGATTCTGTTGCCGCTTATGCTCACCATGGTTTTGAGCATCGCCTGGAACCTGTTTTGAGGATTAATATGCTCGAACGCCGCCAAATTATTTTCAAAAGCTGGCTGCTGGTTGCCATGGGGTTTTTTCTCCTTAGCCGCATCATGAACGGTACGCTCTACTTTTACATTAATAAGCGCTTTTTGGGCCTTACGCTCTTTGCTGTGGCGGCGCTGCTGGCTGTCGGGACGAACTATTATCTTCTGCTTCAGCGCAATGCCCGGGGAGAGGCGAATCCCGAGGATGGGGAGATGGGATATGGGCATACATGCGATGACGGCTGCACGGGGGCTCATGAGCACGAACATACCCCTGACCATACCCACGCACACCATCTTACCTGGGTGGGGGCTCTGCTGGTCATGCTGCCAATTGCCTTGGGCCTTTTTGTCAGGCCCCAACCTCTGGGCGCATCGGCCATGGACGTACGTGAAGCAACCCTCATCAGCGATGTGGGCAATGGTCCTGCGCTTCCCGGCGCCGTACGCGCGGCCCAGGAAAAGGCGGCTAACGAGCGCAATATTCTTGAATGGGATCAGACGTTCCGTATGACCGAGAATCCTGCGGCTGCTCTGGCGGGCGAGCCCGTGGACGTAACGGGCTTTGTCTATCAGTATGAGGACCTGGGGACCGATCAGTTTCTGGTCATGCGCTACGCCGTGAACTGCTGCGCTGCGGACGCGGCAGCCTTTGCCCTGGTGGTGGAGTGGCCAGACGCTACAGCGTTGGAAGATGACATGTGGGTGAGCGTTACGGGCGAACTCATGCCGGGTAAAGTTGGGGGACGGACCATGCCCGTCGTTCAGGGACGCGTTGTCGAATTGGTCGATCCGCCTCAACAACCCTATCTCTATCCCTAATGCATTCCGGCGGAAATAAGCTGACAGTTTTCCCTGCCACCGATTATGAGCAAACCATGTCCAACCTGGATCGCAGCGTGCTGGCAACAACCCTTTTGTGTATGGCGCTGGTAGGCTTTTTTATTGTTTGGAGTAACGGCCAGAATGATATGCCCGGAACCGGCAGTGAGGCGTCTGCGGCTTCACCGCTGTATGCGCTCTTTTCGGCACTGGATGAAGACGGCATGGAACAGCTTTTTCTGCTGTCCGTTGATCCTGTATCCCCGGCTACGCCCGATCCCCAGCAGATTACCGATCTGCCCACGGGCATATGGGATTTTTCCGTTGCTTCTACCGCGCCGATCATCTATTTTTCCGTCCTGAAGCCTGACGGAACCGGTGAACTGTGGCAATATACCGTCGGCGATCCGGCCCCCAAAATCCTCATTGCCTGCGCCGAGGGGCCCTGCTCTAATCCTGCTGCTGGACCGAGCGACGCGTTTATGGCTTTTACGCAACGGGTCGTCAACGATTTTTCCTCGCCCATGACCAGCCCGCCTCGCTTGCGCCTTCTTTCCATGCAGGAGCGGAGCATCTATCCCGTGTTTGCTGATAGCCAAAAGTTGGGGCTGGAGCCGCATTGGTCCCATGACGGCCTATGGCTGAGCTTCGTTTCGCCCGATCCCCCGGGAGTGGGCGCCTATCAACTGGAAAGCGGCGAGGAGCGTCTCTTTGCGAGTACGACCGGCGAGAGTGGCGTCTGGCGGCCTGGCGGGTCCCAGCTGATCTTCAGCGATATGTTGCAGACCGGCGATCTGTATGAAACGCATCTCTACCGCTACGACGTGGTGAGTGAAGAGTCAGTAGATCTGAGCCTGCACGAGTTTCCTGTGGAAGATAATAACGGGGTCTGGTCGCCGGATGGTCAGTGGCTGGCCCTTCGACGTAAGGAACTGGACGGCCCCCGGGCCGGTTTGGGCAAACAGCTCTGGCTTATGCGGGCGGACGGCAGCGATGCGCGCCCTCTTACCCACGATATCGGTCCCGAAAATGAAATCGACTACGGCGCGCCGGTTTGGTCGCCTGATGGTCGTTACCTTCTCTATCACCGTTTTCCCCTGCGCGGACCGGACATCACCATCTCTGTTTGGCTTATGGATGTGGAAGCGGGCGAGCAGCGCCTGCTGGCCGCTCCGGGCCAACGACCCCTCTGGGTGCAGTAAGTGACTATGGGGTATACTGACGGCATGAATGAATCCCTGCAGGAACGCATTCGCACCGCTGGTTATAAGTTAACGCCGGCGCGTCTGGCCGTGCTCCAGGTGATGGAGAGGGAGGACGAGCACCTCAATCCCGCCGAAATTCTGGATGCAGCCCGGACGCTCTATCCGCGCATCGGCCGCGCGACCGTTTACCGTACGCTAGAGCTGTTGACCCGCCTGGGTATCGTACGCCCCATTTTCGTGGGTGAGGACGGCCCACTCTACATCCGCGCTCAGGGCGGCCATCACCACATGGTCTGTTCCTCCTGCGGTCGCATCATTGATTTTGACCAGTGTGTTGCCGGTGCGATGATCGACGATCTGCGCTCCCGTTACGGCTTTGAGGCGGACAGTCACCTGTTGGAATTTTACGGCGTATGTCGCGAGTGCCGGGATCACTGAAGAATGAAGAACGGAGAGTCGGAAATCGCGGGGCGGTCTCTCTCACACAATCCCCCAATCCCCAATCTCCCAATCTCTTAACCCCCCATATCTCTTATCTCTCCATACCCTTTCCGTATTTTATCCGTGCAAAAATTTGCCAATTTTACGGATAATCCGCTATCATTGCGCGTCGATGTGGAAAAATTTGGGCCAGTCTTAAGCTGCGTCCGGTATTGATATGATTGGAGTCATTTATGGCAAAGTGTAAGTTAAGCGGCAAGGGCCCCCAGTACGGGAATAACCTGCCCTGGTCCAAAAAGACGACCCGTCGGCGCTGGCAGCCCAATGTACAGAAATACTCGATCTTTGTACCCGAGTTGGGACGTACGGTCAAGATAAAAGCTTCGACTCGTGCCATGAAGAGCGTAAATAAGTTGGGGCTCATGGCCTATCTGCGCAAGCATAACCTGACGCTGAAAGACGTGACGTAAGTCGCTTCTGACAAAGAACCGTAATAAAAAAGGGTGAAGCCGAAACGGCTTCACCCTTTTTTATTACGGTGATGCGTAGGGCAGTTACATAAAGTTCGGCTCTATCCGAGAATGTGGGTCGCAGACAGCAAAATAGATGGGTTAAAACCGTCCATTTTGCTGTTTTTGCCTGTTTGTCAGGGTTCTATAATTTTGGGTCATTGCTAGATAGTGTACTTGAAGTTCCGCCCAACTCATGATATGAGGCCGCGTAACCTAATTCGATCAAATATGTTGGCGCTCTGCACCATTTGAGTGGCTGAGCACAGTTATTTGGCTTTGTCTAGTACATCATTTGACGATGACTCATAATTTTTTAGAGTTCAAGTTCTGTAATTCACGAACCCAGATTGTCGAAACTGATCGCGAGAACAGATAAATATTGGGTATTGTGTGTGACAGGGACACCAGATGCGGCGACCAGCTGAGCGTTCATTGAGCGAGAAAGTCTTCCGCCGCACCTGGTGTCCATACGACTTGTCCACAATCCGTTTGGTTTCTCTACGAGTGAGTAGGTACATATAAACAGGGGAACCACCTCTTGGCAGGCGGGCTGCAAATGGACGAATCTAAGAAGTGCTTGCCGCGTGCGGAGCAAGAGCATACTGTTTGCAGGCGCGCGGAGCGGCTGACTGAGGAGAAGGCGTACGAATCTCTTTCGGCCGACCAAAAATTCAAACACGCCCCCGACAATTTAGAGGAAATGGTTGCACTGCGCACCAGCGAATTGGAAATATCTAATCAGCGGCTGCGAGCGGAGATAGAAGAATATAAGAAGAGCAGTGCAGAGTGGTTGGTTCTATACAAGCAGACTCAGGAGCATCTGGTACGTACAGAGGCGCTCTATCGTGTCAGTCGGCTTTTGGTCACTACGGATGGTTTCGACTCAATCCTGCATAGCTTGGTTGACGGCGTGGTTGATGCGGTTCAATCGGATTTGGTGCAGCTGTATCATATTGATTTTGAGGCTGAAAAAATTCTTCACTTTTTCAGCAGCGGACCCGGCTCAAAAGTCACGAATGCGGCAAGCTGTGAGGAGCTTCGTCAGGGCCTAAGCGGTTGGGCCATGCGCCAGCGGAAACCGGCGATTTCCCCTAAAGATCAAGAAGATCTCCGCGAGTCGGAGATGGTACGCGCTGCCCGTCGGCGTAACCAAGCCGGCGCTATTTTAGTTGTCCCCCTAATTCATCAAGGCAAAATTTTAGGAACGTTGACGGCCATCAACCGGTTCGATCAGCGTGATTTTACGGAAGCTGACGCCGACCTCATGATGGCCATGGCATCGCACGCCGCAGCCGTAATTTTTAACGTTCAGCTTGTGGAGAAGATGAAACAGGCGCGCCTCGCAGCCGAATCCGCCAATCAGGCAAAGAGTCGCTTTTTGACCAATATGAGTCATGAGCTACGCACGCCGCTTAACGGCATTTTAGGGTATACCCAGATTCTTTCCCGGGATCGTTCGCTGCCGTCTAGGGTCCACGAGGCCATTGATATTATCCACCAGAGCGGCGAGCACCTTCTCACGCTCATCAACGATATTCTTGATCTGTCCAAGATTGAAGCCGAAAAGATGGAGTTGGCGCCCGTTGAATTTCATCTGCAGGATTTTCTTACGACGGTTGCCGGGATTATTAACGTCCGCGCTCAGCAAAAAGGAATCGGCTTTGAGTTTCAGACCGGCCCCTCGTTACCTGTGGCGATCTGCGCCGATGAGCGCCGGTTGCGGCAGGTTCTGCTCAATATCCTGGGTAACGCGGTGAAATTTACCGACGCGGGCAGCGTAAAGTTCACCGTTGGTCGGTATTACAACCGCATCCGTTTTCAAGTGGAAGATACAGGCGTGGGTATTAGCGCTGAAAACCTGAACGCCATCTTTGAACCCTTTCGGCAGGCAGGGGACGTTCAGGCCCAGGTAGAAGGGACCGGGTTGGGGCTGGCCATCAGCAGCCGCTTGATTGAGTTGATGGGCGGTCAACTTTTGGTTGAGAGCCGATTGGGCGGAGGCAGTCGTTTCTGGTTTGACCTGAACCTGGAGTCCGTAAACTGGAGCAACGCTTCGACGACGACGGGAGAACGACAAATTGTCGGTTACAGAGGCAAGCGCCGTCGCGTGCTTATCACTGATGACAGCTTTGGTAATCGCGTTGTCTTGCGTGATCTGCTGGAACCGCTTGGATTTGCGATCAAGGAGACTGTCAACGGTCGGGATGCAGTAAAAATAACCTCGATATTCAGACCCCATCTGATTCTAATGGACTTGGTTATGCCTGTGATGGACGGGTTTGATGCCATCGCCGCGATTCGCAAACTGGATCTGGGCTATGATCCCGCCATTGTGGCCATTTCCGCCAGCATCTTTGAGCTCACAAAGGAACATTGCCAGACTGTGGACTGTGATGATTACTTGATCAAGCCCATGGACCTGGACCAGTTGCTTGATACGATTGAGGCGCTGATTGATGTTGAGTGGGTCTATGAAGATGAGCGAGCTGGTTCTGACTCCTTGAATGATGGGCGAGAAGCTCGCATGCTCTTTCCATCGGCGAAATTATTAGCGGATTTTCATTCTTTGATCTTGATCGGCGACATGGACGCGCTAATTGTTCGTGTAAATGCGCTTCTGGAAGAACGGCCTGAATATGCAGAATTCGGCAACCGCGTTACTACTTTCGCACGGGAATTCAGGCTGGATGAATTGCAGGGCTTAATTGAACGCCGGTTGGAGGTGGACAATTGAATAATGAAGAAAAGGCAACTATTTTGGTTGTTGACGATAATTCAACCAATCTCCGTTTGCTGGTCGACTATCTGCGTGAACAGGGGCATCGAATGTTGGTAGCCAATAGCGGTGAACGCGCCCTGACCCAATTGAAGCGCGTTCGTCCAGATATTATCCTGCTGGACGTGATGATGCCGGGCATTGACGGGTTTGAAACGTGTCGACGCATGAAAACCGACCGGGATATAGCCGATATCCCGGTCATCTTTATGACGGCTCTCAACGATACTTTTCATATGTTGGAGGGTTTTGAAGCCGGAGCGGTCGACTATATCACCAAGCCTTTTCAACAGAAAGAAGTCTCTGCCAGGGTTTCGACGCACCTCTTGCTTCAGCGCCAACGGCGTGAATTAGAGCAAATTAACGCAGCAAAAGATATTTTTATTTCAATCCTTGGGCATGACTTGCGCAACCCTATTTCTGTCATACTCGGCTTTTCTGAAATTCTGGCCGATTCCTCCAGTGATCTAACTACAGCGCAACGCGATCGGTTTGGCGCCATCATCCGCCAATCGGCGTTAAACGCCCAATGCCTACTGGAGAACTTGCTGATGTGGTCTACCGTCACCCAAGGCCGGATGATCTATAGTCCGGTCAATGTTGATCTCGCGACTGTTGTTGATGAGACAATCGCGCTATTGCACTACAGCGCCATGCTCAAGGAGATTGAAGTCACTTCGCTGTTATCGTCGGGCGTGATTGCCTATGCTGACCTCCATATGCTCAACTCGACTTTGCGCAACCTCATCTCCAATGCGATTAAATTTACGCCCAAGGGCGGACAGGTGGTTGTTGACGCCGTGCCGCAGAACGATCAGATCAAGGTGAGCGTGCGCGATAACGGCATCGGTATGCCCCCAAAGATGCTCGATAATCTGCTTGCAAACAAATTGTCCCTAAGTCGCGCCGGGACCGACGGTGAAGTCGGCGCGGGTTTGGGACTTTTTCTGTGTCGCCATTTTGTTGAACAGAGCGGCGGTCGCCTTTGGGTTGAGAGCGCCCGTGACGAAGGAACAGCTTTCCACTTCACGATTTCCACGCTGCCGTCAGGCAGGATTGACGAGCCGCAAACTGAATTAAATCAAATTCTGTAACCTTATCTACTCAACTTGATCCCCCACTGTGATATGCTGCCGTTTCGGGCTCTTTGACATGCGTCCGCATTTTAGTGCAATGGTGCACCAGGCAGATATTCAAAACATAGCAGAGGAGAAATAAGCACATTATGGCTTGGCAAATTGACAATTCTCATTCGGAAATTCAGTTCGCAGTGCGCCACATGATGATTTCCAAGGTGCGCGGCGTCTTCCCCGTCTTTTCGGGTACAGTGGAATTGGATGTGGAGAATCCCGCAGCTGCCAGCGTCGATGTTACCGTGGACGTGGCCAGCATTAACACACGCGATGAACAGCGGGACGGCCACCTGAAGTCGCCCGATTTCTTTGATGTGGAGGTTTATCCCGAGGCCCATTTCCGCAGCACCGACGTCCAGGTGCTCGACGATACCCACGCCAGCGTAACCGGCAATCTGACCATCCGCAACGTAACCAAACCCATTACGCTGGATGTTGAGTACCAGGGGATGGCCAAGAGCCCTTGGGGAACTTATAGCGCCGGCTTCAGCGCAACCGCAAAGCTGAACCGCAGGGATTGGGACCTTAATTGGAACCAGGCGCTGGAGACCGGCGGCGTCCTTGTCAGTGATGAAATTTCGCTGAATATTGAAGTTGAGTTGGTGAAGCAGGAAGAGGCTGTCGCTGAGTAAGCGCACCGGCGCTTGCTGTACATCCTGTTGTTACGTAATTCAAAAGCCCGCCGGAGTTATTCCGGCGGGCTTTTGAATTGGAGATCGGAGGCAATGGAAACAGACAGTATTGTAAGAATAATGTAAGGAATCTACGCTTGAATTCGGGACCATTTGCTTGCTATAATGGCCTTGGTCAACGTATAATGTCATCTTCCGATACGAGGCTTTCTTACTTTGTTGTCGAGTCTTTCAACGACGAGCTTTCTGTGGCCCGAACTGCAAGAGACCGTCGTTTTGTGCGTCACTCCATCGCCCTCTCATCCTACCCTTTAACTCAGCGCTGTGTTTATCCCGTGTCGCTTTTATCTGTCGAGCGGATTGGCGTAAAGTGCCTGTTGTGCAAACAATTCAAGCGACAATCTAAGTGAATGCGAAGGGGCATGCCCTGGCGTGTTGTTCATGGTGCATCAGCCGGATTTGAATGCATTCTCTCTATTCCACATACCACTGAATCGATAGGCAGTGAAAAAAGCTTCAAATTTCTACAAAAGGACAGCTTCCATGATCGGACAACTATCAAACAAAATTCTGCAAGGAGCCGCCGTACTGTTTCTGGCGGTCATTATAACCGCGCTCTCGCCGTTTTGGGCGCTGGCAGCAACAAACTGGAGCGGACCCGGGCATTTTCAAACGGAAGCGGTTGGCTTTACGCCGTCTCCCTATACCGCGCAGCCGAATTTTCTTCAAAACAGCGCGACCACCGATGCAGCGGATTCAGCCATTGTAGAATCTACCGCAGCGGATGTCTGGGTAAACTTTACGACTGATACGACAGGCAGGACAATTTATTTGGTCTACACAACCGATGGCAGTGCGCCGGATAAGGCGAACGGTACTGTCGTCACTGCCACTTTTGCTAATTACACGGCCCCTAATAGTATCTGGACTGCGTCGATTCCCGGGCAGGCAGCCGATACGATCGTGAAGTACGTGTTTTATATTTCAGATGGTGCATTGGCTTCCGGTTGGGGACGCATATCAGGGACGCCCGCCGATCATGCTGTCAGCCAGTATCAAACGAGTTGGTCTGAGGACGACGGCGCTTATTTTGAATATACCGTTTCGCCGACCCTCGCCGTTACGTTGAGTTGGTTCCGCGCTGCGCAGACGGCAGACGGCGTTCATTTTGCCTGGCAGACGGCCACGGAGAGCGGCGTTGCCGGATTCCGCCTGCTCAGCGAGAGCGCGGCTGGGCGTGAGCAAATCGACGCAGACATGACGCCTTCCCGCATGATTGATTCGCTTACGCCCCAGACTTATACGCTCCTGGCTGAGGCAACGGGGGAGCGCTTCTATCTCCAGCAAGTCGGCATTAACGGCGTGGTGGAAGAGTTTGGGCCCTTTGGGCTGGATGAGGAATTTGGCTCCTATATGTCCGCCAGTCCCTTTGCGTGGCCCAATAATCAATTTATGCCGCTTTTTATGCGGTAATATTATACTTCCGATTCTTTAAGTGAGGCATCAAACATGCGTTTGATGCCTCACTTTTTATACCCCCTGCCGACGTTATTCGAATGAGGTCGAAAATGAATCATTTACAAACTATTATGAACGCTATGGGTTCTTATCAAGCAGTGCATAAGCGATCACGCGCCTTTCTCATCAAGATTGGACTTCCGCTTCTTTTGGCATTGCTGAGCTTTATCAGTATTTCCAAACTATACGCCGC
Source organism: Caldilineaceae bacterium (assembly GCA_020433455.1). Classification (GTDB taxonomy): domain Bacteria; phylum Chloroflexota; class Anaerolineae; order Caldilineales; family Caldilineaceae; genus JAGRCP01. The sequence continues at coordinate 7,302 of JAGRCP010000009.1, read as the reverse complement.
GGTTGGTTGGGTTGGCGGCATGTTCCCTGCAGGCGGATCAAGCTACACCATCAACGAAGGCGATTCGTTTAATGTCTTTGTCCGGGTGTGGAAAGGCGGCGTAACCGAACCGCCGGGCCAGGGAGCAAATATCACCTGCACGCTGCGCCTGGCGGAAGTGACCGCGTTCGGCGGCCCATGGGGCAGCACCAGCGATATCGCGATGACGTACAACGTCGATGTCGTCAATAACGACGAATATGTTGGGGCGGTTGCTCCTGCCGCGGCCGGGCTTTATGAACTCTCCGCTTTCTGTACCGATACCACAGACAACGTGGATATGTGGCAAAGTGACGGCAATATCCGGTTGACCGTCAACGCGACCGGCGGCGGCGTCACCATCACCGACGCGCGCGCGATCTGGCTCAGCCAGGGCGTCATGGCCTGGAACGGCGCGGGCGGCGCTTCCTACAAGTTGCTCTTCGACCCGGACGGCGGCGTGGATGCCGCGGTTGCGGCTGCGACCGCCTGTCCTACTGCGCCGACCGCGCCCTGTTCCATCGATCTGACCGCCAACGGTACGATCAACGGCGCGGGCTTCCCCAAGAACCCCAACGCAGGCGGCCTGACCCAGCTGGAACTGCCCGGCTCCGTCAGCGCGGCGACGGTCAAAACGCTGCTCACCGGCCAGACCGCGGTGTCCGCCTATGACGGCGGCGGCGCGCTGATCGACGCCACCGCCACCCAGATCCAGAGCGTGCTGGATGACCTGTATGTGGACAACGGCACGGCAAGCGCCGCCGCGTTGGGGCCTGTCTACAGCGCGGGCGCGCCCACGGTTAGCCTCTGGGCGCCCACGGCCAGGAGCGTGACCCTCAAGCGCTACGCCGACGCGGACACGGCGACCGCGGTCGACGCCGCCATGACCCTGGACCCCGCGTCCGGCGTCTGGAGCGTTGCCGGCGACGCGTCCTGGGATCGTCAGTTCTATCTCTTTGACGTGGAGGTCTACGTTCCCGAGACGGACGCGGTGGAGCACAACCTGGTCAGCGATCCCTACTCGGTCAACCTGAGCGCGGACGGCTCCGCGGCCAATGACGTGCGCAGCCAGTTTGTGAACCTGGACGACGCGGATCTCAAGCCCAGCGGCTGGGATACGCTGAGCAAGCCCGCGCTGGCCAATCCCGAGGATATCGTGGTCTATGAAGTCCACGTGCGCGATTTCAGCCGGGACGATACAACCGTGCCCGCGAGCGAACGGGGCGCCTTCGCCGCCTTCACCGAGACCGCGTCCGACGGCATGCAGCATCTCCTCGCGTTGAAGGACGCGGGGCTGACCCATGTCCACCTCATGCCCGCGTTTGACATCGCCTCGGTGATTGAAAAGCCCGCCGACCGCACCGAGCCCAGCGTGCCGGCCGCGGCCCGGGATTCTCAGGACCAGCAGGCAGCCGTGGGCGCGGCCCGCGCCACCGACAGCTTCAACTGGGGCTATGATCCCTTTCACTACGGCGCGCCCGAAGGCTCCTACAGCACCGACCCGACGACGACTTCCCGCATTTTGGAATTCCGGGAGATGGTCAAGACCCTCAACGACAACGACCTGCGCGTGGTCATGGATGTGGTCTACAACCACACCGCGGCCTATGGACAGGCCGACTACTCGGTGCTGGACCAGGTTGTGCCCGGCTACTACTACCGCTACGACCTCGCCGGCGTGCAGCAAACCACCAGTTGCTGCGCGGACACCGCGTCCGAATATGCCATGTTCGACAAGCTCATGCAGGATACGCTGGTGCGCTGGGCGGATGAGTACAAGGTGGACGGCTTCCGCTTTGACCTCATGAACCTGCACACGGTGCAGAATGCCATCGACGCCAAAAATGCGGTCCAGGCCATTGACCCGACCATCTACGTCTACGGCGAGGGCTGGGATTTCGGCTCGGCCGCGGCCAAGGGGCTTGACTACGCCAAGCAGGCGAGCATGTCCGGGACGGGCATCGGCACCTTCAACGACAAGATTCGGGACGCGGCCCACGGCGGCTACAGCACCGATTCGCTCCAGATCCGGCATCAGGGCTTCATCAATGGCCTGAGCTATGACTGGAACGGCTATGGCTACGCCGGCCGGGATCAGGCCGCGCTCCACGGGGCCATGGACACCCTGCGCAGCGCGCTGCGGGGCAGCGGCAACGACTGGAACGGCAGCGGATCGCCCTACACCGCGGACCCGCAAGAGTCGGTTCCCTACGTCTCCAAGCACGACAACGAGACGCTCTTCGATCAGAATGTCTTCAAGCTGCCCGGCGCAACCAGCATGGCCGACCGGGTGCGCGCCCAGAACATGGGGCTGAGCATCGTCGGTCTGAGCCAGGGCGTTCCCTTCTTCCACATGGGCAGCGACATCCTGCGCTCCAAATCACTGGACCGCAACTCCTATGATTCGGGCGACTGGTTTAACCGGCTTTATTGGGACCTGAGCAGCAATAACTTCGGCGAAGGTCTGCCGCCCGCGTGGGACAACGACACCCGCTGGAGCATCATGGGACCGCTGTTGGCCGACACCGGGCTGGATCCCGCGGCCGCCGACATGCAGTTTGCCGCGGGCCAACTGCGGGAGATCCTGCGCATCCGCGGCAGCTCGCCCCTCTTCCGCATGACCACGACAGCCGACATCAACGCGCGCACCGCCTTCTTCAACGGCGACAACGCGGTTGACGGCCTCATCGTCATGGGCCTGCTGGATAATCAGGCCGTTGACCTGGACCCGAATTACGAAAGCATTCTCGTCTTCTTCAACGCCGACAAGAACGCGCACGACTTTGTCGTCAGCGGCACGGCCGGCTTTGTCCTCCACCCGATCCAGGCCGACGGCACGGACGCGGACCCCGTGGTGCAGGGCGCGGCCTTCAACGACGCCACGGACACCTTCTCTATCCCGGCCCGCACCACCGCGGTCTTCGTCTCCGCCGAGCCGATCACCTTCCCCAGCGATCTGGACTGGGTGGGGAATATGTCCCCGGCCGGAGCGGGCGAACCCACGGGCATCGTGGAAGGATCGGCCGCGGGGCTGACCGTCTACGGTCAAGTCTACGAGCCGGGGATAACCGAAGGCGCGGGCCAGGGCGCGGGGATCGAATGTTCTCTGCACTGGGGCCTCTACGGCGAAACCTGGCAGGATCAGGCCATGTCCTTCAATGTGGATATCGATAACAATGACGAGTACATGGCGACCATCGACACGTCTACGCTGGCGCCGGGCACATACGGCTTCACCTTCTACTGCACCGATGACAGCGGCGTCACCAAAAAGTGGCGCGACGGCAGCGACGGTCTGCTGACCATCATCCCCAACGATGACGCCATCGCCCCGTCTCCGGCCGATGAGGTCTTTGTTCACCTCTTTGAGTGGAAGTGGACCGATATTGAGAAAGAGTGCACTTTCCTGGCGGAGAAAGGCTACGACGCGATTCAGGTCTCGCCGCCCATGGAGCATGTCATCCCCGTGGCGGACATGGGCGACCCGGCGGCGGATTACCCCTGGTGGGTGCGCTACCAGCCCGTGACCCATGACGCGACCAAACTGATCAGTCGCAGCGGCACGTTGGCCGAATTCCAGAGCATGGTCAGCGCCTGTAACGCACTGGGCGTCAAGACCTATGTGGACGCGGTCATCAACCATACCACCGGCGTGGGCAGCGGCACGGGCACGGACGGTTCAACCTTTACGCCCTACGAGTACCCCCAATACACGACGACCGATTTTCACATGTGCGGCACCGCGGGCAATGACATCGCCAACTACGGCGATCGCTATGAGGTGCAGAACTGCGAGCTGGCCAACCTGGCCGACCTGGACCAGAGCCAGGCCGATGTTCGCGCCACCCTGCATGCTTATCTTCAGGATTTGCTGGACATGGGCGTGGCCGGCTTCCGGCTGGACGCGTCCAAGCATATGTCGGCTCAGGACATCAACGCGGTTCTGGATGGGCTGACCCTCTCCGGCGGCGGTTCGCCCTACATCTTCCAGGAGGTCATCGACCAGGGCGGCGAGCCGATCAAGTCCTATGAATACACGCCCAACGGTGATGTGACCGAGTTCCGTTACAGCGTGGCCGCGGGCGACATCATCAACTGCAACTCATCGCCCATGAGCAGCCTGGAGACCCTGGGCAGCGGCTTCCTGGAGAGCGATTTCGCCGTGGTCTTCACCGACAACCACGACAACCAGCGCGGCCACGGCGCGGGCGGGGCCTGCGTTCTGGATCACCGGGACGGCAATGATCTCTACGATCTGGGCAATGTTTTCATGCTGGCCTATCCCTACGGCTACCCCAAGGTCATGTCCAGCTACTACTGGAGCAATAACCCCGCCAGCCAGGACGGCGACAGCAAAGGCCCGCCCAGCACGACGTCGCCCTTTACGTCCGGCAGCGGACCGGAGACCCGGCCCGTCTATACCGCGGGTCAGATCGCGGGCGACATCCCGGGCAACTGTAGTGCGACCTACGAGGACGGCAAATGGGTCTGCGAGCATCGGCGCACGGCCATCGCCAACATGGTGGAATTCCGCGCCGTCACCGCGGGCGAGCCGGTCACCGACTGGCAGAACTTTGACGGGAATAACCACATCGCCTTCGGCCGCAACGGCAAGGGCTTTGTCGCCCTCAACCGCACCGGCGGTACGACAACCCAAACCTACCAAACGGGTATGGCGCCGGGCGTCTACTGCAATATCACCGAGTTCGACTATGTGAACGGTCGCTGTCTCGTCCCCGGCACGACCACCGACGCGGCCCCGGCCGATCTGATCACCGTGGACGGCGCGGGCGAGGTTGTTAACCGCGCATTGCCCAGCCTGGGCACGATTGCGATTCTCAACAACGTACAGGTTGTGGACGGCGTGCAGGCCACGCCGACCGCCGTCGGCATCGCGGGCGGCGGCTCCACCGCTATCACCGCGCAGGTTTCCCCGCCCGCGGCGGGCATTCAGGTGGACTTCGTCATCAGCAGCGGCGGCGGTACGCTGAGCGCGGCGAGCGCCGTCACCGACGCCAACGGGCAGGCGACCGTCACCTACACCGGCGCGGCCGGTCCCGCCGTGGCGCGTATTGACGCCACGGTCAACGGCTCTCTGCTCACGGATCCGGCCTATCTCTTTGTCGTTCAGCCGGTGACTTCGTCCCAACAGGAGATGACCGACGCGGACCCGGACACGGTGGGCAGCCTGGCGGTCAATTCGGTTCAAATCGAGAAGCAAGGCTCGGGCCAAAGCTGGGCGGGCGTGGCGACCTTCGCCGGCGATCCGTGCCCGGCCGGCACGCCGGTCGGCATCCCTGCGGCTTCTCCCTATGTGGATGTCCTGCTGGAGGAGACGACAGACATCACCGGGCTGGCGGTGACGGTGCAATATACCGATGAGGCCGACGAGGCTACGCATACGCTCTATTGGTGTAACGCAGACGGCAACTGGAGCGAGGTCGGCGGCGGTACGATCGTGCGGGACGGCGTCAACAACACGGTCCAGTTTACCGTGACGGATGCCACGACGCCGTCGCTGGCCCAGCTTGAGGGTACGCCCTTCGTGGCGGGCGCGGATATTTCTCTCTCCGTTTCTCTGGGTTACTTTCTGGCCCAAGCCGACGGCGATCAGGTGCGCTTTGTCTGGCAGACGGTCACGGAAAGCGGCATCGCCGGCTTCCACCTCCTGGCCGATGAGGCGGACGGACTGCGCCGCCTGAATGAAACGCTGATTCCTTCGGCTGTGGTTGATTCCCTGGAGCCCCGGCGTTATGAGTTTACCGCGACGACGACCGCTACGCGCTTTTATCTTGTCGAGAGCACAGTCGAAGGGGCTACGCGCGAATATGGCCCGTATGATATCGGCATGAGCTACGGCAGCTACAGCGGCAATCGCTCCATCTATCTGCCGCTGGTGCAGCACTAGGAAAAAGAAGAATGAAGATTGGGCGTTCGCTTCAGTCGCCGCCGGTACAATCCAATCTTCATTCTTCATTCTTCAGTTTGCCGCTGGTTCCGCTCTCCTCGATAATAGCCGGTATGGCACGTTCAGACGAAATCAGTACTCAGCTTATCACCCTGGATCCCCTCCTGCCCGACCCGGCGGCGTTGCTTCAGGCGGGCGAAATTTTGCGACGCGGCGGATTGGTGGCCTTTCCCACCGAGACGGTTTATGGTTTGGGCGCCAACGCGTTGGATGAGGTTGCGGTTCGGCGTATCTTCGCCGCCAAAGGGCGTCCAGCGCACGATCCCGTCATCGTTCATATTGGGGCGGAGGAAGACCTGAACCGCCTCACGGTTAATTGGCCGGTAGTGGGCGAACAACTGGCTGCGGCCTTTTGGCCCGGTCCTCTGACGCTGGTAGCGGCCCGGCGCGCCCTGGTGCCCGATGCGGTAACCGCAGGCGGCCCTACCGTGGCCATCCGTCGCCCCCGTCATCCCTTGGCCCAGGCCATTATTGAAGCCGCGGGCGCGCCCATCGCCGCGCCCAGCGCCAACCGCTTCAGCCACACCAGCCCGACTACCGCCCAGCACGTCAAAGCCGATCTGGACGGCCGCATCGATCTGATCCTGGACGGCGGCCCTACGCCTGTGGGCGTGGAGTCCACCGTCCTGGATCTCACCACCGATCCGCCCACGCTGCTGCGTCCGGGCGGCGTGCCGGTAGAGGAGATCGAGGCGATCATCGGGCCCGTGCAGCGGGAGCCGCGCCGGCCCGCGGGCGAGGCTTTGCCTTCGCCGGGCCTGCTGGATCGCCACTACGCGCCCCGGGCCGTTCTGTGGCTTTTTACAGGGGAAGCGGCCGCGGTGCATGCCGCTTTGCGCAGCGTTGCCCAGCGTCTGCTCCTTGCCGGTCATCGTCTGGGCTTGCTTCTGGCTGACGAGGATCGCGACTATCTGGATGACCTGCAAGCCGAGCGCATTTACCTCGGCCCGCTGCATGATTCGGCCGCGGTGGCCCGGGCGCTTTTTGGCGCCATGCGTCGGCTGGACGAGGCGGGCGTAGAGATTATCCTGGCCCGGGATTTCCCGCCCGGCGGCCTGGGCGACGCCGTCCGCGATCGCCTGCGTCGGGCTGCGGATCAGATTATGTAAGTGTGGGTTGGCGGCAGGCCATGTCTTTTGCCGGTCGAAGCGAACGCGCGGTGCGTTCGGCAAAGTGAGGAGCCCGATTCCCAAGTCCCCTCGGCAAGTTCAAAGTAAACCCCATACCGCGCATCGTAATAGTAAAGGCCCGTATCGCTTGTCCTGAGCTTGCCGAAGGATCCTGCTTCTGACCGGTGAAGAGATGGTCGGTCAGCG
>JAGRCP010000171.1 GCA_020433455.1 Caldilineaceae bacterium | reverse complement strand
TCGTCACCGGCGGCAATCGCGGCATAGGCGCGACATGCGTAAGATTGTTGGAAGGGCAAGGCGCCAAGGTTGCCTATAATTATCGCAGCAAGCCGAATGAGGAAAGTCCTTCTCTGGCCATTCAGGCCGACATTACCAGTCTTGAGAGTATGGAAGGGTTGGCGGCGGAAGTGGAGGAGAAGCTGGGCCCCATCTGGGGCGTGGTCGCCAACGCGGGCGTCACCAACGATGCGCTCTTCTCCCGTATGTCGCATGAGCAGTGGCTTGATGTGGTCAATACGAATTTGAACGGCGCCTTTAATACGATCCGTCCTATCATTTCCGGCATGTACGAGCGGCAAAGCGGTTCCATCGTCCTGATCAGTTCACTGGTGGGCCAGCAAGGCAACATCGGCCAGGCCAATTACGGCGCCACCAAAGCGGGCCTGATTGGCTTGGCTAAGACGCTGGGGCTGGAAGGGGCCCGCTACGGCGTACGCGCCAATGCCCTTTGCCCCGGCTTTACGGAAACCGACATGCTCAAGTCCATCCCGGAAGAAGTGAAGCAGAAAATCTACAAGACAATTCCTCTGCGTCGCTTCGCCACGGAGGAGGAGATCGCCTGGGGTGTTGTCTATCTGCTCTCCCCCGTCACGGGCGGTTACATCACCGGCACGACGCTGAGCATCAACGGCGGGCGCTACACGTAAACCTAATGCGTAATGAGTAACAAGTAATTGCTCATTGCGGATTTAAAACAATGATTGCCAACTACTCATGAACTCCTCTTTCGACCCCAAAGCGATGGAAGCGTGGTTCACGCTTATGAGCCAGGCCATGCGCGGCGCGTCCCAGGCCCAGGACGCCTGGTCCAGGTGGGCTGCGTTAAGCGGGGCCCCGGACGATCTGCAAGGCTGGATGAAGACCTATATGCCCGACGCCGCGGCCTCGCCCGAGCAGTTCGAAGCATGGATGCGGGAGTGGCAGCGCATGGCGGGCGTCGTTCCCCGCCGCGATTATCTGGAGGCGCTGGCCAGAAATGCTGAACTCGAGCGCAAGCTCAAATCGGCCGAAGCGACCATCGACTCTCTGCGCAAGCTGCTCAGCGCGCAGGAAAATCAGGCTGAGGGCCTGAAGCAGGCGACGGATACGTGGACCAAACTGATGGATGAGACGCTCAAGGCTCAGAACCAATGGCTTCAGGCATGGACGGGCCAGGCGGAAGAAGATGCACAGAAAAGGCAAAACGAGAAGGACGAATAAGGCGCAGAAAAAATTTGACGCGTCCCTCGGTTGACCCAGTGATTGTTCCCTTGTACAATCACGTGCGACATAGGCAGCACCCCTACTCGTTGCACATGTCATTCAACCGATGGATGCGTCATGAAAATACACCGTAGCTTTTCACTTATTTTTGTTGTGCTGTTGCTTGCACAGATATTGTCTGGCTGTTCAACAGCCGGCGATATGGTCGGTGAGCCGCAAGCGTCTGATTTGCCGGATATCGTTGAGCAGTACCTGCGTGAATATCAGCCCGGCCCTCTCCCCCGCCTCTTTCAGACAACCTACATCTACGATCGCAACGGGACGCGCCTGGCCGAAATTTTCGGCGAAGGGCGGCGCACCTGGGTCAGCCTCGATCGCGTGTCGCCTTATCTGATCGACGCTACCGTCTCTACTGAAGACGCGACTTTCTATTCCAACCTGGGCGTCGATCCCGTGCGGGTGGCCAAGGCCGCAGTGGACAACTTCCGCCGGCGCGAGGTGGTTTCCGGCGCCAGCACCATCACCAT
>JAGRCP010000170.1:2793-3170 GCA_020433455.1 Caldilineaceae bacterium | reverse complement strand
GGACGAATTTTGTAAATTCGCCAAAATTCGTTAAATTGGGGCTTGACAAGCTCGTATATGTGTGATATACTACTCACACGGAAGGGAAACTACTAACCAACAAGGAGAGAGACAAAATGTTGTACATCTCATCGTGGGAAGCACATGTAAATCCGGTATCAGGGATGTTGAAAGAGGCGGTCGATAACGGCGAGATTGAAGCAAATGACGTGGTTTGGTCCGGTCCTTCCGGCGACTATGTTATTTGTGGAAGTCCTGCAGACTTGGATGAGGATTACATGGAGTACAGCGACAGCGGTCTTGTCGCTGAGTGGATCGACTGAATTTTTATAGCCGCCAAGCCGGGGCGGGGTACAAGTACCGGCCTGTTGCACAAA
>JAGRCP010000170.1:633-2768 GCA_020433455.1 Caldilineaceae bacterium | reverse complement strand
AATTACTATTTTTTCCAAATCCCCGTCAGGGGACTGTGACAAATTAAGTCACACTTTTTAACCCAACAACTCTCACTTATAAGGAGAACTTATGTAACTCCACACGTCCGGCGGGACAAAAACACGCACATCAGAGGCGGGAACGCACCCGTATGGCTGTAGGGTAAGTGCTGACCCGCCTCTGGAAATCGGGCTGAGCCGACAAGTTCGCCTCACCCGTCACACCGCAGTTCCAGAAGCTGGAGCCGATTAGTTATCGCCTTCAGCGGAACCGAACAGTAGCGCCGATAATCAGCCAAATGCAAAAAATCGCCGCTACATAACTACCCCACAGGAGTAATCCAATGTTTGCAAAAATTGCCAACGCGGCCCAGGCCGCAGGACTTATTTTCCCCGAGGGCATTTTGGACGCCCTCGACGCCAGCCAGGTTGCCGGCGTCAACGCCTTCCTGCTGGAGGGCGAGCCGGGCACCGGCAAAACTCACCTCGGCCGCGCTTGGGCCGAGATGACCGGGGGAAACTATGTGTTCGCCCAGGCGAATGCCTGGACCTCGGATGAAAGCATCATCCGGGGCGTCGATCTGTCCGGATTCATCGAGCGCGATCCGGCCAAGGTTTATGCGGCCGGAGCGCTGCTCAAGGCCGCTCGGCTCGCCGTGGACGGGCGGCCGACGCTCGTCCACTTGGATGAATGGGACAAGACCCGTCCCGTTGCCGATGGCCTGCTCCTGGCCGCGCTGGAGGAGCGCATCGTTGTCGATTCGGCCGGGAACATTCACGGTCGCTTCGACGACAATGTGATCTTCTGGATCACGTCAAACGCCACCCGCCCGCTGCACGACGCTTTATTGCGTCGTCTCATGCGCATTACGTTGCCGCGCATGAGTAAGACTCATGCCACGCCGTTGCTTCAGGAGCGCGCCGGCGTCGGGCAGCACACGGCTTCAGCGCTACTCGCCCTTCGCGAAAAAAGCCGCCGACCAGTCACCTTACCGGACCTTATCCGCATAGGGCGCACACTCCAGCACGTGCGCACCCTGGACGGAGCACGCGTTATCATCGCCGGGCTGACCGGCGATGATAAATTCGGGGCAGACATTTGGGCCGCGATGGGGCGCGACGGCAAATTACCGCAGCGGTCCGAACACAAACCTCTGCGGGCAACATTTGAAGGGGACGAGTTCCCCGAACCATTGAACGCTGTTTGCCAGGCATTCAGCGACGCCATGGGGGTGTAAGATGCCCCCAGTTATTTTTTCTCAGGAATACCAATACCCTGAGCCCGAAAGAGTAAGCCCCATATGGATGGGATTTCGATTCCCGTACCTCTGCGACGGCAACGCCATGCCGCTGGCCATCGCAGACCAACCCAGATCGGCCGCCTGGACAAAAATTCAGCGCACGCTTGGAAAGCGTGCCGTCCCACTGATTGACGGCGTTTATTGGCTGTCTATCAGCGATCTCCACGCCCTGGTCGGGCGCTTCCCCGGCCTGATGATCGCCAGTCCGGAATCCGCCGAGACGCTCAACGGCGGCAAAGCCGGCGGAACCCAAAAAGGGAAAAAATCCGGCGGAAACAAATCCGGCGGCTCGTCCGCGCAGAAGCAGCGCGGACGAGGAAAAAACCAGGGCGGCAACACGCCGACAAAGCTCTGGACACCCTGGCCGACGGCCAAAAGAGAACATGTCGAGGCCGCCCGCGCTCTAATTCAACTTCTCCATGAGGAAATCGTGGAGAGCGGGCGGGACACCCACGCCCGCTCCTGGCAATACGGCAAGTTAGCCGTACGCCAGGAGATGGGCCAGCTGGACCCGGCCCGCAAGTGGGAAAAAGAAGGTCTCCCGCGACTCATGCTGGCGCTTGATTTTAGCGGCAGCATCGGCGGGTTCGTGCGCCAGTTCGCCGCCCTAGGCGCGGCCCTGGCCGAAGCGTTCCCGTGGCTGGTTGTAGTCGATGCGAGCAACGGGGTGCTTTTTCCGCTGCTACACAAAACGCCAGAGCGGGCAATGATCGCAGATGGGGAGTGGATGCAGCTCCCAGTCGAGCAGATGAACTTTTCCACGCCGACGCCTATCGTGTACGCCGGATGGCGCAAGCTGGCAAGCCGGCTCAATATCCAAGGCGTGATCTACGT
>JAGRCP010000170.1:0-622 GCA_020433455.1 Caldilineaceae bacterium | reverse complement strand
CATAATATTCTCGGTGCATTTGAAGATGCCGAGATGCGCACTGCGTGCGTAAGCATCTTCCGGTGCAACTACGGAGCCCCCGTCCGTAGTGATCGACATTTCGGCCATGATACGCCATGGCCGACCGTCTCACAGGTCGGTAGCGTCGAGGACGCTATCGCTGCACTGCGCCTCATCCTTGAGGCATGGAGAAGAGCATGAGCATGATAAAAATTGTAAAAGAGTCTGCCGAAACAATCCGGCAGACTATGGAAAGCTATCCGGCTCAGGATTACGCGTTTTGCGTGATCCTGGACGGTGGCGAGTATCGCTTCCGTCCCGACCGCATTGATGAGCTGCTGGTCCTGGCCGCCATCGCTGTGGCAGTTCCGGATTCGTATATTTTGGTCGAGGACGAGGCCATCCCCGGGTGGCCATGGATGAGGGGTGGAAGTTTCGCCTCTCATTTCACCCCGCCTGCTGTGATTTTTCCTGTCCACGCCTCCTTTGAGGAGGCAGAAGACGGGAAGGTCACACATGCGACATTCACGTTTGAGGATTTTGAAATCCTCAAACGCGTTGTCGCTGAGGCAGCGATCCCGTGGGGATGGGATTACCGATCAATCCACCAGATCGACCCGTT
>JAGRCP010000049.1 GCA_020433455.1 Caldilineaceae bacterium | reverse complement strand
CATCGACGTCTTCGACATCGAGGTCAACGAACGCGACATCGACCGCTTCGTCGACGTGGTGGCGGCGCTGGAGCCGACCTTCGGCGGCATCAACCTGGAGGACATCAAGGCGCCGGAGTGCTTCTACATTGAGCAGGAGCTGCAAAAGCTGGTGGACATCCCCGTCTTCCATGATGACCAGCACGGCACCGCGATTATCTCCGGCGCAGGGCTCATCAATGCGCTGGAAATCATCGACAAGCCCATTGCCGACATCACCATTGTGGTGAACGGGGCCGGCGCGGCCGGCATCGCTTGCGCCGACTTCTATTGTGCGCTGGGCGCGCGCAAAGAGAACATCATCATGTGCGACTCCAAGGGCGTCATTTACAAAGGGCGCACCGCGGGCATGAATGAGTTCAAGGAAGCCTATGCGGTAGAAACCGACAAGCGCACGCTGGCGGACGCGCTGGTCGATGCCGATGTCTTTATCGGCTTGTCAGTAGCCAATATTCTCACCCGGGAAATGGTGCGCAGCATGGGCCGGGACCCCATCATCTTTGCCATGGCCAATCCCGATCCCGAGATCACTTACGAGGAGGCCCAGGCCGCGCGCAGCGATACCATTTTCGGCACGGGGCGCAGCGACTACCCCAACCAGGTGAACAACGTGTTGGGTTTCCCCTTCATCTTCCGGGGCGCCCTGGACGTGCGCGCCAAGTCCATCAACATGGATATGAAAATTGCCTGCGCCAAGGCGTTGGCCGATCTGGCCAAAGAGGATGTGCCCGACAGCGTGATGCGCGCCTACGGCGTAACCAGCCTGCGCTATGGCCGGGAGTACATCATTCCCAAGCCTGTGGACCCCCGGGTGCTGCTGCATGTCGCGCCGGCGGTAGCCAAAGCGGCCATGGAGAGCGGCGTTGCCCGCATTCAGATCGACCTGGAAGCGTATAAGGATCAGTTGGCCGGCCGCCAGGGAAAAGGCGTGCAGGTCATGCGCAACATGGAGCACAAGGCCCAGCGCGACCCCAAGCGGGTGGTCTTTGCCGAAGGCGAACAGGAAAAAATCATCCGGGCTGCCCATGCATTAGAGACCGGCGGCATCGCCCGTCCGATTCTTCTGGGACGCCCCAAATATATTCGGAAGCAAATCGAAGAGATGGGCCTGGAGTTCTCGCCGGAGATTCATTATCCGCTGGAAGATGAGGAGCGTGCGCCCTTTGCCGAGGCGTATTATCAGCGCCGGCAGCGCCGGGGCGCGACGGCTTTAAGCGCGGTGGAAGCCATGCGTCGCCCCAACTATTTCGGGGCTATGCTGGTGCAGCAGGGCGAAGCAGACGCCTTTATTTCCGGTCTGACCTATAACAATTCTGATGTACTGCAAGCGGCCCTGCAGGTGGTTGGAGCCAAGGAAGGACGCTGGGTCAGCGGCGCGTATCTCATGCTGGTGCAGGATCGCATCTTTATCTTCACCGACACCACGGTCAACCCGAATCCCTCAGCGGACCAGCTGGCCGCGATCGCCATGAACGCGGCTGAATTGGCCCTGGCCTTTGATCTGGAGCCGCGCATCGCCATGCTGAGCTTTTCCAATTTCGGCAGCGTCGATCATGAAGACGCCCGCAAGGTGCGGCGTGCAACCGAGATTGTCAGACAGCAGCGCCCGGACCTCATTATCGACGGCGAAATGCAGGCCGATGTCGCCGTGTCGGCCGAGTTGATGGAGGAGCGCTACCCCTTCAGCGAAGTGCGGAATGCCAACGTGCTGGTCTTCCCCGACGCCGACGCGGCCAATGCGGCCGTCAAACTCATGAGCCGCCTGGGCGGAGCTGAGGCCATCGGTCCCGTCGTCCTGGGCATGAACAAGCCTATCCATCTCCTGCCCACGGGCGCGGACGTGCGCGACATCATCAATGTCGCCATCCTCGCTACGGTGGATGCGCAGGATGCCAACGTCATGAACAATGCGTAGCGCTTAACTGCGTACTGTGTAACCGTCATTGCTGCAGACCGCCTGGGACTCCCTGGGCGGTTTGCAACGGCGACCTTACGCAGTACGCCTTACGTAGTACTTTCTTGCGCATCCGCTAAAAACCGATAGACCGTAAAATCGCAAACCGCGCGGTAGCCGATGGCCTGGTAGATGTGGTTGGAAGTGGGATTGGCCAAATCGGTGAAGAGGGTGCAAAAGGCATAGCCGCTTCCCAGCAGATGCCGGCTGAGGGAAGCGACGACTGCACTGGCGTAACCTCGACCGCGCTGCTCGGGCGGCGTGTAGACCAGGCTTACGGTGCGACCATTGGGCGTACCGCGGCTGGCCGCCGCGCAGGAAACGATTTCACCGCGCGGTGTTTCCCACACGTAAATATCCTCCGCCGCTATAAAGCGGGCCATGCGTTTGCGGACTTCGACACGGTGCTCCGGCCCATTTTCGCCCAACGCCTCAGCCTGAAAGGCATACGCCCATTCCGTGAGCCGATCCGCTTCCTGTCCGCGGGCTGGGCGAAAATGGCCCGGGGGCGTATCCGGCTGCACAACCTGGACCAGCTTAAAAACGCGCATCGCCCGCTCGACTATCGCCTGACGCCCTGTTCGCGCCGCCCATTGTGCTGCAAAGCTGCCGGAAAGGGCGGACTCCCCGCTAACGCCCGATAAGTCTGTTTGCCGCTCAGCGATCCCCTGCACCAGCACGGATAACGCTTGCTCTGTATGCGCTGCCTGATCGCGCGCAGACAGCAGCGGATTGATGGTTACGATCATGTCGTAGGGGGGCGTGCGCAGCGCAGCGAGCAGCCAATCCCCGCCTTTGCCAACCGTCGCCAAAAAAGGCGGCGAGCCATAGTAATCGGGCTGTATAGCCAGCGTACGCGCCAGCCCGTAGATCAGTCCGGTCGCCGCCTCCGCCGTCTGAAAACCTGCTTCCGTCCGTTGTAAAAAGTTCTCGGGGTTATCATAGATTGTCAGTTGCATGCTTTTCACTCATCAAGCTCCCTTTGTAGGGTCATTCCGGCATTCCAATCACCTCAGGAGGACCAGTAAGAGTTGTGCAAACAGAATCTTGGTGATGGTTGCAATGGGAAAGACCAGCGCATAGCCGATATTGGGCACCTCGTTGCGGCTCTGTTCCGTGGAGAAGCCCAGCACCGCCGGCTGAGTTTGTAGCCCCGACAACATGCCGATCAACATGCTGTAGGGAATATTGAGCAGCTTGTAGCCGATGAACAGGGTAAGAAAGGCAACCGTCGTCGTGATAACCGCGCCGGCCGCAAAGATGGAGAGACCGCCGCTCTGCTGGAAAGTGCTCACAAAGGTATAGCCCGAGCGGACGCCGATACCTGCCAGCAGCAAAATTAACCCCATCTGGCGCAAGGTGAGATTCGCGCTGTAGGACATGGTCCACACCATGGGGCCGGTACGCCGCAAGGCGCCCAACACCAGGCCCACGATCAGGGGCCCGCCTGCCATGCCCAGTTTGAAAGTAATGCCGCCCGGAAGGGGAAAGGGAATCAAGCCCAGCAACATGCCCAACGAAAGGCCGATGCCAAAATTGAGCAGGTTGACCTCACTCAGCGCCTTGTATGAGTCACCGAAGAGCGCACTGAGGGCCGGCATGTTTTCGCGCCGGGTGACGACCCGGACCCGGTCGCCCAACTCCAGCACGGTATTGGCATCGGCCAGAATGTCCACATCGCCGCGCCGTACGCGGGTGACCACGGCGTCGTAGGTGCGCGGCAGTTGCAACGAGGCGATGGTGCGTCCGGCCACATCCGGATTGGAGACAAAGACGCGGCGGAAATCATATTGACTGCGATCCAGCTCCAGGTGTTCGCTGGTTAATTCACCCAATACGCCGACCGCGGCGTCTACATCTTCCGGCGTGCCGATTACGCTGACCAGATCACCGATCTGCAAGCGGGTATCGCCGTCCGCCAGCCGAGTCAAGCCGTCGCGCCGATAGCGCCCCAAAAGAATCGTGAGATGCTCGTGGCCCGTGACCGCGCGCAGGGGAATTCCCGTCACGTTGGGGTTCGTCACGTAGACGGTGCGATTGTAAATCTCCTTCTCAACCAGGTTGAGGTGGCGCAGACGCTTCACGTCTTCGGCATAGTCAATCCGCCAGACTCGCTGCATAACGGCCACAGCCAGAAGCATGCCCAAAACGCCCATGGGATAAGCGACTGAATAACCGACCACCGGCTCGGCCAGCAACTGGGTGAGCTGGGCGTCGGGCGCGGCATTACGGATTGCGTCCAGCAGGCCGGCCAGGGCGGGCGTGTTGGTCATGCTGCCCGCAAACATGCCCGCGGCCACCGACGCTTTAAGGCGCAAAAGGACCTGGGCCGCGGCGGTCATCCCCGCACCCAACGTGAGCATGGAAACAATGAAGAGATTGTCGCGCAGGCCGCGCCGGTTAAATGAGGCGAAAAAGCCGGCTCCGCTGCTCAGTCCGATGGTGTAAACGAAGATGACCAACCCCATCTCGAAGATGACGGAGGGTAGCTCAATTTCCTCATTGAGCGCGCCAAAGAAAAGGCCGACAAAGAGCACCGCCGCTACCCCCAGGCTACTCCCTTTAATTTTAATGCGGCCGATGGCATAGCCGATAGCTGTCACCAAAAAGAGCAGCAAGAGCGGCTCTTCGACCAATAGTTGGATCATGATTTTCCCTTCAGAAATAGCTGATACGACGCGCTATATGATATGTGAATATGCAGAATAGGAAGAGGGAAGCGTGACATGAGATTGGGGTGACTTTCGCCTCATGCTTCACGAATGACGCCTCCGGCCAGCAAGAATGCCCACACGATCATCAAATCCGGCAGCGCATAGCTGATGTCGATGAGGCCGTGAGCCAAGGCTGCAATAGAGGCAGCCAGGAAACCGAGCGCAAGGACGGGCAGACTGCCGGTTGTCTGCGTGCGGCTTAACCGTACAATGAGGCCGCGGATGCCGCTGAACCAAAAACCGAGACCTAACGCCATGCCCGGGATGCCCAGGCGCGTCCACCAGTCCAGCAGCCAGGTGTGGGGGTGATTCAAGTTCGGCTCCTGCCAGGCTGCGGGCAGAATGTAGCGATTACGGAAGAAATAGAGGAAGTTGTCCGGCCCCACGCCCAGCAGAGAATGATCCAATGCCATGCGCCAGGCGCTGCGCCAGAGTTGTAGGCGCAGGAAACCGGTTCCGCTACGGAAGTCGAGCAGGCGTTGGAAGCGTTCCGTGGCCAGAAAAGGCAGAAGCCCCAGCCCCGCCAGCAGGGCCGCCCCTGCCAGCCACCAGAGAATACGGCGTGACTCGCCCCGCTTGCCCAGTAAATAGAACCCGCCTATCCAAAGCGTGAGCAACAATGCGGGCAAGGCCAGAAAGATTGCCCCTTTGCTAAAGGTAAGCAAGAGTGCGCCGCCCTGAATCGCAGCCATGCCTATTGACCCAAAACGCATTTTTCCCCGGCTGAAAAGCGCCAGCGCTAACGTTACCGCCAGCGTACGCTCCAGATAAAGGGCCAGATTATTGGGCGAGCCGTAGAGTCCCCGTACGCGGCGTACGCCCTCGGCCGTAACGGCCATGTCACCACGCCAAAATTGCCCCCATCCTATGAGGGCCATGAGCGTAGCTCCGGCCAGCCAAGCGCCGACAATGAGGGCGCGGTCTGACTGCGGGCGCCTGCTGTAGGCCAGCAGCCCCCTGAGCGCAACGGCAAAAAGCGCTGCATCCAGAAAGACCGTCCGCCATTCGCGCAATGCCAGGCTTTGATAATCGGCGGCGACCGCGCTGATGAGGGCCCAGGTCGTCAGCGCCATGAGCAGCCAAAACGGCAGACGAGAGCCTTTCTTATCGGGGGGCGATTCGTGCATAAAGAGCGTAAATAGCCAGAGTAGCACGCCGCCCAACACGCCGATGTCGATGATCTCAAACGCGCGGCCGGGCAGGAGGGGCAGCTTGATCCCAAAGTAGAAGGGCAGCGCGAACATCAGCGCGGCGAACCACAATGCCGGCCGCGCCAGAGCCGCTGCGCCCAAAAGCGTCACTCCTGCCAACGTCAGCCCCCAGAGCGAGGAATACGCGCCGACTCCTGCCGTCAACAGTCCGAAACTTGCCGCAAAAAGCGCGGCATTTTGGATCCTTTCGTCGTCGCACCAGGCTGTATGCGCGCGCCGCCATGTTGCGGGCGCACGCAGGGCGGATACGCGTCTTGCGCCCCACCAGCCCAGCAGCCAGCCGCCTGCCGCCAACAAGGCAACGCCCGGCCAACGCGGCAGGCCGGGCGAAGGCAGCGCATCGATCAGCACGCCGCGTATGGGCGTCTGGCTCCAGCTGCGCCAAACCTCCACCGCCACGCGGTGGGGACCGTCATCCGCCGCGACGTGAATCAACCGCGGGCGTACGGCGGACGTCCCGTCCACCGCGATTTCCGGTGCGTAAAAAGTTTTGTAGCCCGCGGGACGGCTCTCGCTGTTGGTATTGCCCCGTATATTGGTGAGGCGGTTGGCCGGTTTGCCGTCCACCGTGACGAAGAGATAGCCCCAGTAGTCGCCCTCGGCCAGCAGAAGCGCCAGTTCGCGCCCCGTATAGGAAAAGGCGAGCGTTCCCGCGGGCTCGCGCCAGGGGTCCGCCGGCTCGGGGGGATCTGCGCCCGCGGGCGTTACGCGCCAACCATCGGTATAGGTGACGGCGGGGCTGGTCATGGCCGCATTCACGCCGGAGGCGAGGACTGCGGCAGGCGCCGCTTCCTGCTGCGGGAGCGGGATTGGCAGTCGGCGCGCCGGGACCATGAAGAGCCAGAATAGACCGACTATACAGAGCAGCGCGCCGGACGGCAGGGCAGTCTGATAGGCGATCCGGTATAGGGAATGTACCGGACGAGTGCGAGTGGTAATCATAGCGTGCATGGTAGCATCGGCCGGGTTTCGCTACAATTCTGCGCCAATCCTTGCGCGGATTTTTACAGCGCGGGAATTGACCGCCTCTCTCTCTCTGCGCTATAATACGGAACGCGCTTTTTTGGGGGCGCGCTTTTCGCGTGGCGCCCGGCTTGCAGGATGAGATGGAGAGACAGAATGGCGAACGAATCGCAAAACCAGGATGGGAATCCGCTGGAGAATTTTGCTGCGGCCGCCAGCCAGGAGTTGGGCGAACAGCCAATTAGCCTGAGTGAAACCATGGTCGAACATGTTGCGGGCGGCCAGGTCTCCCTGCATCAGTCGGGAGTGCGCTCGCTTCAAGCCAGCGCTTTACGGCTGGAAGAATCGGGGGCGGGGTTTGTCCGTGCCGGAACGATTGACGTGCACAACAGCGGAATCGGCGTTGCCGTTGCCCGGCGCATGACGCTACAGGAGGCGAACAGTTCCGTTGTGGTTGCCCAGGAAGTGCAAGCAACGGACGTGCGGACGCTGGCTCTTTTTGCCGCCCGGGTTAGCGGTAATATCTCGACCGTTTTTACGCCCGTCACGGCGCTGTTAGCGGGCGCTGGATTTGGCCTGATTACCTGGCTGCTGCGCCGCGCTTTTCAAAACCCGAATTCGGCCCAATAGAATCGGTAACCGAAATTTTTAAACGTTTGAAACGCAGAATCATGATCGTTTTGTTCAGAGGAGCAAGTTTTTATGTCTAAATTGACGCTTACCGCCGAAGGGCGTGAAGTAACCGGCCGCAAGGTGCGCCGGCTACGTGAGAATGGCCTGGTTCCCATGATTGTCTACGGCCAGGCGACCGATCCGCTTAAGCTTCAGATGGATGCCCGCAGCCTGGAAGCAGCCCTGCAAAAAGGCGCCGGCGCGCAGTTGGTGGAGCTGTCGGTGGCGGGAGGCAAGACCCATAATGTCCTGATGCGCGAGCTACAGCGCGATCCGGTCAGCCGCAAGATTGTTCACGCCGATTTCTATGCGGTGAATATGCGCGAGAAGCAGGTTGTCCACGTCACCATTCATCAGACCGGCAAACCGGAAGAGATGGAGGCCGGGCTTATGGTTCTTCAGGCCTTGGATAACGTAGAAATTGAAGCCCTGCCGGCCGATATTCCCGCATATGTAGAGGTTGACATTACGTCCCTGACTCTGGAAAATACCATTACCGTCGCTGACTTGCCGTCCATCCCCGGCGTTGAATACCTCACGCCTGTGGAGGAGACAGTCTTCACCATGGTGGTGCCGCGCGCTGCCGTGGAAGACGAGACGGACGAAGAAGCGCTGGAAGACGGCGACATGGTCGTGCCGGAGCTGGTGGGCGAAGACGAAGAAGCGTCGGAAGACGAAGAATAATCTTCAGTTGGGTATACGATTTTAAAAAACAGGCCGCCGGCTATTGCCGGCGGCCTGTTTTGTATTCTCCCGGAAACTCATGCGCAGCGCTTTATCAGCCGGCTGCATGTGTTTTCATCGAACCCTCACGATTCAGGCGTGAAGAGCGCCTCATCCAAAAATTGCAGGGGATCAACGGCAATGCCCCGAATGCGCAGTTCCCAGTGCAAATGCGCGCCGGTACTGCGTCCGGTGTTGCCCACCAGGCCGAGAACATCGCCTGCGCTGACCGCTTGCCCCGCCTCGACATTCATTTCGCTCAAGTGCCAATAGCCGGTGTAGACGCCTTGGCCGTGATCCACCACGACGGCATTGCCTCGGATGACCAAAGGCTGGGCCAAAACGACTACGCCGTCAGCAGGGGCTGTTACCGGCGTGCCTTCAGGCGCGCCGAAGTCCTGGCCGCCGTGAAAGCCGTTCAAGACGCCGTCATTATAGGTGCGCCGGGTGCCAAAGGGGCTGGTCGTAGCGAACTCCGGCCCGATGGGGCGATTGAAGGCGCTGCGCCAGGTCAGGCTTGTTGTTATCGGGGCATAAACGGCGCTGAGCAGTTCCGTTTCGGAGATGCCGGCTGTGGCGTCCAGCGTCTCGCTTTTGTCCGCCGGCAGGGTGAGAGACTGGAAGGCATAACCGCCGTCTACAATCTCGACGGGCCAGGTTCGCCTCACGTCCACGCCATTGGCGGCAGTGTAGACCACAGTAAACGTATAAACGCCCGGCGCAATGAGGGCGGGCGTGGGTAAAAGCGTTTCCACGCTCGTCGCGGGTATGGCAAGCGCTACCGGTTCAAGCGCGAGCCCGTTCCAATCCAATGTTAAGGAGAGCGGCCGCCTGCTCTCAATCTGAATTCGTCCTGTTCGCCCTTGCTCAATCTGCGCGGGAACCGTCACTCTTTCAACTGCGCCGAACCGTAGCGACGCCTCTTCCGCCTGCGCCGCAGGAATCAGGAGCGGCATGCCCGGCCAGAGACGCGCCGTTGGGCTGATGTTGTTGAGCGCGGCGATAAGGCTCGGCTCAGCGCCCACGCGCGCGCTGAGCCCGGCCAGGCTCTCGCCGGGGAGTGCGATGCTTGTCGCGGTTTCAACGACGCCCAGCGCAAGCGCGCTTGATCGAGTCGGGATCAGCAACTCCTGACCAACCTGAATGAGCGCCGGATCGGTGATGTTGTTGAGCTGCGTAATGGCGTCCAGCGGGAGATCATAGCGTGCCGCGATGGCGCTAAGCGTGTCGCCCGGCGCGACAACGTAAACGCCGACGGTTTCGTCTTCCTGGGCGCGGGTAACAGCGGGCGTCATCCCAATCCACAAAAGCGCCAAGGCGCATACGGTCGTGAAGAGGAACAGAAGCCGGCCGCGCCGACTGAGCCGCGGTGCGGAAGCAAAGCGGAGTGAACGATTCACGAGCCGGCGGCGTCCTCCAGCTCGCTATAGACTGAGCACTTGAGCACGCCGATGTAGGGGAGATTGCGATACCATTCGTCGAAGTCCAAGCCGTAACCGACGACAAATTCATTGGGAATAGAGAAGCCGGTCCAATCAACCGCCAGTTCAACCTCCCGCCGGGAAGGCTTGTCCAGCAGGGAGACGATACGAATAGATTTGGGTTGACGCTGGTCCAATAAGCCCAAGAGATAAGTCAGCGTGTGGCCGCTGTCGATGATGTCTTCTACGATAAGAATGTTGCGATCGGCAATGGGATTATTCAGGTCTTTGATGATGCGCACGACGCCGGTGCTTTCCATGCCTGCGCCGTAGCTGCTGGTCGCCATAAAATCAATCTCGTGGGGGATGTCAATGGCGCGGCAGAGATCGGCCATAAACATAATGCTGCCCTTCAACACGGAAATGAGCAGCAGATCCTGGTCCTGATAGAAGTCGTTAATTTCTCTTCCGAGTTCCCGCACGCGCATGCGCAGGGTCTCTTCATCGATTAAAATGTGGTCAATATCGTCCGCCAACGTACCGCTTGTCCTGGGCATACTACTTTCTCCTTTTCGGTCCGACATACAGTTACAAGATTGAAAGAATCAGGATTGGACCGATAAACGTTAACCAATCCGCAAAATATGCCCAATTTCGGCGGGTCCGCTCAGCGTCATTCCGCCGCCACAACAGGAACCTGGGTAAGAGGGCCGGCCAATTCCAGCAGCGGGCCATAGACCCAAACCGTTTGCTCTTCGTTCTTCACCTGCCACCAGGGTTCATCCGCCGCGTGACGTCCGGTGATAGGCAACGCTGTTCCCTGCACGACCTGTCCCATAATCGCTGTGTCCGTGCTGGGGCCGGCGCGCAGATTGAGGAGGGGCGTATTGACGTATGCCGTGGGCGCAGCAGGTTCCGGACGAGGGGCGGCGGGAACCTGGGCGCCGCCTCCTGCCTTAAATTGTGCGCTGCCGGCCGCGGCCAGATCCAGATATTGGCGGCCATAGGCGGCGCTGGGCTCGATATACGATCCTTCCGGCCATTCATTAAAGCTGGTAATGATAATCCAGTCGGGGGCGCTGCTCACGGCTGCTTGCCACGCACGCTGGAAATAGGCGCCGCCTTCCCGGTCGGCGGCAAAACCGCCGTTAGGACGAATGCGCAGATCGTTGTAGCCGGGCATGACCGTGGCGACCCAGTACTTATATGCGCCGGTCTGCCCGCGCATTTGGGCGACCAGATTGGCAAATTTTTGATTGACGGCAGCGAGATCCGCCGGCGGATTCCACGTGTTGCTGTAGAGATGATGACCGTCAAAAACCTGCAAGTAGCTGACGTCCACGCCTTCGGAAATCCAGATCGAGTGATGGCCGGGATCGACCTGGGCCCGAATTCCCTGCCAGGTTCCTGTATCGTAGATGGTCGGTCGCCAAAAGAAAACAACCGGTCGCCCATCAACCCGCAGATAAGCCGGATGAGCGGCATGGACGCTGTTAATATGCTGAAGCGCACCGGTTATCGCCTCGACGCCGCCCAGGAACGGCGAGTCGGTTTCAAAAAGGACGGCGATTTTAAAATTGCGGGCGGCCGCTTCATCCAACAGCGCGCGTAAATTGGGCTCTGTCTGGTTGGAGTCGCCGTTTGGGCCGTACCATGCCACTACAAAGCCGTCGATACCCGCCTGCTGGGCCTGTTCGATGTGACGGGCCATGGCGCCCCGATCCCGACTAGCGTACAGCTCGGCCGGCAGATCGCTCAATTGATCATATGTCCAGGTGTTTTCGTCAAACCAGGTGTAATAGGCAGCCAGCACCAGGGGGGCGCTGCTGCTCTGGGCGCCGGGCGCTGCTGCCACGGGCCGGGCTGGGCCAAAGCAGAGGGCAAGCAGGGCCGGCACGAGCAGCATCAGCGCTTTGCGTATCCCGCCGGCCGCGCCAATCGGCGTCGGTATGCGCGATGACGTCGATTCATGAACGTGCATTCGTTTTGTATTCATAGCCAGCATCGTATCATGCTCGCCATGCGCACCCCAAAAATAGATTCCGGAATGGTCAAAAGGCGCGTTTTTCCCAATTGATTTTACATAATATTGCACCTTTTGCCGGAAAAGGAGCCCCCGGCTATACTGTCTTCAATCAATTGACAGACGACAAGGAGAGAGAATGTATGGCGAGACGAAAAAGCACGGTGCAAATTGGCGTGACCGGTCTGGGTAAGCGGGAGGAGCTGGCGGACGGCGTCTTTATCAACACCCACTATCGGGGCTGTACGCCGGGGGCCATTTATACCGAAGAGGGGATCGTACTGGTGGATGCCCCGCTTATCCCCCAGCAGGCCATGGATTGGCGCGAGCAAATCGAGGAGGAGTTTCCCGGTCAGCCATTTCTCTATATGATCAATACCGATCATCATCGCGGTCACGCTTTGGGCAACCAATATTTTCTGCCCGTGACCGTTGTCGCCCACGAGCGCGCGCATAAAGAGATGTCCGGCTACACGGAAAACTTCAAAGATCGGGTTCGCAACAGCTTTAAGCGCGAGCCGGATATCCAGGCTCAGTTCGGCGACATCATCATTGTCCCGCCTGATATCACATTTACCAATCGCGCAAAAATTATCCGCGGCAGTCGGGAAATCGATTTGATTTTTGTAGGCGGTCATACGCCAGCTACCAGCCTGGTTTGGCTGCCGGAAGAAGAGATCTGCTTTGTCGGTGATATTCTCTGGGTGGATCAACATCCGTATATGGCCCAGGGCAACACGCTGGAATGGCTGGCTGCGCTGGAATTGATTCGTGATTTGGGCGCTAAAGTGCTGGTTCCCGGCCATGGCCCTGTCTGCGAGCCGGATGCTACCCACCGCGTGGCCGAGTATATCGTTTTTATGCGCGGACGCGTACGCGATTATTATCGCGAGGGAAAGACCAAAAACGAAGCAAAAAGCGGCCTCGTCAGCGAGATGGTCGAGTGGTTTCCTGTGCCGCCCGAGCGCAAGGCAAAGATTGAAAGCCAGATCAAATCCGGCATCAATCGGGTCTATCGGGAAATTCAGCGGGAAGAGGAAGAAGCTGCGACAGCCGCTGAAACGGGTGATGACGATGATAATGACGGAGACGACGATTAAAATTCGTCCCTAGACAAGAGAGTGGCGAACCGATGGCCCACACGGTTGATAATAGCGTACGCAATCCGGCCGGCCGCCTGCGCGATGATTTGGCCCTGGCCGAGCGACTGGTCGTCAACCCCCAGGGTGAGGTTGAGCGCCTGCTGTTGCTGCTGGACTCGATTCACGAACAATTTACCGTCCTCGAAGCGGAGGATGTCGATCTGCGGCCCGAGCGGGGGCGTTGGGATGGGTTGCTCCGCAAGCTGGAAAGCGGCCCTGCCAAGCTGGTTGCGGCGGCCGGTTCCGGCGGCATGAATGCATTGCGTCAGCGCCATCCTCCGGCGGAACATTTCTGGTGGCATCTGGATGAGATATTGGCCAGGCGTCGTCGTCGGTTCTTTGTCCGCTCCGCCTCGACAATCGTTGCGCTTATTGTCCTGCTTGTGGGCGGTTATTGGCTTATCAACACGCTTTTTCCGCCCGATCCCGTCGCTGTCTTCATGGTTGATACCAATGCGCAACTGGATCGGCTGATTGCGGATCAAAATTGGACTGACGCGCTTGCCGAGCTGGATACGGCGAAGGCGACTTATCCGGATGAACCCGAACTTTATATTTGGGAAGAGGCGATTGCCGCCAAGATCAATGACGCGACCCGCGGCGCGGCTGCCGGGGAAAAAGCCCAGACCCTCATGGCCGAAAATCCGGTGCGTTACTGGATCATACTGGCGGATCATCGCCTACGAGTGGATGATGTGGCGGGGGCGGATGCGTCACTGGCAGCTGCCCTCGAACTGGATCCGGGGAGCGCTCAGGGGCACTTCCTGCTGGGCGAAATTGCCGAACGGCGGGGTGATTATGCCGCAGCCGTTGACTTCTTCAACCAGGCCTATGAATTGGCCCTGGATACGGACAATCAGCTGGCAGCCATGGCCCGGGTACGCATGGCCAATGCGCTCCAGAGCATCGGGCAGCCGGACTTTGCGTCCACGCCGACGCCGTAAGGGCGGTCCTGTATGAGCAAGCCCCAACTCCGTCGTGGAGCCTCCGCACGCTATCACCTGGCAGCCATCCTCTTCTACGCGCTTCTGGCCTGCTTGCTGACCTGGCCCCTTCTTCCCCATATTGCTACCCATGTGCCGGGTGACGGCATTGATGATCCGGCGCTGGCCTGGAATCTTTGGTGGATGAAAGTTCGGCTTGTAGAGCAACTGAACCCGGATATCTTTCACAGCGATTGGCTTTTTTATCCTATCGACATCAATTTGGCGTTTTACACGCTTACGCCGCTCAACGGCCTCATCAGCCTGCCTCTTCAGTCCGTCGCCTCGTTAACCCTGGCCAACAACCTTCTCGTTTTGCTCAGCTACGTGCTGTGCGGCTACGGAGCCTATCTGCTGGCGTTAGATCTTCTCGTCGTCTTTCCCCGTACGATGGGAGGCGAGGCGTCACAACGCGAATCAGCTATGCGCGGCGCGGCGCTGGTTGCGGGCTCTATCTATGCCTTCTCATCGTCCAAGCTCTTCTATCTCAGCCTGGGGCAATTCAATATTATCAGCAGTTATTGGATCCCTTTCTGCGTCCTCTATATCCTGCGCACCGGGCGAGCTACGACCCTGCGTTCTGGCATACGCAATGCAATCATGGCTGGGCTCTTTCTGGTTTTTCAGAGTTGGGCGGAACTCACCTATGCGTCCTTCCTGCTCATTTTTTTGGCCCTCTACGGCGTTTGGCGTCTGCTGTTTGACGTCCCCGCCAATCGCACGCGAATCGCTGACATGGGACAACTGCTTGCACGTTTTGGGGTAATGGGCCTCGTTTTTATTGCCGGCATTAGTCCTATCTTGTGGGCTATGCTGAGCGATATGCGCCGTGAAGGCGACTTTTTTACCAGCGGCGGCGGCTTTGCCGATACCTTTAGCGCAGACCTGCTGGGCTATTTGTTGCCCACGCGCCTTCATCCTTTGTTTGGCGCATGGGCGGCAAGTCAGTCATTTCCCAATGACAAAGGTCAGCAGATTTACCTGGGGTATGCGCTTATAATCCTGGCCCTGTTCGGTCTGATTACGGCATTGCGCTCGCGCGCGTCTTCCGGAGGACGTCCAGCGCGGCGATGGGGTATCTTTTGGGGCGGTGCGTTCCTTTTTTTCTGGCTCATGACGCTGGGACCGGAGTGGCGCTGGGGGGGCAACTCTCTGGGCATTCCCGGACCGTTTGCTTTGATCAGCCGATTGCCCTTTTTCAACGGCAATCGCTATCCCAGTCGCTACGGCGTTATGCTGGTTCTCAGCGCAGCCATGCTGGCGGCTTTCGGCGCGCAGCGTCTGTTGATGGGCGTGCGCGGGCGCAAAAATTCTATATTGCTTATCGTTCCGTTAATCGCGCTGCTGCTCTTCGAGCACCTGTCCGCACCGCTGCCCCTCAACGATTTCCGTGCGCCGTCTCTCTTTGACGAGCTTGCCGACGCGACGGCCTCGACGGACAGTACGCTGCTTGAATTGCCTACGGGATGGCGCAACGGCGCGCGCGTCATGGGCCGTTCAGATACGGTGATCATGATGCAGCAATGGTATCAGACTGTCCATGGCTTACGTCGTTTGGGCGGCAATACCAGCCGCAACCCCGCCTATAAATTTCAGTATTTCACCGAAGCCCCCCTCATCGGCGATCTGATCGCACTTATGAATGCTGATGAGAGCAACCTGGCGACCCAGGAGATCGCACGGGAAGTCGAGAGCCGTTATGCTGAGATTGTGGCGCGCGATCGGGTATATGCGCCTGAGGTGCTGGATTTTTTGGGGGTGGAATATGTACTGATCTATGTGGATCACGCCACGCCCGCGCTCCTGCGTTTTGCTGAGGATGCACTGCCCATGACGCTTGTCTCAGAGTGGCAGGGGGCTGACTGGATGGGGCGACCCAGCACGCTGCGCCTCTATCGCGTGGAAGACGAACTGACTTCCCCGTCATGGCGAATCGATCTGAGCGCGGATGAAGGTAAGCTCCACCTGGCTGAAGGGTGGTCGTCAGTGGTAGGCCAGGACGCCTCCATTCGTTATGCCATCCAGCCGACAGCCGCTCTCCTGCTCGATCTGCCGGAAGCGGGCGGCAAGCTGCAGCTCGAGCTTTTTGGCCCGGCCGAGGAGGCGATCATCAGCCTGAACGGAGAAAAGTTGGGCCGATTCACCTTGCATGAAAAGGAAGCGACCAATGTGGCGCTGACCATACCCAAAGGCGTGGCGCAGCCGACAATCGATCGCCTGACCCTGCACTTTGTCGGCGCGGGACGGGCGCCTGGAGAACTGGCGGAGGCGCCTGACAGCGCAGGGTGGCCCATCGGCGCAAGCGGCGCATATCTGGCTGCGGACGCATCAATTGCCGTCCGTAGCGCCGGTGCTGACGTGGGGAATTTTGCTCAGATTTATGTGGATGGGAAAGATGTTCTGGCCGATGCAGGGCAATCCGGCCAACGCGGATACAATCTCGTTGCGCTCAATGCAACGGGGAAA
The DNA here is from genome assembly GCA_020433455.1 of Caldilineaceae bacterium. GTDB lineage: Bacteria > Chloroflexota > Anaerolineae > Caldilineales > Caldilineaceae > JAGRCP01. Next base: position 30,019 of record JAGRCP010000049.1, on the reverse strand, counting down.
GTTATGGGCATAAAAAACTTCGACACATTCGCTGATTTTCCTGGGTCGGCAAATGTGTCGAAGTGGTTGGCGCAATGGCCGGTCGGCACGCTCATCGCCGGAGCCATTGCTGATGACGCCGGACTACAGCTGGATAACGCTACCATCACGGCGTTTAAGAGCATCGGCGTTACGGAAGACTTAAGCCGGCGTTTTCGCTGGTCGCACGCCTTCATCGGCGTAGTCGGAATGGGCGCTGCCACAGAATCCAGGCAAGTACCGGAATCGGTAAGCTTATTGGCTCCGGCGGAAGTAACGATCGGCAGTGCGCTCTCGGGCGTTAAGGCGTATGGCGGCATCCGCTCGGCGGAATTCAATACGCCTTAACTTCTGCTTCCCGCCGCTCTGTTTTACATCAGCGGGGCGGCGTATAGTACGGATTGTTATCGTAGGTCTGAGGCTGGTTATAGGTATATGGGTAAGAATACGAATAGGTCGGCGGCGTATAGGTATAGCCGCTGCGATCTATTCGAGTTTGGGGCGTCGCCGCCGGCGTACTGCTAACCGCCTGGGGAATACGCAGGCCCTGTCCTGCATAGACCATATAAGAAGCGAGACCATTGCACTGCATAATCGACCGAATTGAAACGCCGGCGCTTCGTGCAATCGAGGATAGCGTTTCACCCCTGCTCACCACGTGGTAAGCGGAACAGTCAAGGGTCTGGCTGTATTCAATGTCCGTATCCAGCCTCACGCCATTCAGCGGAAAGCCGCTCATTGCGTCAGCGCTGCCGGCGTTGATGAATAAACTCATCAGCGCAAGCATGAGCGCAAGTATGCCAAGGAACGCTTTGTTAGTTTCGACGGTTGGAGAGTTATAGCTTGACATCTGAACACCTCTATCATACTAAGGCTAATGCAGGGAGATACTGATATATAAACTTGAATTACCAGTGTAACCGCATCTACCGCGTATGCTTACTTATGTTGAGTTTTATGCAGCAGTATGCACTTCCGTCAATTTGGAAAGAGGCAATTTGATTCGGTGTGCGGGAGACTGCATATGATTGTGCGGACCGGTAGATTATAAAAATATCGCCTCACTTAAACATTGTGTGACGGTACCGGCAATCCAATTTTATATCTTTGGGATTGCATTTCGTATTACGACTTTGTAAGTTATGACTTTGACGGTAGAACGTCAGTGTTAGATTTATGAATGACGACCAACGCTTGACTAGCCCAAAATTTGTGATGAATAAGATGCTTTTCCTCTTCACATAAATCATTTTTGCTTGGTAAAAGTATATGATTTTGATAAGAGAAAAACAACCTATAAGTGGGTAGTTATCTCCCGTCTTCTCTTGCTGCCTGTATCCTACTCTATTATGCAGGAACGCACATGCCCCAATGATGCGCCTGATTTTTGACAAAAAGCACCGCACCTACTGGTTCAGGAGTTAGGCTGTATAAGCTTCTGGCAGGTCATTATAATTAGTCACAATAATTACGAAACAAATTACTTTTTACTTGTTAATTGAATTCTTTATGCCCCCTGTGCAATGTTGCGAAACATAATTATCACCCAATAGAAAGAAAACTCAAAATGCACTTATAGTCAACTGTATGTTGACAATAGGTTTTTTTCTTGACAATAATGACTTGTTCTAGTACTATGTCAACCATAAAAATTTTCGATGCAGAAATAAGTATCTTTGCAGAGAATAATGATATTCTGGTTTTCGCGCAGAGTATGACTCATTTTACGCACTTTACAGTTTAGTAATAGAGATAGCACAAAATAAGGGCTGTTTCTGCACCCCCTCAGCCCGAACTGAATACGATGATTGTACGCTACTGATACGAATCGCCTTTACCAACATCGTATGCTGTTAGTAACTATAACTTTTGGGGTGTAATCAATGATTCATGGCAGTAATTTGTCTGGAGATGCATTGACCGGTGTGGTAAGAAATAAGCGCCGGCGGCGTCTCGCTCTTCCTCCCCATATGCGTCGTACCAGCCTCACAGGCGGCAATTATGGTATCGGACTGCTTTTTCCGCTGCTGCTTTTTTGCGCGTTTTTGTGCTTCCCCACGTTTTCCGTCCATGCTCAAACCGGTTCCCAAGTTCAGTGGAGCGTTTTTCGTGAAGAAAATGGTCTGATTTCTGATCAAACATTTTCCCTCCTGGCATTGGACAACGAGATATGGCTGGGTAGTGCGCGCGGCATCAGCCGCTATGACGGTGCATGGACCAATTATTACCATCTGGAAGGTCAGTCTTCGCCAAATGCAGGGCGCACCGCTATCGAAAACGGCGCTGTTGTCGCCCTGGCCGCGGGAAATGCGGCCGATACTCTCTGGGCGGGCAGCACGAATGGTCAAGTCGCGTTTTGGAATGGTACGCAGTGGTTGGCTGCTGTCGTCTTGCCTTCTTCTGTTAAAACGCTTCTGGAAATTGAGGGAACGCTCTATATCGGCACCGAAGATGGGCTATGGAGTTACGTGCCTGCGCAGAATTCTCTTGAGCGTGTTCAGGACCTTGAGTCAATCGCCGTGAATGATATTCAGGCCCATGATAATGATGCAAGCGTCCTATGGATTGCAACAGATGATGGGCTCTGGCAATTAGTCGAAGGGCAATTACAGCAATTGGCTATGCCCGCCTCTATAAGCGCTCATCGCATAACCGCACTCTTGCCGGACGAAAATGCGTTGTTATGGCTGGGAACGGAAGAAGGAATCTTCTTATATGACATTGCCAATGAGGAGTGGCAGCAAGATCAAATTCCGGTCGTAAGCAGCCAAGGCGTTCCCGGCCCCATTACAATTTTGGCCGAAGCAAGGGATGGCTCTGTCTGGGCCGGTGCGAACGGAGCGGGCGCCCGTAAATTTGTCGGCTATGGCTTAATTACTATTGATATGGCCCATACCAGCGGGGGCGGTCTCACTACCCCCTTTGTGCTCGATATTACGATTGATCAGGATGATTCAATCTGGTTTGCTACGCCGGTGGGGCTCTTTCGATACCAGGAACAGAGTTGGTTGACTGACTTTCAGGATCTTGAAGGCATACGGCCGGAAATCAATGAAATTAATGATCTATTGGTTGATCAGGCGAACCATGTCTGGATTGCAACCGCCGGCGCAGGGCTACGACGCAAAACACCCCGCCGCATAGGATTTGATGAGACGGTCTTTACGCAGAGTAATAGCCAACTGCCCAATGATGCTGTATTAACGCTGGTCGAAGACAATGAAGGTAAAATCTGGGCCGGAACCAGAGGCGGACTGGCCTTTTATAACGGAAATACGTGGCAGACCATAGCCAATGATGCCAGGCCGCCGTCTCAGGATATTACGACGCTGCTGGCTGATGAGACGGTTATCTGGATTGGTACAAGCGCTGGATTGGCGCGCTACGATGAAAAAAATGGCGAGTTCACTATCATCGAACCCCTATTGGATATGGTGATAGAGGCATTAACGCTTGATTCTGAAGGCAGACTGTGGGTGGGAACCGATGAGAACGGAATTTGGCGCCAGGAGTTGTCGGGCGTATGGGGGCAGGATATTTATGATGATGCCAATCCGTTGAGTTTTCCTGCTAGCGGCATTTCGGCCAATGGCCTGACTCACGATCCGAAAATTCCTGGTCGTATCTGGGCTATAGTTGATGGAGGCGGACTGGTCTATTGGGACGGGAACGGTTGGTTTGACGGAGATACAGAGCAACGTTTGCCTGACGGATTGCTCTATCGCCTCTACACGGATGAGATGTCCGGCAGTCTGTGGGTAGGAACAGAGGCCGGTGTTGCCCGTTTTGATGGCCAGACATGGGGAACTTTGAATATTGAAGATGGCTTGCAGGGCACGGCTATTTACGCCATTGCGCAGGATATGCATGACCATTATTGGTTTGGCGGTCCCGATGGTCTGACCCGCTATTGGCCGGAGCAAACGCCGCCCTGGGTTCGATGGATCAACCTCGATCAATTTATAGACAGCGCCGGAGAGCCGGCCTTAACGCGTGGCGAGTTGTCGGAAATTGAGCTTCAATACGGCGATTTGCAGACATCCCCTAATCGGATGGCCCTCTTCTATCGGACCATTGGCAACGGGGCATGGCAGGAAGTAAAAAACGGCAAAATTCGCCTCCAGCCCACCACGCTGGATGACGTAACGGTGGAGGTCGTCGCGCGGGATTTGGCTTTTAACTATTCACCGCCCATTGCGCAAACATTTGCCGTGATTCCCCCGCCGCGCCTGGTAAATATTCCCCTGCTCGGCGAGCTTGAATGGGGCATCGGATGGATGTTGCTCATTCTGACAGCGATGGTGACGATCGGTTTCGGCTACGTCAGTTACGAGATTATTCAGGAGCGCCGCCGCAGCTTCGATGCTGTGCAGCGGGGCTATAACCCCTACGTCAGCGGTAAGCCGGTCCGTGATGTGGATATGTTCTTTGGGCGCCACGATCTGATGCAGCGCATCGTTGACACCCTGCATAACAACAGCATCATGCTCTATGGCGAGCGTCGCATCGGCAAAACGACGCTGCTTTATCAGCTGACAGAGTTGCTGCGTAGCACGGATGATGCGGAGTATTGGTTCTTACCCGTCTATGTCGATCTGGAGGGAACGGAAGAAGACGAATTTTTCCATTATTTAATGGAAGAAATCGTGCATCAGAGCGAATGTAATCCCGAGGACGGAGATCCTGATCAGGAAGATGCCGAAACAGAAAAAGGCGCGTTGTTGATCCATACGCTTGACGCCCAGGCTTATCGTGACCGTGATTTCAGTCGGGACATCCGCCGGGTTTTGCACTGTCTGGAGGAGTATGGAGAAGTGCGCCATCCCGGTAAACACCTGCGTCTGATCCTCCTGATGGACGAGATGGACGTGCTCAGCGCCTACGATCACGTTACCCAGCAGCAGATGCGCCGCATCTTTATGCGCGACTTTTCAGCCACCCTCGGTGCTGTGGTGGCCGGCATCCAGATCAACAAAGCGTGGGATCGGGTGGAGAGCCCCTGGTACAATCTTTTTAATGAGATCCAGGTCGAACCTTTTGAGTATGAGGACGCTGTTGCGCTTCTGGAAGAACCGGTCAAATCGATTTATCGCTACGAACCGGATGCGATTGAGTTTATCATCGAGCACAGTTTGGGCCGGCCCTATCGTATCCAGCAGCTTGCGCTGCAAGCCGTTAATTACATGCTGTCGGACGGTCGGCGCACCATTATGTTGACGGATGTCCAAGCTGCTTATGCAGATGTGCAGAGTCACGTCATTGACGAAGATGAGATTCAGGGCGTCACTGCGGCGAGAAAGCGAGCAACGGACGATAACGGACAGCTTGTTCAGGAGAATGCTGCAACGTCGGCAACGAACGACATGCCCCCGTCATCATCAACCATCGCGGAGAAGGCGGGCGCAGACGAATCCACGCCTTCTTTGTCCGCGACGCCACCTGCAGGGAAGGACATACACTCATGAAGTTCCCCTATGTTGTTGGACGCTGGGTACGCGGTCCTCAACACTATGGTCGCCAGCGCTTGATCAACTATTTGCTGAATGTACCCAATACGGCTGTTTGGCTGGTGGGTACGCGGCGTATGGGGAAAACCTCCCTTCTGCGACAGATTGAGATGGAAGCCGAACTTGATCAGGGCGAATTGGTCCCTCTTTTCTGGGATCTCCAAGGGTGCGATACGCCGGAGGCTCTCTCCGATGAACTCAGCTTTGCAATTGAAGACGTAATGCATCGTTTTGAGCCCTATGGCGTAACGGCGGAAGATATCGATCCGAGGGATGCAGTTATCACGTTGCGTCGCATTACGCGCCGCCTGGCTCAGCATGAACGACGCCTCCTTCTGCTGATCGATGAGGGCGAGGCGCTGATCCGAACCGCAGAAATCAATTCCACCTGGCTGGCCCGCCTGCGCAAGGTCTTTCAGGATGAACGCCAGCGCACTATATTGGCCTCCACAAAGCTGTTGACCCGGCTCAACGAATTGACAGCGGATTGGATAACCAGTCCTTTTCTCTTCGGCTTTAATATGGCCAACCTTTGGAGTTTGGATGAGGAGGCGGCCTATGACTTGATTCGTCAGAGCCAGGAAGAAACTCAGGTTGATGTGCCCCAACCTCTCTGTGAACAGATTCTCCACGCCAGTAACCGCCACCCCTATCTGATTCAGTATCTCTGTCAGCGTCTTTTCACGTCAGAAGAAGGCGGGGTGGGCGCATTACGCCCCATCGAGGCGAGCGATCTGATTCCTGATCACCTTCTAGTTGGTTTTTTGCAGATCGATTTCCAACATCTTTCGTTGCCCGAGCGCCGCATCCTCCTGGCGGTTGCCCAGGCATCCGTTCTGAGCGATGACGAGCTGTACGGCTTGTTGCCCGATATTGAGCCGGCCCGGGTGAATACGCTGCTATACGGCATGCACAAACTCGGTTATCTGCGTGCAATCGACAACTACTGGGCCGTGGGCAACGAATTCCTTCGTTACTGGCTTCAGCAGAATTTGGATGAATTGCGTACATGGCGCACCTCAGAAGTCGCCTCTGCCAAAATGGAGGAAGTGTTGACCCGCGGCGCTACCATGGAGCGCGCATCCCTCCTGCAGGAAATCGGCCAACTTCAGAGCAACCTAATCGAATTAGAGCGCAGGCAGCATCTGCTCAACGGTTTCGCTCCCCCGGAACTCAGTCAGAAGATCGACTTTGCGCGTCGGGCCCTGTCTACCGCCCAACAGGAAGTTGCCGCTCTGGACGATTTTCACAATAAAACGACCCCTTCATCTTCCTCCTGAATGCATTGCCGCGGAAATTTGCATAGCGAGACAGCTCGCTTCGCTTTGGGTATCCTTCCTCCTTGACGTATAATCGGCGGTTGTGATGCTTTCGCGCCCGACTGCGGCGACGTTTTCAGGAGAGTTTAGCATGTCCGCAAACGACATGACGCCGCTGGTTGATTTGGCCGCCCAATATGCAACCATCCAGCCGGTCGTTGATGAGGCTATCCGCCGCGTCATTGCTCAAACGAGCTTTATCATGGGGCCGGATGTGGCTGCATTTGAGGCGGAATTTGCCGCATTTTGCGCCGCGCAGTACTGCGTCGGCGTAAGTAGCGGCACGGCTGCGCTGGAGTTGACGCTGCGTGCGCTGGGCGTCGGGCCCGGCGACGAGGTCATCACCGTAGCCCATACCTTCATCGCCACGGCGGAAGCCATTAGCGCCGCCGGCGCGACGCCCGTCTTCGTGGATGTGCGGCCCGATACCTATAACATGGACGCCGCCAAGCTGGCGGCAGCTGTTACGTCGGCCACCCGGGCAATTATGCCGGTTCACATTTACGGCCAACCGGCGGACATGACGGCAATTGCCGTGGTTGCGAACGCGGAAAACCTCCTGCTCATCGAGGATGCGGCCCAAGCTCATGGCGCAACCTGGAATGACGAGCCAACGGGCGCATTGGCTGACGCTGCCTGTTTCAGCTTTTACCCCGGCAAAAATCTGGGCGCCTATGGCGACGCCGGCGGCGTCATCACCAACCATGCTGCGCTGGCCGAGCAGATTGCCCTGTTGCGCAATCATGGCCGCCGGGACAAATACTTTCACGAACAGATCGGTTTCGGTGAGCGTCTGGATACCCTTCAGGCGGCAATTTTGCGCGCCAAGCTGCCCTACCTGGCGGACTGGACGGACGCTCGCCGCCGCCTGGCTGCTCGCTATCATGATTTGTTGGCGGATTCAGAGGTTATCCTGCCGGTTGTGGACGAACGGGCGAATTCGGCCTGGCATCTCTACGTGGTGCGTACGCCGCGGCGGGATGAACTGCTCGCCTATCTGCGCAGCCGGGGCATCGGCGCCGGCGTGCATTACCCCATTCCCCTGCATTTACAGCCGGCCTACGCTCACTTGGGCTATGTGGCGGATGATTTGCCCGTCACGGAGGAGATTGCCCGCACCTGTTTGAGCTTGCCCCTCTATCCCGAAATGACCGACGCCCAGCAGGATGGCGTGGTTGCCGCGCTGCAAGCATTTTTTGAGGAAGAAGTACGGTGAGCGAATCGCGCGAGTTAGGCCCCGGGTCCATCACCGTCGTCGTGCCGGCGCGCAATGAGGAAGCAACCGTGGGCCAGGTCGTAGAGCGGAGCTTCTCCGCCTTTGATGCCATGGGCCGCGTGGGAGAAGTGCTGGTAGTAAACGACGGCAGCACCGACGGTACGGCCACGGTGCTGGCCCATCTCCAGACCCGCTTGCCTACGCTGCACGTCTTTACCCGCCGGCGCAGTCGCGGCATGACCGATGCTCTGCGCACCATGTTCGACGCCGCGGCCGGCGATATCGTTATCCTCATTCCGGCCGACATGGAATCGGATCCCCTGGAAGATGTGCCTGCATTGGTGGAGCATATGGACGCTACGGGGCTGGATGTAGTGGCCGGCTGGCGACAGGGACGCAAGGACGGCAAGGTCTTCGCCAGCGGCATCTACAACTACGTTATGCGCACCATCGGCGGCGTGCCCGTCCACGACGGCAACTGGATCAAAGCCATGCGGCGGGACGTTATCGAAGCCCTGCCTCCCCTGCGCAGTGACTGGCATCGCTTTCTGCTCATGATTGCCGCGCACCAGGGCTTCACCATCGGCGAAGTGAGAACGTCGTATCAGGCCCGGACGGCCGGCAGCAGCAAGTTCGGCATTGGCCGCATCCCCGTGAGCCTGCTGGACGTTCTGGTGCTAAAATTTTTGCTTACCTTCAGCCAGGCGCCTATGCGCTTTTTCGGCGGCTTGGGTCTGGCCTGCCTGGGAATAAGCGCTGCGGTTCTTCTGTTCCTCACGGGTCTTTATATTTTTACCGACACCCAAAAACGCCCCGTTTTCTTTGCCGCGGGCATTCTCGCTGTTATCGGCGTGCTGCTGCTTCTGGTGGGCTTTCTGGCCGAACTCATCGTCACCCAGGGCGAGCGCATCGTCGCGCTGGAACAGCGGATCGCGGCGGAGCGAGACGAGTGGAATAATTAATCGAAAACAGATAGCGATGAATTGGGAATGACCTGGGTGCGCCCGCACTCGACTGTATTCCCCGTGACTTCTCCCGCACTGTTCATGACCCCCACCACAATCGGATAATCGCCCGGCGGCGTAACCGGATTCAGGTTGACGTCGATTTCGTCGCGCATGATAGCGCCTGTCTGCCACGTGGATGTGGGCATGCGGCGCAGCGCTTCATTGTCCCGGTAAAGGCGATCGCCCCATACGCCTTCCGGCCCGATCATCTGCACCGTGGCGATGTAATCATCCTCAATGACGTTGGTTGCCTGCCACCAAAGGCGGACATGCACCCACCCGCTGGGCGGGTGGAGCGCGTCGTCCGTAGCCGACAGCCGGGGCGTCATGACTTCGCAGGCAGCCAGGGTGAGGCCCGGCGCCGACTCGGCCGCCGGATAGACGGCCGCATCGCTCAAGGGCGGCAACACATCAAAGCGGGAGCGCAAGGCGTACCCCGTAAGCTTGACGCCGGCCGGATATTGCTCCGTCACTAGGGGATAGCGCTGGTTGAGCCATTGCTCTACCAGACCCTGATCGTCTACGCCTTCCAGGTGGCTTTGGGTCAGCCAGAGGGTTTCCGCCCCGAAGTCGATTAGCCCCTCCAGCGGCGGCGCGATGATGGTCTCGGTCATGTCCGGCGTGAGCGTGCCGCCGAAGGGAAAGAAGAGGGGCAGTTCCTCTTCGGTCATGGATTGGCGCAGATACCACTCCACGGCCAGGCGGGTGTAGTCCACGTGGGCGATGGCGGCTCCTGACAAGCCCGCGCTTTCCTCTTCGTAGCGGGTGATGACCTCCACGGCCGCACGCCAGTTTTCCCGATACATGGCGGGCGTCCACAAGCGGGGCAGGGAGGCGCTGAAGAGGGCGATGAAGATGAGCCCCATCACCCAGGCGGAGCCCCGCCGCCGCGCGCTGACGACCATTACGCCCCGGGCCAGCGCCCACAGCATGAACGGTCCCAGAAAGAGGAAGTAACGATCTTCGGCAAAGACTGCATCCCGCTGGGCCAGAAGAAGATTGGCAATGAGGAGCGGAATGCCCAGCCAGAGGATGAGGAAGGCCCGGGCAAGGGGCGGACCTGTCTTTTTGCCCTTGGTGCGTTGGGGCAGAAGCAGACCGGCAAGCGTGAGGAGCGCGGCGAAAAGGACTACGGCGGTTACGATTGGCTCGGGCCAATCCACGCGCCAGATGGTAAAGAGACGGATGAGCTGTCCGGTATTGGCGAAGAAGTCCTGAAAAGCCCGTCCGGGGGTCCCTTCCGTCGAGTTGACCAGCCAGGCGTTGCGGACAAGGGGCAGGAAGAGCGCCCCCGTAACGGCAACGGCGACCGCGCCTTCCCCAAAGCGGCGCATGCGCCACGCGCCGTCGGGCCCGCGATCCAGCCGGAGGAATGCAAGCAGCGTCAGCCCGGCGGCCGGCAGCAAAAAAGCCGCAAAGAGATAACTGTAGAGCGCAGCCGTCATGCACGCGACAAACGCGATCCACCAGGGGAGACGTCTGCCCTGGGATGCGCTTTGCCAACCGCGTACCAGGCAATAGGCCGCCCAGACCAGCCCCGTGGTTGCGGGCTGAAACATGCGCAGTTCCTGGCTATACCAAACCATAATAGGGACTAGCGCGGTCAGAAGACCGGCCAGACGGGCAACCGAGCGTCCGCTCAACCGCCGCACTAGAAGGAGTATGCCCAGCACTGTGAGCACGCCCAGAAGCGCGCCCAGCCAGCGCAGCGCAGCGTCATTGTGGTCCAGACCGAACCAACCCAGCACGACCTGCCAATAGTGAAGCAGGAGATAATAAACGGGCGGATGCTTTTCCTCCACCAGGCGGGTGGTTATCCGCCACGTGTAGCCGGGATCGGCTCCGGCCCAGGCCAGGCTGACCGCCTCATCGAACCAGACGCTATGGTAGTCCAGCCGCCAACTGCGCACCAACCCGGCAATGAGAAGGATGATCGCCTCCGGCCATGAGGCGGAAGTCAACGCAGTTTTGATGCCTGAAAATTTCGTAATAAATGAACGCACAATATGGGAGATATCGATTCAATGGTCGGATAGATGGGTTGATGCAGGCTTTAGCCCTGAGGCTGAAGTATATCGAATTCTCTTGCCCCTTGGAAATGCGCCCTACCAGTGGTAGACTCTTCACGTAGTCTATCAATCCTCACTCCCCGACAGGTGAAGCCGATGAAGATAAATCCATTTGATCACAGGCGTCTCGTCCCGGTTACAGCCGGTAATGGACCTGCGCCGGATAATGAGCAAGAGAGACAGTGGCAGGGGCAGACGCTCTTCGCCAATCAAGACGACAGCGGGAAAACAATCCGCGTCGACCGGCGGCGCAAGACCCGGCCCGGCGGTCCCAAAGAGCGAGCCGAAGCGCCCAAGCGCCGGGAGCGGGAGCAGTCACGTCCGGCGGCTTCGTCCGGCGGCGGCGGCTCATCAGGCGGTTCGTTCGGCGGTTCATCCGGCGGGGGGAGCAGCTCCGGCGGACAGCCTTCGTCCGGCGGTTTCAGCTTGCCTACCGGCGGCGGAGGAGGCGGCGGCAGCAGTCTGCCCATGCTGGGCCTGCTGGCTTTGCTGGTTGTCTGCGGCGTCCCCGCCCTGATTTTCTTCCTTTTCATGTCCGGCCGGGACGGCGGTTCCGGTCCGGCGCCCCAACAGTCCGCCCAGGTCGCAACCCAGCCCAGCCAATCCAACGACGGCGGCGGTTTCCTGGGCGGCAGCACAGAGCAGCAGGCTCAAACCCAGCCCACCGCAACGACTCCGCCCCTGGACCTGCCCGCGGTGGCTGACGACAGCGAGCCGACCTGGCTCATCATGCTTTACCAGGACGCGGACGACAAGGTGTTGGAAAAGGACATCTTCATCGACCTGAACGAGGCCGAAATAGTCGGCTCGGGCGGCAATGTCCAGATCGTCAGCCAGATGGACCGCTATCGCGGCGGTTTTAACGGCGACGGCGATTGGACATCCACCAAGCGCTTTTACGTCACCCAGGACGACAACCTGAACAGTCTGGGCTCCCAGGAACTCATGGACCTGGGCGAGACCAACATGGCCGACGGCGACACGCTTGTGGACTTTGCCACGTGGGCCATATCCGAATTCCCGGCCGATCGCTACGTGCTCATTCTTTCGGATCACGGCATGGGCTGGCCCGGCGGCTGGAGCGATCCCACGGCGGGCCGCTCCAATGAGAATGTTCCCCTGGCCAATTCTTTGGGGGATCAGCTCTATCTCAACGAGATCGATTCGGCGCTTCAGACGATTCGCGAACGTACGGGCATCGACAAGTTTGAGATGGTGGGCATGGACGCCTGCCTCATGGGCCAGTTGGAGGTGTTCAGCATGCTGGAGCCTCATGCCCGCTATAGCGTGGCCTCTCAGGAGACGGAGCCGGCTGTGGGCTGGGCGTATGCCGCCTTCCTGGCCGAGTTGCGCCGCAACCCGGGCATGACGGGCGGCGAGCTGGGCCAACAGATTGTGGATTCCTACATTACCAAGGATGAGCGCATTGTGGATGCCCAGGCCCGGAGTGAAATGGTAAGCGGCCGGGGCTTCTTCGGTCCGCCCTCCGCGGAGGAAGTAGCCGGCCAGATGATCAAGGGGACAACCCTGACGGCTGTCGATCTCTCCAAAGTGCCCGCGCTCATGGACAGCTTCAACAATCTGGCCTACACGCTTCAGGGAGCCAACCAGCGGGGTATCGCCCAGGCGCGCAGCTACAGCCAATCATTTACCAGCATCTTCGGCAGCCAGGTGCCGCCCTCCTATATCGATATCGGCCATTTCGCCCAATTGGTTACTGAGAGCACGGGCAATAATGACGTTGCGGCCGCGGTGAATCAGCTCAACGATGCGTTAGGCCAGGCGGTAGTGGCTGAGCGCCACGGTTCCGGCAAGCCCGGTGCGACCGGCGTTTCCATCTACTTCCCCAACTCTGATCTGTACGCGAACGCCATGGCCGGGCCCCAGTCCTATGTGCCGGTCGCCGCGCGTTTTTCTCAAGGCTCCGTGTGGGATGATTTCCTGGCCTACCATTACACGGGGCGTCAGTTTGATCAGGCGGCGGCTACGGCCGCCATTCCCAGCGCGGGCGAGACGGTTGCTTCACCTGCGGCCGGGGGCATCAGCGTGTCGGAGATTCGCCGGTCCAGCGATACCGCGGCGCCCGGCGAGCCGGTTCTGCTGAGCATTGACATTGCCGGCGAGAATATCGGCTATATTAAACTCTTTGTGGGCTATGTGGATGAGCAGTCCAATTCCATCTTCATGGCGGACCAGGACTATCTGGAAAGTAGCCAGACCCAACGGCTAAACGGCATCTTCTACCCCGTCTGGCCGGACGGGAATTTTACTATGGAGTTTGAATGGGAGCCTGTGGTCTTTGCCATCGACAACGGCGAGCGCACGGTTCAGGCCATGCTGGAGCCGGAGAGCTACGGCGCACAATACGAAGACGCGCTCTACACCATTAACGGCGTTTACACCTTCGCTGACGACGGCGAGCAGCGTCGGGCTCAGCTTCGCTTCCGCAACGGCGAGTTGGAGCAGGTTTTCGGCTTTAATAACGATGACATGGCCGGTGCTCCCAGCGAAATTCTGCCTCAGGTCGGCGACCAGTTCACTGTAATCGAACAGTGGCTGGACCTGAACGCCAACGGTCAAGCCGCCACGCCCGCCCAGCAAATGGGTCAGACCCTCACCTTCAACGGCGAGCCCTGGCAGTGGGTTGATCTCATCGCAGCTCAGGGCAACTACGTAGTCGGCTTCATCATCGAAGACCTGGACGGGAATACGTACCCGGTTTATACGCAGATTCAGGTGGAGTAGGAGAAGTCGATTACTTCACCGAATGGAAAAGGCCGGGGGGTCAGCATGACCCCCCGGCCTTTTCCATTCTCAAAATAAGTTGTTCTGAATATGCTTCAAAAATACACCGGTTGCTTTTGTAAACACCTGGCGCTTTTTCCAGACAAGATAGAGTCCCGTGCCTGATGCCGTGTGGACGGCCGCATGGGTATGTCTCCTGACCGGCCAGACCAGCAGAACCAGCGCCATGATGAGCACGCCCCACGAAACCGCCGCGCCCGCAGTCCGGACCGGCGTCGTCCCCATGCGCGCCTCGATACGGTGTTCGCCTGCTGGTACATCTACTTCCAGCACCCCATCCGGCGGCGAGACGCGGTAGGGGACCTGTTCGTCGTCCACAAAAACCTGCCAGCCGGGGAAGTAGAAAAGATGGATGCGCACTACGCCGGGCATGGTCATGCGCACCGTGCCGCCGCCGCTGGAGCCGGCGCTTTGCTGCTCCACAATTTCACCTTCGCCCTGGATAATAGCTATACGGGTCAGCGCGTCAGTGCGGCCGCGGATGTCGTAGTAGGCGGGCGATGCATAGTCATCGCTCATGGGCGTGCGGGTGAAGGGCTGCTCCACCCATTCAGTGTAGGCGATCATATCCGGGTGCTCTTCCTCGAAGCGGAAGACCGCGCGGCCGTCCTCGCGCCACGGCTCGACCGGCTGAAGCTGCGCGCCCAGGACAGGGTAAACGGCCAACATGGCCAGCACGCCCAGGAGCAGCGCGCCGGCCAGCGTCTCTTCCTGCTCTCCTGTCTGCTCCCCTGCCTGCTTCTCTGCGGCCTGCAACAGCGCGCCGGTGACCAAACCCGCCAGAGCGGAAGCGGTCAGGATCGTCAAAGAGAGCAAGCGCCAGGGAAACTGAATGACCGAGAGCGGGCCAATATTCTCCCACAACGGCGCACTCAGGGGCAGCATAAGCAGCAGCAGGCCAATGGTCGCCGCGGCAAAAAAGGCGCAGTGGGCGCGAGGCCGGCTCTCTGAAGCGGCCGCGGGTTCCGATGATTGCGTTCGGGCGCCGCTTGAGGCCAGGCCAATCCCGCCCGCCATGAGGAAGAGGAGCGGCAGCAGACCGAGCTGAAAGCTCATGCCGTCATTGACTCCGGTCGGATCATCCGAGAAACCAAACCCCCATCTGGGGCTAAAGAACTGGCCGAAATAGACGAAGTGATTGCGAAAATCGTAGGTGTCGGTGACGTAAACCTGCTGTTGGAGATGTTGGCCTTCCACCAGCAGCGGCAGGAGAAATGCGCTGGTCAGCAGGAGCCCGCCTACGCCGGCCGCGCCGGCCAGTCCGGTGCGCGCCCAGAGGCCGGGCCAGGTATGCCAGCCATCTCCCCGGGGCCAGGCCAATCCCAGGCGAAAAAGGACGTATGCAACCAGAAAGGGTCCAAAGGAGATCAGGGCGAAGGCATGGGTCAACAGCGTACCGGCCAGGACGAGACCGGCTGCGGCCAGCCGTCGGCCCCAACCCGGCGCGCCGCCCCGCGCGATAAGGCGATCAAAGGCCAGAAGCGTCCACGGCAGCCAGGCCAGGAGCAGGGTGTCGTTGAGCGCAGCGCGCACGAAGATATCGACCAGGTGATAGGGCGCGTAGACGTAAACCAGCCCGGCAACCAGTCCGGCCGCACCCGCGTAGGCGGCCGTGCGGCGGCGCGCAGACTCCCGTCCCGCTGTGAGGAGATAGCGCACCAGCGCATACATACCCCAGGCGCTGCCGTAAAAAGCCGTCACCCAAACCAGTTTGGCCGCAGCCGTATAGCCGAAGCCGAGACGGGCAAAGAATGCGCCCAGATAAAAGCCCAGGGGCGCTTGGATGACGAAGGTAGGATAGCCGTAGCCCTGAATATGGTGCATGGCCCAGCGGGGCCACAACGCGCCGTCCGCCAAAGAAGCATCAAACATCGCGAGGTAGAAAACGCTGTGGCGGCCGTCATGGGCATTGTAAAAATAGCCCGGCGCAAGCAGCGGGATGAGCACGAACGTACTCAGCATCAGCAAAAGAAGCAGAGAATTGGGGATAGGAAGTCGAAAATCGGCTACAGCGGATATCCGCTTCCTGAGCCGAGGCGGCTCCAATCTCTCAATCTCCAATTCCTCCCCACCCTTCATACCCGCACCTCGGCCAGCAAGTCGTGGGTCATGGCATGGAGCATGGCGCGGGGCGCAAGCCGCCCGACCGCCGCGACCACGGGCAACATGCCGCTGCGGTCGTGCCATCGGGGCGCGGGGAGTCCCCGGCCGGAAGGCATGCCGCTGACCAGATCAACCGGGGGCCAGCCGTCAATTTGCAGCCTGTCACTTTGCAGTGCGTGGGCAGGCTCTTCCACATAGCGCAGAAGCGCCGTTTCCATTCCCGCTTCGACCAGAACGTGGAGACGCCAGTTGGCGGCGAAGTAGAGCCCGTGAAGGACGGGTAAATTCCGGACTGCGCACCAGGCGTGAACGGCCTGGGTGAAGTTGTCCTCCAGGCTCATAATGCGCGCCGGCGCGGTTACCCAGCGGCCCAGGCGTACGAAACCGGCCATGCGCTGGGCCAGACTGGTCTGGTGGGCGGCCAACCGTGCGGCCAATGGCGCGGTAACGACCCGATTGGGGCTGGGGCGTAAATTTTCGATTGCCGTAACGGTCAATCCATCGCCGGCCGACTGCAAGCGGTCCACGCAGGCCGAGGCCATCCAACGATCTCCTGCATAGAGCACCAGAGGGCGCTCGCCAGGCGGCAGTCGCCGCAGCAACTCGCTCATCATACGTGCCAGGCGATAGACGGGGCGCTCGATATTGGGATCGGGATTATCGTAGCCGCCGGTAATAACCAGCACATCGGGACGGTCGGCGGAGAAGCGCGAGGTGAGGTCAGCGATGTCCAGGGTTGCATCCAGCGCGGTCTCGCCCACAATGCGCGCCGGCGCGGCCTGAGCGGCAGCCCGGGCCGCAGCCATGCTGTCCGTCGGACTCAGACCCGCGATCCAGACGCGCAGGAGGTCCCGCGGCGTAGCGGCGGCCACAACCTGGCTCACCGGCGGCAGGCGCACGGGATCGGCGCTCTGCATAAGCGGCGCCGCGGCTTCATCATCCCAGAGGGCGCGGCCCAAACGACTGCCCAAACGCCGGCAGGCGATGGCCAGTTGCTGGGTCAACTCGCCCATGGGATCGCGCTGGACGCTGATCCAACCGGCCAGGCGATGGCGACCGGCAATCGGCTCCAGCAGGCAAACGCGCAGGACGCGTCGCTCTACGCCCAGGGCCAGGAGCGCGCTTGAATCTATCGTCGGAGAGGCTTGCTGCGCATAAGCAGATGATTGAGTCATAGTTCTCTCATCGATCAGAGGGATTTTGTACGGCGATCATCCTTAGCCCACAATCTGCTGCCACAACGCCCCGATCCACTGACCCAGTTCCGTTTGCTGCAAGCGGGCGATGAGGAACTCCAGTTCGGCGATGGTCAAGGTGAGGCGGGAGAGCAGAAGGCGGGCGAAGAGGACTCCCGCCGCCAGCCAGAGGCCCCGCGCGCCAATCCATGCCCACCCGCGCAGCAGGCCGCGCAACAACGGCGGCTGCTGCGCCAAAAAGCCGGGCCTGCTGCGTAGATGCACCAGCACCCCGCTGGTGATGAGCAGCATGAGTACGCCGTTGATCAGCGCCGCAGGCGGACTTGTCCAGGGAAATCCGGTGACGACCGCCCGGCTAAACTGGGGCCAGAGCGTACCCTGCCACGCGCCGATGACGCCGACGCTCATCGCGACGCCCGTGATGAGGGCGAGGGGCAGTGCGCCCAGGGTATGGAGCACGCGCCACGGCCCGGCGGGCGAGCCTTGCCGCACAACCCGCTCGATCCCGGCAAGGAGCAGGAGCGCGCCCAGCAGCAACGGCAGCCAGAGTTGCCAATCGCCCGGCTCCTCCCGGAGGGGCAGGAAGAGACGCGGCAGTAGGACGCTGCGCCAGGCCAGCGCAACTGCATAGGCCAGCCCCGCGCCCACCAGCAGATATTGCCCCAATCGAGCCGGCCGGTTATCACCTAGCAGCAGGCTGAAGAGCATAAGCGAGATAATCAGTCCGACCCACAGGCCGGCGGTCGCAGCCAGTTCAGGCGTCAGGAAGGCTTCCATTACGATTCCCGCCTCCCCCCCAGCAGAACCGCCAGATTACTCAATAAAATGACGCCCAGCAGAGCTATCTGTCCCCAGTTCTGGGTAACCAGACGCGTGCGCAAGCGCTGGACTTCGTCGGGCAGGCGCGAGCGATTGAGCAAATCGGCATAGGCATAGCCGCCGTCAAAACCGCTCACCAGGCCATTGAGCTGGCCGCTGTCCAAGTAGGGGCGCAACATGGGATCCGCTCCCGCGCCGGTGGCTGCGATCACGGCGACATCCGCATGGAACTGGGGCTGAACCAGCTCCAGCCACGACTGGACATCCTCGGCCTGCGCGGCAAAGAGCACCACCAGGGCAGGCTTTTCCGCCGGCAACACCCGCTCGGGCGCGGAGAGATTGTCCGCCCCGCCGACAGCCGCCATGATGTCCTGACCGACTAAGGGCAACGCGGCCGCGCCGCCGGGCAGATAGACGTTTTGGAGCAGCATTCGATCGGCGATTTGAAGGCGCTCAGCGGAAAAGTTAACGCCCTCGCTACGCGGTTCGTTACCGTAAAACGCAGCGGCCGTGACGCGACGTGCGGTAGCCGGTCCTCCCGGGACGGTGCTGACAACAGCAATCTGGGCTTCCCGGTTAATGAGGTGGCGCATGATGGGCAACGCAACCTGGTCCAACTCGCCAGCAACGGCCGGATCGTAAGCCCAGTAGGCCAATACGGTGCTGTTGCGGGCCACATCTTCCACTGTGAGATAGGCGGCTGTTACGCCGGGCCAGGCCCGAGGCGCGCCTACCGGTCCGCTAATACGGAACAGGAGCGGAAGCAGCAGGACCAGGCCCAGTAGCCAGAAGAGCCAGGGCAGGCGCAATGCCTTGCGCGCGGACGCTGCGCCCGTGTCGGGAATCGCGGGCATGCCGGCGGCCGCGGGCGTCGGCGTCCGGCCCATGAGGCGCTGGACCGCGTCCGCATCATTCCCCGTAAATGGGGAGGGGGCAGGCGCAAGAGGTGACGCGGTGACGCCGTCGCTGCTCAGGTTGAGGGGCGGCAGCAACCCCTGCACGCCGGTGACGAGGCGGCCGCTTCCAGGGTAGGGAAGGGAAGACTTTGCGTCGTGCTCCTCATGCTCCTGGGCGTCGTCTTCATTTCCTGTGCGGAGCCACGGCTGCTCTGCCAGCCATTCGGCGCTTGCGTCCGCCTCATCCGCGGCGGGCGCGTCATGCCCTCCCGGGTGATGAGCTTCTGGGGCGGCATGGGCTTCGCCGGCTGATTCCACATCCGGGGGCAGGGGCGGCTCTTCGGCGCGCAGATGCGCGCCGCAATTGTTGCAAAAATTGGAGCCGGCCCGATTGGCCATACCGCAGTGAGGACAGATGAGGGTTGCCATTAGCCGCGCCCCACAATCGTGCGCAGACCGACGAAGATCGCGGCCAGGGCCGCGCCCAACAGAACGCCCCGCAGCGCCGCCATAGCAGGCGTCTCCAGCAGCCAGACCGTTGTCGCCACAACCTCGGCGGGCAGAACCGGGGCGGCCGCGGGCAGTTGGCTAATGAGCATGAGCAGTGCGCCTATGAGCAGCCACCCGCCGCCGGGCCGATCAAAGCGGAGATAACGATAGGCGGCTGCGGCCAGAAAAAAGAAGGTCACGGCGAACAGTGCGGCTTGGCCGGGCGCGATGACGTTGTCGAAGAGCCACTCCATGGGGGGGCTCATCATGCCGTTGGGCGCAACGAGACCGGTAACCAGGGTAATGCAGAAGATAACGAGGAGGGCGAGACTGTCGAGCCAGCCGGTGCGTCCAGCCTGCACGTGGCGCAGGTGAACCCAGACCACATTGACGGCGCCCAGCGTCAGAACAAATGCGCCCAGCAAAATGGTCCACGAATAGAGAAGCGTGGTGGTCGGGCGGAGGCTCGTCCCAAAGACCGCGGCCCGGTCCAGGGTGATGAGGACAAAGCAGGCCAGAATGACGATGAGGCTCAGGCCGCGGGCAAAAGCAAGGCGATTCATGGCGCAAGCGAAAGGGCAAAGGCCAGGGCCACCAGGACAACGGCCAGAATGACGAAGAGATAGGCAAGCCAATCTTCGCTGGATTGGGGGTTGGGGCTGGGGTCAGCGGCCAACTGAACGGGCAGCATTTCCCAATCGAGCACGGGTATGGGGTCCGCGTTGGGCGCGACGGGCGCAACCATGGCCGCGGGCAGGCCTCTGGGCGGGCGCAAGTAGGCCGTCGCCGTCAGGGGGCGATCTCCGTCAGCGTAGAGCGCGCGCGAGGCCAGCACGGTGGCGGCATCTGCGCCGCCGTAGAGAACGCGTAAAGGGGGCGTCTGGACATAGGCGCCTTCGGCCTGGGCGAAAAAAAGCGCGGCCGGCCACAGGGCGCTATTACCGCCGGCCACAACCACGGGCGTGGAAAAGTCGGCGCGTGCGGCGGCCAAAAGCTGTAGAGCCAGCAGCGACTGATTTTGCTCCACCAGGCGCTCATCGCGTCCCAGGTGGATAGCCGGCGATTGATCCGCTTCCAGGCCATGGGCAATCCGCTCTTGCCAGCGGGCATTCAGCTCTTCGGCCGTCCGGTCAGGCAGCATGGCGTAAGGCCTCTGTCATGTAATCAGCCAGACAAGCCGTCTGCGCCGGATCGCTCAGCACCTCACCCCAGGCTCGAATGCCGCTCACGCCCAGAAGGGTCGCGGCAGGCGCAAGCAGGTAGCAGCATTGGCCGGCCGTAAATGCCAGTGGGCGATGGCCGATTAGGAAGAGCGCGGCCGGTGTGACCAGTTCATGGCGTCTAAGCGTATCAACAGTCTCTTGCACCGCAAGCGGCAGCGGGTGTTCCGGCATGATTGATCAAGGTTCGGGTTGGCGTGGAATTGGGACCAGCGGGGCTATTGTAGCACAGAAGAAAATGGATGAGCGAGTACGGACTGCATCTACACCGTCAGCTCATCGGTCTCTTCGCCGTCCTCGTCGCTTTCTTCGGCGAAGGCCATGGTGAGAGCCGCGTCGGTGATGCGGCGGTAGATGTCGGACAAAGCGTCGTAGACGCGTTCTCCGTCCTGCGCCACGGGCAGGGGGCCCAGGCGACGCAAGGCAACCAGTTCAATAGGCGGTACCCCGATGTAATGATGGAACTCCTGAAGCGGTTTGGCGCTACCCCAGAAGCGGTCCATATCCTGGGTGAGGTCGTCGGGAGCGGGTGCGTGCTCCGCCGCTTGGGTTTCGGCCCGGTAGAAGGCCGACGCTTCGGCCAGGCGAGGTTGAGCCGGGGGCGAGGCCGCAAGCTGGCTGCCCGCCGCGCGGCTGCGCTCTTCGCGCAGGCCGGCCAGAATTTGGCGGCGATCCCGGCCGCGCAGGCGAAAGAGGAGCCACGGGTCTTCATTGAGCAACTCGCCCAACGCAACATAAACAGCCAGTAGCGGACGACAGGACTGGGGTGCAGTCCGACGGTCGCAACAAGTGCATTCATGCGCCATGTCGCCGGACGATGCGGGCAGAAGCGCTAAATTTTCGGCCTGAAAGAGCTGCTCAATTTCCCGCGGCAGCTCGCCGGCCAGCAGTTGGGCGGCATAAAAGGCCTGTTCGCTCAGGGCGTGAATGATCTGCTGCCACGCTTCGTCATTCAGCGTTGCCACCCGGATGCGACAGGCGCAATCGCCCAATTCCTTGTCCCGCACCTGGGCCTCGATAAGGCCGGTCTGCACTTCCAGTCGCTGGATGCGTGCGCCCCGGGCCTCGCTTTTGAGCGTCTCCGGATCGTTGATGAGGCCCATTGCCTTGAGGCGGCGGAACCAGCGCGCCGACCACCAGCCGTCGTGATTGCCGTTGCGGGTCATCTTACAGCGCTCCTCGCCGCAGCATGAGCAAATGCTGCAATTCATCGTTATTCAGTTCGGTGAGCCAATCCTCGCCGCTGCCCACAATAGCTTCGGCCAGGGCCTGCTTGCTCTCAATCATCTCGTTGATGCGCTCCTCCAGCGTCCCCGCCACCACAAATTTATGGACTTGTACGTTGCGCTGCTGGCCGATGCGGAAGGCCCGATCTGTCGCCTGATTCTCGACCGCGGGGTTCCACCAGCGGTCAAAATGGAAGACGTGATTGGCCCGGGTGAGATTGAGGCCCGAGCCGCCCGCGCGCAGGCTCAACACAAAGACCGGCGGTCCGCTCTTGTCCTGAAATTCCTGGACCATGCGATCCCGCTGGCGTGCAGGCGTGCCGCCGTGAAGAAAGAGCACGTCGCTGCCCAGCTTGGTCCGCAGGTGGTTCTGAAGCAGGTGGCCCATCTCTACAAACTGGGTAAAGACCAGCGCCTGATCATCCACTGACAGGGCCTCTTCCAGCATCTCGGTAAGGCGGTCCAGCTTGCCGCTGCGCCCGGCCAGAGGGCCTTCTTCCTTGAGAAAATGGGCCGGATGGTTGGTAATCTGCTTGAGTCTGGTCAACAGGGCCAATACCTGGCCGCGCCGCTGGATGCCGCTGCTCTCCTCCAGGGTGGCCAGGGCCTGCTTGACCGTGGCTTCGTAAAGCGCGGCCTGTTCCTCTGTGAGGGAGCAGTAGACCACCATCTCGTTCTTTTCCGGCAGGTCGGAGATAATATTCGGATCGGATTTGAGCCGCCGCAGGAGAAAGGGCTGGGCTAGGCGGCGCAGTTCAGCCGCACGCTGGTCGTCATTATAGCGCTCGATGGGCACGATGAAACGCTTGCGGAAGGCTTCCCGCTCGCCAAAATAGCCGGGGTTGAGGAACTCCATGATGCTCCACAGCTCGGCCAGACGATTTTCTACGGGCGTCCCCGTCAGCGCCACCCGATTGGGGGCCTGGATGCGACGCACGGCCTGGGTTTGCTTGGCCCGGGGGTTTTTGATGTTCTGGGCTTCATCGATGATGAGGTGACGCCAGGGGATCCGGGTCAGCAGCTCAATGTCCCGGCGGGCGGTGCCGTAGCTGGTGATGATGAGGTCGTGGACCGCTGCGCTGTGCAAAAATTCATCGCCGGTCAGCCGACCGGTTCCGTGGTGGATGAGGGCGCGCAGTACGGGAGCAAAACGATCCGTCTCATGTTTCCAGTTGGCCACTACGCTGGTGGGACAGATGAGCAGCGCAGGCAGATGAGGCGTTTCGCCCACGTGCGCGGCCGCGGCCTCCTCGCGTACGTGGAGCAGCATGGCAATGGCCTGAATAGTCTTGCCCAGACCCATATCATCGGCCAGGCAGGCGCCCAACCCCAGGTTGCGCAGATAGACGAGCCAGCCTGCGCCTCGCCGTTGATAGGGACGCAGCGTGCCCTGAAAGTGCTCCGGCTCATCGATTTCGCCCACGGGCTGCTGAAAGCGCAGTTGCTCCAGCGTATGCTCCAGCCACCCCTCAACCGAAACGGACTCCAGAGGAATCTGGGCCGGCAGCAGATCGGGCAGGGGCAACTCGGGTTGGGGCGCGGTTCGACCGCCGGCCGACGTTCCGGCGCCGGTCGGCGGTCCGGCCAGGCGCGGGGAATCGATCTCCACGGTGAAGCCCTGGGCCAGGCGCAGGGCGTCGAGAAAAGAAATGTTGCCCTGGGTACGGCGCTGCTGCAGGAAGGAGCGGGCCGCGGCTACCTGCTCCGGGTCCAGTTCCACCCACTGGTTGCGTACCTGGACCAGGGGGCTTTTCTTGGCGGCCAGCTGCTCAAAATCTTTCGGATTCAGCGTACTTCCGCCCAGGGTCAGCGCCCATTCATAGCGAATGGGCCGACCGATGTATGCGTCTATCGGACCGGAGCCCGCGCGCCGATCTTCCTCGTCAAAGTCCGCTGACTCCGAAACGTACTCGTTATCCGAAAAATCGTCTGCCGTAAGGCGGAGGGTAAAGCCCAGGCTTTGGCGCTGATCCGCCTGCCACCAGGCGGGCATGATGATGCCGAAGCCTGCGCTCTCCAGCAGGGGGCCGATTTCCCGTAAAAAATCATGGGCCTCTTCGATGGTGAGCAAGGCCAGCGTGGGCTGGGGCGCGCGCAGGCTGCGCTTGACGGGCGCAAAGAGACGGCTGGCCAAACCGAGACCAGCCAACAGGCGCTCCTGGGGTTGATCCAGCCGCCGGTTGCGGATATGCAGGGTGTGCTCGCGCGTCTGCCAAATTTGGCTTGCGGGAATAAGCAACTCATGGTTGTCCCGGGCCTGGAGGTAGTAGCGAAGGGTCCAGCGCGTGGCGGCTTTTTCCGGCTCTTCACCGCCTTCTTCTCCGGCGGCGCCCGGTTCCGCCAGCTTGAAGCAGATGCGAAAATTGGCGTCTCGGGTACGCTGAAGCTGATCAATCCAGGCGCGCCACTCCTGATAGAGCTGGTGCGCCAACATGGGCGGCAGGGTCATCTGCCGCTGCTGGATGGTCAGCCGTTCCAGCCAGTGGCCCGCGGGTGAGCGGTTGTCGGACAGGTCCGTGTACCAGGTGCGCACGGCATCGTCCGTCATGGCCGCGATAAAGTGTTCCAGCAGCGCATTGGGCGGAGACGCTTCTTCCGGCGCGGCCAGTTCATAGGCGCGGCAGACCGGCGGCATTAACGCTGCGAGTTGATCCACGCGCCAATGCAAGGCATCGTCCAGCAGGGCCGGCTGCCACACGGCGAAGAAGCGCCCGTCAGGGCCGGTGCGGATGGCAGGCAGATATTGCTGCCCGGCAAGAAATTCCAGGGCCAGCTTGGCGGCATTGCTCCAAAAGAGGAGATCGTTGCCCAGGCGCAATTGGCGCCAGGCGCCGGCTCCGCTATGTCGGTGAAGCCGGCCGTCAAGATGATTCAACGTAGTCAAAACCCGGGGAGCGGGCAGGGCCACGCCGGTAATCTGCCAGGCCTGAAGCGCGACAGCAGACGCAGTCGTTGTTACGTCGCCCGTTTCCTCCGCCGACACGGCAGAACGCTGCAGGATGCCTCTTCGTAAGAGGGGCGCGCCATCGACTGTCGGCAGCCAGACGGTTGCGCTGGCCGGTTGGGGTGAAGCATCCTTCAGGTCGGGAATCAAACTGCTCAGAAGCGCGCGTACATGCCCCGCCGACAATTGAAAAGGGTGGGACGGGACTTTGGCGACGCGCAACCGTCCGTTATTTTTGCCGGCGGTATTGTCATCCGGCGTGTCGTTATTCCGATATCCGTTTTGGGAACCGACAAGCGTAGAGGCGACCGCATCGTGATTGTGGCCGTTGCCTTGCACTGTTTCGGTGGATAATAGGTCGGTGTTTTCGGCCCAAAAGAAAAGTCGTCCGTCGGGAAACGGCGCGTCAAAAGGCAGCCAAGCTGCATGAAGAGTTAAAGCCATAAAGAGTATTGTACTCTGGAGAGGAGAGTCAGCACAAATTTTCGCCGGAAACTTTTTTTCTTAAGTTCGGCTCATCCGAGATAGTTTGCCGGCTGGGTCTGGGCTGCAAGCGCCTGTGCGGAGTCGGCGGGTTGGACGTCAAGCAGCGGCAACGTAAAGGAAAAGGTAGAGCCGTGGCCTAATTCGCTTTCAACCTGCATCGTCCCGCCATGCAGTTCAGTGAGGGAGGCGGCTATGCTAAGGCCCAGACCCGCGCCGGTAGCGTTTAGCTGGCTGGCATTGGAGGCGCGGAAAAAGGAGACAAAGAGGTGCTCAATTTCGTCGGGGGCAATGCCGATGCCGTTATCCTGTACGGCGACCGTGGCGTAGCCGAATGCGGGATCGGCAGAGAGTGTGACCCGGATATCGCCGCCTTCAGGCGTATACTTGCCGGCGTTACTCAGCAGGTTGCTGATGATCTGTTGGACGCGTGCAGTGTCGCACAGCACTATAATCCGGTCTGCTTCCGTCTCGATCCTCAAGTGTTGCTTTTTCGCATCGATTTGAATGCGGATTTCGGCTTCGCTATGGCGGATCACCTGGACCAGGTCTGTCGGCTCCAGGTTCAGATCCATATTATCGACCTCAAGTCGGGTGATATCCATCAAGTTGTTGAGCAGGCTGAGCAGCCGGTGCGCGCTGTGATCTATTGTGGCGGCGAACCGCTGCTGCTGATCAGTCAGAGGACCAAAACTGTCATCTTGCAGCAGTTCCATATAGCCGAGCATGGAGGTTAACGGCGAGCGTAATTCATGGGCCGCAACGCCGACAAACTTGGACTTAAGCTGATTAGTGCGCCGCAATTCGTGATTCGTGCTTTCCAGCAAGGAGTACTGTTTAGCCAACTCATTACGTAGCAGCGTCAGGTCATTTCGGTGTTGCGTCAGCTTTTGCCCTACCTGCCCCGCAGACGTAATGTCTTCCCAGATGGCAACGAGCGGGAAGCGTCGCTTCTCTTGCCCTTCGGTTGATTGGGCGGCCTGTTTTCCCGCTGAGGAGACGAGAGTAAGGTCAAAATAACCGATTTTGCCGTTTTGGTCTTCACGGTTAATCATATGCACCGTATAGCGGCTGCGCTCTCCTGCCAGCAATGCATTGAGTATATCTTCGCTGCCAATCAATTCGGGGAAAACGTACAGGAGACTATCGCCTGTTTGAATGTCGCCCAGATACGGCGGCAAGATCCCTCCCGTCGAATGTACGGTCAAATCAGGATTCGTACGCAGATAACCAATTGCGCGCGCCTGGAGAATGGCGTTGAACATCCATAGGTCGCTATTTGATGTTGTCATGATGGATATGCCTTGTTACGCTGCATATTTTCACAAAGATGTTTGTCTGAGTAAGGCTTGGCCGAGTTCCCGAAAAAGATATTCAACGGCATCGCCGGACTTTGCGCTGGTCAGGAAATAGGCGGCGTTGATCTGTTCGGCCAGTGCGGCCACGTCCGCCTCTCTAGCGCCGATGTCCTGGATTAAGTCGACTTTGTTGGCAGCAAGGGCAAGGGGAATATCCAGTCCCAGGGCTTTTAGGTTATCGACATACGAAAGCAGTTCGGGCAATGTTTCCGGCCGGCTGAGATCGCAGACCAAGATTGCGCCGGCGCTGCCGCGCAGGTAGCTGGCCTGTAACTGATCAAATTCTTCCGAGCCGGCCAGATCCCAAAGCATCATCGTGAGATCGACCAGCGTATCATTACGCGTGACGGCAATGGTCTTGCGGCTCACTTTTACACCAACGGTACTGATATAAGCGTCATCAAAACGTTCGTAAACGAAACGCCGCACCAAGCTGGTTTTTCCCACGGAAAATTCGCCCAGCATGCACACTTTTTTACTATATGAAGCTGCATTTCCTGCGTTCATATGCCTTTTTCATAACTGTTTTATACTTCCTGATCGATTACGGCCTGTAAAGCGCTGAAGAATCGCGTCGTTCAACGGGCCCGAAAAGTGTGATTTCCGCTCCCCGCGCTTGTACCGTTCAGAATGCGAGTCGCTCCCATTTCCGGTCTGCGCCGTCTAACCGCCGGCGGTCCGATAGGCCCACCACCCAAAGAGAACAAGTAGAACAATGAGAAAGATGGTGAGCAATAAGACGCCCAACGCCGATCGAACCTGATCGGATGTCTGCTCTTTTACGCTCTCCCGGGCGCGGTCTGTCGCTTCCGAGTCGATGATCAGCGGCGTTAGGTACCGCAGCGTACCGGTCAATTCGGAAACATCGCCGTCAAAATGGCGCAATACTTCACCAAAGCGATCTTCAATCTGATAGAGATTCTGGCGCATGACGCCGTGATAGCCCGCTGGCGTGATTCCCGTGGCCACGACGGCAATGTAGGTGTGTTTGGCCGTCTCGATCAAAATGGTGCGGTCGCCGTAGTGGATTGCGTCCAGCTCGCCCTCTTCTCCGCGTCCGAAGGCATCCTGCACAAAATCCCGAATGGCTGTAAGCATGCCGCCGATGACGTCGGAATCATCATCTTCGTCTTGCCGTTCTTCAGTCGGCGCAGGATTGAGGTAGTTGAGTAAAATCCCCGTTTCCCGATCGATCAAAAAGATGCGGCGAACTTCAAAAGGGAGAGCGTTGCGCATAGCTAATTCGGCTTGGGAAACGCCTGAAACCTGGGCGCGAATACGGCGTGAAATGCTATCCGTGCTAAAAGTGTTGCGCATTTGCTCATCGATCCGCCGTGCCAGATCACGCATGGCTTCGCTGACCGAACGGGAAACCAGGCGGCCGACAATCGGATAGAGGGCCTCGACCATCTGCTCCTTGGAATTTTCGATGCTCTGCTGGATGGAGCGCGCCATGATGGGGTAGAGGGCTTCCGCCATTTCCCCTTTTGAATCGTGAATGCTCTGTTGGATAGATTGGGCCAGAATCGGCGTTACAGTATCAATCAATGCCTGCTTATCTTCTATACGCAGAGTAAGAGATGCAATCTGGGCCTGAACATGATTCAACTCCCCTTCCAGATCCTGGGCGCGTTGTTGATATTGGCCCAATAAAATCTGCCGCAGTATTTCCAGATCTTCGTCTTCCCTAGAAATATCACTCATTGCGCGTGCTGTTGCCTCGCCACCGTGTAGCGATGACGAAGACCGATCCGGGCGTTTTGCAATTTCGTAATTCGTGGCAGTCATCTGTTACAACATATCCTTATGCGGGAAATTTGCAAGAGCTGAGCCGATACGAAGTAGGAAACATCGTCTGAAAGTTTTCATCCCGCTTCGTTTGCCAAATTGTCGATCAAGTCATCCAGCATGCCGCCATAGGACTCCTCGCGCAGGCTCGTTCCCATCTCGATCAGCAGCTCTCCCAGCGTTGTACGCTCCATTTTGCTGTCGGTGAGCTGCGCCGTGTTTTCGCGTAACTCTGCGCGAAGCTCTTCGCCGATCTGGCGTAGTTGATTTTGGATTTGATCCAGTCGGTTTTCCGCTGACAGGTTAACTGTGTGGATGCGTTCGCCCAGACGCTTGTTCTGCTCTTCCAACGATTGAGTCAATCGATCGTTCAGGTTGTGCATTTTGTCGGTCTGTTGTTGATTAAGCTCGTCGATGCGCTCATCCAGCTTGCGCCCGCTATCCTGAAGACGGCTGAGCTGACGCTCTTCCGCTTCCTGCAATTGCGTGCTGATTTGGCGCAATCGATCGGTCAGCTGCTCGTTAAACTGGGAAAGGTCCTGGCGCATGCGGGTAATGTCCCGTTCAAGTGCGTCGAACCGTTGATTGTATTCGCGCATCTGGGAACCGAATACAATATCGCGAATGCGCTCAACCTTGCCCGACGCATTCGTCGCGTTTTCAGCCTCCAGATCGATTCCCCCACTTGGCTCACTGCCGCTCATCGTCTCATCTCCTCTTCTGTTTCGATTGCCTGTACTTCCAATTGTTATCGCGTGAACAGATCGCGCTTTATCCGCCCATTGATAATGAACGCTTTGGTTTACAGATCAGTTGGGCCTAACCGATAAAGCGATATCCAACGCCCCGTTCTGTAACAATGTAGGGGTGCTTCTGCTCTGAAGTGTTCAGCTTCTGGCGCAGGCGATGAATGTGGACGCGCAGCGTGTCTTCAAAAATTTCCTCGTTCGGCCAAATCCGCTTGAGCAAGTAATCGGTGCGCACAACGGTGTTGCGGTGTTGCAGGAGAATATGAAGCAACTTGCTTTCCGTGGGCGTAAGCTTTTTCTCTGCATCGTCGACGTAGATGGTCTGTGCGGCAATATTGACGGTCAGACCACTGTCAATACGCTGTTGGGGAGCCATTGCGTAATCGGTATCAACAACCCGACGCAGCACCCGGCGAACGCGTACCAATAGTTCATTCAGGTTAAAGGGCTTGACAATATAATCTTCGGCATAGCGCTCAATGCTTTCGATGATGGTGCTCAAATCGTCATCCGCCGTCAGCATCATGATCGGCAGATCGCTATACGCCAGAATCTCTTCACAAAAGTCCAGTCCGCTGCGTTCCGGCATGTGGATATCCACAATCGCCAGGTGCGGCAAGCCGAACTTGCGGATTAAGTCCATGGCGTGCTCAACTGAACCTGCTGAAAAAACTTTATAACCAGCCTGCTCCAGCTTAATGGTAACCATTTCGCAGATGTGGGGATCGTCATCGATCACCAGGATGGATTCTGCGTGGGGGGTAACCAATTCCGGAATAAACGGCTCTATGGGAATTCAGGGGGTTG
>JAGRCP010000048.1 GCA_020433455.1 Caldilineaceae bacterium | reverse complement strand
AACCCCCTGAATTCCCATAGAGCCTAAAATCTATGGGATATGACCGACAGCAACCGCGTTTATGATTTCCATAAAAGCTCAACTCCCCATCACTTGCAGGCCCAATGACCAAGCGTCGCGCCGTTTTCTACCTCCTCATTGCCGTCATCGGCTTTAGCACTAGCGGAGTACTGGTCAAGCTCACCACGTTGGACGCCCTGGCGCTGACGGCCGGGCGCAGCATAGTGGCAGGCGCCGTCTTCTGGGCATATCTGGGTAGACCGCACTTTGCGCGCTCCATTGCACAGGTGGGCGGCGGGCTGGCTTTTGTGGGGGCCCAGGTCTTTTTCGTTGCCGCCACCCAATTGACGTCAGCCGCCAATGCCATTCTCTTGCAATACACCGCGCCCATCTACGTGGCCGTCTTCGGCTTTTGGTTTCTGGGCGAGCGGGTACGCCGATTGGACTGGGCGGCCATGCTTGTCATCGGCGCGGGGATGGCCTTCTTCTTTGCCGGCGACCTCACTCAAAGCGGGTTGCTGGGCAACGTATACGCTATTCTCAGCGGCGCATCCCTGGCGTGGCTGGTGCTCTTCATGCGCAAGCAGAAGGACGGCTCGCCGCTGGAGACCGTCCTCGTAGGCAGCATCTTTGCCGCGCTGCTGGGCGCGCCTTCGCTCCTGCGCAGCACGCCGACCATGAATGATTGGCTTATCATTCTCTTCCTGGGCGTGGTTCAATTAGGGATTCCCTTTATTCTCTACTCCCTGGCCATTCGTCGCCTGGAAGCCGTAGAAGCCATCCTTATCCAGGCCCTGGAACCAATCCTCAACCCCATCTGGGTCTTCCTGGCGATCGACGAGCGGCCCTCGCGCCAGGCGTTACTGGGCGGAGCGTTGGTGCTGACGGCGGTAACGGGGCGGGCGCTTCTGGCCGCCCGACGGCGATAAGCAACTGTCCGCCAATCAGACAGCGATTACGGGCTATCGCCGCCGGACTGAAGTCCGGCGCTCCCGGGGACGGCCGCAACAGCAAGCCGCTAACTTGAAAACGGACAATTACCGAGCTTATGCGGAAGTGAGCAGATAATGCAGGATTGGCTGGCGGAGCGCGCCCAAATCACACCGGGTCGGGCAGCCCTCTTCACCCAAACAGAGAGCATATCCTACCAGACCCTCAACCGGCGCGTCGCTGAGCTTTGCGGCAGGCTGGCCGCGGCCGGCGTCAGTCCGGGCGACCGGGTAGCCGCACTGCTTACCCCCGGCCTCTTCTACGCGACGCTGGTCCATGCCGCGGCGCGCCTCCAGGCGACCCTTGCGCCCCTGAACGCCCGCCTTACACATGCGGAAATCGCGCGCCAACTCGGCCGTACGCGCCCGCGCCTTTTGCTGGTTGATGAAGACTTTGCGTCAATCGGCTCTGCCCTTAGCCTGCCGGATCTCGTCATCCGCCGGACGGACGAACTGCCCGCGGGCGCGCCCGTTTGGCAGCCGCCTTGCCCCTGGAGTCTGGATGCAACCCAGGCCATCCTCTTCACGTCCGGCACATCAGGCGAGCCCAAGGGCGCGCAAATCAGCTTCGCCAACCATTTTTGGAGCGCGATGGCGTCAGCCGAACGTCTGGGCGCAGAGCCGGAGGATCGCTGGCTCAGTTGCCTGCCCCTCTACCATGTGGGCGGTCTGGCCGTCCTCTTCCGCGCCTGCCTGACCGGCACGGCCGCGATCCTGCACCCGCGCTTCGACGTAGATGCATTTCATCACGCCATCGACAGCCAGGCCGTCACCGGCACGTCCGTCGTCCCCACTATGCTCCAGCGCCTGCTGGCAACGCGCACGGCGCCCTGGCCCCAAACCCTGCGCACGGTCCTGCTGGGCGGCGCTGCCGCCGCGCCCGAACTCATGGCCGAGGCCCGACGTCAGGCCTTGTCCGTGGCCACAACCTACGGCATGACCGAAGCCTGCTCCCAAATTGCGACGGCTCCCCCCGCTCTGGCTCAAATCAAACCCGGCACGGCCGGCAAGCCGCTCTTTCCTCTGGCTATACGCATTCTGAATGAGAGCGGCGAGGAGCTTGAGGCAGGTGAAATCGGCGAGATCGCGGTGCGCGGCCCCACCGTCATGCAGGGCTATCTGGATGACCCGGCTGCCACCCGACGAGTCCTGCCCGACGGGGAACTGCGCACGGGCGACATGGGCTATCTGGACGCAGAAGGCGATCTATGGCCGGTCCAGCGCCGCAGCGATCTGATCATCTCCGGTGGCGAGAACATCTACCCGGCAGAAGTGGAAAACGCGCTGGCCGGCCATCCCGCGGTGGCCCGGAGTTGCGTCGTGGGCCTGCCCCATGCCGAATGGGGAGAGCAAGTAGCGGCCCTGGTGGAATTGCATCCCGACGCCCAGGTCACGGGCGATGAGCTGCTGGGCTATATCAAGGACCGACTGGCAAGTTACAAACGACCGCGCATCATCCGCTTTACGGATGCCCTGCCCCAAACGGCATCGGGGAAAGTCGCCCGACACGCGGTCTCGGAAATCATGCGGGCTGACTTATGACCGATCTAATCATTTATGACCTCCGCTATCACCTGTACGTCCATCATCCTGACGCGGCGAACGGCGCGCCGCTGGTATTGCTTCACGGTTTCACCGGCAGCGGTGCGGAATGGGACGAATTCGCCCGCGGCACGGGCCGCACCCTCATCGCGCCGGACCTCATGGGCCACGGCGCAACCCATGCGCCGGCCGATCCCCAACGCTATGCCATGGACCGCGCGGCCGCAGACGTGGCCGAACTGATCCGACAGATGAGCGCCGAGCCTGTGCACCTGCTGGGCTACTCCATGGGCGGTCGATTGGCGCTCTACATTGCCCTGGCCTATCCTGAGTTACTCCGTTCGCTGACGCTGGAGAGCGCGTCGCCGGGCCTGATGACGCGGGCCGAGCGGGCTGCGCGCAGGGCAAGCGACAGTAAGCTGGCCGACGCTATCGAACAGGACGGCGTCCCGCAATTCGTCACGCGCTGGGAGCGCATTCCCCTGTTTGCAAGTCAGGCGAGGCTCTCTATGACTACGTGCAAAGTGTTACGCGCCCGGCGTCTGGCCAATCAGGCGATGGGGTTGGCCAACAGCCTGCGCGGCATGGGCACGGGCAGCCAGCCGTCCCTCTGGCCGCGCCTGGCCGAGCTTGCCCTGCCGGCGCTGCTCATCACCGGCGCCGAAGATGAGAAATTCCGCGCCATCAATCGTCAAATGGCCGACCGGATGCCCCAGGCGCAGTTGGTCGTAGTAGGCGCTGCGGGCCACGCGGTTCATCTGGAACAACCCGAGCGGTTCCGGCAGACTGTGTTGGAATTTGTTGCAGACCACGATCCAGACCGGTCCGAAACGCCGGATACGTGAATATTTGACGCGTGATGCGTGACAAAACGGACCACGCGAATTCCCAAAGAAGCAGCTGTTTCTGCGGGCCGAAAGCTCTCGCCCGCCATCCCGAAAGGATATTGTATGAGTATCTGGTTTTATGAGGCCCCGTCGCTGGACGCGATCAACGCGTTTGCCGCGAACACCATGCTGGAGCATTTGGGCATCGAAGTGACGGCAATCGACGAAGACTCCATCACGGGGATTATGCCCGTGGATCACCGTACGGTACAGCCCATGGGCATCCTTCACGGCGGCGCCTCCGTAGCCCTGGCCGAGTCGCTGGGCAGCTATGCGGCCACCCTCTGCGTAGACCCGGCGCGCTACACGTGCGTCGGATTGGAGATCAACGCCAATCACATCCGCTCCGTGCGCACGGGAACCGTCACGGGCACGGCCAGGCCCATCCACGTCGGGCGGCGCACCCAGGTCTGGGAGATCCGCATTGAAGATGGCGACGGACGCCTCGTCTGCGTCTCCCGCCTCACGCTGGCGGTGATTGAACGGAGCGACGGATAAACGGAACGGCGGGTAAGAGGTACCATCCCCCTAAAAATTGTTGTACAATCCAGGTTGGAAGGCGGCTTGCAGAGTCAGACGGGAAGTTCTGGTAAGATTCTCCGTCGCGGCTTACAATGTATGAGGAAAGCCGCGTATGCACCAAATCAGCCACCCAATCTATAAAGGAAGATGATGGATAACGCTGTAAAATTGTGGGAAATTCCCACCGCCAAGGATATCTATATGATCGCCGGCTGGAATCAATGGGCCGACGCGGGCTCGATTTCCTCCGGCCTGCCCCTCTATCTGATCGATACGCTGGATGCCCGCCAAATCGGCGAAATTCAGCATGGTGACTTTTATCTCTTCCAGGTGCCGGGGACGCACCATCTGCTGCGCCCCGAAGTCGAGCTGGAGGAAGGATACCGGGTCAAGCTGCGCCAGCCCAGCAACGAGATCTACTACACGGGCGATGAGGAAAAGGGACTGGTCATTTTCACCGGTGAAGAGCCTCACCTGAACATGGATCGCTATGCCGAAGCCTTCCTCGACATCGCCGGGGAGCTGAACATCAAACGCATCGTTACGCTGGGCGGCGTCTACGGGATGATGCCGTACAATCGGGACCGGGAGGTCTCGTGCGTGTACAGCCTGCCCCGGCTCAAGCCCGAGCTGGAAAAATACGCGGTCAAGTTTTCCAACTACGAGGGCGGCGCGACCATCGGCGTCTGCATTGCCGATCGGGCGGAAAAGCGCGATGTGGAACTGGCCGATTTCTACGTCTTCGTGCCCGCCTATGACTTCACCCAATTCACCAGCCAGATTCAGGGCATTCGCGTCGAGCAGGATTTCCGGGCCTGGTACGAGATGATGCGCCGCTTTAACCATATGTTTGGACTGGGTCTGGATCTCAGTGATTTGGAACAGCACAGCAACGCGCTCAGCGAACAGATCGATGTAGAAGTCGATGAAATGACGGCGAAGTTAGGCGACTTCAATGTGCGCGAGTTTATGGAAAAGCTGGATACTGAATACACGGAGTTGCCCTTTATGCCCATGGATGACGTCTGGGCGCAGGAACTGGACGACATTTTAGACGGATTGGAGGGGTTTGATGACCAATAACAATCAACTGCCCCGGGGGCCGCTGCTGGAAAATCCAGGACCGGCGCCATATCCGGCCCGCGCGGCAATGACGGGAACCTACGTCACGCTGCGGCCGCTGGACGCGCAGCAGGACGGCGCGGCCCTCTACGCCATCTCCCATGCGCCCGCGGATGACGGCGGGCTGTGGACGTACATGGGCTACGGTCCTTTTGCCGACGCGGCAGCCATGACGACCTGGCTGACGCAGCAGGAAACGCAACAGGACCCCCTCTTTTTCACCGTCGTGGGGCGTGATGACGACCGGGTCATGGGGTTGGTCAGCTTTCTCAGCATCGTGCCCGCCATGCAGCGGCTGGAGATCGGCCACATCTGGTATGGTCCCGCGTTTCAGCGCACGGAAGCCAACACCGAATCCGCCTATCTGCTCATGCGCACGGCGTTTGATGAGCTGGGTTATCGTCGGGTGGAGTGGAAGTGCGACCTGCTCAATGCCAACTCGCGCTCGGCCGCGCTGCGCCTGGGCTTCCGGCCGGAGGGCATCTTCCGCAAACACTACATCGTCAAGAATCGGAGCCGGGACACTATCTGGTTTTCCGTCGTGGATGACGAATGGCCCGAGGTGCGTGACAATCTGGAAACATGGCTCAACGCGCCGGACGCCAAGCCCTCCCTCACTACCCTCACCCGGGGGCGGCAGGGTGCCGCCTTCGGGCAATTGCGAAGCTAAAACCCTGTCAGCCGTTACACGGCGTCAAGCGGCTCAATACACGCCGCACCCTCGTTGCGTGCGTTATTCACGTACGTGGAAACGGGGTAGGCGCGCATTTTTTCGGCCGGAAAGGGGCGCATGAGGTGCTGAAGGCGGTCCAGATCGCGGGGATGCTCGGAGGCGTGATCCAGCCAGTCATCGTAATCCTCAGGCGCGAGGATCACCGGCATGCGATTGTGAATCGGCTCCAGGAGTTCGTTGGGCGTTGTGGTGAGGATGGTACAGCTTTGCAGCTCGCCGCCGTCGGGACCCTGCCAGGCTTCCCACAGCCCGGCAAAAGCGAAGGGCGCACCGTCGTCCATGCCCATATAATAAGGCTGCTTGCGCTTACCCGCTTTTTGCCACTCATAAAAACCATCAGCCGGGATGAGGCAGCGCCGCCGCTTAAACGCTGCGCGGAAAGAGGGCTTCTCCACCACCGTCTCGGACCGGGCGTTGATGAGCCGAGCGCCGAAGCCAGGGTCTTTGGACCAGGAAGGAATCAATCCCCAGAGGGTCAAGGCCCATTCCCGCCCCGTAGCCGCGGCATTCGGCCGCACAATCGCCACCGGTTGCGTAGGCGCAATATTATAGCGAGGGGCCAAAACAGGCGCTTCGGGCAAGTCAAACAACGTGGCCAAAGCATCCGCAGGCGTGTGTAAAGTGAAGCGTCCGCACATGGCGCCCACTCTATCACAGAATGGGCGTGATAGGTAATGAGAAATGAGTGACCCGTCCTGTCGCCTACAGCACGTTGTCGTGTTGATCCGCTTCTAAGGACAAAGCCGTTAGTCCTTCCAATTTTTGTGTCGGCGCGCCGACATCAGATACTCAGAATGACAATGCAAGGCGGTCTGGACTACAAAACAACGCCCCCTGAACCGGGCTGGGTTACGGACGGAGACGGGTCAGTCACCACACCATCACGTGTCACGCATCACTTTTCCATGAGACGCGCTAAACCCGCCATATCCGCTAATCCGCGCTCCCTGCCTTTGGCGCATCTCCCTATCTTTGGCATACTGGCACGATGACGATTAACGAATTCGCGCCATCGCCCCGGGTAACCCACATCCCGCCGGGGGTGGCTGACTATTTCTGGGCCGAGGCCGGCGAGCGACGCGCGCTGGAACACGCGCTGCTGGATCTCTGCCGACGCTGGGGGTACGGCGACGTGACGCCCCCCACATTTGAATATGCCGACGTGCTGAGCGCGCGGGCCAACGCGGAACTACAGGCGGAAATGTACCGCTTCCCGGATCGGGACGGTTCCATCCTGGCCCTGCGCCCGGACATGACCATCGCGGTGGCTCGCCTGGCCGGGACGCGCCTCCACGACTGGCCCATGCCCCAACGCTTCTGCTACGCGGGCAGCGTCTTCCGCTACACCAAGCTTCAGGCCGCGCGCCAGCGGGAATTTCGTCAGGCGGGCGTCGAGCTGATCGGCGCGGGCGCGCCCCCCGCCGATGCAGAAGTGCTGGCCCTCACAGCCCAGGCCCTCAGCCTGGCCGGGCTGGACGCCTTCCGCTTGGTTCTGGGACAGATGGCCTATTTCCACGGTTTGCTGGATGATCTGGCCCTGTCGCCGCCCCATCGTCAACTGCTGCTGGATGCAGTAGACCGCAACAGCGAGGGCGATATTCAGGCGTTCCTCCACGCAGCAAAGCTGACGTCACCCCAACAGCAGACCATCGAAGCGCTTCTGAGCCTGAGCGGAGCCGATTTTTCAGCCATCATCAAGCGAGCCGAACAGCTCAGCCTGAATGATCGGATGCGTCAGGCGGTAGAAAATCTGCGGGCTATCTGTGATGAACTGGCAGCCCGCAATGCAGCAGACTATCTCTTCATCGACCTGAGCGAAATTTACAACCTGGGCTACTACACGGGCATCACCTTTGAGGCGCTAACGCCGGAGTTGGGCTTCCCCGTTGCATCAGGCGGGCGCTATGACAATCTGGTGGGCACATTCGGCGCTCCCCAGCCCGCGGTGGGCGCAGCCCTGGAAATCGACCGCATCCTCCTGGCCCGACACATGGCGGAGTCCGGTCCATCCCGCCGCCGCCCGGTTCCGCCCCACGTACTGGTGGACGCGGGGGGCGCGGCCGCCTGCTATGCCCTGGCGGCTCGCTGGCGGGAACAAGGATTCCGCATCGTGACCGACGTCAGCGGTGACGATGCAGAGGAGAGCCTGGCCGAACGGGGCCGAACGCTGAATGCCGCGCTGACGTTGCGCTGGCACGAGGGCGACTTTATCGCTTTTGAACATGATGGGGAGGAGTGCGTTATGAGCGCACAAGAAGTAGAAACGCGCCTCGCCGATTTGCCGGATCCAGCCCGTAAAAGTCTCCGCCGGCCGGCCGCGGCCCACTCCCCTACAGGTGAAAGCGCATGAGCGGACAAAACGGTCAGAGTCCCGACCTGCTGCGCATCGCCATGCCCAAAGGGCGCATGGCGGATAAGGCATATGCGCTCTTTGCCGCCGCGGGCATCTCCCTGCCCGGCGACGATAACGGTCGCCGTCTCATCCTGCCCAGCCGGGACGGGCGCATGCGCTACGTCCTGGCCAAGCCTGCCGACGTGCCGACTTACGTGGAGTATGGCGCAGCCGATGTGGGCGTCTGCGGACTGGATACCCTGCGCGAAAGCCGCCGCAGCGTCTACGAGCCTTTGCTGCTGCCCTTCGGCCGCTGCCGGCTCAGCCTCTGCACGCCCGTTGATCGACTGGACACGCCCCTGCGCTATGAGAGCCAACCCCGCGTCGCCACCAAGTACCCAAACCTGACCATGGATTTCTTCCGGGCCCGGGGCGTTAACGCCGAGGTGATCCCCCTCAACGGATCCGTAGAACTGGGGCCGCTGGTAGGGTTGGCTGACCTCATCGTAGACATTGTGGAGACGGGCAGCACCCTGCGCGCCAACGGCCTGACGGAAATTCGCACCCTGCTGGAAAGCCAGGCCGTCCTCATCGTCAATCGGGCATCCTATCGGCTCAAATCTCCGGCCGTTCGCACGCTCATCGCCGCGCTGCGCACGGCCATCACCCAAAGCGAGACGACAACATGAGTGACCTCATCCCTTCCGATCGGATTGCCGGCGTAACGCTGGTTCCCTTTCGCGCTTTCGGCGACGAGCGGGGTCGCTTCATGGAGACTTTCCGCCTGAGTTGGTTTCCCCAGCGCAGTTGGGCGCGTCTTCAAAGCAACCGCAGCGACAGCCAGGCGGGCGTCCTGCGCGGCCTTCATTATCATTTTCACCAGGTAGACTACTGGTGCCTCATGCGCGGGCATCTGCGCGTGGGCCTGGCCGATCTGCGTCAGGGTTCGCCCACATTCGGCGCGGGCCAGATCATCGACATCACCGACGATCAGCCCATGGGCGTTTATATCCCCGTCGGCGTGGCCCACGGTTTTTACGCCGTGACCGACGTGACGCTGACCTACATGGTGGACAATTACTACGACGGCAGCGACGAGTACGGCGTGGCGTGGAACGACCCGGCCTTCGCCCTGGAGTGGGGCGCGGATCAGCCGATCCTCTCGGCGCGGGATGCAGCCAATCCCCGCCTGGCGGAGATCGAAGAGGCTAAACTGCCAATTTACGAAGCGGCCTAAAACGCGGGTTATCGAATCCAAAAATCAGAGAAGAGGAAACAGAGATGAGACAGGAAAGAGTGCGATTCGGCGTAATTGGCGGAAGCGGCGTCTATCAGATTGATGCGCTGGAGGACATCGAAGAAGTGGTGCTGGAGACGCCCTTTGGGCCGCCGTCAGACGCCTACCTGGTGGGGACGCTCCACGGGCAGCGGGTCGCCTTCCTGGCCCGGCATGGGCGCGGGCACCTCATCAGCCCGACGCGCCTCAATCAGCGGGCCAACATCTACGGCTTCAAGCTGCTGGGCGTGGAGTACCTCATCGGCGTGAGCGCGTGCGGCAGCCTCCAGGAAGCCTATGAGCCGGGCCACATCGTCATCCCGGACCAGCTTTTCGACCGCACCAACGCCCGCGCGCTCTCCTTTTTCGATGATCCCGCAGCAGGTACAGAAGGAATCGTCGTCCATGTCAGCGTAGCCGATCCCTTCTGCGAGGCACTACGACAGGTCTGTCTCCAGGCCGTGGAGCAGGCAGGCGCACCGGTTCACGACGGCGGCAACTTCGTCACTATTGAAGGGCCGCGCTTCAGCACCAAGGCTGAGAGCCGCGTCTTCCGCGGTTGGGGTATGGACATCATCGGCATGACCACTACGCCCGAGGCTCAACTGGCCCGGGAAGCGGAGATGAGCTACGCGGTCATGGCCCACATCACCGATTACGACGTCTGGCACGCAAGCGAGGATGCCGTCACGGTGGAGATGGTGGTGGAGACGCTCAAGCACAATGCATCGGTGGCCAAGGATGCCGTGGCCAATGCCATTGCGCTTCTGGCCGATGCCGGTCCGTCGCCCCAGGCGAATGCCCTGGAAGGCGCGATTATGTGCGACAAGAGCCGCATTGACCGGCGCACGGTGGAGCGCTTTGACCTGCTCATCGGCAAGTATTTTTCACAAGCGTAAAGTGCAATTCCGCCCGTTGAATTTGTTGGTTGCGAACGGATGCGCTATACTGGTGCAGTTTGAGTCAGAATGCAATTCAGGAGATAAATCATGGCGAAAAAGGGACCCCGCGTGCTGGTTAAGATGCGCAGCACCGAAAGTTCACACATGTATCTGACGGAGAAGAACCGCCGCAACGACCCCAACCGGATGGAGTTGCGCAAGTTCGATCCCATCGTGCGCAAGCACGTCGTTTACCGCGAGTCGAAGTAAGCGCAGCGACTGATTCGCACCCAAAGAGGGCCGTGCAGACGCACGGCCCTCTTTTTTATTGGTAGCGTTTTTTGTCGATATCCCCGCCCCGCCTACATGGGATAACCTTTCAATCCGTTGAGGCCCTTGATGCAAGAGATTTCGCCGGTATGGCTGAAGGTATTCAGCAGAATAATGTTGAGGATCCACGACACGGGCTGTTCTCCCATTGACCCGAGATCGCGCATCTGGTCCAGATCGTCGTCCGTAAGGCTGGCCAGATAGTCATCAATCGCAGCGTAAACGGCCTGACCGTAGGCAAGAACCCGCTCCCGGTCAATCTGCGCGGTCCGGGACCACTCAACCAGGTCGCCGCCCGGAGGCGGGAGTTCGCCAATGCCCGACTTGTCGGCAAAGCTGCTCGTTATCAACGGAGCCTGCTGCGCGGCCTGGCCCAGGACGAAGAAGTCGGCGCCCGTAAAGATATGGACCAATTGGGCGGAGATGGGCGGGATGCGGTCGCCGGGGATTTGGGTAAACACATCGGACGTTGTACCGTCCAGCGTGCCTACCAGCCAGTTCAGGCTATTCTTATACTGAGTACGAAAAAGTTCGACAGCCGTAGTCATGCAGATGGTCCTTTCGGATTCAGTTGGTCTTATGAATGAAGCAAATAAATAGCAGAGATCGGGAATGCTTCTTTAAGAACGATATGCCCGCCTCCAGCAGGAATACGCCCCTTGGCTGCGGGCCGGTTTGAGTGAATGACGATTCAGGGTACACTTTGATTTTCTCGCATGTGCCCCAAATCGACAAAAGTAATACGCTTTGCCAGCATAGTCTACAATCAGTATTCCCATTTTCGCCAACGAGGAAATTATGTCAAGTACCCAAAAGAACGTCGCGCAAGGCAAGCCCGCAGCCCACGCTAATCAATCCGGCGCACAAGCGTCGGTTGCGGATTTTGCCCATCGCTTGCAGTGGAACGAGAACCCATATGATTTTCCCGCCGATCTCAAGGCGATCGTCATGGAACGCTGGGCCGAATATGCCTGGGCCCGCTACCCTACGGAAATAAGGCCGGCCGCCCTCTTGACGGCGCTGGCCGATCATGCCGGCGTTACGCCGGAGAACGTTACGGCGGCGGGCGGCTCGTGCGCGCTCATCCAGCTTACCCTGCGCGCCTTTCTGGAGCCGGGCGACGGGATCGTTCTGCCCGCGCCTACGTTCGGGTTATACGGACGGGAAGCCCGCAAGCTGCATGCGCAGGTCGAAGAAGTGGCCCTATCCCCGGCGGACGATTACGCCCTGCCGGTAGATGACCTGTTGCTGCGCGGGCGGCAAA
Source organism: Caldilineaceae bacterium (assembly GCA_020433455.1). GTDB lineage: Bacteria > Chloroflexota > Anaerolineae > Caldilineales > Caldilineaceae > JAGRCP01. Next base: position 98,712 of record JAGRCP010000048.1, on the reverse strand, counting down.
GCCGGGCCAGGCTCATCGCGCTCTGCGCGCCCAACAACCCCACGGGAACCGTCTACACGGCAGACGAACTGCGTCGCCTTATTGGCGGAACGGACGCAGTGGTAGCCGTTGATGAAGCGTACCGGGAATTCTGCGGGCAGGATCTGCGCCCCTTGCTGGACGAATTCGAGAACCTGATTCTGCTCCGCACCTTCAGCAAGGCCTATGCCATGGCCGGGCTGCGGGTAGGGTATGCACTGGGCGCGCCGCGCCTCATCCAGGCCATGGACAATCTGAATCCGCTCTTTCCGCTGCCCGTCTTCAGCGCGCTGGCCGCGGAAGTCGCCCTGGCCCACACGCCCCGCTTCCTGGCCCGGGTAGACGATATCGTCGCCGAGCGGGAACGCATGGCCGCCGCGCTGGGCAATCTGCCCGGCGTCACCCTCTTTTCCAGCGGGACTAACTTCCTGCTCCTCCAATTTGACCGGGATCCCGCCCCCATCCTGGATGGTCTCAAGCGCGAACACAGCGTTATCGTCAGTGACATGGCCGGTTATCCCGAGCTGGTCAACTGTCTGCGCATTTCCGTCGGCCTGCCCCAGGAGAATGATTGGGTTGTAGAGGCAGTCGGCAAATTTTGTGAAGGATAGAGCTATTCGTCATCCACAAACGCGACCGCGCGACAGAAGGCCGCCTCGCCGCCCTTGAAGAGCCACGGGAAGACGCCCAGGGTAATACGCTGGTTTTGCAGTTCCGGCGCGCCGATCTGACCGCCCAGATTCTCTACGTGCATACAGTCGTGGGGAAAGAGCGCGTTGTGGGTGAGCTGATACGCCTCCTCAGGGAAAAGCTCATCCACCGCATCCGAGCCGCCAAACTTGTTCTCACACTGGGCCCGGACCTTTTTCCAATGCTCGAGGCCGCCTTTACCCAAAAAACGACCGATGGGCAGGTTCATGGGGTGGTCGGTGGAGACCATGTCCACGCCCCAGACGTGAATCTTCTTGTCCAGCAGCCAGTCACAGATGCTGTGATGGGGGCCGGGATGACGGTGAATATACTTCTCTTCATCCGCATCATCGCCGAACTGGGCGTGACGGTGCCAGCCGGTATGGATAAAGAGGATGTCGCCCTCGCGAATCTCCGCCCGCTCTTCCAGCATGTCGGGCGTAAAAACGTCCAGCTCATCCAGATCGCTCAGGTCTACAATGACGCCGTCGCCGTAGAGCCATTCCAGGGGAATCTGATCGATAGTGCGGCCCTTGGTCACAAAATGGCGCGGGGCGTCCAGGTGGGTGCCCATGTGATTGGAGGTCTGAATATATTGGGCGTTTACGCCATGTTCGGACTTGCGCTTGAAGTACTTGACCTCAAAGGGCGGATAGTAGGGCCAAAAGGGCGCGTCCTGATTCAACGGTTGGGAAAGATCGTACAGCTTGACCATAGCGGAGCTCCTGCTGAGGTAACGGGAATTGGAAAAGATGAGGACGCCTGCGGAGCGAGGCGCGGCCGCATTGTAGCACCGCGGGAAAGGGGCGTCAATCGCCCCCAAAACGAAAAGGTTCGTGAGGAGTAACTGTGCTCGACAGTCGTCACGCGTCACGTGTCAGAAAACGAACCGCATGGGTCTCCGGATAGCCCTCAACTCTCCTATTCGTACGCCAGCGTATCGCGTACGCTGACGCTGGTGGCGCTGCGGGCGGGGAGCAAGCTGGCCACGAAAGAGAGTACGGCAATCAGCGCCAACCAAATGAAGACGCCCATCAATGAGAAGCGGTAGGTCAGAGGCGCCTGCATGATGGAAGCGCCAATCAGGCCGTTCATGGCCATGCTTAAAGGCAGGGAGACGACAATTGCCAACGTCCAACTGATTCCGCCGATGAGGAGGGCCTCGGCCGTAACGATACGAAAAATGCTCTGGTTGCCGGCGCCGATGGCGCGCAGCACGCCGATCTCCCGGGTCCGTTCGATGACGTTGAGGCTCATGGCGCCCATGAGGCCAATCGCGCCCACGACAGCCAGCAGCACGGCCATAATCAGCAAAAAGCCGACCAGCACGTTAAACTGGCTGACGATCTGGCTCTCTTCCGTTGCGCTGGTAAGCGTGCGGCCTACCGAGATGCCCGCAGCTTCGTAACGGGCCTCCAGCCCTTCGGCCACGCGCGTTTGGGTGGCGGCATCATGCTCGTTGGTCGCCACAAAGAGCGCGCCGTTGCGCCCGATGCCGCCGAATTGGCTGGTAAAGTAGCGCTGGTCCACATAGGCCAAAGGCTGGGGCGGCGTTCCCTGAACCAATCCCACTACCATCCATGCGCTTTCCTCGCCGCCCATGGTCAGGGTGATGGCGCGGCCCACGCTGATGTCCGGCTCGTCCTTGCGCAGGTTCGTATTGACGACAACCGCGTTGGCGTCGCCCGGCAGCAGCCAACGGCCCGCGGCCAGTGTAGGGTTAATCAGCGCGCTTCCAGGCGCAGGCGCACGCAGGGCGATGTTATCGCTCTCCGTGCCGTCAGGTCGCACCCGACGTACAGAATGCATGCGCCATCCTTCCGCGGCGGTTACGCCCGGCTCCAGGTACGCCTGATCCAGCAGGCGCTCGGTGCGGTAGGCGCGGTTGAAGACCACCAGCACGTCATAATCAATATAGTCAAACATATCGTCCAGCGTGGCGAGGAGGGACGCGCGCACCGTAAAGACGGCGATGAAGATGCCGCCGCCCAGAATTAAAGTGGTCAGCGTCAAGCCCAGGCGCGTCTTGCGGCGGAATGTATTGCGCAGGGAAAGGGCATAGGGGCGAGAGAGACCGCGGATACGGCGCAGCACGCGATCAAAGAAGGAGCCGCGCCGGCTGAGATTCATGCCCTGATCGCTCATGGCTTCGCGCACGGTGATGTTGACGGCATGACGAATGGGCAGAAAGGCCGCAGCCAATGGCACGCCCAGACCGACGAGTAACTCCAGCAGCCAGACCCGGGTATCAATGGCGTAGGAGAGAATGTCGAAGTTGACCAGATTGGCCACAAAATTGGCCAGGCCATACGCCCCCAGCAATCCCAGCGGCATGCCCACGGCCAGCGCCAGCAGCGCCAGCAAGCCGACCAGCGCCACATAAACGCCCATGATCTGACGCCGTTTTGCGCCCACCGCTTTCATCACGCCAATTTGACGCACCTGCTGAGTGAGGAGGGCCTGAAACGCGTTGGTCACCATGAAGCCGCTCAAGACCAGGGAGAGTGCGCCCAACACGCCCAGGATAAGCATTACGGGTTGCACATCCGAGTCGGCCGGATGCATCCCCGGCTTATCAACCCAGATGTAGTTGACGGACACGTCGCCCTTTTCCAGGTGATCGGCTACCCCCTCCGCGACTTGCCGAATGTGGGCGATATCATACGGCTGTTCGGCAGTAATGAGATTGAGCTGGTCGTAGTAGCGGGTCATGCCCAGCCAATCCAGGGTAACGGGACTGATGTAACCGATTCCCTGGCCGGTCCAGCTGCCTGACTGCTGCATAATGTCGTAAACGCTGCCCGCCACGGTCAAGGTGCGCTGCTTGCCCGAGCTCAGTTCAATGAGGATTTCGTCTCCTTCGCTCACGCCCATCCAGGCCAGGGAAGCGCGCTCAAGGACAACCTGATCCGGCGGCGGGGGCCATGCCCCGCTTTCAGGCGTCAGGGTGAAGACTTCTATATGATCATAGTCGGGCACGGTGATGAGCCCCAGGCTGCGCCAGGGGCTATCTGCGGGATCAACGCCCTTCTCCAACGTCTTGAAGCGAACGCCGAATTGGAGCCGGGCATCGGCCGCGCCCACGCCCGGCAGGCGGCGAACCGTCTCCAATTGCGTCTGGTCAAATGCGCCGGTGTAGAGCACCGCACCCGCTGGATTGACGGCCCGCCAACTCCCGTGCATCTCCCGGGCCAGAATAGCCCGAGAGCCGGCAATCATTCCCACGGCCAGAACGCCCACGGCAATGGAAAGGATCACCAAAAGCGTGCGCATCTTGTGGTCCCACAGATCGAAAATTACTTTTCGCCAGCGCGGTGCAAGCATGAACAGATCCTTCCAGCACGGATGAGCGCTGAGGCGGATTGGCGGGTCGTCTCTTCCTGCGACAGTACGCAAACGACGCCGGTTTGTTGTACGCAAAATCGCGCCGGAAGCTTCCGGCGCGATGGGAAAAGCGTACCATGAATCGACGCGGTTCCCGCACAAAAACATGAGGCGTGATCCGTGACAATTATCGTATGAAACTGAGCTGCCTTTTGATCTGCAGGAATTGCCAGGAACGCATCTGCGTACGCACGGCGAAGGCATGCGGGAATTCGGTGTTGGCGACGCCGCTTAGAACCGTCCGCTCCATCTGGGAAGCAACGCAAGCTTTGCGCCTTTGGTGATCATTCAGCCCTCCCTCTGCTTTGCGTGCGCCTCCAATGCCTACGGCGTCCCCAGATACTCCACGTCGAAGATCAGGGTGGCGCCCGGCGGAATCACACCGCCTGCGCCCCGGTCGCCGTACCCCAGTTCGGCGGGGATGACCAACTGGCGCTTGCCGCCCGGCTTCATGCCCTGGATTCCCTCATCCCAGCCTTGAATTACCTGGCCCGCGCCCAGCGTGAAGACAAACGGGTCGCCGCGATCCAATGAGCTGTCAAATTTCGTGCCGTCCTCTAACCAGCCGGTATAGTTCATCACCACCGTATCGCCCGCCTGGGCGGCCTCGCCTTCTCCCTCGACCAGATCGGCGTACTGCAGGCCGGAATCGGTGGTCACATAGGCGTCGTCAGCCACCTCCTCAGGTGCGTCGGGCGAGCCGGGCGGGCCGTCCTGGACATCAACCAGTTCTACGTCAAAGGTCAGGGTCGCGTCGGGCGGAATCACGCCGCCTGCGCCGGTAGCGCCATAGGCCAACTCCGGCGGGATAATCAGCCGGGCCTTACCGCCGATCGCCATGAGGTCGATGCCCTCATCCCAGCCGGAAATAACCTGCCCCATGCCCAGCACGAAGGAGATGGGCTGGCCTCGATCGTAGGAGCTATCAAAGACCGTACCGTCATCCAGCATGCCGGTATAATGCACAAAAACCTTGTCGCCCGCTTCGGCCGCGCGACCGTCGCCCGCGACCTCCTCAACATACTGCAAGCCGCTTTCCGTGGTGATGGCGTTGTCGCCGGCCACGGTACCGGCCGCGTTATCGGCGGAGGCATCGGCGGAGGCATCGGCCGCAGGAACCGTACCGTTATTTTGGGACGCATTCGCTGCGCAGCCCGCGGACAAAAGCGCCAGCGCGGCCAAAACAAGCCACGGCAGAGGCCGACGCCGGGGAGTAAAAAAGTTCATAAAGGGCAAAGTCCTTTCTGTCGCAATGGGGTGAAAGTTCGCGCGATGCTCATGCGCACCAACTCATTGTGGGGTAGAGAGGCAGGATGGTCAAATTGGGGCAGGGGGCGGTCACAAACTACTCGCTCATATCCTCGCTACCGTCAGGAATCAATTCCGTCTGCTCGGCAGGACGGAGATGAAGGAAGAGGAGAGACGCACTAATCAACATGATGAGCCCTCCTACTAAATTAACCAGTGTGGTGATCAGCGTATTTAGAAGCTGGGAAATCCACAGTGCCGGACTCTGTTGCGTTTGCGAGATGCATGCCTGACTCCACTGCAAAAAGGGTGCCAATTGTGAACCATCAGCGACGAAACGAAAATCGTGGGACGAACTGGCCAGAAAGGCGCGTCAAATCCGTATTATTGTCCTGGATTTCACCGATTTTTGGTGCGAAGTGGGGCGATTTCTTGCGGCTTTCTCTGCCATGTTTGGTGCAGACCTTTTTGCAGTGGAGTCATGCCTGGATTTGCGTGGGGCAGCATGAATAAATAGACCCTCAGCCAAAACGAGCGATCTTTCTTAAGCAGGCCCCGCGCTTCGCGCAAAACCCGGCGACTGCTCACAGTACGATAATTGTTCCCCTCACTCATCTTATTCCTCCCGCCATTCGTCATCAGGCAGCATGCCGGTTCCCACAAGATTGCTCGCCGGCAGGTTACATACCAATCCATCCATGAAATATACCGAAATCCTTCGCCCTTACTTCTAAATCTTCCGGCCATCCTTTGACAAAAACCACGCGTCGCCTCTACCATGCCCGACTATGAACGCGCGTACGCTCTCCCTGCAATCGCATCGTCTCTTCCTGCTTACGGCGCTGCTGGCCATGGCCGCGGCCCTGGCCGGGCTGCCGCTGGAGCAGGCTGGCGTGCTCATGATCGCGTTTGGCGGCGGCCTGATCCTGCTGCGTTGGCCATGGCTCGCCTGGCCGCTGCTGGGTGCAGCGCTCCCCTTTGCCGCGGCCGGGGAGATCGGGCGCATCTCGTTGGCCGATGCGCTCCTGGCCGGCGCACTCCTGCTGTGGCTGGCCGACGGCGCACGCCGGAAGACCCTGGTTATCACGCCCTCCTGGCCCCTGACCGGCGCGCTGATTTGGATCCTGGCCCAATCTCTCTCGCTGCTGGGCGCCGTCGATTTGGTCGAAGGCGGCGCAGAGGTGGTAAAATGGGTGGAATTTGCCGCGGTTCTGGCCGTTATTCCGGGCATGCTGACCGACCGGCAAAGGCGTTGGCTGATTGCCGGTCTTTTGATCGGCGGGTGCGGTCAGGCGCTTTGGGGACTTTATCAATTTAGCTATCGCATCGGCCCGGACTGGTTTATCATTCTGGGCCGCTTTATGCGTGCTTCGGGCAGCTTCGGCCAGCCCAATCCATACGGCGGCTATCTGGGCCTCTGCCTGCCCGTAGCCGTAAGCCTGACGATCTGGGCGTGGGGACAGGTTAGCCGACCCAATGCGGCAACGCCGGATGCGACAACCGATCAGCCGCTGCGCCAACGGTTGACGGCGCTGCTGCCGGCATTGGGCTACAGCGCGGCAAGCGCACTAATCGGCGCCGGCCTGCTGGCAAGCTGGAGCCGGGGCGCATGGCTGGGTGCGCTGGCCGGGATCGGCATCACGCTCATCTTCCGCAGCCGCACGGCGTTTTTCATTAGCCTTGCCGCAGGAGTTGCGCTGATCATGGCGCTGCTCTTGGGCAGCTTTCGCCCCGGCTTGATGCCTGCGCCGGTGGCTGAACGCCTGGCCGACATTCCCGCCTATCTGGGACTGACCGACGTACTCAGCCAACCGGTCACGGATGAGAATTTTTCGGTGATCGAGCGGGTGGCCCACTGGGTTGCGGCCTTGCGCATGTGGGAACAGGCGCCCTGGCTGGGTGTGGGACCGGGGAACTATGCCCGCATCTATCCGGCCGTACGCCTCCCCCTGTGGGAAGAGGCGCTGGGCCACGCCCACAACGTCTATCTCAACACGCTGGCCGAGACGGGCGTAATCGGTCTGGCGGCCTACCTGCTTCTGTGGGGCGGCGCAATGATCTGGCTCATCCGCATGATGCGGCAAGCGGGCGAACGGTCTTACCGCGCGGCCCTGACGCTGGGCGTGCTGGGCGTAGTCGCCCACTTGAGCGTACACAATTTGTTCGACAACCTGTTCGTGCAGGGGATGACCCTGCACCTGGCCCTTTTGCTGGCGGCAGTGACGCCCCGGCCGGATAAAAAAATCGCATAATCTCCAATCTCCCAATCTCTTCTGATTGCATGAAATTGGGGGATTGGAGATTATGCGATTGAGAGATTATCAATTCGGAGTACCATTTTGACCATCACCAACATGCGCACCATGGCTCATGAAAATCGGCGGGAAATCAAGCGTTTTTTCAAATTCGCCATCGTGGGCGCGCTCGGTTCCATCACCGACTTCACCATTCTCAACATCCTGATCCAATATTTCGGTACGTCATTGGTGGGGGCCAACGCGTGCAGTTTCACCGCAGCCGTTATCCAGAACTTCACCCTCAATCGCCTGTGGACCTTCCCCGAAAGCCAGGAGCGGAGCGGCCGCACTCAGCTCATTCAGTTCAGCGCCGTCAGCCTCATCGGCCTGGCCATCAATCAGGTCGTCTTTCTCAGCATCCATCATCTGCTGGATGATTGGTGGATCAATCTGCTGGGCTCCCAGGATTTAGGCTTCACCGTCAGCTACAACTTTGCCAAGCTCGTCGCCATCGGTTTGGTGCTGTTCTGGAACTTCTTCGCCAATCGCTTGTGGACCTATCGGGGTCTGTAAGCCGCGGGCAATGAGCGCCCCATGACCGTACTCGCCATCGACTACACGCCTGCATTGCGCCAGCAGGCCGGCATCGGCCGCATCGTGCGCGGCCAGGTGCAAGCGCTGATCGAAGCCAATCCCGGTTATGACCTGCGCCTTTTCGTCATCGGGCCCATCAGCCCGGCCGAGCGTGAAGCAGCGCCCCTGCCCGTGGCAAGCACGCCCATCAGCGAGCGCAACATGGTGCGCATCTGGCACCGGCTCAATTCCCCCTTTCCGCGCGTGGAGACCTTTACCGGCGGCCCGCTGGATATCCTCCACGCCACCGATTTCGTTCTGCCGCCCAGCCGGGCCCGACGCAAGCTGCTGACCGTCCACGACCTGGCCTTTCTCTTCTATCCTGATGCAGCCATGCCCGGCCTCCAGCGCTATCTCAACGTGGTGGTGCCCCGCAGCGTAAACCGGGCCGATCACATCCTGGCCGACAGCCATAACACCGCTGCGGACCTCCAGGAGCAGTGGCGCGTGCCGCCCGAGCAGATTACGGTCGTGCAGGGCGCAGTGGAGCACGACCGCTTTCGCCCCGTGGAAGATGAGGGCGCTCTGGATCGGGTGCGCACCCGCTACGGCATCGGCCCCGGCCCGTTTATTTTGGGCTTGAGTCGGCTGGAACCACGGAAGAATTTTGCCCGTCTCATTCGCGCCTTTGCCCTGGCCAGGGCCGAAGGCCGACTGCCCCATCAACTCATCATTGGCGGCAGCAAGGGCTGGCTCTACGATGAAATCTTTGCCACCGTCCAGGAACTGGGCCTGACCGACGCGGTCCGCTTCCCCGGCTTTATCGACGATGCGGATTTGCCCGCCCTCTACAGTGCTGCTGAATTTTTCGCCTACCCATCACTATACGAAGGATTTGGATTGCCCATCGTCGAAGCCCTGGCCTGCGGCACGCCCGTCCTCACCGGCGACAATTCGTGTCTGCCCGAAGCAGGCGGCGACGGCGCGCTCTACGTGGATGCCGAGTCAATCGAGGACATCGCCCAGGGACTCCTGGGTCTGGCCAAAGACGCAGACCTGCGCGCCCGGCTGAGGGCAGCTGGCCTGGCCCACGCTGCGCACTTCACCTGGCAACGGAGCGCGCAGCAGCTCATTGATGCCTATGCGAAGGTTTTATAACAAAGAAAAATGAGAAATAAGGAAAGAGGAATCAGAAACAGCTTTGAGAAATCCAGCTCCGTCGGTCATCCCGAACCGTTTCTAATTCCTTATTTCTAATTTCTCATTCCTGATCCGCCAAGGAAATACCCCTATGACCGAAACGCCTCCCGCCCGCACCCCGGACGAGACGAGCCTCACCCTCACCCAATTCATGCAGCCCGAGCATTCCAATAGCCTGGGTAACGTACACGGCGGCGTGATCCTCAAGCTCTGCGACGAATGCGGCGGCATTATCGCTGCACGCCACGCGCGCCACCCCTGCGTCACGGTCACGGTGGACAGCGTCACCTTCCTTCAACCGGTCATGCTGGGACGCCTGCTCCTGGTTCACGGACGCATTACCTGGGTGGGACGCACCAGCATCGAGGTGGAAATCCGGGTCGAAGCGGAAAACCTGCTCACCGGCCAGGTCTTCCACACCAACAGCGCCTACTTCGTCTACGTGGCGCTGGATGATGAACGCAATCCGGCCGAGGTCCCGCCCCTTCTGCTGGAGACGGAGGAAGCGCGAACTCGCTTTGCCCAGGGCGAAGTCCGACGCCAACGTCGCCTGGAACGACGCGAGCAATCAAAATGACCAGGCAATATCGCTTACTGCGTTGGCTACTGCCCCTGGCCGGGCTGGTCATGCTGGTCGGATATTTCGGCCCCTGGATCAATCATGCGGCCGCCGGATTGGTCGTCACCGGGCTGGACCTGGCCGAGTATGTCAAGTTTTTGCCCGGGGTGCGCAGCGGCGAAATCAGCGTCCGGCGCGAGGCGTTCTATCTGCCGCTCATCGCGGTGAGCCTGACATGGGGGTTGATTGCATTTCGGCGCGAATTTCACTACGGTTGGCCTATGAGCAGCGGAGTACTCCTGGGCGCAGCGGTGGCGGCCCTCAACCTGTTGCCCCCGGCGTGGACGCCCCGTTTGCTCCTGACGCCTGAATTTCGTCTCCAGACCGGCGTCATGACGGCGCTGCTGGGCGTGATCGCCGTTAGTCCCCTTGTCGCACTCCTGCCCCGTCGGCTCGCGGGCGCGCTCATCGTCCTCTCCGCGTCGGCAAGTGTATGGATGCCCGTACGCGGCTTTCTACGCGTTCTGCCCGACATCACCCGCATCTATGCCGCGCCCCAACACCCGGGCTGGGGCATGTGGGTCATGCTCGCAGGGACGATTGGGCTGGCCACGGGCGGGATCTTGCTCATGGTCAGCGACGATACCCATCAACTTTCGGCTTTAGCGGAGCTATCCCTGATAAGTCAGCGACGGTCCACGTAAAGAGATCCGGCATGCCCATTTCGCTCAAAGTTTTCACCAGCTTTAGCTCGCTTGCAAAGCTGAACTTCGGCAGCAGGATGCTTACATCTTCAACCATGAATCCGTCGCGAACTTCGTTCATCAATGCCGGCGAAACCGCAGCCTCGACCTCGACAAATGCATCGGGATCAGGCAGCATCTCGCTGGAGCCACATGCCGTTGGTCGTCTCCATCTGAAAGCCGGCGTCGCCGGTTGGAGCGTTGAGGCGCTGGTCCAGCGCATTGAGCGCGGCGTGATGGGTGGTAATAGGCAGGGTATAGTGGAGGGTCGTCGCCATCTGCTCGGCCGTACGGTTGCGTGCACCGGCGTAGACCATGGAGAACGCGGTCGTAATGCGCATCTATCGGCGGGTCATCTTCACGCTGAACCGGCGGCGCAATTGGTTCCATGGACGGCGGTACGATTGCCTCGGGTATGGGCAGCGTTGCAGGAGACGGCGACGCTACGCTGCCAGCATGCAGGAGTATATCGATCAGGGTCCTACGATGCGAGGTCCCACTATGTGGATTGTGGCCAAGACTGTCTCGGCCAATTTTTGGCATTCGCTGTGTTGTCCATTACTGTACGCCTCGGGCAAGTGCAGCCCGAAGATGAAAGCATCGCGCTCGATTATCGTCTCGTAAATCAAATACTCCGGAAAGGCTTGTCTTAGCATCCATGGTTGCCCCGCCAACTGAATCGGCCCGATATTTCGATATTCCCTCGGTCCTTCCTGCAGGACCAAATAACAGGCCGGATTCTCTTTCACAAGCAGTGCAGCAGTGTGACCCGGCAAATCGGATACGCCGGGCTCCCAGACCTCTTCATCGTAATTGATCTCGAACAAGGGGGAATTGGGATAACTACTCCTGCCGCGGTAGGCGGCAAAGCCGTTTTCGCCTGCGGAGGGAGATGTCGTCTGCTCCAGCAGGGGAGAAGGCGCCTGGGTTGGAGTCGGTTGGATATTCGGGGGGAGGGTCGGTGGCGATTCGGTAAAGGTTGCCTGGTTCACCGCGGTTGGAAGCGGGGAATACGGCAACGAGCTTTCCGGGCTTTGTCGGCAAGAGACAGAGAAAAGCACGGCAATGATGATGAGACCCGAAATTGATAGAGCTTTCATTTGTATCTCGTTGACAGAAGATAACGCAGGCGCCGGATTTTTTGGTACTATAATCCGGCGCCCCACATCAGGTTTTCAAACGCATGTTGCCAGAAAGAGCGTCTGTTATCAGTGTCCGCCACACGCTATATAATTGGGGGGATTGTTGACCATAAAACTCATCAATACTATCCTATCGACACGCATCCCATCCTCACGCATCACCGTGGATGTAGCGGGCGATCGCTGCTGGCTGCTTGGCAGCGCGGATTGGGTTCGCGAGCTATGGCCAAAGGCGGCGTGAGGCGCGGGCTGTTTCGCAACCCTGCCGCTTCGCGCCTACGCGTCTTTCCGGCCGCCCAGGCGCTCCAGCAACACCACCGCGAAAAAACCAACCAGCGCAACGATCACAGCAAAGAGAATCGCGGTGTTAAACCCACCGTTCTGCGTAAGCGCAGGAAGAATATTGCGCTCAACAATGGGGATTTCCTCACCGTGACGGTCGATCATGGTCTCAACCACCTCTTTCCACGGCCAAATCTTGCGCAGGCTGCCCGCCATAAAGCCGATGAGTACGGCCACGGTCAGGTCGTGATAGCGATTGAAGAGCCAGGTGAGAATCTGGGCCAGAGAGACGAGCCCGATAACTGCACCCACGGCAACCAGCCCCAGGCTCACCACATCCCGGGTGTTGACGGCATTAATAACATACGTATATTTGCCCAGGAGGAGCAGAATGAAGGAGCCGGAAATCCCGGGCAGAATCATGGCGCAAGAGGCCAGCACGCCGCTCAGGATCAAAAACCACCATGCATCCGGCGTCTGAAGCGGGACCAGCCCCACCACCCAATAAGCGAAGATCGCGCCCAGCACAACCGCCGCGATGGCCAGGGGCGTCCAGTGAGAGATACGCCCGCTGACCACAATAATGGAGGCCGCCACCAAACCGAAGAAAAAGCTCCAGATGATTACAGGCTGGTTGACCAACATGTACTCAATGGCGGGAGCCAGGGTCAGAATTGCCGCGAAGATGCCGATAAAGAGGGAGCCCAAAAATTTCCAATTGAGCAGGTCCAACGCCTCGCCGATATGGAAGCGAGCCAGGGCCTTCCAGAATTCAGGCCGCCCCACCGTGCGGATGCTCATGAGCAATTCCTCATAAATACCCAGGATAAAGGCCATGGTCCCGCCGGAAACGCCGGGCACTACGTCGGCGCTGCCCATGGCAAAGCCGCTGGCCGCAACGCCCAGATACTGAAGCGGCGTGCGTTCCCGTCGTCCGTTCGCTTGCTTGTTCTCCCGTTCCGTCATTACCCAATTCTCCATCTCACAAAAAGAGCCGCCGAGATCTGCCCGGCAGCCCTGCGAAAGATTGCAACGTTGAAGATCGGATCATACCCAGAGACAAGAAATCGGGCAAAAAAGCGGGTACGCTAATCAGGGATGAGGAATAAGAAATCAGAAATTGGTTGCGTGATGAGAGCGGGCGGCGGGAATACAAAGCGCCTTCCCCTACAGCGCAATTACTCATCCCTCAATCACGAACAACCGGCCCGTCCAAACACAACACCTTGCCCTCATGCTCGCACGCGCCGCAAATGCCGATGGCGCAGCGCATATAGGCTTCCCAGCTGAGTTGACAGGGTATGGCATAGCGCTGCCCCAGCTCGCGCAGCGCAGAGAGCATGGGATCAGGGCCGCAGGCATAGATGCCGTCTATCGCCCCCGCCTCCAACAGAGACAGCAGCGCGTCCGTCACCCGTCCCTGCACGCCCCGAGAGCCGTCCTCGGTTGCTGCGATCAGGTCATAGGCGGTGGCGTGGGGTGGTCGAAAGCGAGCGAGCGCGGCAAAGCGTTCAGCATAGAGAAGATCGTTCGCCGTACGCGCACCGATAATCGTCGTGACGGTGCGACCGGTCCGGGCCAGGCTGCGGGCCAACCAGAGGAGGGGCGCAACGCCGTACCCGCCGCCGACAACCGCCAGGCGCGCTTGCCCATGGGGCACAGCAAAACCCTGACCGAAGGGTCCCCGCAGCCACAGCCGATCGCCGGGCTCCAACGCATGAACCAAGCGGCTAAAAGGCCCCACCGCCGTCACCATGAGGGTGATGGGGTCGTTATCCACCAGAGAAAAGGGCTTTTCATCAAAGCGCGGCAGCCAGGCCATGACAAACTGACCCGGCGTTGCCTCCAGTGCGCCGTTCAGGACGATGGTTTTGGTACGATAATTCTCTTCATCAATACGCGCGACGGTCAGGGCCGTGGGCAAGCGAAATGCAGGAGCAGGGGCGGAGTCGAACACAGAAACCTCGCAAATGGGCAGGGGTAATGATTTACTCCCATTATCGCCGGATGGGGCAGAATTCGCCAAGGCGCGGCAGGCGGCGGGAGGGCCGCGTGAGTTACCCGGACGTCGCCCGTTTTTGCCGCCCGCAGGAGCTATGATAGGGTGATTTGCGTTATGGATTTATGACAAAACAATCCACTCTGATTCAGAGGAGTCAAGATGCGTCACTCTCTTGCCAGGCAACTAGCCGTTGTCCTTCTAACCATTTCTACGCTACTGACTGCATCGCTGCCGGCCGCTGCGGCTCCGGCCGCTGAAGAGTTCATTTTCCCGCCCGGCTTTTCCGTAGAGGCAATTGCCGAAGGGCTCAACCTGCCCACTGCCTTTGATATCGCGGCGGACGGGCGTATCTTCGTCGCCGAAAAAGCCGGACGAGTACGCGTCGTGCAAAACGGCGTTCTGCTGGAAGAGCCCTTCATCGACCTGAGTCATGAGGTGAACGACAGCGAAACCCGGGGCATGATGGGGCTGGCGCTCCATCCCGATTTCCCCCGCACGCCGTTCATCTATCTCTCCTACGTGTATGAGCCGCCCGAAGCCAAAGGCCATCCCGACAGCGGCGGCCGGGTTTCGCGCCTGGTGCGGGTGGAGGCGGACTTGACCAACACCAACGTTCACAAGCCCGGCAGCTTCTTCGTCATGCTGGGCAAGAACAGCACCTTCGCCAATATCGGCAATCCCGACAAGGCGGATCAGCCGCCCTTCTCCTGTCAGGATGCGGCCGGTACGCCCGTGCAGGACTGTCTGCCCGCCGAAAGCTCCGCCCACGTCATCGATTTTGTCAAGTTCGGCCCGGATGGTGCGCTCTACGTCTCCAACGGCGACGGCACCACCAACTTCAAGGCCAACCAGCGGGCCCAGGACCCCAACAGCCTGGCCGGCAAAATTCTGCGCATCAACCCCCTCACCGGGCAAGGCTACGCCAACAATCCCTTCTTTGACGGCGACTACAACAGCAACCGCTCCAAGGTCTACGCGTTGGGGATGCGCAACCCCTTCCGCTTCACCTTCAGCCCCTACACGGGCGAGATTTTTGTGGCCGATGTGGGCAATGAGGATTGGGAAGAGATCAACCGGGGGCGCATGGGAGCCAACTTCGGCTGGCCCTGCTTTGAAGGCCGCGAGAAGATTCGCGACCACGCGCTCTGCGATCCCGTACACAGCGGGGCCTATCCTGCCACGTTCGCCGCCTACGAATATCCCCATTCCCAGGGTTACGGCGCAGCCATCGGCGGCGATTTCTACACGGGGCGCGGCTACCCCGCCCGCTACCGGGGGGCCTACTTTTTCCATGATTTCAATGTAGGCGCCATTCAGTATCTCACCTTTGCCGCCAATGGTGCGGCCGCGGTGCACGATTTCGGCGGGCTTACGCCGGCCATCGTTCAGATTAGCCAAGGACCGGGCGGCGATCTGCTTCTCCTCTCCCTGGCCCGGGGCGCGCTCTATCGCCTGCGCTACAGCGCCGCAGCCGCGGCCGCAGCGCCTACCCCCGCGGGCGGCGAAGGAGTTGAGGGAGAAGAAGCCGATTCGACAACATCGACAACGACCAATAGCGCGCCGGCCGGACCGCTGCCCGCGGGCCAGGGTTCAGGCAATATCCTGCGCGAAGTCTGGACCGGCATCGGCGGCACGAGTGTGGGTGATCTCACCAATGCCGACGCGTTCGAGGGCAAACCCGACCGCACAGAGTTGCTCCCCGCGCTGGAAAGTCCCCAGGGCGACAAAGATTACGGCGAACGCATCAGCGGCTACATCTACCCGCCGGTTACGGGTCAATATCGCTTTTGGATTGCCAGTGATGACCAGAGTCAGCTCCTCCTGAGCACGGACGCCAGCCCGGCCAACAAGCGCATCATCGCCGCCGTACCGGACTGGACGCCCTCACGCGAGTATGACAAATATCCGGATCAGGCTTCCCGGCCGGTTACCCTGCGCGCGGGTCAACGCTACTATATCGAGGTCCTACACAAGCAGGCCGACCAAAAAGTCAATCTCTCCGTTGCCTGGCAGCCCCCGGGCAGCGGGCGCAGCGTAATCGACGGCGCCTACCTGTCGCCGCCGGAGTAGAGCGAGGAGCGAGGGGCGGAGGACAAAGCCGCCCCTCGCTTGACCATGATCCGTTGCTCATTCCTGATTCCTGATTCTTCCCCATGTCCCACTTCGGCATCGGCATCTACCAGGTAAAAAGCAGCGCCAACGTCGGCGTACTGTGGCGCGGAGCCTATCAGTTGGGCGCGGCCTTCGTTTTCACCATCGGCCCGCGTTACAAGCCTGAGTCCGCCGACGTTTTCAAGACATGGCAGCAGATTCCCCTCTTTCGGTACAACACGTTTGACGAAATGTTCGCGGCCATGCCCTACGCCACGCTTTTGGTGGGCGTGGAGATGGGCGGAACGCCGCTGCCCGGGTTCGAGCATCCCCGCCAGGCCATCTATCTCCTGGGTGCGGAGGATCACGGCCTGCCGCCCAGCGTGCTGGCCCGCTGCCAGGCAACGGTTTCCATCCCCGCGGTCCGGCGGGCCAGCTACAACGTGGCCCAGGCGGGAACGCTGGTTATGTACGATCGTTTTGTAAAAGAGAAGCAGGCGGAAGAATAGCGAGGGTATGTAAAAGGGCGCCGGGAATATTCCCGGCGCCCTTTTGATTAAAATCTGTCCAACATGAGCCGCGTCACGCAGCGCGCATTACGTTTCCGGCGCACCCTGCACGACAGCCGCCAAAGCCGCATCAGTTGCCCGCACTGGGCGTCGGCGTGGGCAGGAGCGGGTTAGCCGTGGCAGGAGCGCCCTGTGCGCCGGCTGCCACCGACTCCGGCGTGGCGTCATCCGGCACCACGGGCGCGTCGGCCGGCGGATTGGCCACCAGCGCAGCAAAGACCCAACCCCCGTTGTTCAGCAGGAACCATTCGCCGGTTTCGTTTTGCCCCAGAATGGTAAGGGCCTCGCCGGTAACGGTGCCGCCGATAACCTCAAACTGAGTGCCCGGCCCGGCCCGCAGATTGGCGTCCACCGTGACCGTGGGCGTGACAACCGTCCCCGTATCCGTATCCGTATCCGTACTCACGGGTGTGGCTTCGGCGTCGGGCGCAGGCGTGGTCGTCGCCTCAGGTTCCGGCGTGGCTGTCGTCCCGGCCGCGTCGGCCGTCACCTGCGCGATCAGCTCGGGCGTTGCCAGGGGCGCATCATCAGGCGGATTGACCACCAATTCGCCGAAAATCCACGTAGCATCGCGCAGCAGGTACCAAAAGCCGTCTTCACTCACGCCTGCAATATCCAGAGGCGTATCCGCAGGCAATGTGCCTGTAACGTCGAAATCCGTCCCGGGACCGCTGCGCACGTTAGCCGTGACCGCAGTAGCAGGCGTAACGGAACCGGGCGTGGTGATCGCCTCGGAGCCGGTGAGATCAGGCGTTGTTGTCACGTCGGTCGTCGCCGTCACCACGGCCGGCGCTGTTATTGCGGTCGTATCGGTGACGGTTGGGACGGTCACGGGCAGGTCAACGGTTAAGACCTCGGTGACCGTCACTGCATCGCTTTCAGCGGCTTCAGGCTCCACCGCCAGCGCGGTCACCGTGACCAGGGCAGTCGGTGAAACGCCCAGTTCCAGAGAAATGGGGATAACGCCGGTAATCGTGTCGGTCATCCCGCCCGCGTGCATGATAGTGAGGGTTGCGGGCACGGTCATGGTCATAGTTTGGCTGACCAGGAAATCCAGCTCTAAATCCAGGACGAACGTCACCACATCACCAGCAGCCATAGATGCAGCAGCGGTTAGCGCATCGGTGACCGCATCGGTGACCGTAGGCTCGGTCGTAGCAGTGATCGCGCCCGCGCCGGTAATAGCGCCGGTAGCGGTCAGCTCCCCGGTTGCCGTCACCATCGCGGCGGGCATCAGCTCAGCCAGGGCCATGGTAAAGGGGATACGCTGGCGAATTTGGACTCGAATCGTCGGCGAGAGCGGAACGGTCGGCGAGATAGCCTCGACAGCCGTTGCATCGGGCGTCTCCACCTGGGTCGGCGGCGCGGCGACGGCGATGGACCGGGTAAAGACGAAAAAGGTTGAAGCCGCTAATAGAAGCACGATTAGAGCCAGAAATCTACGGTTCATTACGGGTTCCTCCGTGAGATTGGGCGAAGAAAATGAGGACGCTATTAAGCCTAGCCATGAATGGCGATTTTGTAAAGCGTGAAACACGCTCGGGTGCAATCTCAGACGCGGATAAGCAAAGCGTCTGTCGAGCTTTACTCCAGAGTCAAAGTGCGTCCTCCGCCGCCAGGTTCCGGGGTCGCCAAATCGTGACCAACCGATTGCCGCCGTCAGCCTGAAGTTGATTCCAGTGATCAATGGGCAACTCGATTTGCGCCAACGCGCCGGTGGGCATGGTCTCGAACTCCCCGGTCAACGCCTCTACCAGCATCTCCACGTCGGGATTGTGCCCGACCACCATAAGCCGATCCACCTCATCAGCCGTTGTGAGAATGCTGTCCAGATACGCTTGATGGCCGCCCAAATAGAGAGAAGAGCCCCAAACGGGATCCCGGACATAACCGGAATGCTCAGCCACCAGTTCCACCGTATCGTGGGCCCGGCGGGCGGAAGAGCTGAGAATAAGATCCGGAACCAATTCCCGTTCGGCCAGCAGGCGGCCGATCCGAGGCGCATCCCGCTTGCCCCGCCCGTTGAGGGGGCGGTCGTGATCGGCCAGCTTAACAAATTTCCAGCTGGATTTGGCGTGGCGCAGAACAAGCAGCGTTTTGGTCATATGCAATCCCTTATCACGTCATTTCTGTCACTGCCCGGGGATGGCGTTCCAGATACGCGCGCCAAGGCAGATGTTCAATCGTCGGTTCGATGCCTGCAAGCCTGCGCAGGGCCTGGAAGGCAGCGTGCTGCCCGGAAAGTAACGCAGCGTGGACGGTACCGTAGTGGGCCGGGCTGGCGGCCTCGCCGGCAAAGTAGAGACGGTCATGGACAGGCGTCGCATAGCGCAGTCGGTCGGCTGGGTGAGATTCCACCTGGGAGAAAGAGTAACTGCCGCGAGCCCACGGGTCCGACAGCCAGCGCGTGATGCGAACCGCGGAGGGCTCAGGCACGGCAGGCCCCAGAATGCGGCGCAAGGAGTCGATTGCTATGGCCGTCAGCGCGGCATCCGACCGGTGGAGATCGCCCGCCGCGCCGTTGGTTCCGCTGGTAAAGCTGAGCAGAAGCGGCGCGCCGGTCAGATCGCGTAGATTTGTCCACGTCACGCAAAGGCCCCTTGCCTTAATCGTAGGCGGCAGGGAAATCATGCGATCGTTGATGTCAGGCCAAAATTGTCGGGCAAAGCTAAGAAAGATCTTGTTCAGCGATGCACCCTGACCGTAGCCGATACGCCCGACCGCCGCGCGCCACGCCCGGGGCAGCGCCGGTTCAAAGCCGAGAAGATCCTGTTGTAAAAGGGAAACCGGCACGGTAACAATGACCGCATCGCCCGTCAAAACGTCGGCGTCCGTTACTAAACGAACGCTATCTGCGTCATGCAGAACGCGTCGGACAGGCGTGTTGAGGCGAATGGTCAAGCCTTGCGCCGCCGCGTCAATCAGCCTGCGGTAGCCGCCTACGGGCATGGCATTTACCGCGCCGGCTTCATGGGGGAACCAGCTCTTTAGGTTGATGCGTTCATAGGGGGCCCCTTCCACGCCCTCCGCCATCGAGAGTAGATAGCCCAACAGCCGCTGATCAAAATCGGGCAGGCTTCCGGCTCGGTTCAGCAGAGGCTCCAGAGCCTGGGCCAAAGAGATCGCCCCACGCCGTCCCGACCGGGACGTCAGAACCTGGCGGGCGGCAGCCGAACCGAGGATGAGATTGGCAGCCGCCATGCCTCGCCAGCCGCGACGCACGGCGGCTGCATAGTCGATCCAGCGCGGTCCCGTACGGGGATCAAACGGCTCGTAGATGCGTACACGGCCGCTGGGCGTGTAGGAGAGGGGAACGCCCAACGTCTTGCACCATTCGGTCAGGGGATTATCATCGGCATCATGGATCCAGGATGCGCCCAAATCAATCGAAACGCCGGCAAAATCGTCAGTCCATGTCCGCCCGCCCAGACGTCCGCGGGCTTCCGTCACCGTCACGCGCAAGCCGGCGTCCTGGAGCAACCTTGCGGCGACCAGGCCGGCCATGCCTGCGCCGACAACGAGAACATGGGGCGAGTTGGATTCAGAGGCGATCGGTAAAGACATAGACATAGCGAAATAGAAAAGTAATTTCAGCGAACAAGCCGTACCGTGCCACAATAGGAAGCCGGAGATTAAGGCCGCAGCCTATTCGGCTTGCAGAAGCGTTACGCGACGGAACCAAGAGACGAGAAAAAGAGATACGCATGACGGGGGAAAAACAACAGAACCCAATCAGTCAATGGAATCCAATCAGTATAGACAGAAGCGCCAATCCGCTCAAGCCGGCGCGAAGGGCAGTACTCCGCCGCCTGATTGTGCCGGCGCTCCTCTTGCTGCTGGCGACGAGCGGATGCGCAATCGTCGGCAGCCGGGGCGATGATCCCAACGAGCTGAGCGGCCGCATGCTCATCTGGCACGCGTGGCAGGGCTCGGAAGCGGAGGCGTTGAACCGCATCATCAATCGCTACCACTCGCTTCATCCCGATGTGGATGTGCAGGTACGCGCCTTTACAAGTCGGGATGAGATGCTTAACAGCTTTGTAAACGCAGCCGCATCGGGGCTGGGGCCGGACCTGCTGATAGCATCCTCCCGGGACATCAACGATCTGGTGCACAATCACCTCATTGCCGATATTAAATCAGAAGTTTCCAGCGACCTGTTGGAGAGTTATGCGCCCACGGCCCTAACGACGCTGGAAAGCGGCGGCGGCCTCTACGGCCTGCCTGAGTCGCTGAACACCATGGCGCTCTTCTATAATCGCAGGCTGACGGAAAACACGCCGGCCGATCTGGATGCGCTGCTCAACGAGTTGCAGAATGGAGCCGTCTTCCTCATGCGCACAGACTTTATCGATGCGTACTGGGGCGTCCAGGCCTTCGGCGGGCAACTGTTTGACGAGGAGGGGCGGGTCATTCTGGATCACGGCGGCTTTGCTAACTGGCTGGCCTTTTTACGCGACGCGCGCGACGCGCCCGGCATGATCGTGGACAGCAACCGGCAGGCCCTGCGCAATCGCTTTACAGACGGCAACGCAGAATATTACGTGGGCAACACAAGCGAGTTGCCCGTTCTGCAGGAAGCGCTGGGCGAGGATATGGTCGGCGTAGCCGTTCTGCCCCAGGGCCCCCTTGGGCCGGCCGGCCCGTTCATGGAGACCCGGGCTTTTCTCTTCAGCGTCGTCTCTTCGCCCAACCAACGGCGGCTGGCGCTGAGTCTGGCCGGCTTTGCGACCAATGCCGAACAGAGCGCGGGCCTGCTGCGCGATGCCAGCCACGTGCCCGCCAATCAAAACGTGCGCATCAACCCGCGGCTGAATCCACGCGTCAACGCCATCGCCCGTCAGACCCGTACCGCCATCCCCATCTCCGGCGATGAACGCATGCAGACGGCATTATCCATGGGCGCGGACATCTACACCCAGGTGCTGGAAGGCCTTACCAGCCCTGCTGAAGCGGCGACCTCATTGACCCAATCCATCAACCAGGCCAATGGCCTGCCCGTTGCTTCCAGTCCGGCCGCTTTGTGCCTGGACGTAGGCTCCATCAACCTGCTCAATACGTGGAGCGACGCCCGCACCCAAAAGCTGAAAGGATTGGTTGACGCATATCGCTCCATCTGTCCCGGCATGATCATCAACGTCGAAAACATGGACGCGGAAGAGGCGCTGGGCCTGATCGCAGAAGATACGCGGGCTCTGGCGGAATACGATCTGGTTACCGGCTCGCAAATGCTCTTGATCAGTCTGGCGGATGCGGAGCAGATTATCCCGCTGGACAGCCTGATGGACAGCGCGACGCTCCAGCGCTTCCGTCCCATCGCCCTGCGCGCCATGCAGTTTAACGGCAGGCTCTACGGCGCGCCCGCGGTCATTGACATCAATGCCCTTTACTATAACAATCAACTCTCGCCCGAGCCGCTGCGCACCCTGAGCGAAATCCGCGCCGAGGCCGAGACCGGCGTCCAGGTTGCGCTGGAGACGGGCTTTGTCGCCGGGTTCTGGGGCGTGACGGCCATGGGCGGAACCATCCTCAACGAAGACGCATACCAGTTGGATCACATGCGCACCGGCTTTATTGAATGGCTGACCTGGCTAAAAGAGCTGCAAACGGAGACGCCGGCTGTGCTAACCAATGACCGGGCCGAGCTAATCTCGGAATTTGCTGCGGGAAAGAGCGCTTACCTGGCAGGCGATCTCTCGTTGCTCAATTCCCTCAACGAATCGCTGGGCCAGACCATGAGCACGGCGCATCTGCCCGACGGTCCCGGCGGCGCGGCCCAATCTATGGCCCTGGTGGACGGAGTGATGGTCACCCGAGCGTTAGATGAAGAGGAGAGCGCCCGGCTTCTGGCCTTCATTAAGCACCTGACGGGGGACGCAGCCGCTGAATGGCTCGTGGGCCCCGGCGCGGGCCTGCCGGCATCTACGACCCAGGATGACCTGCTGGCCGATAACGCCCTCTATCGCTCGTTCGTGGAGCAGGCGCGCGACGCCGTTCATCTGCCCGCCATAACCAACCTGCCCGCGCTGCTGGCTACGGGCGACGAGGCCTATCGCGCGGTATTGGAAGATAATGTTGAGCCCGCCGTGGCGGTGGAAGCCGTGCTGCGCGAGTTCCCATCCTACACCGCGACCGTCACCGCGACCGTTTCAACCACCGTCACGACAACTGTCACAACGACCATTACGGCCGAAACGACGTCCACGCCCCAGGCGACAAAAGAGCCGTAAGGCCGATCCAGAATCAAGCAACGTTTATGAACAGTCAAATCGAAAACGATCCTCGCTTTGAGGCCCTGCGCAACATCATAGAAACGGCGCTGCTGGTGCTGGAGCGTCAGGCAGTGCAGCGCCAGTTAATCGCCTTTTTGGTCGTAGGCGCACTGGCCATTTTTATCGCCTATATCGCGGACAAAGCGCTCCGAAGTCTTACACACGGCCGGACCCACGCAGGGCAGAGCGGCAGCAGTTGGAGCGCCTATCTCTTCCGCCTGATCCGCGCGCTCCAGTACACCCTCATGCCCATTGCCGGGCTGCTTCTGAGCCAGGCGGTCATCGTTTGGTTTACGCATAATGACTGGCCGGCCGGTCTGTTGAGCCAGTTGCCGCGCATCTTCTGGCTGGTGCTCATCTACCGCATTCTGCTGGGGCTCATGCAGATTGCCTTTGTGGAATGGCGGGCCCGGACCTATAACCGCCGCTTTCTGGCGCCCCTCTTCCTGCTTATTATCGCCATCGTCCTGAGCAATTCCCTGGCCGGCACCTTTGATTTCACCCAGGTCCAGCTCTTCACCATTATGGACACGCCCATCACGGCCCAGGGGCTGACCAACGCTTTCCTCATCCTCTACTTCTTTATCGTCTTCGCCTGGATCGTCCGGGATCTGATCAACCGTACAGCCGTCCAGCGCACCGACGCCGACTCGGGCGCCGTCAGCACCATCACCCTGGTGGGCTACTACACCATCGTCGCGATCGGCGTGCTCACTTCGCTGGCCACGCTGGGTTTTAACCTCTCCACCCTGGCAATCATTTTCGGCGGCCTTTCCGTGGGGCTGGGCTTTGGCCTGCAGGAACTGGTGACCAACTTTGTCAGCGGCATCCTGCTGCTGTTCGAGCGATCTCTGCGCGTAGGGGACGTCATTCGGGTCAATAACCAAATGGGGACGGTGGATCAATTAGGCATGCGCGCCACGGTGCTACGTACGCAGAACAATGAAGAAATATTCGTCCCCAACAAGGACCTCCTCACCTCCACGGTGGAAACGTACACCTATACCAATCGCCAGGTGCGGCGCTTTGTCGCGGTCGGCGTCGCCTATGCCAGCGATCCCCAGCGCGTGCGGGATATCCTGCTGGGGATTGCCGAACGCCATGGTCGGGTGCTGGATTCACCGGCGCCCGAAGTCTTTTTCCGGGAGTTCGGCGACAGCAGCCTGAATTTTGAACTAGCAGTCTGGATTGACGATACCCGGGCCACGCTGCGGATTCTCAGCGATCTGCGCTTCATGATCTTCAGCGAATTCGCCAAAAACGGAATCGAACTTCCCTTCCCGCAGCGCACGCTGCACTTTCCCGGCGAAGGGATGCGCATTCAGGGATTCCCCATTGGCGAGCAAGAGATGAAGGCGGAAGAAGCTGACACATAGAAGGAATTGGGGGAAACAAATGCATCATGCGTGAATCGCTAATGCGTGACAGAGGGGTTACGGCTCATGTTTCATTTGTCGGGCGGTTTTTTCTATGTTAATCTCCTTAGCTTTCCCGCGCAGAAGCATTCAAAAATACGGGCAAAATTTGCCATTCCCCTGATGTTTGTTATGATACGTTTGTTGGGCGCTATATATACGACAATCACCAGGCGTAGGGCCTGGCTTATTACGCATTATTTTACGGAAGATTTCTCAGAAGAAACAGCACAGGTCTTACAGGAGGCATACAGCATGGTTAAGCAAAGCAAAGGCAAGGCTAAAAATACAGTCAAAGTTACCTTCGTCATCCCCCACGATCCGGATCAGGCAGACGTCTACGTGGTCGGTGATTTTAACAATTGGGACCCGACCGCGCTCAAGCTGGTGAAGCGACGCAATGATACCCGCAGCGGCTCGACCGAACTGGCCAAGGATGCAAGCTATCGCTTCCGCTACCGTACGGCAGACGGCGTATGGTTTAACGACGAGGCGGCCGACGAGTACGCACTCGGCGATCATGGCGAAGACGACTGTATCATCAACCTGTAACCGGCGGGAACCATCTCATCGTCTTCAATCCCCACAAGTGCCCATAGGTCCGGCGGCTTAGCGTTCGTTGCGAAGCCGCCGGACGTTTTTTTACCCGGGCAAGCCCACGTTACCCCGAAAACGGACGAAAGCGAGCCTGGAAAAAGCGCAGCTGCCTGGGCTCATAAATCATCTCCAGACCGCGGGCTTCGGCGCGCTGATCGTAGACGGCCTTGACGGCTTCGGCCACCACGTCCATGTGGGCCTGGGTGTAGACCCGGCGCGGAATGGTCAGGCGCACCAGCTCCAGCTTGGGATAGCGGTGATCCCCCGTTTCCGGGTCACGCCCCGCGCTGACGATCCCCCGCTCCATGGAGCGGATGCCTGAATCCAGATAGAGTTGGGCGGCCAAAGTCTGAGCCGGAAAGCGATCCTGGGGCAAATGCTCATAAATGCGCCGTGCGTCCAGGAAAACGGCGTGCCCGCCGATGGGCCGGACGACGGGGATGTCCCAATCGGCGAGCAGATCGCCCAGATAGCGCACCTGGCCAATGCGGGCGCGCATGTAGTCGTCCTCCACCGATTCGCCGATGCCGATGGCCACGGCTTCCATATCCCGGCCGGCCATGCCGCCGTAGGTGTGCAGCCCTTCATAAACCACCACCATATTGCGCGCCTGCTCGGCCACGTCCTCGTCGTTTACGGCCAGCCAGCCGCCGATATTGACCAGGTTATCCTTTTTGGCGCTCATCCACGCGCCGTCGGTATAGCTGCAAAATTCCCTTAAAATTGCCGCAATGGGCGTGTCGGCGTAGCCTTCCTCGCGCTCCTGGATGAAAAACGCGTTTTCGGCCATGCGCGTCGCGTCCAGATAAACGGCAATGCCGTAGCGGTCGCAGAGTTCCCGGAGCGCCTTGACGTTGGCCATGCTCACCGGCTGACCGCCGGCCATGTTCACCGTGCCCGCCAGGCTGACGTAGGGAATCCTGTCCGCGCCCACCCGCTCGATGAGGGCGGTCAGTTTATCCAGGTCCACATTGCCCTTGAAAGGATGGGGATCGGCCGGATCGTGGGCCGCGTCGATAATGACGTCGACAAATGCGCCGCCCGCCATTTCCTGATGCGCACGGGTGGTAGTGAAGTACATGTTGCCGGGGATCACGTGACCGGGGCGGATGAGGGCCTGGCTGATGAGATGCTCCGCCCCCCGTCCCTGGTGGGTGGGAATAAGATACGTGTAGCCGTAATAGGTCCGGACAGCCTCCTCCAGATGGTAAAAATTGCGGCTGCCGGCATAGGACTCGTCGCCCAACATCAATCCCGCCCACTGGCGGTCGCTCATGGCGCTGGTTCCGCTGTCAGTAAGCAGATCGATATAGACATCCTCTGAAGGGAGCAGGAATGTGTTGTAGCCTGCTTCTTCCAACGCGGCCGCGCGCTGGGCCCCGCCGATCATGCGGATCGGTTCAACCATCTTGATTTTCCACGGCTCGGCCCACGAGCGGCGCCCGTATTGCTGCCCCATGGTTTGATGAAGTTGCTGCGTCATTGCAATTGCCTCCGACTTTGGAATAGGTACTGAAATAGAGAGGTGAATCCTCACGGCAGAATGGGCAGACAGGTCGTCTGCTTCACGGTGTTGAGGACCAGATTGGTGTGGATGCGGGTCAGGCCGGGAACCGGCGTCAGCTGATCAACCAGGAAGCGCTCCAGCGCCTGACGGTTGCGGGCGACCACCTTCAAAATGTAGTCGTACTCGCCGGTAACGTGGTGACACTCCAAGACCTGGGGCATTCCCAGCAGCGCGGCACGGACGGTCTCAATCTGCTCCGAGTTGTGGGCGGCCAGCAGGATATGCACAAAGCAGAGCATGTCGTAGCCCAGCATTTCACCGTCGGCCAAGGCCACATAGCCGCGAATATACCCGGCCTCTTCCAGCCGGCGAATGCGGGCGTGAACCGCGGGCGGCGACAAGTTGATGCGCCGGGCCAGTTCAGCGTTGGTGATGCGGCCGTTCTCCTGTAGCTCCTGCAAAATTTTCTGATCCAGCCCGTCAATCTGATCCTTCGTTGAAGATTCTAGCATTTATCCGGCCCCTTTTCAATGGATAATCAGTAAAATTGATAAAATACAAATGATATAAAAGGAATTATAGCAAAAAATTTTCGATCCATCATTTACATGCAATTTCCCGGCACAGGGGATGAAGATTCAAAAGGCGCGTGCATCTCCCGCCCAGCCTTTTGAATCTTACCGAACCCATGCACTTTGCTTTTTGAGGCGCGGCGAATGATGCGCGACGCGCGCTTTTACGCATCACGGTTCCAATATTCGCGTCTTTCGTCCGGACAGCGAGCGCCTACAGCAAGAGAGGAAGATCCACTGTCGCCCGTTTGACAGGCGACAGTGGAAGAAGAAAGGAGAAGAGGAAACGCAGAAGAGATAAAAAGAGGAGGGTACAACAGTCATGAAACCGCGCTCCCCAGGCAATTTCATAACTGGGCATATCATAGCGAAGGGGCGGGCGGATTGCATTGTGCAGGCTGCATAAAATAACCGATTTATCTTTGAGAAAAATGTCACAAAAGCCGGATGCCGCGACCCGCCAGACTTGACGCCCTTCTGACTGCACCGTATACTCCAATCATCCTCGGCACGTCCTGCCGACCCAACTCACGCTGTTCGCACAGCAGGCGCAGTGCGCCGACATATCCATTTCAATTCCGGCAAGGCTCAATTCGCAATGGCCTATTTACCTTCCCTCGCAGATCCCCGCAACCCTGAAATCATCTACATCGACAACGAGCCCGTCCGCCTGAACGATATATTAGTGGAGCTGGCGGAGCGGCGCACGGGAGATAAGCGCATCCGGCGCAAGGCCAAGAAAGCGCTCATTCGCCGCCTGCGGGAGAAAGCCCTCAAGCCGTATCAGGCCGAATTGCTGCGGATTCAACAATATCTGGAGGACCACAACAAGCGCATGGTCATCCTCTTCGAGGGGCGGGATGCAGCGGGCAAGGGCGGCACCATCCGCCGGGTGACTCGCTACATGAACGAGAAGCACTATCGCGTCGTGGCCCTGGGCAAGCCGACCATAGAGCAGCGCACCCAGTGGTTTTTTCAGCGCTATGTGGTTCATTTACCCACCGCAGGCGAGATCGTCCTCTTCGATCGGAGTTGGTACAACCGGGCCATGGTGGAACCGATCTTCGGCTTCTGCACGCCCGAAGAGTACGAACACTTCATGCACGGCGTCACCGGTTTCGAGCGGGATCTGGTGCGCCAGGGCACGATTCTCATCAAGCTCTACTTCAGCGTAACCAAGGAGGAGCAGGCCCGTCGCTTTGAGCGGCGCAAGACCGATCCTCTGCGCCAGTGGAAGCTTTCTGAGGTGGATCTTCAGGCTCAGGAGCGCTGGGACGACTTCACCAACATGAAGTATGAGATGCTGCGCCGCACCAACACCGTGGAAGCGCCGTGGACCGTCATCCGCTCCGACGATAAGCACCTGGCTCGCCTCAACGCGATGAAGGTGATCCTCAACACCGTGCCCACCGCGCGCATGGACCCCTCTCTCAGCCTCACAGTCGATCCGAACGTTGTCGTTTCGGGCGCGCACGAGCTGGAGATCATGCGCCGCCAGCTTGTCGAGGTGGGCAAATTCGTAGTCTGACATGACTCCGTCTTCGGTAACGTCGCGCCATTCTTCAGATCACATAACCCGGTTCAGCATCCTGCAATCTTCCGCACGCCTGGCGAGGGCGTTGCTCGCCTTCCTGACGCTCCTCGCGCGCAATCTGCTCCTGGCGGTTCCCGTCCTGTTGGCCGTTATCTATGTGAGCTATCTGGGCCTGGAAATGGCGACCGGCGCGGGCTTTGCTCCGGCCGCTGAATACGCCTTGCGCGAAGGCAACGCATATTTTGTCCGCCTCCTTCACGGCGATCTGGGTATGGGGACGGCGGCGACATCCATCAACAACCCCGCGCCGGTTGCATCCTATCTCTGGGAGATATTTAGCCGCAGCCTGGGGCTGCTGGCCGTATCGCTGGCTTTGGCCACGCTGCTGGGCGTTGCCATCGGCCTGCGTGCGGCCACCCGTACGCATGATAACCGGGCGCTGCCCCTGCTCATGGTCTCCATTATCGGCGTCTCCATGCCCAGCTTTTTTGCAGCCCTCCTCCTCCAACTCTTGATCATCCGCATTACGCGCATTACGGGAACGCCGCTGTTGCCGGTAGGCGGCTTCGGCTGGGACAGCCACCTGATTCTGCCCGCCCTGGTCCTGGCGGCGCGGCCCATAGCCCAGATCACGCGCGTGACCTACCTCAGCGTACGCGAGGCGTTGCGGGCCGACTATGTGCGCACGGCGCGCAGCAAGGGCATCAGCCAGCGACGGATTATCGCCGGCCACGTCATGCGCAACGTGGCCGTCCCCATTTTCACCACACTGGGGCTCTCCCTGCGTTTCGCATTGAGCAGCCTGCCCGTCGTCGAACTTTTCTTCGGCTGGCCGGGCGCGGGCTTCGTCCTGCTCAAGGCCATTGCCGCGGGAGACACCAATACCACCATTGCCCTCTTGCTCTGCTTTGCGGCGCTCTTTATTCTGGTCAATCTCCTGCTGGACCTGACCTACAGCCGCCTGGATCCCCGCCTGCGCGCTCTGAGCCAGGACGCGGCAAAAGCCAATCGCAGTTCGGCGCTGGAAGCGCTGCAAGGACTCCTGGCCGCGGGCAGGCGACTGGTCGCCTACCTTATCAGCGATGACTGGTGGCGGGATCTGGAACGCAGCGTGCAGCGGATGGGGCGACGACTGCTCTGGCGCCGGCCCCGGGGAGCCGGGTTCCGCTCGGACGCCATGGAGCCCGCGGGCGCGCCTGACGAAAGCGGGGCCGCTCGGCGTCAACGCGGCGCATGGCGAGCGGCCTGGCGCGGCAATGTAGCGCTCTGGCTGGGCGGACTAATCAGCCTGGGGCTCCTGGTCGTGTTTATTTTTGGTCCCCAGCTTGCGCCCCACAGCCCCTTCACGACCCGGGGGTTGGAGATCGTAGACGGAGAATTTCTCATTCCCCCCTTTGCGCCTGACGCCGTCTATCCCTGGGGGACCGACGTCATGGGCCGGGACATGATGAGCCTGGTTCTCGCCGGCGCACAGCAGACGCTTACGCTGGCCGCGATCGTCGTGCTGGCTCGCCTGATCATCGGCGTTCTGCTGGGGGCCCTGGCCGGCTGGTTTTACGGCAGCTGGCTGGATCGCCTCATTGTGTGGACCGCCGAGGTGCTGGCCGCCTTTCCTACGCTGCTGCTGGCCATGCTGGTCATCCTCTCGCTGGGCATTCGCAGCGGAACGCGCCCTTTCCTGGTCGGACTGAGCATTGTCGGCTGGGCGGAACTTATGCAGTATGTGCGCAGCGCGGTCATCAACCTGCGGCCGCGTCCGTTTATCGAGAGCGCGGTTGCCATCGGCGCACGGGAGCCGCGCATTGTCTGGCATCACGTTATGCCCAATCTGCTGCCCGCCCTCATATCCCTGGCCGCGCTGGAGATGGGCGCGGTGCTCATGCTGCTGGGCGAATTGGGCTTCATCGGCATTTTTATCGGCGGCGGAGCCTTCGCCGAACTCCAAATCGACGGACCGCCCTATCACTACTCAGACGTGCCGGAATGGGCCTCGCTGCTGGCCAATGTGCGCCTCTACGCCCGCTCTTATCCGTGGACAGCCTTATACCCGGCCGGCGCGTTCTTCCTCTCCATCCTCGGCTTTAATTTGCTGGGCGAGGGAATCCGCCGGGTGGTAGAAGAAGCGGGCGTTCAGTTTACCCGGGTCTTTAATCGCGGGGCCCTGGCGGCGCTGGTGATCCTCCTCATTGCGGGCAGCGTGGTGCGGGGCAACCTGGGCGCGGCCGCCCTCTATCGCGAGCAGGCGCGCCGGTTCGACGCCGAGGACGCCATGACGCTCGTCGACGAGCTTACCCAGCCGGCATGGTCCGGCCGCGCGCTGGGCAGCGAAGGGTTGTCCGCGAGCGCCCGGTTCATCGCCGATGAATTTGACGCGCTGGGGCTTCAGCGCGCGGGGGAAGACGGGACATTCTTCATTCCCCGCCAACGGGAGTTCACTCACCTTATCGGAGAGCCGTCGCTCACGCTGAATGACGGCCGGCCCGGTCCGGTCTACGGCCAAGACTTTGCGGCTTTTCCCTATCTCTACCAGGCGACCGGTCAGGCCAAGGGCACGGTGCAGGTGTTGGCCGCCGGGTATCTGGGCGAGAGCAATCGGGGCTTCTCCCTCCTGCCTCGGGCCATTCGCAATCTTGACTACAGCGACCAGATCCTCATGGTCCTTTCCGAAGAAGATGCCCTGCGCTTTTCCCGCCTGCCCTATGCGGGCATGTTGGTGGTTACCGACGATCCGGCAAGCCTGACCCGGCGCTATACGCTCTCGGCGCGGGAGCCGGTCGTCACTTCGTTTGGCGGCATCACCAGCGGGCAGACCGTCCCCACAATCTGGATATCCCCATCAACGGCAAACCGCATTCTGGCCGAGAGCGGCCGCACCATTAGCGAACTGCGCCGCGCGGCCGACGCGCTGGTTCCCGATGAGCTGCTGACGGTCGCGACAAGCGTCAACGCCACGCTCAATGTGCCGGGCGAGGTGCGTAAAGGCGTGGAGACGACGCATATTATCGGCCAGTTGCCCGCGGTTCAGGGGCAAAATCTGGGCGGCAACGTCATCGTGGTCATGGCCCAGTACGATACCCCGCCCCTGGGTCCCGAGGGCGTTTATCCTGCGGCCAATGATAACGGCAGCGGCATCGCACTCATGCTCGAGATCATCCGCACGCTGAAAGAGACGGACTATCGTCCTTACAAGACTTTCCTTTTTATCGCCTACAGCGGCGAAGGGACGGAGAACGGGGTACCCGCCTATCCGCCCGACGTAGAGAAGCTAACTACAGCGCGCGCCGGCTTTGCTGGAAATTTAAGTATCGAAGCGGTCGTGGATCTGCGCGGCGTCGCCGCAGGCGAGGGCAATCAGTTGGTTATTGAAGCAGGCGGCAGCCTGCGCCTGGCCGATCTGTTTGAGGAGAGCGCAAGCCGGCTCAACGCGCCCGTCACCCGCAGCGGCGAGCCGGTGGACATCAGCATCGTCTTCGACCGCTCGCAAACCAACAGCGGCGGCCAGGACGCGCCCCAGGTCGGCATCCGCTGGGAGGGCTGGGAGGCGAGCGCGCGCACCGCAGCCGATGCGGTCCAGACGCTCGACGAGAGCAAGTTGGAAAGTGCAGGCCAGGTCGTCACCCTGGCGCTCATGACATTGGGCCGGGAGGATAATTATTAAAGGCCGGCTTTTTCTTCGCTTACGCTACTGATTCATTCATGCAAAATCCCCGCCTGTTCTCCCCAGGTCGAAACAAAATAACAAATCCGCGAGCATTGCCTCCCTTACATTTCAGGTTGTCAAAAAAAAACGAATCGGGTAGACTACGGACCTGCCCAGTACAATCATTGATCTTCAATGCTCAATTCCATAGCCAATTCCCCCGCACTATTACACATCTTCTCTCAGAAGCGAGGTTGTTATGAAGAAAATCCTCAATGCGCCGGCCGATTTTGTGCCGGAAATGCTCGATGGGTTGATCAAGGCCCATCCAGATCAGCTTGCGTACGAACAGGAATTGCAGTGCATCGTACGCGCCGACGCGCCCGTGAAAGGGAAAGTCGCCCTGGCCACAGGCGGCGGCTCAGGTCATCTGCCCGTCTTCCTTGGCTATGTGGGCCAGGGCATGCTTGACGGCTGCGCCGTAGGCGACGTCTTCGCCTCGCCCAGCGCGGACCAGATGCTCACCGTCACCCAACGCATTCACGGCGGCGCGGGCGTCGTCTACATCTACGGCAACTACGGCGGCGACGTCATGAATTTCGACATGGCTTCGGAAATGGCCGACCTGGAAGACATCACCGTGCGCACGGTCCTGGTCAGGGATGATGTGGCCTCTGCACCGTCTGAAGAAGCCGCGCGCCGCCGGGGCGTCGCGGGCATGGTCTTCGCCTTTAAGACCGCGGGCGCAATGGCCGATCGGGGCGGCGACATCAACGAAGTCGTGCGTATTGCCGAAAAGACCCTGGGACGCACCCGCACCATGGGCGTGGCGCTCTCGCCCTGCACCGTCCCCGTAGCGGGCAAGCCGACCTTCACCATCGGCGAAAACGAGATGGAGATCGGCATGGGCATCCACGGCGAACCGGGCATGAAGCGGGAGGAACTCCAGTCGGCCGACCAGATCACCGAACGCATGATGACCGCGATTCTGACCGACCTGCAGCCGGCGGAAGGCGATCGGCTGGCCGTGATGGTCAACGGCCTGGGCGCAACCCCACCGGAAGAACTCTACATCATGTTCCGCAAGGCGTACGACATGCTGAACGAACGCGGCATTGGCGTCTATCGGGCCTACGTGGGCGAATACGCTACCTCCATGGAGATGGCGGGCGCGTCGATTACCCTGCTCAACGTGGATGACGAGCTGGCCGAGCTACTGGATCATCCCGCCCGCACGCCCTTCTTCACCCAGGTATAGCCATGAGCGAAACAATCAAAGCCCAAGCTGTGGTTGACGCGCTGACCAGCGTGGCCACGATGTTAGAAACGCAACGCGACTATCTCACTTCCCTGGATCAGGCCATGGGCGACGGCGATATGGGCATCACCCTGGCCAAAATCGGGACGGCGCTGAAAGCGTACGCGACGGAGACGCCCGTCAATGATGACATCGGACAGTGGCTGGCCAAGGCGGGCATGGCGGCCAACAAAGCCGGCCCCTCCACCATGGGGACGCTGGTGGCCACCGCGCTCATGCGCGCGGGCAAGGAAGTCAAGGGCAAGAGCAGCCTGACGGACGAAGATTTGGCCGCCATGTTCACCGCGGCCGATACGGGCATGCAGGAACGCGGCAAGGCCAAGCCCGGCGACAAGACCATCATCGACGCCATCCACCCCGCGGCCGCAGCGTTTTCCGCCGCGGTGGCGGACAACGCCCCCCTGGCGGAGGCTGGCCGGGATGCGCTGACCGCGGCAAAGGCAGGACGCGACAGCGTTACGCCCCTGCGCAGCAAAGTAGGCCGGGCCAGTTGGGTGGGTGAGCGCACGGAGGGCAAAGTCGATGCCGGTTGTGAGATGTTCGTGCTGGTGATGGAGACGTTGGTGGATTAGTAATGCGTGCTGCGTGCTGCGTAAGGACCCGCGCGGCGGCAAATTTTGGAAGAATATCGGGGGCGTTGCTGCAACAGCCGTTACGCAGTACGCATGACGCATTACTCCCCATATATTTTGTTTACCTTAAGTTTAGTCATTCAAGGAGCTACCAATGAAGAAAGTACTTGTTTTGCTCTCCGCGCTGATGATCCTGGCGCTGGTTGTAGTCGGTTGTGCGGCCCCGGCCGCGCCGGCCGATTCAGGCGCGGCTGCCGGCAGCGATGCCGCAGCGGCCGACAGCGACGCGGCGGCCGCCGACAGCGATACCGCGGATGCCGGCGGCGACGAGCTGGTCTTTACCACCGTCGTTAAAATTGCGGGCATCAACTGGTTCAATCGCATGGAAGAAGGCGTGGACGCCTGGGGCGTAGAGAACGGCGTGAACGCCAGCATGGTCGGCCCGGCTGAAGCGGACGCTGCCCAGCAGATTCCCATCATCGAGGATCTTATCGCCCAGGGCGTGGACGCGCTTTGCGTGGTCCCCATGGACCCCGAGCAGCTGGATCCGGTGCTGAAGAAGGCCATGGACGCAGGCATTACGGTAGTCACCCACGAGGCCTCCAACCAGACCAACATGGACTTCGACATCGAAGCCTTTGACAACATGGCTTTCGGCGCCGGACTCATGGATCGCCTGGCCGCGGAGATGGGCGAAGAGGGCGAGTATGTGGTCTTTGTGGGCAGCCTGGGCTCTAAGACCCACGGCGAGTGGGTTGACGGCAGCATTGCCCGCCAGGAAGAAGCCTATCCCAACATGACCCTGGTCGGCGACCGCTATGAGACCTTTGACGACGCCGAGATCGCCTATCAGAAGGCCAAGGAAGTACTGGCCGCGTTCCCGGACATCAAGGGCTTCCAGGGCAGCGCTTCGACCGACGTAGCCGGCATCGGCCGCGCGGTGGAAGAAGCGGGCCTGCAGGACGAGATCGCGGTTGTCGGCACGAGCCTGCCCTCCATTGCAGGCGACCTGTTTGACAACGGCGCAATCGACGCGATCGGTTTCTGGGATCCGGCAGTGGCCGGGGCAGCCTGTAACCAGATCGCCAAGATTCTCGTTGAAGGCGGAGAAGTAGGCGCGGGCACGGACCTGGGCATTGACGGTTACAACAACCTGATTGCCGACGGTAACGTCCTCTACGGCGACGCCGCGGTTTACGTTGACGCTGAAACTGCCGGCGATTACCCCTTCTAAACCAACCTGCCTCTGACTGAGTGAATGGGGCGGATTCGACCGAATCTTTCTCAAAAGACGATTCGTCATCATCCGCCCCATTTATTTTGCCTGTGGTCAAACCCACCCCTACTGCATATGGCCGAAGAACTGCTCCGTCTAACCAATATTCATAAGTCATTCGCGGGCGTGCATGCCCTGCGCGGCGTTGATATCGTCATCGAGCCGGGCAAGATTCACTGTCTCGTGGGCGAGAACGGCTGCGGAAAATCAACCCTCATCAAAATCATCGCCGGCGTCTATGAACGCGATCAGGGCGATATTATGATCCGCGGCAAATCCTATCCCCAACTTCACCCCATTGACGCCATCCGCGCCGGCATTCAGGTCATTTACCAGGACTTTTCGCTCTTCCCCAATCTCACCGTGGCGGAGAACATCGCGCTCAATGAAGAGTTGGCCGAAGGGCGAAGGCTTGTCAGTTGGCGACATGTCCGGGAGATTGCGCAGGAAGCGCTGGCCAAAATTGACGTCAAGATTCCCCTGAACGCGCGGGTGGAAGAGGTCTCGGTCGCCAATAAGCAACTGATTGCCATCTCCAAGGCGCTCCTCAACAATGCGCGCCTGATCATCATGGATGAACCGACCAGCGCACTCACCGAGCGAGAGATACGCTCGCTGCTGGAGATCATCCACGGCTTGCAGGAACAGGGCATTGCCTTCCTTTTTGTGAGCCACAAGCTCAACGAAGTGCTGGCCGTTTCAGAAAAGATGATCGTCATGCGCAACGGACGCATTGTCAGCACGGGAGATGCGGAAGAGTATGATACGGCGCGGCTCATCTTCGAGATGACGGGCCAGAAAATTGCGCAAAGATCCTATCGCTTCACGCCGGAGGAGGGTTCGACGCCCCTGTTGCGCGCGTCCAACCTGAAGGCGGACGAGACGCTGAACGACGTTTCATTCGACCTCTACAAGGGGGAGATTGTGGGCGTCACCGGCCTGTTGGGGTCTGGGCGCACAGAGCTGGCGCTGGCCCTTTTCGGCATGCTGCCCCTGGATGCAGGCCATATCGAGGTAGAGGGAAAAGCTGCCAAAATTGATTCAGTCCAGAAGGCCGTTGCGGCAGGGATTGGCTATGTGCCCGAAGATCGCTTGACGGAGGGGCTCTTTTTAGAGCAGGCGATTGGCAACAATATCGTTGTACGCACAATCGACCAGTTGCGGGGCGCCCTGGGCCTCACGAGTCCGGCCCAGGTAAACGGCGAGATCACTGAATGGGTGGACAGATTGCGCATCAAGACGCCCGATCCGGACCTGCCGGTCAAAACCTTGTCGGGCGGCAATCAGCAGCGCGTGGTGCTGGCCAAGTGGCTGGCCAGCAGCCCAAAGATTATGGTGCTGAACGGGCCGACCGTGGGGGTGGATATTGGTTCTAAAAACGAGCTCCACGACCTGATCAAGCAGTTGGCGGGCGAAGGGATGGGGCTGCTCGTCATTTCCGATGACATTCCGGAGCTGCTGCAGACCTGTAACCGCATTTTGCTCCTGCGCGACGGCCGCATTGTGGACGTCATTCTGCCCGAGGCCACGACGGAAAACGAACTCGCCGCCAAGTTGATTGAGGAATAGGGTCGTGAATCGAATTTTACGCAGCAACGAGGCGCTGGTCGCCATTACCATCGTATTTCTTTGTCTTTTCATCGGGTTACGCAATCCGGTTTTCTTCACTGTCGGCAACCTGTTCGATCTCCTGCGCAGCTCAATCGTCATGGGCATCTTTGCCATGGGCGTGCTCATCGTCATCATCTCCGGCGGCATTGACGTTTCTTTTACGGCCATCGCCGTCTTCGCCCTTTATGCCACGACCAAGCTGCTCCTGGCCTTTTCGCCCGAAGCGCCCATCATCGTCGCCTTTGTGATCGCGGCCCTTATCGGATTGGGGCTGGGCCTCATCAACGCCTTCTTCATCGCCCGCTTCAAGTTGCCCACCCTGATCGTTACCCTGGGCACGC
Organism: Caldilineaceae bacterium; assembly: GCA_020433455.1. GTDB lineage: Bacteria > Chloroflexota > Anaerolineae > Caldilineales > Caldilineaceae > JAGRCP01. The sequence continues at coordinate 61,319 of JAGRCP010000048.1, read as the reverse complement.
TGAGCATGTTCCACGGCTTCCTGCTCTTCGCTATCGGCAACCAAACCATCCGTCGGGACGTGCCGCCCGCGTTGACGTCCTTTGCGCGCTCAACGCTGCTCACGGTGCCCCAAACCCGGGGCGTGGCTAATCTGCACCCAGGCATCCTGATCACCATCGGCGTCGTGATCTTCGTATGGCTTCTGCTGAGCTATACCATGCTGGGGCGGAGCATCTACGCGCTGGGCGGCTCCCGGGAAGCAGCCGAACGGGCCGGATTTAACATCGCCCGGATTCAATACTTCATTTACGGCTTTGTAGGCTTGATCTCAGGCATTGCGGGGATGACCTTCGGCTCGCTGGCCCGCCAGGCGAACCCCCAGGATATGGTGGGCACAGAGCTATCCGTTATTGCGGCGGTGGTGCTGGGCGGCGCTCAGCTTACCGGCGGGCGGGGGACAGTCATCGGCACGTTGCTCGGCGTCATCCTGGTGGTGATTGCCAACAACAGCCTTATCCTGATCGGCGTTCCGTCCGTCTGGCAGCGAGTCGTTATCGGCATCATCATCCTTGTCGGTACGGGGGCGCCTGCCATCCAAGCAAAGCGGGCCGGCAATGCCGCATTCGGGCTGGCCGAATAAGCGGACCGAATCCCCAACAACCAGCACCATTTTCAAAAGAGAGTGCGCAGCATGGAACAAGCATCCACACAACCCTGGTATCGTCGGCTCAGCTTTGACAGCCACACGGCGCGACTGATGATCATCATTGTGATCATATTTGTCGCATTCAGCCTGTTGCTGCCGGGCAAATTTTTTACGGTGCGCAACATGCAGTCAATGGCCGTCCAGTTTCCCGAGTTCGGCATCCTGGCCTTTGCCATGCTCATCACCATGCTGACGGGGGGCATCGATCTTTCGGTCGTGGGCATTGCCAATTTGGCTGCGTTGACCGCGGCCACTATTTTGACCGGATTAGGCGGCGAGGGCGGAATGTCCGCATCCATCGTCATCCCGTTGGCCATGCTGGCTGCGCTGGCGGTCGGCTCCGTCTGCGGCATCTTTAACGGCCTGCTGGTGGCGCGGATCGGCATTACGCCCATTCTGGCGACATTGGGGACGGGCTCACTCTACACGGGTCTCGGCTACGTGGTCACCGGCGGCCCGGCCATTACGACGACCCAGTTTGCCTTTCTGGGCAACGGCTCGCTCCTGGGCGTGCCAATTCCCGTGATTATATTCATCGTTCTCACCATCTTTTTTGCCATTTTGCTCAACCGCACCACATTCGGCTTTAACGTCTACATGCTGGGCACCAATCCCGTTGCCGCCCGCTTCTCGGGCATCAACATTGATCGGGTCATTCTCCGCACCTATTGGCTGGCGGGCGTGGTCGGCGGGATTGCGGGCATTATCTTCCTGGCCCGGGCGAACTCGGCCAAGCCCGATTACGGCTCCTCCTTTATCCTGCTGACTGTGCTCATTGCGATTCTGGGCGGCGTAAGCTACACGGGCGGCTTCGGCACAGTGACGGGCCTGGTGCTGGCGATCCTTTCCATCCAGTTTCTCTCCACGGGTCTCAATATGCTCATGCTGGAACTTTCCGGCTCCAGCGCGGCTATCTTCTTTCGTCAATTTGCCTGGGGCGCGCTCCTGCTCCTGGTCATGGTTATCAACTACTATATCGAAGAGCGTAAAAAGCGGCGCATTAGCCGCCAATAGTAAATCCCGGCGGAAAGAAGCCCCCCGGTTCCTGCCAGAGGCAGAACGGCGCTATTTCCGTCGTCATATGTACGCCGTCTTGAAATAGCATCCGCGTTCGATGCGCCACTGAAAGGAATCAATTTTATGCAAAAGCTTGCTTATCTGGGCATGGGCATCATGGGGCGGGGCATGGCCGCCAACCTGCTCAAGGCCGGCTACCCGGTAACGGTGTGGAATCGCACAGCCGAACGCTGCGCCCCCCTGGTGGAACAGGGCGCCGGCCAGGCCGCAGACATCGGCGCAGCGGTGGCGGACGCCGACGTGATCCTCTATTGCCTCAGCGATGACGCGGCCGTCACGGATCTCGTTTTCGGCGCGGGCGGCGTGCTGGAGAACGTGCGCGAAGGGCAGATCGTCATTGATCTCACCACGCTTCACCCTGACACCAGCCGGGCCGAAGCCGCGGCCTATGCGGAGCGGGGCGTACGCTTTCTGGATGCGCCCGTCTTCGGCAGCAAAAACGAAGCCGCGGCAGGCGGTCTGTGGATTGTGGTAGGCGGCGATCGCACGCTCTATGACGAAATGCTTCCCATTCTCGAGGCCATGAGCGAAACCACCCATTATATGGGCGGAAACGGCATGGGCGCGTCCATGAAGCTGGTGGGCAATCTGGTCGTCGCCTCGCAATTGGAAGCCATAGGCGAGGCCATGATCCTGGCCACGAAAGCGGGACTGGATCCCGAGGACGTGCTGGGCGTGCTTCACGTCACCGACTTCAAGTCGCCCATCTTCGACGGCGTAGGCGCCGCCCTCATCGACCGGGACTTCAGCACCAACTTCGCACTCAAGCTCATGCTCAAGGATGCCAACCTCATCAGCAGCTTTGCCCAGGACCTCAATGCGCCCATCCCCGCGGTTGCGGTGATCCGGGAGAACATCAAAGCCGGCGTCAACAAGGGCTGGGGCGAGGAAAATGCATCCGCCTTCATCAAGACCCTGGAAGAGGACGCGGGCGTCACGGTAATGCGCCGCTAGCATTACCTGCTACAGATTACAGAGTCCCGTGCGGCTCAACAGGATCTCGTGTAGCAGGTCGGCGCTTCCGGCCCGACAGCTCCGGTTCAGCAACCGGTCGGGCGAGGAAGCGCCGACCTGCACCACGCCTGGTGCCCGTGCGGTTCCCTCTTCAAAAATCGTAGAAAACACAATAGACTGACCGGTCGGTTTGTATGGTATAATTTGCGCTAAATTCGCCTCATTTAAGGAGAAAGACGCCGCCATGACCACCGACAACGCCCGCACCAAAACCCGGGATCCTGAGCGCACCCGCAGCAGCATCCTCGACGCGGCGCTCAACGCCTTTGCGCGCAAAGGCTATCACGACACGCGGCTGGACGAGATCGCCGACGAATCTCACACGTCCAAAGGCTCCATCTACTTCTACTTTCCCAACAAAGAGCGCCTATTCCTGGCGCTGGTGGACCAATTCGCCAATCTGCTGGAGCGGCGCATTACCGAGGCCATCAGCGGCGAAGAGACGGCCATGGCCAAGGTGGAGGCCGCGCTGGAGGCGTGTCTGGCCACCTTCGGCAAATATCGACGCCAGGCCAAGGTGCTCCTGGTCCAGGCATCGGGATTGGGCAACACCTTTGAAATGAAGCGCATTGATATAAATGAGCGCTTCGCCGGCCTCATCGAGCAATATCTGCAAGAGGCGGTGGAACAAGGCGAGATCGCGCCCATCGACACGGCCATCGTCGCCCACGCGTGGATGGGCGCGATCTACAACCTGGTCATCCGCTGGGTCTATACAGGCGATCCGGAACCGCAGCGCATCGTCAACACGTTGGTGCCCACCCTCTTGCGCAGCGTGGGATACGTACGCGGCCAAGCGCCGGCAGAGACGCCGTAACCATGCCCGATCCCGCGCCGCCCATGCGCCATCTTGCCCCCAACGAGTATGACTTCCGCCTGAACGGCCGCCTGGTCAGCGTGAGTAAGGCGGCCCCGAACCTTGCGCCCCTGGACTTTCTCCGTCATGCGCAAGGACGGGAGCGCTTTTTCTGGCATGACGGACGCACGGGAGAGACGCTGGCCGGCATGGGCGTGGCCGTAGAGTTGATGGGGTGGGGTGAAGCCCGGGTCGGGGCGATTGAGCGCCAGGCCCGAGCGCTTTTTCAGCACGCCGAACTCTCCCGCGTGGACGATCCGAACGCGCAACCGCGCCTCTTTGGCGGCTTCGCCTTCCGGGATGACTTCGTGCCCGATGAAGCGTGGACGGGCTTCAATCCGGGCCACTTTATTTTGCCCCACCTGCAGCTTACCCGCGCCGACGCAACGAGTCGGCTCACCCTCAGCGCGCTCGTTGCCGCCGATGAGGCGCTTGACGACGCCGTGGAGCAGTTGGACGCGGCCCTGTCCATCTGGCTGGACGAGTTGCGCGCGGCCGTTTCCAGGCCCGACCCGGATCATGATCCAGCCTCCGAACTGCGCTATCCCCTGGATCAGGCAAGCTGGACCGCGATGATCGATCAGGCGCTGGAACAGTTTGCGACGACGCCGTTGGAAAAAGTCGTCCTCTCCCGCATCTGCGAAGTGCGGCAGGCCCAACGCATCGCGGTCACGCCTGCGCTTGACCGCCTGTTGACCCGCTACCCGGACTGCTTCGTCTTCCTCTTTGAGCCCCGGCCCTATCATGCGTTCTTTGGGGCAACGCCTGAACTGTTGGCCGCCACCCACGGCGTCGAACTTGAATCCATGGCGCTGGCCGGGTCAATTCAGCGGGGCGCAACAAGGGCGGAGGATGAAGCGCTGGCGGCGGCGCTGCTCAATTCCGCCAAGGATCGGCGCGAACATCAACTGGTAGTCAGCGCATTGCGCAAGCGGCTTGCGCCCGTCACCGCGGAGCTGACGGCGGCCGACGCGCCGACCATCCTGCGCCTAAACAACATTCAGCATCTCTATACGCCGGTTCAGGGCGTGCTGCAAGCGCCGCACGGCATCCTGCCCATGGTGAACCTGCTCCACCCTACGCCCGCTTTGGGCGGTACGCCGCGGAACATTGCGCTCCCCTTCATACGTACCGTAGAACCGGCGCCCCGGGGCTGGTACGCCGCCCCCGTAGGCTGGATCAACGCCGAGCTGGACGGAACCTTTGCCGTAGCCATCCGTTCGGCCGTGGCCCAGCAAAGTCGGGCCTGGCTCTATGCGGGCGCGGGCATTGTCGCCGGGTCCATCGCCGAAAAAGAGTGGGACGAGACCGGCTGGAAATTTCGCCCCATGCTGGAGGCGATAGGCGTGGCGGATATTCGCTGATTTCCGGCTTTTGATGTAATTTGTGGTCAACAGATCAGATCTTGCTCATCCAACGATTAGAGGAGACAAAAAAAATGGGACTCTTGAATCAGGACAACCGTTACCGCATGAAGCAGGGCCTTCTCACCATTCGAGAGCGCTATTGGATCGAGGATCAGCATGGACAGCGCGCCTTTTCCGTCACGGGAAAATTACTGAGGGTCCGGGAAACATTGATCTTTGCGAATGCCGAAGGTCAGGAGTTGTACAAGATCCAGGAAAAGCTCATGAACGTGCGCAAAACAATGGCCATCGAGAGTGCATCCGGCCATACTGCCGCCACGGTTCACAAGGCGCTCATTTCGCCGCTGGGCAGCAAATGGCATATCGATATCGCCGGCGGCCATAACTGGGTCGCGCAGGGCGATCTATTGGCCCATGAATATATCATCCAGCGGGGCCTTGACGTAGTCGCCGAAGTTTCAAAGCGCTGGTTCCGCCTCACCGACACCTATGGCGTTGACGTGAAGCCGGGTGAAGACGCGGCATTGGCCCTGGCCGTCACCGTCGTCATTGATGCCCTGGCGACAAAAGACTGACGCCCAAACGGATTCACGCTGATCTTTTGCAAAAGATCAGCGTGAATCCGTCAATCATCCCGAATACTCCGATTGAAAACCCTTCATGAATGCAAATAACCATTGGGCCGCTATCCTGGTAGAGGAGCTGGCGGCGTGCGGGCTGGATGCAGTCTGGATCGCGCCCGGCTCCCGCTCAACGCCGCTGACCCTGGCTTTTGCCGGCCATCCCCGCATTCGTCATTACCTCCATCTCGACGAGCGGAGCGCTGGCTTCGCCGCGCTGGGCATGGCCTTAGCTGAGGATCGACCGGTCGCATTGGTCTGCACGTCGGGCACGGCCGCGGCGGAGTTTTTCGCCGCTGTCATCGAAGCGCGCCAATCTCACGCACCCCTCATTGTCCTCACATCGGATCGGCCGCCGGAACTGCGCCACAGCGGAGCCAACCAAACCATCGATCAGGTCAAGCTCTACGGCGATCAGGTTCTGTGGGCGGTGGACGTGGCGCTGCCGGAAGCGGATCCGCCGGCCGTGGCGCGCAATAATCTACGCACCCTGGCCGCACGCGCCTACGCTACGGCCAACGGCATCGTCAAAGGTCCGGTCCACCTTAACCTGCCCTTCCGCAAGCCTCTGGAGCCGGAGACGCTGGACGAACTTGCCCATACGCCGACAGCCTCCGCCGCGGTAACCATTGCCAAGGGCGTTATCCAGCCGACCCCTGATCAGATCAACCATATCGCCGCGCTGCTCGCCGCACATCCCCAGGGCCTCATTATCTGCGGGCCCCGCTCTCCCGGCGGCGATTTCCCGCTTGGCGTAGCCGAACTGGCGCGGAAGCTGCACTACCCGCTCCTGGCCGATCCCATTTCCGGCGTACGCTTTGGCCCCCAGGCGGAAACGGGGATGGTCGTCTCAGCCTATGAGGGTTTCCTCAACCCGGCCGCAGCCCAATCCTTGCCGCGTGCGACGCTGACACTGCGCTTCGGCTCTGTACCGACCTCAAAGTGGCTCAACGAATATCTCATTCGCAGCAAACCTGATGTGCAGATCCACGTACGCGCCAACGGCGTCTGGGCCGATGACAGCCACCGGACCACCTACTTTCTTCAGAGCGATGAAGCATCCCTCTGCCGGGCGCTGCTGGACGCGTGCCCGACCCCTGCATCGGACGCGGAAAATTGGCTGCACCCATGGCAAACGGCCGACGCGGCGGCCCGGACCGCAGCCGAAATTACGTTCAGCGAGGAAGCGTTTGACGCCGCGTATGTGGCCGCGCTGGCGGAAGAGTTGCCGCCGGGCGCGCATCTTTTTGTAGGCAACAGCCTGCCCATTCGTCACGTCGATCAATTTGCCCTAGCCGCGGCCAAGCCTCTGTATGTCTATGCGAATCGCGGCGCAAGCGGCATCGACGGCGTGATTTCCAGCGCGCTGGGCGTAGCCGCGGCCGTGCCGGACCAGCCCGTAGTCCTGCTCATCGGTGACATTTCGTTTTACCACGACATGAACGGACTGCTTGCCCTGCAGATGCACAAGGTGGAAAATATGACCATTGCGCTCCTCAACAACAACGGCGGCGGCATCTTTCGCCGCCTGCCCGTAGCCCGGCTGGATCCGCTCTTTACCGAACTGTTCCTCACGCCCCATGGCCTGGATTTCAGTCACGCGGCGGCCCTCTACGGGCTCAAGCATATCCGCTTCCAGGCAGCCCAAAACGACGTGACGGCCTTCCGCCGCGCGCTTAGCGAAGCGTTGGTCCGGAAGCAAACCACGCTCCTGGAAGTGCAGAGCGACAGCGCGCGGGATATCCGCATGCAGCGAACGCTGGTCAGCCGGATTGGCCGCGGACAAACCCGCGCGGATCGCCGTTGAGCCCCGCGCATCAGACAGCAGAGCGCATCTTCTTCCATGCCCCACGCATCTTCTGCCACAACTGAACACAGCCGGTCCGCCAATCGGGCGCAAGAATTTCGCCGGGGCGTACGCGCCACCTTTCCCCTGGTGGTGGGCGCGATTCCCTTCGGCATCATCTTCGGCGCGGTCGCGGTGAACGGCGGACTGTCACCCCAGGCGACGATGGCCATGTCCCTCTTCGTCTTCGCCGGATCGGCCCAGTTTGTGGCCGCGGGCCTGGCCGCGGCGGGCGCAGGCGTAGCCATCATCGTGCTCACAACTTTCGTCGTTAACCTGCGCCATGCCCTCTATGCCGCGTCCCTCGCCCCCCATATGAAACATCTGCCCCAGCGCTGGCTTGCGCTTCTGGGCTTCTGGCTCACGGATGAAAGTTATCTGGTGGTGATTGACCGCTACGCCCAGGCGGACGATTCGCGCGACAAGCACTGGTTCTTTCTGGGTTCGGCCCTCTTCATGTACACAAACTGGCAACTGTGCACGTACATCGGCATCCGCGCCGGGCAGGCCATTGCCGATCCCGCGTCGTGGGGACTGGATTTCGCGCTGCCCGTTACCTTCATCGGGATGCTGGTCCCCATGCTGCGCAGTCGCCCGGTCGTGGCTTGCGTCCTGGTTGCGGGCGTCAGCGCCGTGCTCTTCCACAGCCTGCCCAATCAACTCGGCCTTATCATCGCTACCCTATTGGGCGTGGCCACAGGCGCACTCCTGCAAAAACGAAAGGCAAAAGCATGACGTCGCAGCAAGAATTTTGGTTGATCCTGGGCATGACGGCTGTGACCTTCGGCGTTCGCTATCCTGTGCTGGCGCTGGTGGGGCGCTTTGAGCTTCCCCATAGACTCATGGAGGCCATGCGGTTCATTCCGCCGGCCGTCCTTACGGCGATTATCGCGCCGGCATTGCTCATGCCTGGCGGCTCCGTTGATTTTGACTACACGAACGCCTATCTGGCCGCGGGAATCATTGCAGGGCTGACCTCGTGGCGCACAAAGAACCTGCTGCTCACGATTGTCGTGGGGATGATCGCCTTCCTGGCGTGGCGGGTGTTGATTGGGGCGATGGGGTGAGGGAAAACTCGTTTATTTGTTGATTGGTTGGCTTGCACTATCAGCGCAATTTGTCCAGCGCGGCCTGATTGAAGGGCATGTCGCCCGCCTCCAGCGCGTCAATCCACGCTTCCACCAGCGGTCCGTTCAGGAGGGCAAGGGCCTGGGGCGGAAGCGTGCGCAACCAGGTCAGATACGCCTCAAATTCGGCCAGCGCTGCTTGCCTGCGCCCCAACTGGGCATAGACGATACCCAACGAGTCATGCACGTTAGCGGCGGGGTCCAGGCTCAGCGCCTCCTGGCAGTGGGGGAGAGCTTCCTCGGGCTCCTCATCCAACGCATAGCCCCAGCACAGGGCGCTGTGGATGGGCGCATAACCGGGATTGCGCTGCAAGGCCCGGGTCAGGTCGCTCTGCCACTGGGGATCGTCGCGGCGGATGTTGAGCAGGCCGCGGTTGAAGTAAACCCGGTATGAGTTGGGCGAGCGGGCCAGGGCCGCGGTCATGTCCGCGTTCGCATGATCCAGATCGCCGGGCTGGTTGCGTTCATAATAGGCGATGCCCCGGTTGAGGAACGCGTCGCTGAACGCGGGCTCCCGCTCCAACACCCAGCCGAAATCCGCAATGGCCGCGTCCAGCAGGTCCGGCTCGCCGCCGCTGTAGTAGCGCTGAAGATAGGCGCTGCCCCGGTTATAGCGCGCGTTCACCCACTCGGGACGCAGGGGAATCACCCGGCTGTATTCGCTGATGGCCGCGGCCGGATCGCCGTCTTCGCCCCGCTCCAGCACGGTGGCCAGAAGAAAGTGGAGCAGGGCCTCTGTATCCGCCTCGTCGGGATGGAGATCCAGCGCACGCTTAAACGCGCTGCGGGCCGATACGTACTCACCCTGTTCCCGGAAGAGTTGGCCCAGGGTTGTAAGCGCCAGCAAACGCGTTTCGTTGGGCAAATCGATGTTGATAATGGAAGCCAGGTCGCCGGGCGAGGAGAGAAAACGCACCCAGCCGGGCCCTTCATCGGAGCCGGGTTGGGCGATGTTGACCCGCACCCGGCCGCTGTCATATTCGCCCCAGACCAACGCGGCCGCGCCGCTCTCGGCCAGGGCGGCTGCGGCGTCCGCCCCATCGTCCACCGGCTGAGGCCAGACGGCCACCCGGGTTCGCTCCAGCGCGGCCTGGTTGATCTCGCCCATGAGCGCTTCGCTGATGCGGCCGGCCACGTTAAAGCCCTGCTCCACGCCGTAATTGGAGAACTCGGCCACCAGAAGCAGGGTCTCATCCGGCCCGGCGACCAGGACGGATTGCCCGCTTGCAGCGTCGGTGGGCGAAGCGACTTCCGTGGCTGAGGCGGTAGCGGAAGGAGACGGCGAAGGCGTTGGCCGATTCAAGAAGCGCAGGCCGGCAAAGCCGATCAGCAGGACAAGCAGGACCACCCCAGCCATACCCAAAAGGCGACGCGCCGACCGCTTATCCGGCGTATCTTCCTGCCCGGGCGCGCCTGTCACGTCCTCCGCTTCCGGCTGCCCGGCCGAGTCGCTTACAGGCTCAAGTCCGCTTGACAGCTCCGACGGCGTCCCAGCCGGGTCTGATGCCAAATCAGGCGCCGCGTCTGAGGGGGAATCGGCCGCGGGCGTCACGCCTGTCTCCCCCTCAGTTCCCGCCTCCGCCTCCGCTACAAGTCCATCCGGGTCTTCGGGCTGAAAGCCGACTGACAGCAAAAGGGCATCGCGCTCGGGAGAGGTCAGGCGCAGGCGCGCGGCCACAGCGAGGACATCCTCGCGGAAGCGCGGCCGCTTGACCAACCCCTGCTTCCAGCGAAAGATGGTTTGGCGACGCACGCCGACCGAGCGCGCCAGTTCCGCATCCGAGATGCCGCTCCGTTCCATGTATTGGCAAAGCAATTGAGCAAAAGTCAGCATGGAGTATAATACCGGCCGTCTGTCTGGCGAGCCATCAGGGGATCATTGACCTCCGGCGTCTGAAAGAATGATGAATAGTCCAAGCGCAAAAATTTACGTGTCGGCTCAGGAATGGTATAATATCTGATGGGCTGCGGATAGCCAAGCTTTGCCCGCTCTTTGGCGGCAGGAGACAAACCGTTGCAGGCAGACAGCTTGGCCGAAACAGGGCCGCAGAGAATATGCTTCGCTTGATGATCGACCATTTCCCTTTTGGACAGTCGCACAGTGTGGCGTATGTGTGCCGGCGGCACAGCAAATTGAGCGCGTGCGTCTATAAATAACGCATGGGCGGCAGCCCTAAATAAGGTTTAGAGAGGGTGACAGCGCGCACCCAGATCATACATAAAACAACAAGTCCAACTATACAAGGAGAACGAATTGTAGATGGCAAAAAGAAAGAACCAACAAAACAAGCAAGATGAGCCGCTTCTGCGGGTAATTCCCCTGGGCGGCTTAGGTGAAATCGGACGCAACATGATGGTATTGGAAGCGAATGAGCGCATCATCATCGTCGATTGCGGCCTCATGTTCCCCACCCACGACATGCACGGCATCGACATCATCATTCCTGACAGTCAATACGTCATGGATCGACTGGACAAAGTGGAGGCCGTCTTCCTGACCCATGGCCATGAGGATCACATCGGGGCCCTTTCCTACTTTGTGCGTGAGGGGCTGACGGCCCCCATCTACGCCACGAGCCTGACCCGGGGATTGGTCGAAGTCAAGCTGAGCGAGGCCAAGGTGCTCAAGGACGTGGAGCTCCACACGGTTACGGAAGAGAGCAAAGTGGAAACCGGCCCCTTCACGGTGGAATTTTTCCACACCTGTCACAGCTTTCCCGACAGCGTAGGCTTGAGCATCATGACGCCCATAGGCCGGGTCATCCACACCAGCGATTATCGCTTTGATCCCACGCCGGTGGATAACAAGCCCACAGACACGGAGAAGCTCCAGCGCTGGGGCGACGAGGGCGTCATGCTCTTCATGGGCGACAGCACCAACGCCGAGCAGGAAGAGCGCACGCCGTCAGAGCGCAAAGTAGGCGTGATGCTGGACGAAGTCTTCGCCAAGGCTCAGGGGCGGGTCCTCCTCTCCACCTTCGCCAGCAACATCGGTCGCGTCCAGCAGATTATCACGGCCGCGCGCAAGCACAACCGTCGGGTAGGCGTAGTCGGCCGCTCCATGGTCAACAATGTGCGCATCGCCATCAAGCTGGGTTATCTGGACATCACACAGGATGAACTGCTCACCACCGATGAGATGGAACAACTGCCCGCCAGGGAAGTCGTCGTGGTGGCCACAGGCAGCCAGGGCGAGCCGACCAGCGCCATGGTGCGCATGAGCGTGGGCGACCATCGTCAGATTACCCTGCGCGAGGGCGATACGGTGGTGCTCAGCGCGGCGCCGATTCCCGGCAATGAAGAACTCTTCAACCGCACGGTGGACAATCTTTTCCGCCAGGGCGTAGAGGTGCTCTATCATCGCAACGGCGACGTGCACGTTTCCGGTCACGGCGGCCGGGGCGATTATCGCCACATGCTGGAACTGCTGCGGCCGCGGTTCGTCATTCCGGTCCACGGCGAATATCGCCATCTCGTGCTCCACGCCCAGTTGGCCGAGCAGACGGGCGTCAAGCCGGAGGACATCTTCGTGCTGGATGACGGCGAAGTCGTGGAGTTTGGCCATTTCGACGGCAGCGAGGAGATTACGGCGCGGCGGGGCGAAAGCCTCTCCATGACCCAGGTCTTTGTTGACGGCCTGGGCATCGGCGATGTCGGCAACGTGGTCCTGCGCGACCGCCGCCATCTGAGCAACGACGGCTTCATCGTTTGTATCGTGGTGCTGGATGAGTTTGACGGCAACGTGCTCTACGGACCGGAGATCGTCAGCCGCGGCTTCGTTTACATGCGCGAGAATGAAGATCTCATCGAGCGGGCGGAACAGGCCGTACTCAAGGTGCTCAAGAAAAAGAGCAAAAAGATGCCTGTATCCGTATTGGAAAACAAGGTGCGCGACGCACTGGGTTCCTTCACCGCGCGGGAGATGGGCCGACGCCCCATGATCATGCCCATGGTCATGGAAGTCTAGACCAAAGCACGCGGGACGAACGTAAAGTCTTACAACGCCCCGGTTTGCCATGGATGCAAACCGGGGCGTTTGCTTATGTTGAGATTGCGGCGCATGGGGAACGGCTGCCGCACAGATAGCGTTCGTTGACAGGCTTGGGGTGGGCTGGCTATAATCGCGTTAAGTAAAGTGCAAAAATGTCAGCAATTCCAGTTTTTCTGTACGCAACGCAACTCCAAAAGGAGCCGGTTATGCCTGATAAGCTCGTCAAAGCCTGTGTTGACCGCCGCCCTGAACGTCTCCCGTTTGCTCTGGGCGAACTGATTCCTGCTGCAATTCCTACGCCCACAAGAATACCGCCCGAAGCGTTGGAAGCGGCGCTGGTCATCAGCAAAAAGTGGCCGACGGGCCGAGTGCTCACCTGCACCTTCATGGACGGAGAAGAGGTCGTACAGCGCAAAGTAGCTGCCCGGGCCCATGTGTGGAGCCGGTACGGCAACATCCGCTTCAAGTTTGTCGATACTCCTGATGCGGATATTCGCATCTCATTTCAGCAGCAGGGATCCTGGTCCTATATCGGAACGGATGCGCAGGAAATTCCCGCGGACGAGCCCACCATGAACTTCGGCTGGCTCTACCCTAATACCCACAACGATGAGTATGATCGGGTTGTGATCCACGAATTCGGTCACGCGTTGGGGCTGATACACGAACATCAGAACCCATCCAAAGGCATCCCGTGGGACAAAGACGCGGTCTACGATTATTATCAGGGACCGCCTAACAACTGGACCCGGGAACAGGTTGACATCAATCTGTTCCAGAAGTATGCGGAGAATCTGGTCCGCTTTACCGGCTTCGATACCCAATCGATCATGCTCTACCCCGTTCCCAATGAATTCACCATCGGCGACTTCGAGGTCGGCTGGAATCGCAACATTTCCACCATGGACGCCGACTTCATCGGCCGCATGTATCCCAAGCCGAGCAATGAGATATTACTCGATGCGCCGCCCCGCAGCGAAGCCATCAGCCAATTGGGCGAGATCGACACATTTACCTTTCTGATCTTCGAGCCGGGAACCTACGCCATCGAAACCCACGGGCGCACCGACCTGGTTATGACGCTCTATGGCCCGGACAATGACACCCAATTCATCGATCTCGACGATGACAGCGGCCGCCGCCTTAATCCCCGCTTGGTGAAAGAGCTGGATTGGGGCCTCTACACGGTGCGCATTCAGCACTTCAGCCGCGAGCGTACCGGCGATTACCAAATCGGGGTCTCGACCGTAACAGAGTGAGCGGGAATGTCTGAACAACCCAAAACGATACGCCGAAAGTTCGTGAACGCGATGCGTGGATGGAAACAATCGGCCGGAACGCGCTTATCCGGTCTGCTGGTATTGCTCATACTCATCATGCCGGCCGCATGCAGCGATGGCGCGACTTCGTCATCAACGGCCGACGCCCCGTCGGTTACCCTGGCGGAACTGCCCCAAACAACAGGGCACGGCTACGGCATAGCGATCATTGACGGGCTTGACCAGACGGGCGGCAGCCTGCAGCCGGGCGCGCCCGCGCCCAATTTCGGTCTACAACTGGATGACGGCCGCGTCCTCACCCTGGCCGATCTCCAGGGCCGCCCGGTCCTCCTCAATTTCTGGGCCACGTGGTGCGGACCGTGCCGGATGGAAATGCCGGACATCGTCAACGTCGCCAATGGGAACGGCGACCTGGTGGTGCTGGCCATCAACGCGCACGAAGGGATGGACGTGATCGAGCCGTTTGCCCAGGAGTTCAATATGACCATGCCCATCGTACGGGATACCAAAGGCGAGGTGATGGACGCCTACGCGGTCCGGGGACTGCCCGCCAGCGTTTTCATCCGCCCTGACGGGACCATCTACACGATCTGGAGCGGATTGATCAACGAAAACACGTTGCGCCAATCGCTGGCGGTTATCAACGAAGAGTGAGGAGCGGCGGCGATGAATAACCGTGCGTCGTCCCCCACTGTATGACCCGCGCCCCCGTTGTCGATCAGCGTTATCGTCTGCGGCCCGAGGATTTGGGCGGACGCAGCCTTACGGCCACGGTGAGCAATGTAACCCTCCAGGGCCTGGAGCAAATGCAGCCCGTCCTCCACTTCACCCGCATCGACAAGCGGCTGCCGCTGGATGACGAACAGTGCGACGCCATGGCCCGCAGCACCGGGCAAGCGATCCTGGAAGCATGGATCGGTCGGCGCATCACCCTCACGCCGGAAGCGGGCGGCGACGGCCCGACCATCCGCATTACCGCACCCGACGCCGCCGCAACCGAGAGCGCCGGGCTCCCGGCCGTGCGCGCAGAGGCGCGGTGGTCATGGCGTCAGCCGCTCTTGCTGATCCTGCTCCTCGCTCTCGCCTACTTCGCCGTCTACCTGCTGGACAACGGCGCGCAGCTCTGGCTGGATATCCAACAACTCCTGACCGCCATCGAGTAGCCGGATAAACGGCAAAATTGACCGGGCAAGCCGCTCAACTCTATAATGATGCCTGCGGAATTTATGTGGGCGTCGTCTGGAACATGGCTCATGGCGGACCCATCAGTCAACCATATGAAATCCGGTTGAACCTCTATCATTTCCCCATGCGTCCCGTCTCCATAGCAAGTAAGGCATTTTAACCGTGAACAATCACGATGACTTTGATCTCATTGATGAAGAAGGGCCCGGCGGTCGCTCCCGGCTTATTTATTGGCTGCTGGGCATTGCCCTCCTGCTGATCTTCGGGTTTATGGTGGGGCTGGCTTTTGCCACGCTTAACAACCGACTGAGCAATGAGCCGGACACGGCTGTTGCTACCTACACGCCGACCCAGGCGCTGGTCATCGGCGGCAATACGGCCACGCCCCCGCCCATGGAGACAAGCGCAACCGGGCCCGGCAGTGGCGATGCAACGCCTCAAACGCCTACCGCAGGGCCATCCACGGCAACTGCGCCGGCTTCAGCCACGCCGATGGCCTGCGCCATAGACGTTGATCCCGCGTTTGGCGGCGCGGACGCGCTGCTGGGCTGCCCGGCATCGCCGCCGGGACAGATTATATGGGCGGCGTGGGAGCCCTTTGAGCGGGGCGCCATGTTCTGGCGCAGCGACAACGACCAGGCCGGCTATTTTCTGAACAGCGGCGGCTGGAGCCACATCGAGGAGGGATGGGGCGGTCAGGAAGTCCCCTCACGCGGGGTGCCGCCGGCCGGCCTCTTTGCGCCGGAACGGGGCTTCGGCTATGTCTGGGGCTCCCGGGATGATATCTTTGCCGGCCTGGGCTGGGCGACCGATACGGAAAAGGGCTTTTGCGCCCGGATCCAGGATTTTGAAAACGGCTTCATGCTCCAGAGCGAGGCGGTTCCCTCGTGTACGTCGGACAACCTTTATAACCATGCCGCGGGCGGGAACTGGCCGACGATTCGCTTCCTGGCCGCTGCCGACGGAAGCTGGAGCGGCTCCATCGGCAGCGGCAGCCGCTCACCCGACGCTCTGCCTGCGCCGGGCGAAACGATGACACCCGGCGCGACGACCTCCCCCACCGCCCTGCCCGCCGCCAGCGTGACCGCCCCGCCGGCCCAGTCCGGCGGCGTCTCCACCGCGGCCGATGCAACCCGCCCCCGTGAACAGGGGCGCTTCTTTGCCTCCCGGGCCGGCGCCATCGCGCTGGACGGCTCTTTTAGCGACTGGTCCAGCGACTGGATTCCCATAGAGACCGTCGTCTACGGCGACGCAGCCTACAGCGGCGGCGAGGATCTCTCGGCCCGGGCCCAGTTCGCCTGGAGCGATGCCGGTCTTTATGTGGCCCTGCGCGTGCGCGACGAGCGCTATCGCCCCGGGCCGGCGGGCTCTGACCTCTGGCAGGGCGACAGCATGGAGATCAACATTGATCGCTTGCTGGCGGCGGATTTTGATGCGGATCAGGCCGACGGTGATGATTACCAGATTGGCCTGGCATTCGGCGCGGAAGGCAATCAGCTTAGCGGCTATCGCTGGCTCCCCTACAGCGAAGAGGGCGCGTTTCAGCCGGCCGGCGCGGTCACCGAGCAGCGGGAAGACGGCGCGCAGCGGGGCTATAACCTGGAAACGCTGCTGCCGTGGAGCCTCTTTGATATCGACGGCGCAACGCTGCCGGCCGAGGCGGCCCTGGGCTTCGTTCTGGCCGTCAATGACAACGACGGCGACAACCCTGCCCAGGAGACTATCATCGCCACATCGCCCGCGCGCAGCCGGCATGACAATCCGACCCAGTGGGGCACGCTGATTTTGCTGCCGTGACAAACCGCGGGGCAACTCTACAATCGAGCAGATATCTCTATGCAAACCGCACCTTTTTGGACCGATGATTTCCCCCGCCCGACCGATCTGCCCGTACAGGCCCCGCCCGAACGCACGGATGTGGCGATCGTGGGCAGCGGCTACACGGGCTTGAGTGCGGCGCGCGTGCTCGCCCGGGCCGGGTATGACGTAACCGTGCTGGACGCCGAGACTATCGGCTGGGGGGCAAGCAGCCGCAACGGCGGCATGATGACCACGGGCCTCAAAGACGACGCGCAGCACATATGCAAACAGTATGGAAATGAGCTGGGCAGACGCCTGTGGGAATGGTCGCTGGATGCAGTGGACTTTGTGGAAAAGAGCGTGGGCGAAGCCGGCATCGACTGTGATTTCGCCCGACGCGGCTACCTCTACCTGGCGTACAAGCCGGGCCACGTTGAGGCGATGCAGGAAAGCGTTGCCTGGCACGCGCGGCAGCTCGATTACCATGATATGCATTTCGTGCCCAGAGAAGAGTTAAGCGAGGAGATCGGGACCGCGGCTTATTTCGGCGGGGTGGTGGATAGCCGGGCCGCGGGCTTGCATCCGGCTAAATATGTCTTTGGGTTGGCCCGTATTGCCGCCGAAGAGGGCGTACGGCTGGCAGAACAGAGCCCCGTCACCGCTATCGACAAGGCGGGCGAGGAATGGCGGCTGGAGACCAGCAGCAAGAGAAGCCTATACGCAAGCCAGATCTTCATCGCCACTAACGGCTATACCACCGACGTGCTGCCCTATATTCGCAACGGCGTCTTTCCCGTAGGCAGCTATATCATCACCACGGAACCGCTCTCCCCGGCCCTGCAAGCCGAACTCAGCCCTCGGGGGCGCATGTTTGTGGACAGCAAAAATTTTCTGAATTATTTCCGCCTCACGCCAGACGGACGCATGCTCTTCGGCGGTCGCCACAACCTCTCGCCCAATCTGGACGTGACGGAGAGCGCCCACATGATGCGCAGGCGCATGCTGGAGGTCTTCCCGCAACTGGCCGATGCGGCCGTCAGCCACACGTGGTCCGGCAACCTGGGGCTTACGTTTGATCTCATGCCTCACGCCGGGCGTATTGCATCCGGCCCCCATGCAGGCATTGCCTACGCTTACGGCTATGCCGGCCACGGCGTGGCCGTCGCAAGCTATTTGGGCCACGAAATCGGCCGGATGCTAAGCGGCGAGCGCGCTTCCGTCACCTTCGCCGACATTCGCCAGCAGCGCTACTTTTTCACCCGCTACGATTCGCTCTACCTGCCCTTCGTTTCCGCCTGGTTTCGCATTCTGGATCGGGTGCGTTAGCGTACACTCGGCCGGCCGCCGCGCCTTATGTTTCTGCCCCAATGTCACATACTTATTGGTTTCCATGATTATTGCCGCCGGGATTGGTTAGCCCATGTTTTGGTTACGCAGCGCTATAGCCAAAATACTTGACAACTCGCCTAGATGAATCGGCTTGCGCAGCCAGTCTACCCTTCCTTTTGCCCGCAGCATGTCAAACTGCGCTTCTGTCTCGGACTTCAAAAGATGACCAGCGATAAAAATGAAGGGTTGTTTTGCGCCAGCCTTGTCCACCGCATGAAAAAGATCGATACCGTTCATATTCGGCATCACGATATCGGTCACAACAATATCGATTTCTTCATTGCGTTCCTGCCAGATATGGTAGGCCATTTCGCCGTCTGAAGCGGATAAAACCCGGTAATTGATGATCTTCAGGCTCTCTCCCAGCGTCTCCATCAAGTCAGAATTGTCCTCAACCAGGAGAATCGTTTCGCCATTCCCCAGCATAATGTCGGTTGAATCAGGCCGGGAGGGGAAGTGCACAATGGGCGCATCGTATCTGGGAAAATAAAGCGTAAACGTGCTGCCCCGCCCCATTTCTGTTTGGACATCAATGTAACCGTCATGCTGCTTCACAATGCCGGAAACCTGGGCCAGGCCTAAGCCGGTTCCTTTCCCAATGGGCTTTGTCGTAACAAAAGGCTCAAAAATTCTGGGCAACATTTCATCGGTTATCCCGGTCCCCTTATCCTGAACCGCCAGCGCAACCCATTCACGCGGCAAGCTTGATTCAGCGGTTCCGCCCGATTCCGTCATGTAGGAAACCGAGAGGCGTACGTCAATATCGCCCCCGTGGGGCATGGCATCGCGCGCGTTTGCCACCAAATTCATCAAAACCTGTTGAATTTGAGTCGTATCACCGTAAATATAGTAATCCTCTGCTCCATCCAGATTCACGGTTAATGTAAAATCGCTGGTGAGCAATTTAGACAACAAATCCCCTTGTTCCGTAATGACTGTGGAGAGATCGATGGCCTGCCGCTCCATAACGGTTTGGCGGCTATAGTCCAGAATTTGGCTAATAAGTTGATGGGCCGCATTAGCCTGATGCGATATGCGCTCAAGTTGGGTTTTAGACGCCTCGCAGCGGGCTTCGGCCGCTGTATTCATCTCAATCGTGTTCTTCAGGAGTTGTGCGTTCAACAAAATGACCGCAAGCATGTTATTAAAATCATGGGCAATACCCGCTGTGAAATTCCCGATGGAGGCTAATCGCTGCTGCGTCATTGCTTTTTCCTGGACGCTCCGCTCCAGCGTAATATCCCGGAAGGCCACAAGCCAATCATGCGGGGCGCCTTCACCAATAATTGCCCGGGCCAGCACAGCAAAATAGCGTTCACCCGAGCCGTTTTCAACGCAAACCTCATGCCACAAGCCGTCGTCCGGCGAGTTCAAAAGTTGTTCAATCGGCTTGCTGCCAAAATGAGCGAGCGTTTCCCCAATTTCAACGCCTGCAAGAATCGGCAATTCTTCTCTGGCAATAGGATTTCCCATAACGACCCGGTGCTCCGGGTTGACTAAAATGAGCCCGGTAGGAATCGTCGCCAAAATATTCTCGTCCCGTTCCGCTTGCAACTGTAGCGCTTTGTGCCGCTTCTCAACGGAATAGGTGCGCCATTGAAGAAGGCCGAGAATAGCGCCGACAGCGCCTAACGTGTACAGAATATAAGCCCAGGGAGTCTGCCACCAAGGCGGTTTGACCTCCAGCAGCAGCGAAACGCCCTCCTCATTCCAGACCCCGCTGTTGTTCGACGCCTTTACGCGAAACGTATAGTGGCCGGGAGGAATATTGGTATAGGAGGCAAAGCGCCGCTCAACTGTCGTTACGCGCCAAGTATTGTCAAAGCCTTCCAACATGTAGGCGTACTGATTCTTTTCAGGCCGATCATAGTTGAGCGCAGCAAATCCAAGCGTCAGGAAGGTTTGATCAAAACGCAGGACTAATTTATCTAGAACGTTTATGTTCGCCGGCAAAATGCCGTCTTCCGCGCCGATCTCCACCGGCAGGTTAAAGAGTTCCAATTCGGTCAACACAACCGGCGGGATATTGACGTTATCAACGATGCGATCAGGATAGAATACAGTTAGCCCCGCATCCAGACCGCCGGCCAGCATCTCCCCGCGTACCCCCCCCGTTAGCGCATGCAAGCTTTCAGAAGGCAGATCATCATCGATATCATAGGCCGTAACGGCGGATGTATCTGGATTAAACCGGACGATCATGCCTACTGCGTTCATCCACAAAACACCGTCATCATCCTCTTCAATTTGATTGATCGGAAAATGCGGGAATCCGTCTGCCGCCGTATAGCGAGCGGTATATAGCCCTGTGTCGGGATCAAAACGATACAGGCCATTTTGGGAACTGAGCCAAAGTTGCCCGTTTCTGGATTGATAAATATAGCGAATCCGATTTTCCAGAGACAGGGGATTATTCGGGTCCAAGGGGTAGCGGGTGAATGTTTCGCCGTCTTCATTCAATTTTACCAGAGTAGATGTACCTATCCACAGGGTATCCTGCTGTACATCGTAGTAGACATCCGACACGTAGAAATCGGGGAAACTATTCGGATCCGAATTTGAGGCATCGGGCATAAAGAAGGTGAATTCTTCCCCATCAAAACGCACCAGGCCGCGGCCTTCATGGCCGAACCACACATTGCCGTGAGCATCCAGAGTTTTCAACGACACAACGCCCGTTCCGCCAGGCAGGGGAATGGGATAAGCCGTAAATATTTCCGTTTCTAAATCATAGTAGCCAAATTTTCCGGCTTCGGTGCCGATCCAGAGATTGCCCTGCTGATCCGGCAGAACCGTGACAATCTGGGCAGGCAATCCGTTAGGATCATCGGGATCATGGGGATAGCGAGTAAATTGCCGCCCGTCGAAATAATTCAGGGCATTTTGGGCAATCACCCAATAGCCGCCCTGAGGGGCTGGCATGATAGAAGATACGTTGTTGCTACTGATAGTCCGGGGATTGTCTGAATTGTGGAGATAGGTGATGAAATTGACGGGGAGGCTTGAGAGGCGACTTATGCCGCCGGTTTGGGTGCTAATCCAAATAGCCCCGACCCGATCTTCGTAGATTGTACGAATATAGCCCGTTGCCAGGCTGGTGGCAATATCTTCACGGTAGACGTAGTGGGTAAACGTCCCTGCTGCGGGGTCAAAAATATCCGCGCCAATATTTGTTCCCACCCAAAAACGCCCCTTATGATCTTCGTGTAAGGCGGCGATTGTATTGCTTCCGACCGTGGTGTCATCTTCAGGATCGTGATAATAGCGGACGAACGTTTCGCTTTCAGGCAAAAATCGATTCAGTCCGTCACGCGTACCGATCCACATAGTGCCGTCTTCTGCTGCGTACACGACATCAACCGAGTTGTCACTGAGGCTGGTTGGGTCTTCGGGATCGTGTTGATAATTAGTGGCTCGTTCCGTTACAGGATCAAAAACAGAGAGACCGCCGCGGCGCGTCCCCAGCCACAGAGCCCCTGTTTCCGGGTCTTCGTAAATGGAGCGAATGCTATTGTCGGCAATGCTGTTGGGATCGTCGGGGTCGTGATAATAGGTCACAAAGGAGCCTGCGTCTGGATCGAAACGCCCCAGCCCATTGGAGGTGCCTACCCACAATATGCCGTCCAACGTCTGGTACATGGACTTCAGGTCATCATCCGGCAACGATGTGGGATCAGTAGGATCATGAAAAAAGCGGGTAAAGTCATCCGTTGCCCGATTGTAACGGTTGAGCCCCCCCCTGATGGTGCCGACCCATAAGTTGTCGCTTTGGTCTATAAACAAAAACCAAACAGCATTATGGGAAATGGACGTCTCATCCAATTCATCATAGACGTAAAGCTTCATCTCATAGCCGTCGTAACGGACCAATCCGCCTGACGTACCAAACCACATAAATCCCTGGCTATCCTCAATGATGTCGATGACATCCAGGGAGGGCAATCCATTGTCTTTCGTAAGGTGCGTGAATACGAGGTCCGAATGGGGACTATTTTCCTGAGCGTAACCCACATCGGCAGAAAACAGCAACCAAATAATCAGACAGGAGAAAAATACCATCTTTACTATTTGGGGCATCCCGGTAGCTCTCATCTTCAACTCGGATTGTATCCTGCAATCACTTAGCAGATCTAATAGTATACCAAAAGGCAGGAGGAACGCATGAACAATAACGAGTGACGGGATTTAGGGGCTTCCACAACAGGATAGATATAATTGACCTCTATGTCAAGGGCGTAAAAAGTGCATCCAGTCCTTTGAAAATTCATGCCGGTCGCCGTCTGAAATGCAGCCACATAATATATAAGGTCCCGTTAACCCAACTTTCACCACAACGAGAGGAAAACCTAACATGGAGATTGGAATCTTTGCCCGTACTTTCGCACGTCCGACCGCGGAAGAAGTCTTTGACGCGGTCGTTGCCGCCGGAATTCCGGCCATCCAGTTTAACTGGCTCAGCGCTGGGCTCGATCCCTTGCCCGGGTCGATAGATGACAGGATAATCCAACAAGTACGCCAAGCCGCAGCCGACCGCAACTTGCAGATCGCCTCCGTCAGCGGCACCTTCAACATGATCCATCCCGACCCGGCCGTACGCGTGGACGGGATGGATCGGCTAACCGCGGTCATGGAGTCGGCGCGCAAGCTGGGCTCGCCGGTGGTGACCCTCTGCACAGGCACCCGGGACCCTGTTGACATGTGGCGTAATCATCCCGATAACGCCACCGACGCGGCCTGGACCGATCTGCTGACGGTCATGGCCCCCGCCGTGGCAAAAGCCGAAGAGATAGGCGTCGTGCTGGGCGTAGAGCCGGAAGTCAACAACGTGGTCTCCTCCCCGACCAAAGCGCGCCAATTGCTGGATACGATTCAATCTTCCCATCTGGGCATCATCATGGATGGGGCGAACGTTTTTCCCAAGGGCGGACTCAGCCGGCAACATGAGATTCTGGATAATGCCTTTGCGCTCCTGGGCGACGACATCGTTCTGGCCCACGCCAAGGATACCAGCCGCGACGGCGACGCGGGCCATGAAGCAGCCGGAACCGGTCTGCTCGACTATAATTATTATGTCAAATTGATGTTGCAGAGCAGCTATGACGGCCCGCTGGTGCTGCACAGCTTGAGCGAGGCGCAGGTTCCCGGTTGCGTGGCATTCCTGCAGGAGAAGCTGGAGCAGGCAGGGGAGGGGTGACTTGTTGACTTGTTGATTGGGTAACGGAGTTGAGCACGCCTCACGTGTCATGCATCATCCCGCCACAGGGATTCCCGCTGCCCTCTAATTGTCGATCACCCGGCCCAGAAGCGCGCCGGTTACGGCCGCGGCCGCGATGACGCAAAAAACCGTGCGGTAGGCGCCGGCCGGAGGAACGTGATTGCTGAGCATCTGCTCCAGCAGCACGCCGCCCAATGTCGCGCCCAGCAGGGTGCCGCTAAAGCGGATCATGCTGTAAATGCCCGCGGCTGCGCCGGCCTGGGCGGCTTCCACCTGGCTCATGGCGGCCCGGTGAAGAGGCGCAAGGGGAAAGCCCGCGCCAAAGCCGTGAAGCATCAACCCCGCCGCAATCAGGGCAATGGGCGCGCCCGCGGGCAGAAAGCCGAAGGAGAGCAAGGCCAATGCCTGAATACCCAGCCCCATGGTAATCAGGCGGCGGGTGCCCCCTCGATCAGCGCCGCGTCCGCCCCAATACATGGTGATAAAGAGCGTTGTCGCACCGAGCATGACCAAGAGGCCAATGGTCGAGGCGCGTAGGTGATGCACATCCGCCAGGAAGAGGGGCATGAGAAAATTGATGCCGCTCATGGCGAACATACGCGTACAGGCGATGATAGAGGCCATGCGCAGGCTGCGCGTGCGAAAAAGCCCCAGGTTGAGGAAGGGATCGGCCTTTCGCTGCTCGTAAACGACCAGCAGCACGCCGGCAACGAGCGTGGCGGTCAGCAAGCGCATGTCGTGCAGGGGCGCCACGCCGGTAATCACCCGGCTGGAGAGAAAAAAGACAAACAAGGTAAGCGTCGCGGCCAGGAGCAGCACGCCGGGCCAATCGAAACGGCGCAAATAGCTCAGCCTCACGGTCCGCCCAGATGAGGGAATTCCCCAAAAAATCACGGCTGAGGCCAGGGGCGCAACAATCAAGAGCGGCAAAAAAGTCATCCGCCAGCCCACGGCGTCGATCAGCAGCCCGGCGATAAGCGGGGCCAGAATTCCCGTCAACGGCCCGGCTGAATTCCACAAGCCCAGCGCCTGCCCGCGTCGATGGGGCGGAAAACGTTGCGAGATGATGGCCATGCTCAACGGCGAAACGGCCGCCAACCCCACGCCCTGGATCACGCGCCCCGCAACAAAGAGGGGCAAACGCTGAGCCTGAAAGAGCAGCAGCGTGCCGGCAAAGAACAAACCCATGCCCGCCACCAGGAGGTTGCGCTTGCCCAGTGCGTCTCCCAAGCGGCCGTACAGGGGCATAAACATCATGAAGGGCAGGGTGTAGGCCGTCACCATCCAGGCCGCAGCATCAGCGCCCATCGCGAAGTGGGTGCGAATCGCGGGCAACGCCACGCCAAAGCTCGAGGCGGTCAGCACCATGAGGAGGGTCGGCGCCATGAGGAAAAAGACCAGACGCCGATCGCCGATGCCCTGCTTGGCAGAGTCTTGACTTATGTCAATATTCTGTTTGGGTTGCGCAGCAGGGTAAGCGGAGACTCCGACGGCTGGAACGTCGGGAGCGGGAGCACACTTAGCAGGCATGATAGACCTCAGGGCGACAGGACGCGGTCGATAAACGGCCGCAACGACAGAGCTATCCTTATATGGTAATGGCTGCCGTCTATAAAAGCCAATCGAAAGCGATCCGAAGCGGGACGATAAAATTACGAAAATATCGTGCAGCGAGCCTCCCGGCAGCATTTGGCCCACATTGGGGCTATGCTATACTATGACTCGCTACAATCAGCCGAACTTAAGGCGGCAAATGCTACTGCGCGATCCTGACTTGCCGCGTTGCGAACCCCACTTTCCCAACCAATTCAAGAGGTAATGTGAATGCCCAGCGGCATACGTTTTACAACCCGATCCGCGCTGCAAGCCACGCTTGTCATCCTGCTCATGGGCGCGCTGATCATAGCTGTTGCGCCGCGCCCGCTGACGGCTCAGCGCGCCGCGCCTTCCGACACGCCGGCCGTGCTGGTTGCGCCCTTCCTGCTGGAGAATGACGATCAGCCCACAATCATGGTCGAGTGGCTGCGCCTGACCGCCGAGGAAAGCGCTAATGACGCGGCGATTGAAGTCTCGGCGCTCCGCTATCGCACCGCGGCCGACGAGCCCGACTTACCGGTAATCGTTCTGACCGATTCCCCCCTTAACGGCCGCACGCTGACGGAGATGGGCGAACAATTTCTGGCACTTTCCGCCATCTTCGGCGGCCAGTCGGACATCATTATGATGGAGCCCCGGGGCATGGGCGACGCCCGGCCCCGCCTGAGCTGCTCCCAGCGCTTCGGCAACTTTTTCACCAATCCGCCCACCTACAGGCGCATTGCAACCCGACTGGGCGATTACTACGCGCATTGTTATCAGCAGTGGCAGGATGCGGGCATTGATCCGGCCGCCTACAACGCGCAAGAGATGGCGAACGATGTGGACGCCATGCGCCGGGCCCTGGGATACGAGGAGATCAACCTGCTGGGCATTGGATACGGCAGCCATGTGGGCGCAGCCCTCATCAAAGCCGCGCCCGAGTCCATCGCCCGGGCCGCCCTACTGTTGGTACAGGGGCCGGATCAGCTAACCGTGTTGCCTGCCGATGTGGAAAATCAACTGGCCCTCCTGGAGAGCCGCATCAACGCGGATCCCGTTCTGGGGCCGCAAATGCCTGACTTCCGCGCCACGGTCGCGGCCGTGCTGGATCGCCTCTCGGCAGGGCCCATAACCGTCTTCACCGATGATCCCGTCAGCGGTCTGCCCGTCCAGGTTCCCATCAGCCGAGGCGATATCCAGTACGTCACGGCGCAGGCCCTGGCGAACTCTACCCAGCGGAGCCTGCCCGCCCGCTATGCCGAAATGGCTCAGGGCGACTATTCCTGGGCCGCCCGCCAGGCCTTGACCTACCGTCGTCAGGCAGGCGACAACCTGACGCCCGTTATGGTGCGTTGCGCTTCATCCGCCGGCCCCGCGCGCCAGGAAGCGATTACGACCCAGGCCGAAGAGGCGCTGCTGGGCAATGCCATCAACGGCGTCTGGGCGGAGCTTTGCCCCCGGGTAGGCGATCCCGCGCTGGATGAGGCTTTTCGGAACCCGCTGACAAGCGATATTCCCATCCTCCTGGTCAGCGGCAGCATGGACGCCCTGGCGCCGGCTGCCAATGCGGAAGCCATGCTGACGGGGCTGGAGAACGGCCGGGAGGTCGTGATAGACGGCGCATCCCATGAAATGCTGGATGAAGCGCTGCCCCAATTAGCGCTCCTCCTGACTGAGTTTTTCTATAGCGAGGGCATTGCATCGGCCGAACAGCCCGTCACGGCTGCGTTTACATTAGAGCCCGTCGGCATCGAGCCGGTCAACGCGTTGCTCAATTGGGAAGGCGAGTACTTCAACAACGATGAAGTCGCCGGCCCGCCGGCCTTAACCCGCCAGGACAGCATGATCGACTTTTCCTGGGGCACGGAAGCGCCTGCGCCCGAGGTTACAGCCGACAACTTCTCCGTGCGCTGGACAATCGTACGCGAACTCCCGGCCGGAACCTATCACCTCAACGTCTTTGGCGACGGCGGCATACGCGTCTGGATCAACGAAGTGCCCGTGTTGGACTATTGGGATATGGAGATTCCAACCGCTCACAGCGTTCCGTTAAATCTGGGGCGGGGACCGCATACCATCCAGGTTGAGTATCGCCCGGGCGAAGGAAATGCCGCCGTACGCGCAAATATGGTCCTGACTAGCCGCTACCCCGACTGGAAGGCGGAATATTTCACCAATCCCGACATCCAGGGCGAGCCGGCCGTGGTGCGCAATGAGGAATCGCTCAACTATACGTGGGGCCAGAACGAGCCGATTCCCGGCATTCCTGCCAATAACTGGTCGGTACGCTGGAGTAGCCGGACCGCTTTCGATCAAATGGCGTATCGCTTCACCATCCAGGCAGCAGGCGGCGTACGCCTGTGGCTGGACGGCGTGCTGCTCATCGACAGCTGGAACGAGCAGGAAATGCGCACGCTGAGCGCACGCTCCCAGGTGATGGAAGCAGGCGAGCACGACCTGCGAATCGATTACGCCAAAACAGATCTGGCCGGTCGCGTCCAGCTTGGCTGGCAGCCCGCCATCCCCGGCAGAACGCCTCAGGCCGTCTTCCGCGGCCCGACCCGGGCCCGAATTGGGCAGAACGTTTTGCTGAACGCGGGAGAATCCGTAGCGGACCAGAGCGAGCTGGTCGATTATGCCTGGGAATGGGGCGACGGCGCCACGGGCGCAGGCATTCAGGCCGAACACGTCTACGAGGAGGCGGGCATCTACAGCGTCACCCTCACCGTGACGGACGATCAGGGCAGAACCAACGCCACATCCGGCCAGATTCGAGTGGATGAAGAACCGACCGCGCCCAATCCTCTCAGTGCGCCCGATGCCGCGATTGACTCTCTGCGGCTGGGTACGGTGGGCAATGTGATGAACTTCGACGCCCGGCAATCCGACAGCACCAATCCGATCATCACTTTTGCCTGGGACTTCGGTGATGACACCACAGCCGGTGCGGCGCAGGTCACCAAAAGCTACAGCGTACCGGGGGTCTACAATGTCACCCTCACCGTCACGGATGATCAGGGGCTACAGGGCACTGACAGCAGGCTAATTCTTATCGGCCAGGCTCCGCCGCCCGTCCCATCCAGCGAGCAGCTGATCCCCACGGCAACGCCGGTGGCTCCTACGCCTCTCCCCGCGACGCCCACGCCTGCGCCCGCTCAGCAGGAAGCGCCGCCGGGAGGTGAAGCAACGCCGGTGGGAGAGATGACGCCCACGCCGACCTTTACGCCTGTAACAGGCGAGTCGCCCCAGCCGACGCCCACGCCGACCCTGCCCGGTGAAGTGCCCGTCACGGGCAATCCGCCCACGGCAGTCATCCAGGCGACGATCAACGGCGCGCCTGTGCAGGTAATCGGCAATGATGAGCGCGGCGAAATTGTCCAGGTGCAGGCAAATCAGCAGATAGTCTTTAGTGCGTTGATGTCCGGAACGGGCGGAGCCCCACTGGCAGAGAACGGGTATCAATGGATTGCGTCGGGCACTGTGTACAACGAGCCGGAGATCACCCTGCAATTTCCTGCGGCGGGCGAATACACCATTCAACTTACCGTAACCAACCAGAACGGGCAGAGCGACACGACGAACTGGACCGTCTCCGTCCCCTAATACAATTCGGCGTGAATACCACGGCGGAAATTCGCTGAGTTTATCCCTGATAGAACCTGCATGTGAATTTCCGCCGAGTTTCACTAGAAGCTTGAGGCGTTATGAATGATCGGACGAATCGTTCGCCGGCAAAAAGCATGCTTCTTGCCGGCCTGGGCGGATTGCTCCTCCTCCTGATGATTGGACTTACAGCACGCTGGACCAGGCAACCAGCATCAGAGGAAAACAACCACGCAACCGAGGCCGCGCCGTCTGAAAATGGGCAGTCCGATGAAACAGACGCAAGCAACCCAGGCGGACTCGATAGCCCCCAATTTGCCACAAGCAGTATCGCCCAGGTGTTAGCCGGTCCGGGAGACGGCTATCCCATCATCGATATGCTGCCGGCAGGAAAAAGCATCCGCGTTACCGGCAGCAGCAGCGACGGCGATTGGGCGGTCGTGGCCCTGGACGACGCAGGAACCGCCGGCTGGATATCCGTAAGCGCCATCACGGGGGCCGATCCGCGCCTCATGCCGGTAGAGGATGCGCCGCTCCTCCCCGCGCCCACCCGAGGGCCGCCGCTATCCCTCACCGCCTGGCGGGCCGAATATTTCTCCAATCGTTCGCTTCAGGGCGAACCGGTCCTCGTCCGCGCCGATGAGCACATCGACTACCAGTGGGAAGAGACAGCGCCGGCTCCGGAAATGCCCGCGACGGATTGGTCGGCGCGTTGGACATTAAGCCGCGTGCTGACCGACGGCCTCTATTCTTTCGAGCTATGGGCCGATGACGGCGCGCGCCTCTATATCGACGATCGCCTCATCATCGACGGCTGGCAAGCAGGCGAAGTGCGCACGTACAGCGCCAACATCAATTTGGCCGCGGGGCTCCACACCATTCGGGTCGATTATTTTCAGGGCAAGGGTGCGGCGCTCATCCGGCTGGATGCAAGCTACAGCCCGGGATATCCCGATTGGCGGGCCGAATATTATGACAACCTAACGTTGGGCGAGCCCCCCGTGTTGACGCGCAACGAGCGGATCATCTCCGGAGAGTGGAGCACCGAACCGCCTATACCCGAACTGCCCCCCAGCGGCTGGTCCGCGCGCTGGACTCAGTCCTATCGGGTAAAGCCGGACGACTACATTATCACCGCCGATGTAGAGGGATCCCTGCGGCTATGGCTGGACGGGCGGCTGCTGATTGACGATTGGGAGACCCGAAAGCAGCGCACCATCAGCGTACAAACGGGGTTGCTGGAGGCGGGGCGTCACAGCGTGCGCGTAGAATATGCCAAGTCCGGACCGGAGGGAGGGCTGACCCTGACGGGCTGGAAGCAAGGCGGCGAGGCCGTTCCGCCCATGGCGCTGATTCAGGCCGAAAGTCGGGGTAAAGTCGGCCAGGAAATCGCCTTTTCCGCCTACGACTCGGGCTTTATTTCCGGGTTCATTCCGGACAACCAGGCGTCTCAGGCTGTATGGGATTTTGGCGACGGAGCCAGCACCAGGGGCTTTGATACGATACACACCTACAGCCGGCCCGACATTTACAACGTCACGCTCACAATTACCGACGCCCGGGGCATGAGCGACAGCGTCACCCAGCAGATTCGCATTGAGGATGAGGGGGAGGAGCAAACTCTGTTCGCTGCGCCGGCCGCCATTATTGACGCACCAAGTCAGGCACAGGTCGGTGAAACAATTCCCTTTTATGCCGGCAATTCCCAATCGAGCGCGCCCATCGTCCGATTCGAGTGGGATTTTGGCGACGGAGCCCAGGCCAATGCAGCCAGCGTACAGAAGGCCTACGCGACGGCCGGCTTTTATGCCGTGCAATTAACAATTACGGACGATCAGGGTGAGCGGAGCGAAATCCAGCATCAGATTGCGGTGCAGACCGCCCAGGAAGCCGACAGCGCCGCCAATACGCCCACGCCTGGAAGGACCTCCGCGCTGCCCACCGCGACCAATTCCGTTGTCGAGCCTACGCCAGCCAGAGAGGATCCTGCGCAGACCGACCCCGAGTCGCCGGTCGTCGTCACGGTGGACGGCGTCATGCAGCAACCCCAAATTATCGATGGCGTCTTTACCATAGCCGCGCGCATCAATCAACGCATCCGTATCGATGCCGGCGACGCGGCCGCGTCGGACCCGGCGCTCACATTTACCTGGCAAATGGGGGACGACAGTCCGCCCCTCATCGGACCGGTGATCGAGCACGTCTACACGACGGCAGGGACTTACGAGGTGACCATCAACGTAGACAACGGCGTTGGAGCCGTGAACAACGTCTGGCAGGTCATGGTCGGGGAGTAGATTGGGTGAATGGTTTATTGGTTGATTGGTTGACTTGTTACTCGACGACCTGCCAACCAGTCATCAAATCATCAAGCCAACCATTCGCTACCTCTCGGTCAACCGGCGGGCCTGGGCCATCCAGCCGGCGTAATTCACCAAGGGCCAGCCCGCTTCACCAATGATCTCACGCAACTGCGCTTCCGATAATTGACTAAGGGACTGGAAAGTGTGAATGCCGGCCAGTTCCAGGCGCGCGGCAAAAACGGGGCCGATCCCCTTGATGCGCTCAAGCTCCGAGGGGACGCGTTCGTTACTGAGCAGTTGCGCATACCGCTTGGCCTGCTCAATCCAGCTTGCATAATCGGCCAGGCGACCCTTGCCGAGAATCTCTTCAAGTTGTCGGGTCGATGAGGCGGAGAGTTGTTCAAAGGAGCGAATGTCCGCCGCGCGCAGGCGCTTGGCATAGGCCGGGCCGATGCCCGAGATGTCCTCCAGGCGGTCGGGCAGCAGTTCGTGATGCGCCACCTGGGCAAATTGGCCGGCCTGGGCAATCCAGCCTGCATAATCGAGTTCCTGCCAATCCTCAGCCTGGACCAACTCGGCCAGTTCCTGGATCGATAAAGCCGCCAGCTGTGCGTACGTCTCAACGCCCGCGGCATAGAGGCGTTTTTCGTACACCGGACCAATTCCGTTGATTACCTCCAGATCATCCCGCTGCACGTAGATGCGGGACTCCGCATCAGAGGTCGGGCTGTCTTGCTCCGGGGTCCCGACTTCCGCCGCATCCGGACCGAGATCGACCAGCAGGCCGGAACGCACATCCAGCCCGGAGAGATCCGCTCCTGCGTGGAGCGCATCCATCTCCGCCTGTAGCGCGTCCCGCTGCTGACGGATGGAAGCCGTTTCAATGCGGGCCATATTCAGCTGGGTTTGGAGCTTGCTCACGTATGACTCGTCGGCGTCGGCGTCGCCCAACTGAGAACGGGCAAGAGCCAATTCACGCTCCAGATAGGTTTCGTTATCATAAATTTTGCGCAGCGTCCGTCGCCAGAAAAGCCAATCGATAATCCATTCAACCAACCAGCCCACAAAGACGCCTAAAAAGAAAATTGTCCAATAATTCATAGCAGATTACTCCTGTACTTGCGCTGAAGCAGGGTTCATTCAAAGGGGATCTTCGCGGCTAATTAAAGCAGAGCAAAGGGGAATCCTGCAAAAAGGGCGGTTCGGGAATCGGTCACGGATTAGCCTCTCCTTCCTGCGGCGGAAAGCGCCGTGCTATACTGAAGAGAAGTTCACCCAACGCAACAGTCAGATAGGATGCGGAAGAAAACAATGGCAGATTGTGATGTGCTGGTCATCGGCGCGGGGCACAATGGGCTGGTCTGCGCCGGGTATCTGGCCCAGGCCGGCTACAAGGTCATCGTGCTGGAGCGCCGCCATACGGTGGGCGGCGCGGTGGTGACCGAGGAAATCGTTCCCGGCTTTCGCTTTGATTTGGGCGGCTCAGCCCACATCCTCATCAACCACACGCCCATCGTCGCGGAGCTACAGCTTGCCCGCTACGGGCTGGAATATATCGACATCGATCCCCTCTTCTTTGCGCCTTTTCCCGACGGCAGCCACTTTACCATCTGGCGGGATTTGGACAAGACGTGCGAGAGCATCGCCGCCGTTTCACCTGCCGATGCCGAAAATTACCGCCGCTTCATCCAACGTTGGCAGCCCTTAGCCGAAGGGATGGTCAGGAGCTTTCAGGAGCCTCCCACCGCGCCGAATCTTTTCAGAAACCTCATCATGAAAACGGGGGGACAAGAGCGCTTTCTGCGCCTCAACGATATCCTGCGCGGCTATGGCCAGGTGCTGCGGCAGAGCTTCGTCGATCCCCGGGTGCAGGCCGCCATCGGGTGGATGGCCGCGCAATCCGGCCCGCCGCCCGGCGAACCCATGTCCGCGCCTTTCGCCCTCTGGCAGCCCATGTACCATACCAGCGGCATGAAGCGCCCCCGGGGCGGCTCGGGCATGTTGACCCAGGCCCTGGCGCGCATGATCCAGGAACACGGCGGGCTCATCATTGCCGGCGCGCCCGTGACCCGGATCCTTACCCGCAACGGCAGGGCGATAGGCGCGGAGACCGAGGGCGGCATGCGCATCACTGCGCGGGCGGTGGTTTCGGGTGCGCACATCCGCACCACCATGCAGATGCTGGACGGGGCGGTCGTGCCCGCAGAAAGGCGCAAGCTGGCCGGGACCGCGCGCATCGGCAACGGGTTCGGCATGGTCATCCGCTGCGCCATGGACGAGCTGCCCGACTACCGGGCCCTGCCTTCGCCGCCGGACGGCGCGCCCGGACACCAGCACCGGGCCTTGCAGTTTATCTGCCCCGATCTTGCCTATCTGGAGCGGGCGTACGGCGATTATCTGGGCGGCAAACCGTCGGACGACCCCGCCTTAATCGCTATGACCTTTTCGGCCGTCGACCCGACCCTGGCGCCGCCAGGCAAGCACACGCTTTTCGTCTGGGGACAGTATTACCCGTATGAGTTGGCTTCGGGCGAATCATGGGACGCGATCGGGGATCGGGTAGCGGATCGGATGCTGGAAAAGCTGGCGGAATACGCGCCCAATGTTCCCGGTGCGGTGATTGACCGCCTGGTGGAGCATCCCCTTTATCTGGAGCGGGAGTTGGGGCTGCTGCGCGGCAACGTCATGCACCTGGAGATGTCCATCGACCAAATGTTTATGCTGCGCCCCGCCCTCACCATGGCCCACTATCGGGGTCCCGTCAAGGGCCTCTATCTCACCGGGGCGAGCACTCATCCCGGCGGCGGCATTATGGGCGCGGCCGGGCGCAACGCGGCCCGTGTCATAGCGCGGGACTTGTGAGGGTTACGCCCCGCTCTTAGTCTGTCCCCGTTCAGCCCAGCGCATGAGCACAATCGCCGCCGTCCCCAACAGAGCGAATCCCGTTACAACCGGCAGGACGGTGTCGTTATAGCTCTGGCCGATGACCATGCCCAGGGGCGTTCCCAGCAGAAGGGAAAGCGCGCCCACAACGGCCGATCCTACGCCCGCGACGTGGCCCAACGGCTCCATGGCCAAGGCATTCTGGTTGCCAAAAAGAATGCCGGTACAGAAGAGCGTGGCCGCCAGATAGAGGGTAAAGAGAGCCAGCGGCGGATGTCCCTGCATGGTAAAAGTCAGAATCAGGAAGGGAATGCTCAATGCGCTCTGAACGATGGCCGCGGTGTGGGCCATTCTGCGCATGCCGTAACGCATGACCAGGCGACTGTTCAAAAAGGAAGCCGTGCCCATGGAGAGGGCCATGGCCGCAAAAAAGAGGGGGAAACGCCCGCCCAGGCCGTACTGAACCTGGAAAATCTGCTGGGAGGAATTGAGATAACCGAGGAACGCACCGGATATTAACCCGGCCGAAAGCGTGTAGCCCAGGGTGATGCGGTTGCGCAGGACCTCCTGAAACGCGCGCAGGATGCGGGAAAACGAAAAAGGCATGCGGCGTTCCGGGGGCAGGGTTTCATTCTGACGCAAGGCGAACCAGATACAGGTAACCGCGGCCATGATCAGCAGAAAGACAAAGATAGCGCGCCAACCCGCCGCGATAAAAATCAACTGCCCGATGCTGGGCGCGATAATGGGCGCGATGATAAACACCATCATCACGAAAGACATAACGCGCGCCATCTCCCGCCCGCTAAAGCGATCCCGCACCAGGGCCATGGTCACGCCCCGGGGGCCGGCAATGCCAAAGCCCTGCAGCAATCGTCCCGCCAGCATGACGTTGAACGAGCCGGCAAAAATCGTCAGCAAAGAGCCTGCGCCAAAGACCGCATAGCCGAGGTAGATGCTCGGCTTGCGGCCGGTGCTGTCGGAAAGGGGGCCAAAAACAAACTGCCCAACGGCCATGCCAAAAAAGAGGAAGGTAACGATAAGCTGGTTTGCGTTGGCGTCCGGGGAATGAAGATCAAGGCCAATGGTGGAAAGGGCAGGCAGCATTGCATCGGTGGAAAGGGCGGCCAGAGAGGTCATAGCTGCCATGAGGGCAATAAATTCGCCTGCGCCGATGGCGGATTGCTTTCGTGTTGTCTCGCCGGCTGCGGTTGTCATAAAAATTCCTTATCAGTTCAATAAAAAAGCCACTGCGCCATTGTAGCCTATCGCCGGATATTTGCGCAGCGGGAGACCCCCTTGATGCACGCGGTTACGCATTCTTCACATTCTGGCTTCTGTCGTCCCGTTCATGTACAATGGTGCCGCCGGGAAGCAGCGAAGAAGCGCGATTCCAGCAGAACCTTTTTGGACTACACACGGACAAATGTTGATGAGCAACCGGCTCGCCATTATCGCCATTGACGGCCCCGCGGCGTCAGGCAAGAGCACCATCGGCCACGCCCTGGCCGAAAAGCTGAACTACTTTTTCTTTGATACGGGCATTATGTACCGGGCTGTGACCCGGGCCGTCCTCGATCAAGGGCTGAATCCGGACGACGAAGACGCGGTGACGACCCTGGCCCGCGGCCTGGAGATCGACATTCGCCTGCCCCGCGCGGAAGAGCAGGACGGTCGTCAAGCCACCGTCCTCATCAACGGGCAGGATCAAACGTGGAGCATTCGTGCGCCTCAGATCGACCAGACCATTTCGCTGATCGCGGCCTATCCCGGCGTACGCGCAGCCCTGAATCCCAAGCAGCGGGCCATCGGCATCCGCTACGGCGCGGGACGCGGGGACAAGGCGGGCGTCATCATGGTCGGGCGCGACATCGGCACGGTCGTCTTCCCCGATGCGCCGCTGAAGATCTACCTCAACGCCTCGCCCGAGGAGCGGGCGGAGCGGCGTCTGGCCCAGCAGGCGGAGCGCGCGGAGCCGGGCGATTACGGACAAATCCTGCGCGACATGGTCCGCCGGGACGAGCGGGACAGCGGTCGGATCCACGCGCCCATGCGCCCGGCCGATGACGCCCTCATCGTCGACACGTCTCACATGCTGCCGGATGAAGTGCTGGACTATTTGATGGCGCTGGCAGCAGGGCAACCGGCAGCGGAAATCCCGCAATCCGGATAATCGATACCCCCACACATTTCGCTATGGTCTATATTTCACGGGAGAAGGCAATGACGCATCATCTCGCACCAGATCAGCAGCTTGAACTCTATTATTGGATGCGCTTGACGCGCGCGTTCGACGAATCGATGATCGCCTACTGGAAACAGGGCAAAGGCATCGGCGGCACGTTCAGCCAGCGCGGCCATGAGGCCATCTCCGTGAGCGCGGCCTACGCCCTGGAGCCGGATGACGTGATTGCCCCCATGCACCGGGATTTGGGAGCCTATCTTCTGCGGGGCCTGTCGCCCCGGCGCATTTTCGCCAACCTCCTGGGCCGGGAGGCGGGCGTGAGCCGCGGCCGCGACGCCAACCTCCACGGCATGGGCGATCTGGAGCGGAACATTATCGGCTTTGTCAGCCACCTGCCCCATTCGCTGCCCGTTGCCGTGGGCGCGGCCATGAGCTTCACCTACCGCAAGGAACCGCGCGTCGCGCTTACCTTTACCGGCGACGGCGCAAGCAGCACCGGACTCTTCCACGAATCCCTCAACCTGGCCGCGGTCCAGCGGGCCCCCATCGTGGTCATCGTGGAGAACAACCAGTATGCCTACTCCACGCCCCTGGCCCAGCAGACGGCAGTGCCGGACATTGCCGAGCGGGCGTCCGGCTACGGCATGCCCGGCGTCATGCTGGACGGCAACGACGTGGAAGCCGTCTACGCGGGGGTGCGGGAAGCCGTGGATCGGGCGCGGGCAGGCGATGGTCCAACCCTCATCGAAGCCAAGACCATGCGCATGTTAGGCCACGCCGTTCACGACGGGGCCGAGTACGTGCCGGCCGAGCTGCTGGCCGCCTGGGAAGAGAAAGACCCCATCCGGCGCTACACGCGACTGCTGCTGGAACGCGACGTCGCTGACGCACAGGAGCTGGCGGAGATTGATCGGCGTTGCGAAGTCGAAATGCTCGACGCCATAGAGTGGGCCGAACAGATGCCCCTGCCCCAAGCGGACACAGTCACCGAGCGCGTTTATGCTGCATAACCGACCGGGCGCCACGATGACGCAACCCGTTCTGATTGCTTACGCCAGCGGCAGCGGCTCCACCGGGGAAGTGGCCGCTGCCATGGGTGCAACCCTGAACGAGCAAGACATAGAGACGGACGTGCGTGGAGTGAACGAAGTGGAATCGCTCCAGGGCTACCGCGCGGTCATCGCGGGCAGTTCCATCCGCCTGGGGCGCTGGCTGCCCGAGGCCGTCGCGTTCATCAGTGATTTCAGCCAGGCCCTGGGAGATCTGCCCGTCGCCTACTTCACAACCTGCCTGACCATGATCGAAGATACGCCCGAAAATCGGGCCACGGTCATGGCCTACATGGAGCCGATCCTGGCCCTTGCGCCCCGGGTAAAGCCCATTGCCGTCGGCCTCTTCGCCGGCTCCCTGAATCCCACGTTGCAGCAGCTCATCCCCGCTGAGGTCGGGCCGTACGGCGATCATCGGGACTGGGCGGCCATCCGCCGCTGGGCCGCGTCTCTGGGCGAGGTCCTCCGCACCGCTCCCGCTCCGGACGCGAACGCCACTCAGGATAACGCCTTCCAGGATGAAGCGGACGCGTGGCCCGTCACGCCGGAATACGAGAAGGCGGCGGACGAAAGCGGCCGGGCGCCAGGAGAATTCTTCTGGACGCAGATGCCCCAGGCAGACCTGCGCGGCGCGCTGCTGGAAGGCGCCAACCTCATCGGCGCGAACCTGACCGGGGCCGATCTCACCGGCGCGGTTCTGCGCTATGCGATCCTGAACGGCAGCACGCTGACCCAAGCCGTGCTGTATGGGGCCGATCTGAGCGGGGCGGACCTCCACTGGGCTGACCTCAGAGGAGCAGATCTGCGGGAGGCCAATCTCCAATTCGCGATGCTGGGCTGGAGCGATCTGCGGGGGGCGGATTTGACGGACGCGCGCCTTTCCCTGGCACGCTATAATGAACACACCCGTTGGCCGGAGGGTTTTTCACCCGAAGAGGCGGGCTGCCGCTTTATGAGCGGCACGGGGTAAGTTTCGTTGACATTTGCCGGGATGGTTTGACAGAACCGGCAAACTGCAATCAAAGGCGATTGACATGGCAACAGAATCTTTAACCTACGGTTTTGCCGATGCGCCCGAAGCGCCGAGTGCGGACCGGCAAATCACCTACATCGCCGCCATCAGCGAGGCGCTGCGGGAAGAAATGCGTCGGAACGAAAACGTCTTCGTCATGGGCGAAGACGTGGGCGGCGGCTTTGGCGGGGCATTCAAGGTAACCAAAGGGCTGGCGGACGAATTCGGCGATGGCCGGGTAATGAACATGCCCCTGGCCGAAGGCGGGTTTGTGGGCGCGGGGACAGGCATGGCCCTCATGGGCCTGCGTCCCGTAATCGAGATGCAGTTCGCCGACTTCATCTCGTCGGCCTTCGACATCATTGTCCAATTCGCGGCCACGGCCCATTATCGCTGGGACGGTGCGGTCCCCTGGGTCATCCGGGCGCCCAGCGACGGCGGAATTCGCTCGGGCCCGTTCCACAGCCAGAACCCCGAGGCGTGGTTTATCCATACGCCGGGGCTCAAAGTGGTGGCTCCGGCCACGCCCGCGGACGCCAAGGGGCTGCTCACGGCCGCGATCCGGGACAATAACCCGGTCATCTATTTTGAAAGCAAGCCGCTCTATCGGTCCGTAAAGGGGTATGTCCCGGCAGGCGAGCACGTAACGCCCCTGGGCCAGGCGAATCTGGTGCGCAGCGGAAGCGACTTGTCCATTATCACCTACGGGAGCCAGGTGCGGGAAGCGCTGACAGCCGCGGCTGCGCTGGCCCAAAGCGGCATTGAGGCCGACGTACTTGACCTGCGCACCCTCAAGCCTCTGGACGAGGAAGCCATTCTGGAAACCGCGCGCAAAACCGGCAAAATTATGGTGGTCCACGCGGCCAATCAACTGGCCGGCCTGGGTGGGGAAATCGCCGCCCGCATCGCCGAGAAGGCGTTCGAGTGGCTGGATGCGCCCGTGTGCCGCCTGGGCGGCCTGGATACGCCCATCCCCTTCAGCCCGCCGCTGGAGGACGCCTACCGTCCCAATGCGCTCAAGATCGAGGCGCTGGCGCGCGAATTGGCAGCGTATTGAACGAAGCGATAAGAGGGCGGAGCAGCGAGACGCACCCGCCGCAACCCGACAACCGACGCTAACCACATGCGACCAATCACTATGCAACAACTCGCAACCCTCTGCTACATCCGCCGCGGCGATCAGACGCTGATGCTCCATCGCATCAAGCGCCCGAATGACATCCACGCAGGCAAGTGGAACGGGCTGGGCGGCAAATTTGAGCCGGGCGAAACGCCTGAAGCATGCGCCCGAAGAGAGATCCAGGAAGAGAGCGGACTCGCCGTCGCCAATCTGCAACTGCGCGGCGTTCTCACCTTTCCTGCCTTTGATGAGGAGGTAGACTGGATCGCGTTCGTCTTTACCGCGGATTACGCCGGCGGCGAAATCATCGACCCACCGGAAGGCGTGCTGGCCTGGATCGACAATCAAAAGCTGCCGGACCTGGCGCTGTGGCCCGGAGACCGCATCTTCTTGCCCTGGCTGGACGGAGAGCGCTTCTTCTCCGGTCGCTTCGATTACGTGGATGGAGAGTTGACCGGACATGACGTTGCGTTCTATTCTTTTGGGTGTGTTGAAGATGAATTGAGCAGGTGATTACCAGTCAAAGAGGAAAGGATCGGCAAAATTGGTCGGAAACAGTGGCGGATGGCTCAGCTTTCTGCGCCGCAGAGAGAACCCCATAGAAGTCGAATTGCCCAGCCAGGAAGTCTTGGAATTGGCCGCATCCAATCCGGACGCGCGGCCGGCTGAACGCGTTCCCTCCGCGCCGGAAGAAAGCGGTGAGGCCGAAATCGAAAGCGCCCAGACAATCACCGAGCGCACATCAACCGTGGAAAGTGTGACCAAAACATCAAGCCGGGCCATCAATCGCGTGCGGCGCAAGAGCAAAAAGAAGGAATTCGTCGTGATCGGTTTGGGGCGTTTCGGCGCGTCGGTGGCCCAGACGCTGGTGGACTACGGCCATAATGTGCTGGCGCTGGATATTGACGCCACCCGGGTGCAGCATCTGAGTACGACTTTACCCCACGTGGCTCAGCTCGACGCCACCAACATGGATGCGCTTCTCCAGGCGGGCGTTGACTCATTTGAGACGGGCGTTGTCTGCATCGGCACCGATTTCGAGAGCGGCCTGCTGGCCTGTGTATTGCTTCAGCGACTGGGCGTGAAGCGGATCGTAGCCAAGGCTCGGACCCGCACCCAGAGAGATATTCTCCTGCGCATCGGCGTGGAGGAAGTCATCCTGCCCGAACATGAAGCAGGCGTACGCCTGGGTCGCAGGCTGGAGGCGGGGAATCTGGTAGACTATCTGGAAGTCAGCGACGACATCGGCGTGGTGGAGATGGTGGCGCCGCCCGCGCTGGTGAACCACACCCTGGCCGAAAGCGACATGCGCCAGCGCTTTGGCCTCACCGCCATGGCCGTACGGCGAAACGATGAGCTCTTCGTCAGCCCCAGCGCTTCCTTCCGCATTCTGGAAGGCGACATACTCGTCGTCATGGGCCGCCTGGAAGATGCGGAGCGGATCGGTGAATAACCCTTTTTCCTCCCTGCCCATCCTTGACGCGGCCACGGCCCGGACCTCTATTTTACAGCGTCCTGCATGGGACGAAATCACCGTGCCCGCGCGCCTCCTGGGCGGCATTGAAGCCGTCTTCGGTGAACGCATTTCGCCTGACGAAGCCGTGGCCCGCATCCTGGCCGACGTGCGCAAGCGGGGCGATGCCGCGCTGCTGGAGTGGACGGCGCGCCTGGATGGAGTCACGCTGTCCAGCCTGACGGCAGACCAGGACGCCGTCGCCCAGGCCTACGCACAGTTGGATGATGCAGTCGTTGCCGCGCTGCGCCTGGCCGCGGCGCGCATCACCGCATTTCACCGCCGTCAGCCTTCCCTCACCTGGCTGCATGAAGATGACGAAGGCGTGCTGGGGCAGATCGTCCGTCCCATCGAGCGGGTGGGCGTCTATGCGCCCGGCGGCACCGCGCCGCTGCCCAGCACCGTTCTCATGACTGCCATCCCAGCCAAGGTAGCGGGCGTGCCCCACGTGGCGCTCATCACGCCGCCCCGCCGGGAGACGGGCCTGCCCCATCCCGCGATTCTAGTTGCCGCAGATATCGCGGGCGTGGATCGCATCTATCTGGGCGGCGGCGCGCAGGCCATCGGCGCGCTGGCCTTCGGCACGGAGAGCGTTGCGCCGGTGGACAAGATATGCGGTCCGGGCAACCTGTTCACCACCCTGGCCAAACGTCGGGTCTTCGGCATGGTGGGCATCGACGGCCTGCCCGGCCCTACAGAAACCGTAGTCATCGCCGACGATCAAGCCAATCCCGAACTGGCCGCGGCCGACATGCTGGCCCAGGCCGAGCACGACATCCTGGCCTGCGCCATTCTCCTCACGCCCAGCCGGGCATTGGCCGAGCAGGTCCAGGCCGCGGTCATGGCCCAACTGGAAGAATTGGAACGCGCCGAGATCATCCTGGGCTCCCTCAGCCGGGGCAGCGGGATCGTGATCACCGACTCGCTGGACCACGCATTTGAGTTGGCCAACGCCTATGCGCCCGAGCATCTCTGCCTGCTGGTGGACGAGCCCATGCGCCGCCTGGATCAAGTCCGGAATGCAGGCGGCGTCTTCGTGGGCGAACGCAGCTTCGAGGTGCTGGGCGACTATGTGGCCGGCCCCAGCCACGTCATGCCCACGGGCGGCACCGCGCGCTTCGCCGGACCGGTCAACGTAAATGATTTCCGCAAGATTATCAGCGTCATCGGCCTCAACGAGCAGGCGTTCCAGGCCATCGGTCCTGCGGCCGAGACCCTGGCCCGGACGGAGGGGCTGACGGGCCATGCCGCGGCAGTAACGCGCCGATATGACGCAACGAGCAGCAAGCGTGAATAGCGAGTGGATCATGGATCAGGATAAGTTTGCGGCACGGGAATTGTTGCTGCCCCACATTGAGAAGCTGGAAGAATACACGCCGATTCAGCCGTTTGAAGTCCTGAGCGAGCGGCTGGGAATGGACGCGCGGGACATCGTCAAGCTGGACGCCAACGAAAACCCCTACGGGCCCGTGGCGGGCGTAGTCGAGGCCCTGGCCGAATACCCCTACTATCACATTTACCCCGATCCCCAACAGGGCGAACTGCGCGCCGCGTTGAGCGAATTCACCGGCGTCCCGGTCCAGAACATCCTGCCCACCCACGGCGCGGATGAGATGCTGGATTACCTCTGTCGCCTCTTTCTGGGATCGGGCGACGCCGTCATCAACTGCCCGCCCACATTCGGCATGTACAGCTTTGACGCGGGCCTGGCGGGCGCGCGGGTGATCGATGTCCCCCGGCGGGAAGATTACAGCGTGGACGTGGAAGCCGTCATGGCCCGGGTGCGGGCGCAGCCGGACGATTCACGCATCAAGCTCCTTTTCCTCACCTCGCCCAACAATCCGTCGGGTACGTGGCTGCCCGATGACGCGCTGGCGCGCCTGTTGGCCTTGCCGGTGCTGGTGGCGCTGGATGAAGCGTATGTGGATTTTGCCGACCACCCAAGCCG
Source organism: Caldilineaceae bacterium (assembly GCA_020433455.1). GTDB lineage: Bacteria > Chloroflexota > Anaerolineae > Caldilineales > Caldilineaceae > JAGRCP01. The sequence continues at coordinate 18,672 of JAGRCP010000048.1, read as the reverse complement.
GGCGGCATGGGTCACGGAGCGGGAAAACCTGGTCATTCTACGCACCTTCAGCAAGGCCGCGGGCATTGCCGGGCTGCGCCTGGGATACGCCCTGGCTCCCAACTGGCTCATGGAACGGCTGTGGACCTTCAAGCAGCCCTACAACGTCAATGTGGCCGCGAGCGTAGCCGGTCTGGCCAGCCTGCGTGCGGCAGATGAAATCCGCGCCGTCGTTGAAACCCTCAAGCAGGAACGCACGCGGCTCTTTGCCGCGCTGCAAAGCGTCCCTTATCTGGACCCGGTTCCTTCCCAAGCCAACTTTATCCTCTGCCGCGTAGTGGATCGGGACGCGGCCCGGCTCAAGGCGGCGCTGGAAGAGCAAGGGATCCTCGTGCGTTATTACAAAAAGCCGGGATTGGAAAACTGCATCCGCATCTCAGTAGGCCGCCCCGATCAGACCGAGCGGCTCATGGCGGTTATGACAAGCCTGCAGTAAACTCCAGCAGGCAGCGCCTCCGGGCGGGCAAGTCCCGCTCCTACCATTACCGCCTACGCCGCAATTTCTGAAGTTCTATCTTCCCCCGCTTACACAAAGGAGATCGCCATGGATCGCATCTACGTCATGCAGCTGGTTCGTTCTTTCCAGGTCGGCGAACTGAACCGCCGCGCCTTCCTGCGTCGGGCAACCATAGCCCTGGGCAGCCTGGCCGCCGCCAATGCCCTGCTGGCCGCTTGTACGCCCGTCACCGCGCCCGGCGGAGGGACCGTTCCGCCGCCCGTGGTTGATGAGGGAGCGGACGGCGCAGTTCCGCCGCCGGGCGCGGGCAGCATGGTCGCGTATCCCGATTCGTTCCAGGACGGGCCCCTCTCCGGCTACCTGGCCCGACCGGATGCCGATGCGCCCAAGCCCGCGGTCATCGTCATCCAGGAGTGGTGGGGGCTGACCGATCATATTCGGGATGTGACGGATCGTTTCGCGGCCGCGGGCTTTGTGGCGCTGGCGCCGGATCTCTACAAAGGCGTGGTTACAACTGAGCCGAATGAAGCGCGTAAGCTGGTCATGGAGCTGGACATGGCGGCCGCAGTCGATGAGATTCGCAGCGCAGTCGATTACCTGCAAACCCAGGACTTCGTTGCCGGCGTAAAGGTAGGCGTCGTCGGTTTCTGCATGGGCGGCCGTCTGGCCCTCATGACTGCGCTGGCTGAAGAAGACCTGGGCGCGGCCGTGGCCTTCTACGGCACGCCCCTTACGCCCCAGGAGGCCGGCGGCGTCCTGGCTCCGATTATGGGCCACTACGGCGCGGAAGACGGCGGCATTCCGGTAGAGAGCGTTCAGGCCATGGAAGCGGCGCTCAATCAGGCCGGGATTGAAAACGAAATCTACATCTATGCCGGGGCCGAACACGCTTTCTTCAATGACACCCGGGCCAGCTATAACCAGGCGGCCGCCAATCAGGCCTGGCCGGCCACGCTGGAGTGGTTTACCAAGCACCTCATGGAATAAGCGATTTAATCGGGTTCCATGCGGTAGCGCGCCCCCCGGGAGCGCCGGACTGGAGTCCGGCGACAATAGTCACCTGGCTGTCAGGCCCGCGTCATTGTGGGGGCGCAAGGGGGCGGTTATAATGACCGGACGTAATCATACAGGTTCCTCCGGGAGGCTCTGTGGGAAATACGTCGTCCCCGGAGAGAAACCTCCCAGAGGCGATACAGATACGACCGGACAATCAACGGAAGCGTCCCCTTTCCGTCATGGTATTCACGCCAAAAAGTACGAGGAGCATTTCTATGGCATCCCTTTTGGACAAAGTAACCTTATTGGTTTCCGCCAATCTCCATGACCTGGCGGATCAAGCCCTCCAATCCAACAGCCTGGCCGTCATCGATCAGTACATTCGCCAGGTGGAAGGGAATATGGCGGAGTTGGAAGATGCGGCCGCGGCAGTCGGCGGCGAGGCGCGGGCCCTGGAGCGTAAGCGCATGGACTATGAGCGCCAACGCGATGAACTGGACCGCGCCATCGACATCTTCCTGGTCGACGGCAACGAAGCCGCGGCTACTGCGGCCCAAAGCCGGCTCAACAGTACCCAGCGCCTCCTGGAGAGCTACCAGGATCAAACAGAGCAGCAGATCAAGGAGTTTCAAAGCCTGCTGGATGCCAAAGTCAAGCTGGAAGCCCGACTGGCCGCCATGCGCCAGGAAAGGGAAGAACTGCGCGCGCTCCTGCAGCTGGCCAAGAGCAAGGAGATCACCGTCAAGGCCATAAAGAGCCTGGATGATCTGGCCGGCTCCGGCGACAGCGACATCAGCAACATCGCGGCCGGCATCAACGCCCGGTTGGATAAGGCGACGGTGGCGGTTGCCATGCGTACGGCAAGCCTGGACGCCCAGATTGATAAGGCGCTGGCCGGCAGCGAACTGGACGCGCAATTGGCCGAGCGGCGCAAGCGCCTGGGCCTGAATGATGAATAATGGGCATACTGGGAGATAAACACGCAAGCGAAACGAAGCAAGCCGGCGCGCGGCGGCAATTGGTGCGCGGCGTCCTCTCGCGCTGGGAGAGCATCGCCGTTGTCGTTATGGCGCTTCTGCTCACGCTCCTCTTTCCCCGGCCCTTCGCCTGGTGGCCGCCTTTTGGCTGGCTCTTGCTGGGCGGGCTGGGCCTGGCGGCCATGATTTACGCCGGCCTGACCGACGTCGCAAGCCGGACCGAGCGGGAAAGCAAGCGCGTCCGCAAGCAGCTCGATCCGGCGCAAATCCGCGATCCGGAACTGCGCATGGCGCTGGAAGAAGCGCTGGAATATGAGCGGCGCATCGACGAACAGGTCCGTCGTCAGCAACCAGGTCTCCTGCGCGACCGGCTGGTGGAGACCAATCTCCAGGTCACCCAATGGATCGACCATATCTATACCATGGCGCTGCGCTTGGACCGCTACCGCCGGGACGATCTCCTGGCCCGGGAGCGGGACCGTCTGCGCCACGAACTTGAGGCGCCGACGGCAGCGCAGACGGAGCTGATTTCCCCCGCCTCGCCGGATCTCACCCTGGCGGGCAAAGAACAGCAGCTGGCGGCCCTGCGCGCGCTGGATGCGCGCATGGATCAGGCCGCACAACAGCTTGAGCAGAGCACCACTGCGCTGGCCACCCTCTACAGTCAGATACAGCTTATTCAAAGCCGGGACCTGGACGGCGGCAGCGCGGCGCGTCTTCAAGCCGATATCAAAGAACAGGTTGCACAGCTGAACGACCTGGCGGCTGCGGTAGACGAGGTCTACGGCTCGCGCGCAGACTCCATGTAATGTACCTCGCTCAGCGCGCGGAGCCGTGCCGCCGCCTGCTCGGCGGTAATGTCCCGCTGGGGCATCCCCAATAGTTCATAACCGACCATAAACTTTTTCACCGTCGCCGAACGCAGAAGCGGCGGATAAAAGTGCGCGTGAAGCTGCCAGTGACTGCCGTCCCGGCCGTCGGCGGGCGCGCCATGCCAGCCCATGGAATAAGGGAAGCTGGTCTCGAAGAGGTTATCGTAACGCGTGAGCAGGCGCTTGAGGATGGACGCTAAACTCTCCCGTTGCGAGGCGGACAAATCCGGCAGCGTCGTGACGTGCTGTCGGGGCAGCAGCATCAGCTCGAACGGCCAGACGGCCCAAAAAGGCGCAAGCGCCACCCAATTTTCATTCTCCACCACAATGCGCTCCCCCGCGGCAACCTCGTCTGCCAGATAATCGAGGAGCATGACGCCGCCGTGCTCCTCTGCATAGCGGCGCTGACTGACGTCCTCCCGGGCCGGGTACATGGGGACGGTGCGATTGGCCCAGATTTGTCCGTGGGGATGGGGATTGGAGCAGCCCATCATCGCGCCCTTGTTTTCAAAGACCTGCACATAGCCGATATCATCCCGCGCGCCCAGCTCAGCGACCTGGGCGGCCCACATGTCCACAACCGCGCGAATCTCGTCTACGGTCATGCGCGGTAGGGTGAGATCGTGGCGCGGGCTAAAGCACATTACTCGGCAGACGCCCGTCTCGGCCTCGGTGTGAAAGAAGCGGCTTGCGTCTACCCGCCCGTGGGGACCATCGGGCAGAAGCGCGGCAAAGTCGTTCTCAAACACAAACGTGCTCGCGTATTCAGGGTTATGGGCATTGCCGGCCCGGGCATTGCCGGGGCAAAGGTAGCACGCGGGATCATAGGCCGGGCGCTCATCCGGAAGGGCCTTTTCCACCTGGCCCTGCCACGGACGCTTGGTGCGGTGGGGCGAAACCAGCACCCACTCGTCCATCAGAGGATTGTAGCGGCGATGGGGATGTTCGGTCGGGTCGTACGGAATCATGAATTTATTCCTTCATCTGTTCCCGCAGCATCCTGGGCCAGGGCGATCGCGCCCAAAACGCCGGCCATGCTGCCCAGCTTGGGCGGGACAATATAAGCGTCGATTTCCGTGAGAATTTCAGGCGTCTGCAGATAGCCGTTGAGAATTGTTTGCACGTCTGCCCGCACCATGGGCAGGAGTTGCTCCTGGTCCATGATGCCGCCGCCCATGATGATGCGCTGGGGCGAGAGGATGGTAATGATGTTGACCAGGCCCAAGGCCAGATAGCGGGCCTCCAGCTTCCAGGCCGGGTGATCGGGCGGCAGGGTGCGGGAATCCTGCTGCCAGCGCTCGATAATGGCCGGGCCGCAGACCAGGCCTTCAAAACAGTCGCCGTGATAGGGGCAGTGGCCGGGATAAGGGTCCTGTTCCCAATCGTGGGGCAGGCGCATATGGCCCATTTCCGGATGCATCATGCCGTTGAGCAGCTTGCCGTTGACGACCGCGCCGCCGCCCAGCCCGGTCCCCACCGTCAGGTAGACCAGATTGTCCACGCCCCGGCCCGCGCCCCAGCGATGTTCGCCCAGGGCCGCACCGTTGACGTCGGTGTCGAACCCCACGGGCACGCCCAATGCCGCGGCCAGGGGACCGACCAGGTCCGTGTTGTGCCAGTGGGGCTTGGGCGTGGTGGTGATGTAGCCCCAGGTCGGCGAAGAAGGATTCGGGTCCACCGGGCCGAAAGACGCAATGCCCATGGCGGCCAGGGGCGTGCGTGCGTGATGGGCGGCGAAGAAGTCCACGGCCTGACCGATGGTCTCCTGGGGCGTGGTGGTGGGAAAGCGAATCTCATCGCGCACATCGCCGGGGCCGCCGGCTACCGCACAAACAAACTTGGTTCCGCCGGCTTCAATACCGCCGTAGAGCGTCACGAGGTTCTCCTTATGGTTGACTGGTTGATTTGTGGCTGGTTGATATGTGACTGGTTGATTGGGTGGATTATCGCGCAGATTCGGGTGGAGGGAAAAGGGTGATCAATCGCCCAGCCAGGCGGCCAATTGGACCCGGGTTTCCGTCCAGTCGCGGTGCACGATCCCGGCCATTCCCAGAGAGCGGGCGGCTTCTACATTGACGACCGCATCATCCACAAAGAGGGCGCCCTCGGGCGGGAGGTTCAGCAACTCCAGGGCCAGGGCAAAAATCCCGGGGTCGGGCTTGAGCATGCCGACTTCGTTGCTCATGATCACCAGATCAAACTCGGCCAGCGCGGCCACATGGGCGTCGAGCCAGGCCACATGGAGCGCGTTGGTGTTGCTGATGACGGCCACGGTCATATCGGGCCGGGCCTGCAGGGCCAGGGCATAAGCCAGCGCTTCTTCATCAGGCGCCAGGCCCGCGCTGAAGGCCTGGGCAAAACGCGCAAAGTCCCGGGACGCGCCCGCGCGCGCCGTCAGCGCCTCATGCAGATCCGCGCTGCTCATGGAGCCCGTACCGTATTCGGCCTCAAACTCAGACAGCAGCGCGCCCAACGCGGCTTCATCGGCCGCGCTCACCGCAGCGAGCGCGTGCAGCGTGGCGCGGTGATCATAATGAATCAATACGTTGCCCAGATCAAAGATGACGGCGCGCATAAAAACTCCTTATCTGCCTGAAGCCTATCTATCTGAAGTAAGACCGGGGAAATCGCGGCCGGAAATTCAGCAGAGAAATGCCCACAAAAATGACGGCCATGCCGGCCAACATGCCCGACGTCACCGTTTCGCCCAGCAAAGCCGCGCCCAGCACGGTCGTCACCAAGGGAATCACGTAGGCGGTCTGGGAAGCAGGAGTCGCACCATAGTTCTTAATAATATAAAAATTCAGCCACATGCCGCCAAAGGTACCGATCAGCGCGGCATAAAAGAGGGCAGCATAACCGACCCAGGTCACCTGGCTCAGGTCAAACCCGTCGCCCAGCCACGCCACGGGCAAGAGTGCCAGCGCAGCCGTAAACATGCGCACGCTGGCCACGTCCCACGCGTCCATTTGGCGCATGCAGCGTCGGGCAAAAACCGAGCCGCCCGCACTGCACAACACGCCCAGAATCGCCCAGGCATACCCCCGCCAATCCGCCCGGCCGAAATCAGCCAGGCCCGTCCCGCCGCGCAGAAAGAGAAGTCCGGCGCCTGAAAGCGCCACGGTCACGCCCAGCGCCTTGCGCGGGGTCAGCAGCTCATCGGGCAAAAAAATCTGAGCCAGCAAAATCGTTACCGCGGGATTGAGGGTCAGCAAAAGAGAGGTTACGCCGCTGCTCTGATACTTGAGCGAAGTCACAATCGACGTCATGGAAATAGCCGTGCCCACAATGCCCAGCACCGCGGCGTAGCGCCACAGTTGCCCGGAGCCGGGCAGCCGGCGTCGCATCAATCCATAGATGACCAGATGCGCAGCCGATGCCAAGAGCAAGCGCAGGGCGATATAGGTTCGGGGATCATATTGCCCCACGCTAAAGCGGGACGCGACCAGACTGGAGCCATAGAAAAAACCCAGCAAAATCACGTACGGCAACGCACTTCCGCGCAGGAGAGTCCGGCGTGAATACCACAACGAAAATCCGACAGGTTCGTTCCTGATAAAATCTGTATGTGAGTTTCCTCCGGGGTTTACTGAGTGATGACGGACGCGTTGGACCGGTTTTTTTTGCGGGAAATTCATGGCTATTGTATCCTTCGCACAGCGTGCCGGCTATCGATAGCTATCGTACCATCGGGCGATGATCAACGGGCAATTTTGGACTGCCTCCGACCAACAAGGTTCATTACGAAACAGGATAAAACGTGCCATCTCTGCTTGCCTGCCTTCTTTTACTGGCGTTGACAAGTCCCACACTATGGCTGATCCGCCCCCACCGCTTTCGCCTCGCCGGCGTGTCGGCCGCACTGCCGCCGTTGGCGGTGACAATCTGGCAGATCACCCAATTGGGGCCCACGGCAGCGGGCGACTTCACGGCTGAACGGTACGCCTGGGCGCCCCAAGTCGGATTGGAAATCGCGCTGCGGCTGGACGGCTTGGCCCTCTTCTTCGGCCTCATCGTCACCGGCATCGGCGCGGCCGTCGCCTTTTATACCCACTACTATTTTGAAAACGAGGAGGAACAGGGACGCTTTTACGGCCTGCTCTTTCTCTTCATGACGGCCATGCTGGGCCTGGTTTGGTCCGACAACCTGCTGACGCTCTTCGTCTTTTGGGAAGGAACGAGCATCACCAGCTATCTGCTCATTGCCTTCAAGTATCAATATCCGGATGCCAAGGAGGGCGGCCGCCGGGCCTTCATCGTCACGGGGATGGGCGGATTGGCCCTGCTGGCAGGCGTGCTGCTTCTGGGCATGGCCGCAGGCGACTACTCCATCAGCGGCATCATCGCCACGCCCGGCCTGACGGACAGTCCGCTCTATCCCGCCGCGCTGATTCTCGTTTTGATCGGCGCGTTTACCAAATCCGCCCAATTCCCCTTTCACTTCTGGCTGCCGGGGGCCATGGCCGCGCCCACGCCCGCCAGCGCCTATCTCCACTCGGCGACCATGGTCAAGGCCGGCGTCTTTCTGCTGGCGCGCCTCCATCCGGCCCTGAGCGGCACGTCCCTCTGGTTTTGGACGCTCCTCATCACGGGCGGCGTCACCATGCTGCTGGGCGCGGTCAGCGCGCTGCGTTACTACGATCTGAAAGCCGTCCTGGCTTACGCCACCGTCAGCCAGTTGGGCATCCTGGTTATGCTGCTGGCGTTTGACAGCAGCCTGGCATACAAAGCGGTGATAGTGGGGATTCTGGGTCACGCCCTCTACAAGGGCCCCCTCTTTCTCATCGCCGGCATCGTGGATCACGCCACCGGTTCCCGGGACCTGCGGCGCCTGGCCGGCCTGGCCCGAGCCATGCCCTGGGTTGCCGTTGCCGCGGGCCTGGCGGCCCTTTCCATGGCGGGAATTCCGCCCACCCTGGGCTTCCTGGCCAAAGAGACGCTGCTGGACGCCTGGCTGCATGCCGACAACCTGAATCAGGGCGGAGCCATGCTCGGCTTGACGGCCTCGGCGCTCACGGGCGCGCTCTTCGTGGCCATAGCGCTGATGTTAATGTGGGACGCCTTCTTTCGCGCCCAGGCGCCGGCGGATGAGCCGGCTGCAGTGCATCACGCGCCCTCGCTTGCCTTTACGGCTGCGCCCCTGATTCTTGTACTCACGGGCAGCGCCATTCCCTTTATGCTGGGATCGCTTAACAAGTTGCTTTTCACCGCTCCGGTCAGCGCAATAGCCGGCGAACCAACGGAAGTCAAGCTGGCGCTCTGGCACGGCTTCACGCCGGTCCTCATGATCAGCCTGACGGCTATTGCCGCGGGCACCGGCCTCTTTTTTGTCCGAAGCGCCATACGCAAGGTCCTGCGCAGACTACCGGCCGAGCTGAACGGTGTGGTCATTTTCAACCAAATCAATGATGCCGTTTACGGCCTGGCCAACTGGGTGACGCGCCACATTCAGGGCGCGACTATGTCCTCCCAGGCAGCGATCACCTTTACGGCCGCGGTCGTTGCGCTGATTGCCGCATTCACCCGCATCTCGCCCGCCACGCGCATCGTCATCGACTGGTCCCAGTCGCCCCTCGCGCCGGAAACAATCATTGCGCTGCTGCTGATCATGGCGGCCATTGTTACGGTGCGGGTTCCGTCACGACTGGGCGCTATCATCAGCCTGGGCGTAGTCGGCGTCATGGTAACGCTCTTTTTCATCTTCTTCAGTGCGCCGGACCTCGCGCTGACCCAGTTGCTCATCGAGGTGCTGACGGTAGTGCTGCTGGTCCTGGTCTTCTTCCGCATCAAGCCGGACAATCTGCCGGATATCTCCACGGCGCGCCAAGTGCGCAATTTGCTGGTTGCCGGTTCGGTAGGCATCGCAGGCTTTATGCTGGTCTTACTGAGCAGCGGCATTCAGATGGGCGATTCCATCAGCAGCTATTTCCTGTATAACGCTATCCCGCTCGGACACGGCGCCAATGTCGTCAACGTTATCCTGGTGGACTTCCGCGGCTTTGACACGCTGGGCGAAATCGTGGTCTTGGCCACGGCGGCTTTGGGCGGCTTTGCCCTGCTGCGCGCGCCCCGCCTGACCAGCCTGCGCCGACGCTTTCTGGCGCGTCATCCTGAACTGGACACAGACACCGACGCAGATAAGGGAGAAGGACGCGCATGACAGAACTCTATCTGCGCTTGCTGGACCGGGTGTTGACGCCCGTGCTGCTTGTCCTGGCTATCTATCTCATGTTACGCGGCCATAACCAGCCCGGCGGCGGTTTTATTGCCGCGCTCATGGCCGCGACGGCGTTCCAACTCCAGATCATGTCCCGGGGCAGCGATGTCGTACGGAAGGCAATCGGACGCTATGTCCAGCCCGGTATTGGCGTAGGATTGCTGCTGGCCGTAGGCAGCGCATGCGTAGGCCTTTTGTCCAACAATTTCTTCCGGGGCATGTGGGGGCCGTCATTCTATCTGGGTTCGCTGGATGTCAAGATCAGTACGCCCCTCTTTTTTGACGCCGGCGTTTTCTTCACCGTACTGGGATTCAGCGTCTCGTATCTCCTGGGCCTGAGCGAAGCCGCGCCCGAGTTTTTTGAAGAGGAGCCCGGCCCGGCCCCTGCACCATCGCAACAAGACGGAGGCGCGGCATGACCTCGACGATCATCACCATCCCGGCCACCTCGATTCTTCTGGCCGTCATGGTGGGCGTACTTATGGCGTCCGGCGCGTATATGATTTTGCGCCGCAGCCAGATTCAACTGGTTCTGGGGCTGGCACTCTTCAGCCACGGCGTCAATCTCCTTCTCTTCGGTTCCGGGCTGCTTACCCGGGGCAATCCGCCCATCTTCGACGAAAGCCGGAGCATTGCCGAGCAGATAGGGCAGATGGCCGATCCCCTGCCCCAGGCGCTCATCCTGACGGCTATCGTCATCAGCTTCGGCATTACGGCCTTTATCATCGTGCTGGTGGCGCGGCGGGACGCGCTCACCGGCCTGGACGTTGTCCCCGGCGAATTGGCTCCCTACCTGAGCGCAGTGGATCCCTTCGCCTCGCCCTATCAAATTCAATCACGTCTACGCAGCAGCGCAGATGAGGATTACGATCTGCTTCAACACGAGCTGGACGAAGTCTACGACAGCCCGGACGTGGAGCTGCCATTCCAGGAAGACCCCGGAATCTACGCAGATGAACCTGAATCCTAATTTTCTGGCTGCACCCGTGGCGCTCCCGCTTATCTTTGCGGCGCTCATGCTGAGCATCTCGCGGTGGGGACGCTACAGCAGCCTGCGACTTCAACAATGGCTCACGGGCATTGCCCTGAGCGGCAACCTCATCGTTGCCCTGCTGCTCCTGGCCTACACGCTCACGGGAAAGCGCCTAGTCTTGCAGATGGGCGCCTGGCCCGCGCCGTACGGCATCACCGTTCTGGCCGACACGCTTTCGGCCCTCATGCTCACCATCGGCTCGATCCTGGCGCTCTGCATCCTGCCCTTCGCCGTGGCCACGTTGGACCTGCACCGGGAGCGGCTGGGCTTTTATCCCCTCATGCTGATCCTCATGATGGGCGTTAACGGCGTCCTGCTCGCAGGCGATCTGTTCAACATTTACGTCTTCATTGAAGTGCTGCTCATGGCCAGCTTCGTGCTCATGACTCTGGGCGGAACGCCCAGCCAGATCAACGGCGGCATTCGCTACGTTATCCTCAACCTCCTCGCCTCCATGCTGCTGCTGACCGCGGCAGGCGTGGCCTACGGGTCGCTGGGCACGCTCAACCTGGCCCAAATGGCCCAGCGCATGGACCTTGCGCCCGACAGCATTCGTTGGGTACTGGCCGGCCTCATGTTTATCGCCTTCGGCAGCAAAGCCGCCATCTTTCCGCTCTTCTTCTGGCTGCCGGCCAGTTACCACACGCCCCACCCCGCGGTGACGGCGCTCTTCGGCGGATTGCTGACCAAAGTAGGCGTCTACACGCTCTTCCGCATCTTCCCCCTGCTCTATCCGACTTTGCTGGTGACGTGGCGGCCTATGTTCTTCGTTATCGCCGGCCTTACCATGACCATCGGCGTGTTGGGCGCGTTCGCCCAACCGACCATCCGCCGCCTGCTCAGTTTCCACATCATCAGCCAGGTGGGCTACATGATCATGGGGTTGGGTTTGGCCACGGCCGACAGCCGCTTCGGCGCGGGCTTTGCCCTGGCCGCGGCAATCTTGTTCATGGTCCACAACATGCTGGTCAAGACGGCCCTGATGATGGGCGGCGGGGCAGTGGAGTTGGAGATGGGCAGCGGAAACCTAAGCGCCATCGGCGGCCTGGCGCGACGCTATCCGTGGCTAGCGACCATCTTCTTTATCGCCGCTTTCTCCCTGGCGGGCATTCCGCCCTCCAGCGGCTTCGGCGGCAAGCTCAGCCTGCTGCAAGTCACCTTTGACACCCACCACTTTACGATTGCGGGGGTCAGCATTTTCGTCAGCCTGCTCACGACCATGAGCATGATCCGTATATGGCAATATTCGTTTTGGGGCAAGTACCCGGGCAGCCGTGCAACCGCGCCCCCGCTGGAGAACTCGCGCCGCCGACGCATGATCCTGGCCCCCATGACCGTGCTGGTAGCCCTGAGCCTGCTCATGGGCATCTTCTTTGGGCCGAGTTTGCGGCTTGCCTCCGTGGCCGCGCGGCAGGCGCTGGATCGCGACGGCTACATCCAGGCCGTCGCACCCCAGAAGCTTGTCGCCCAGCCGGAACAGACCGCGGCCAGATAAAGGGAGAGTTACTCATGTCCATTCGTCTGCTCTTTGTCATCAATGTTGCTCTGGCCGCGCTCTGGCTTGTCCTGATGCAATCCCTCAATCTGGTAGATGCCCTCATCGGTTTTGTCATCGGGTTGATTATCATCTCTATTCTGGAACCGGGATACGGCAGCCGGGGCGGACGTGTCCCGGTATTCGTTCTCTACGTTCTGTGGGAAGTGATTCTCAGCAGCCTGGTGGTGGCAGGCTATATCCTCCGCCGCAACATAAACGTGCGCCAGGGGATCGTGGCTGTGCCCATGGACGTGACGAACCCCATGGAAATTGCCACGCTGGCCTCAGTCATCACCCTGACGCCGGGAACGCTGACTGTAGAAATCGGCAAGGATGAAGCGGAAGACGGTAGGCGGGTCCTCTTTGTGCACGCGCTCAACATTGACGATCCGCATGCACTGACCGCGAAAATCAAAAACGGTTTTGAGAAGCAGATCTTGCAGATCACCCGGGGAGGCGGACCGGCATGACCATTACCTTTAGCCTTGCGCTGGAAATATTGATCATCCTGCTCTGCATTTCCCTGGTCTTCTGCTTCATCCGGCTCTCCATCGGCCCCAATCCGCCCAATCGGGTGGTGGCATTCGATCTCATTGCCATTCATGCCGTGGGCATCATCGCCCTCTTCGCCATTCGCAATGAGGCGCAGGTATTGCTGGATGCAACCATCGTCACGGCAGTCCTCGGTTTTCTGGGTACAGTCATGCTCTCCTACTTTCTGGAAAAATCGGACGGTTCCGACTGGCGGGATATGCGCGACGACTAATACAATCGGGATTGACGAATCCTGGCACATTAAATAGGCATAACAATATGTCCCATGAATTTTTAAGTTTTATTTTGGCCGTGGCATTGATCATCGTAGCGGCCAAGCTCAGCGGCTATCTCAGCATTCGCATCGGCCAGCCGTCTGTGCTCGGCGAACTACTGGCCGGGCTGATCCTGGGCCCGACGCTGCTCAACATGTATCACTGGCCCACTTTCGCCCATGACGAAATGTTGGCGGAAGTGATCAAAATGATGGCCGAGCTGGGCGTTATCTTTCTCATGATGCTGGCCGGGCTGGAACTGCACCTCAACGAACTGCTCGACTCGGGCAAGGTCGCGGCCGTCTCCGGCACCCTGGGCGTCATCACGCCGCTCCTGGTTGGCATGGGGCTGGCCATGGCCTTTGGCGCGGGACTGGCCGAAGCCGTCTTCATCGGGCTGGCCCTCTCTGCCACCAGCGTGAGCATCTCGGCCCAGACGCTTATGGAGCTGAACGTATTGCGCAGTCCCGTAGGCCTGGCACTGCTGGGCGCGGCCGTCTTTGACGACATCCTGGTCATTCTGCTCCTCTCGATTGCCGCGATTCTCTTCGGCGGCGCAGTGGGCGGCCTGGGCGCCATCGGCATGACGATCTTCTGGATGGTCGCCTATCTGGTCGGCGCGTCCCTCATCGGCCTCTTCGTCTTGCCCACGGTGATTCGCCTGGCCAATCGTCTGCCCGTCAGCCAGAGCATCATTGCCTTCGTGATCGTCATCACCCTCCTTTCATCCTGGGCGGCCGAGGTAATCGGCGGCATGGCAGCCATCACAGGAGCCTTTCTCGTAGGGCTCTTCCTGGCCCGCACGCCCTACAAGAACCGCATTGAGGAAGGCGTCTCGGCCCTGGCCTTCGGCTTCTTCGTGCCCATCTTTTTCGTCAATATCGGCCTGGAAGTCAACATGCGGGGCATTACCGGTAATCTCTGGTGGTTTGCCATCGCCCTGACCATTGCAGCCGTGCTCACCAAAATTATCGGTTGCGGCGGCGGGGCCCTGCTGACCGGCTTCAGCCGCATGGACAGCCTGCGCCTGGGCATCGGCATGGTCTCCCGGGGGGAGGTAGGGCTCATTGTCGCCTCCTTCGCCGTGAGCCAGGGGCTGCTCTCCCACGAAAATTTCTCGATTGTCATCTTCATGGTGATTATCGCTACGCTGGTCACGCCGCCCATGCTGCGTGCCGTCTATTCAAACAACCAGGAGCCGACCAAGGGCGATCAGACGCCCGCACCGGCCTAACCGCGACAAGGAGGTTGCTATGTATCAGATGGTAGTTTTGGTGCTGGACGAGCTGGAGGTCGTCTCCGACGTTCTGGACGCGTGGGAAGGCGCAGGCGTCTCGGGCGTCACGATCCTGGAAAGCACCGGCCTGGGCCGCGTCCGCCAAAATCGAGGCATTCGCGACGACATTCCCTTCATGCCCAGTATTGAGCGCCTTTTACAAACTCGGGAAGAAGAGCATCGCACCCTCTTCTCGCTGGTAGATAGCGATGAAATGGTGGACAAGCTCATTGACGTCACCACCGCGGTCACGGGGGATCTGAACGGCCCCAACCGGGGCATCTTTTTTGTCCTGCCCGTGAGCCGCGCCGTGGGCATTCGCACGCGGACTGAAGGCAATTTTGAAGAGGGAGACGGATAATGCGCCACACGCAGGTGAGCGAGGTCAGCAAACTTTCCACGATGAAAGCCCTGCTCCTGCCCCAGGAGACACCCATCGAAGAAGCTATCGATCGCTACGCATCGAATACCACGCATGACGGCATCTTTCTTCTGGGGCACGATCAACGGCTGTCCGGCATCGTCAACAACGCGGACCTGCTGGACTGGGCGCGCCTTCAGTTTGATCTGGTTCCAGGCAACGTCCCACTTCCTGTAGGCAAAGTGCGCCGACTGCTGGGCGCCCAAACCATCGGCGACCTGGCCGTACAGGAAAGCTGGCGCATGGCTATCCGCCAGGACGAAACCCTGGCCGCCGCGCTGGAAAAGATGGAGCGCTATAATCTGGAAGATATTGCAGTGATTGACGAAGAGAGTCGCATCGTCAACGATCTGCGCCTGAGCGAAATTCTCTCCTTCGCCCTGCACGCGCGTCAACAACAGAGGCAACAACCGTGACCATGAACGAATGGGGCATCATCGTGTTGGCCACGGCCGGAACCCTCTTTATGCTGATCAGCGCAGTGGGGATTCTGCGCATGCCCGGCATCTATGCGCGCATGCACGCCGTGGGGAAAGCAGCCACCCTGGGCGTGGGGCTGCTGCTCATGGCCGCGGGCTTCTACTTCGGCACAGGTGAAATCTGGCGCATGGGCGCGTTGGTGCTGCTCTTCTTCTTTACCTCACCCGTGGCCACCACGGCCATGGCCCGGGCCGCCTACTACCGCAATCCGCGCCCCAGCCATCGCCTGAAGCACAACGACATCAGAGATCCCCGCTATCAGCCCCTGACCGACCGCGAGATTATTGAGATGGAGTAAAGCGTAACGCAGTAAGCCGTACGCATTTACGCCTCCGTGACAAAAGGGCCAAATGATGATAAACTATGGGCTTGGCGAGCAGCATTCCGGCAGATAGCAGAGGAGGTTGTACATTGTTCGAACCTGGTCAGCATATTGTTCATCCCGCCCATGGGGCCGGTACGATCATCGACATTGTTGAGCAAGAGATGTCAACCGGTTTTTCTCAATATTATGTAATTGAATTTCCCGAGCAGCGCATGACGATCCATTTGCCCGTTGAGCGGACGGACGAGATCGGTCTCCGCAAGGTGATGACGGAGGCAAAATTTGACAATGTTTTGGCGATTTTGAGCGAAGAGCCGCAAAAATTACCCAACGACTATAAGCAGCGGCGCCAGCAGGTGGAAGAAATGGTCAATTCTGGCGCGCCGGCCGAAGTGGCCCGCGCCTTACGCGAGTTAACCTGGCAACAGGAAAAAAAGCCCCTCAACAACGCCGATTCACGCCTCATGAGCGAAGCCCGCAGCAAGCTCGTCCAGGAAATCGCGTTAGCCACCGATGAGGACCCCAGCGAAATTCACGCCAAAATTGATGACGCGCTGGAGCGAGCGGTTGCAGCAAAACGCGAGGCAATCGAAGAAGCAGAGGAAGAAGAAGACGATAGCGACGAATAAAACGACGAATAAAACGACGAGTAAAACGACGGATAACGTCGCCGACCGAACAGATAGGCTGAGCAAGCACTACAGATTCGCCTGCACGGAGAAGGGCGCCTGTAGTGCTTTTTGTTGGAGTTTCCCGCCCGCGCCATGAAAACCCGCTCTATGAAAAAACGCCGCACCCCAAACAACGCAAGAAATGCAGTCGCCCCCGGCGAAGCCCGGCGCGAAGAAGGAGCCGTCGCCAAGGAATGGGGCGGCCGCATCCCCATCGCGCTGACCATGCCCAACAGCTATTACGTGGGCATGAGCAGCCTGGCGCTCCAACTGCTCTACCGCGCCTTCAACCAGGCGGAGGATGTGGTCTGCGAGCGCATCTTCTGGGAAAAAGGCGCGGCCCAGGCCGGCCGCCCCCTCCTCGCGTTGGAAAGTGCGCGGTCGGCCGCCGATTTTCAGGCGTGGGCCTTCACCATCTCATGGGAAATGGACTACTTCAACGTGGTGGAAATGTTGCGCCAGGCCGGCATCCCGCCCCTGGCCGCCGACCGCGCCGCATCGCGCCGGTGGGACGGCAGCCCCTGGCCCCTCCTCATTGCCGGCGGGCCGGGCGTGACCATGAACCCAGAGCCCATGGCCCCCTTCTTTGACGCCATCCTCATCGGTGAGGGCGAAGCCGCGATTCCCGGCTTGCTGGATCTGCTGCGCAGCGCAGAGCAGGACGCACATGATCAGCTTCTGGCCGCACTGGACGCGACGCCGGGCTGGTACGTCCCCCAACTGCGTCCTTCCCATCGCGATCACCCGCGCTTCCGTCCGGTGAAGCGACTCTGGGTGCGCAACCTGCCCGACTACGCCACCAGCAGCACGCTCTACACGCCGGATACCGAATTCTCCGGCATGCACCTCATGGAGATCGCGCGGGGCTGCGGGCGGGGCTGCCGCTTCTGCCTGGCCGGCTACGTCTATCGTCCGGCTCGTGAACAGCCTTTGGAGCGTCTCGTGGCGTCGGCCGAGGCCGCGGTCGCGGCCGGCCACACCAAGGTCGGCCTGGTCAGCGCCGCGGTCTCGGACCATACCCAAATCGACGCGCTGGCGACCGAGCTTCAGCGTATGGGCGCGAGCATCAGCGCCAGCTCCATGCGCATGGACCCCATCAGCGTCCCCCTCATCCGGGCCATGGCCGAGACGGGCGCCAGAAACCTGACCGTCGCGCCGGAAGCGGGCAGCCAACGGCTGCGCAACGTCATCAACAAGACCCAGACCGAAGACCAGATGATGACGGCCGTGAGCCTGGCCCAGGAATTCAACTTTCCTCAGCTCAAGCTCTACTTCATGGTAGGTCATCCCACGGAGACGGACGACGACATTCAGGCCATTATCGACTTTACCCTGGCCGCACGCACACGCTTTAAGCGGCGCATCGCCATCAACGCGACGCCCTTTGTGCCCAAGGCCCATACGCCTTTCCAATGGGAGGGCATGGCCCCGGCCAGGACCATTCGCACCCGCCAAAAGAGCATCCACAAGGCTCTGGCTCGTCACGGCGTGGACGTACGCGCCGATTCGCCCGACTGGGCCGAGGTGCAGGCCGTCCTGAGCCGGGGCGACCGGCGGCTGGCTGATGTGCTGCTGACCATGGAGCCGGGCGGGCTGAGCGTGCGCAGCTTCTTTGCGGCCATGGAGGCGTGCGGGCTGGAGCGGGAGCAATACACCGGCCCAGGGGAAATCGGCGCGCCCCTGCCCTGGGATGTGGTTGAGAGCGGCGTAAGCGAGAATTACTTTCACTACGAGCTGAAGCTGGCTGCGCGCAGCGAGACGGGCCTGAGCTGCCCGCCTGACAGCGCGGGCTGCCTGAGCTGCCGGGCCTGTGATGCGGAGTGGGCCTTCCGCTACGGCGAGAATGACGCGCGGCCCGTGCCGGGCGCCAGGGGCGGGCCCTGGCGCGCCCAGGACTGGCAGCCGTGGACTCGCCTCAAGCGCGATCAGCACGGCGCCTAAACGAAACGCACGTTGCTAATACTACAACCGCATTTGAAAAATTAGCGTATCCAGCGATAATGAAGGGGGGAACAAGTACGCTGGAGGAGCTATGGAACTCACTGAATTGGACGAATGGGCCGAAGACTTTGAAGCATTTCATAGTCGCTTTGCGCCACTCTTTGGACGAAGCGAAGGTCGAACACAGTCGGGCAAGTACCTTCACGGGCTGCTGTCGCCGATTGAACGTAAGAACGGCTGGCAATTGGCCGAAGCGATCGGCGATGCGACGCCGGATGCAACCCAAAGACTGCTCTATAGCACAAAATGGGATGCGGATGCAGCCCGTGATGAGTTGCAACGCTTCGTCACCGAAGTTTTCGGTGACCCGGAAGGGATCGGAGTCGTCGATGAGACGGGGTTTCTCAAGAAAGGAACCAAGTCGGCCGGAGTACAACGTCAATACAGCGGGACCGCCGGTAAGACGGAGAACTATCAGATCGGCGTCTTTCTGACCTATGCGACGGAGCAGGGCCACACCTTCTTGGACCGGCGGCTCTATCTGCCGGAAAGTTGGTGTGACGATCTCCAACGGCGCAAGGAGGCGAAGATTCCAGATGAGTTCCCCATGGGCGGAAGCAC
>JAGRCP010000169.1 GCA_020433455.1 Caldilineaceae bacterium | reverse complement strand
TCCGTTCGAGTCGGAGCAGGGGCACCAAAAGGAACAAAAAGGGCGGGCGGCGTTGATCAACGCCGCCCGCCCTTTTTGGTTTGGCGGAGTGGCGCTAGGGCGCGGCTTGCCCCGCCGTCTCTTCATCATCGATCCCAGGACCATATATTGCCCATTTACGCAAAAAATAATGCCGCCTGGCCGAAGATTTCGGTTCGCGGAGATATGGATGACAACCCTTATCAATTTGAACTGATCGCGCCGCCTGATGCCTATTATCTGGTTTCGCCACGGATTAAATTTGATGTCACCCTTATTGAGAAATATCCCGAAGTCAGAATCCTTCCTGGGCTTATATCAGCCCAGCATCTCCAAATCGCAATTCCATCGGATACTCTAGCAAAAAATGAGAAAATCATTGTTTTCGACGGCGTGAGATTTCAGGAATTTTAGCCCATTCTCCTGTAGCCGGAGATTGCTTGCTTGGCGCAAGCGGGAGGGGCGTCCAGTTATTCAATCCTGCCGCTTCGTTGCAGCCGGGATCGCTTTGTGGTACTATTTTGCCACCTCCCAGATTAGCCACAGTGAAGGAGCGTGGCGCTTTGCATCAGCCACAACGTGACATCTCTATTCGTCTTCCGCGCGCCCGCCTGCTTTGGCCGGTTCTGGTCTGCGTGCTGTTGGGCGGCCTCATCGCAGGCGCATTGTTGCCGGGAGCGGCCGGACGCCTCTACGCTCAGCCGGACGCGGCCCCGGCCTATCAGCTCATCGCGGACCTGCGCATCAACGAGTTTCTGATCGCTGATCAAGCGGGCGGCGTCGCCAATCAATATATCGAGTTAATCGGCACGCCCAATACGGATTACAGCGCTTATTCCGTCCTTGTGGTCAGCGGCGCACAGGCTAACCCAGGCCAGATCTACCAGATCTATCCGGTCGGCGCGACGTCGGGCAGCGGCTATTGGACGACATTTATGAATGGGGCAATCACCCAGGACGCCAATACCCTGCTTCTGGTCAACAACCTGGGCGGGCTCATTGACGTCAACGCCAATTACGCACAGCAGGCGTCCCGAGTCGTGATTCAGGACAGCGTTGCCGTCAGCGCTAATCAAGCCAACGAGCAACTCTTCAGTTCTATCATCTTAAGGCCGGACTACGACAACCTGGGGCAGATTGTGCGCGGGGCCTCGCGTATCCCCAACGGCAACGGCACGCAGAACGCAACCGCGTGGCTGCGGAACATGGGGGAGGCGCCGGGCACGGCCGGCTTTGCTGTGAACACGCCCAATGCGGCGAATCAGATCGGTACGGGAACGCCCACGGCAACCGCTACCGTTTCTCCGCCCACCGCCACGCCGACCCTTACCGCGACAATTCTTCCTGCGACAGCCACGCCCACGGCAACCACGCCCGGCCCTACCATGACCGCGGTCCCGTCAGCCACGCCTTTCCCCACGGCGCCACCGTTTACGTGTGCGCCGCCGCCTGCACCCGTGGCGCCCGCGGGTAACTGCTACAATCTTTTGCAGAACAGCGGCTTTGAAGCGGGCGTTTTCTCGCCCTGGATCTCTGGTCAGGATCCTGTGCCGCCCCAGGTGGTCGCCAACCCCAGCCTTGCCGGCCAACGCTCGGCCCTGCTGGGTAATCCGCCCGTCGGCGGCAGCGCCAATCAGGTTACCTATTCCTCCGTCCGCCAGTTGACGACCATCCCCGGGGACGCGTCCGCGGTCTATCTGCGCTGGCGCACTTGGGAGCAGACTCAGGAGGGCGCGGCCGAAGCGCCCGGCCGGGAACAGGATCGCCACGACGTGATTCTGCTGTCGGACCAACTGCGCACCATGGACATTCTGAGCCGCACCCGCTGCAACTACACGGATTGGGTCACGCGTCAGGCGGACATCAGCGCGTATCGGGGCCAGACCCTCTACGCTTATTTTAACGCCTACAACGACGGCAACGGCCTTCGTACCTGGCAATATCTGGACGATGTGGAGCTGGTGATTTGCTACCCGGCCGGCGTGACCCCCGGCGCAACGCCTGGTGCAACGGCGACGTCGCCTTGCGGCGACCCGATGGCCACTGCCGCGCCCACGCCCTGCCCCTACGCAGGCAGCGCTTCTTCCATCACGCCGTCGGGACAGGCGCCCATGGCCGTTGATGGCGGCCCGGAAATCGTCATCGGCGCGTCTGAGACGACTGCGCCGGTTCCAGGGCTGACGCCCTTTATCGTTGAGCCGGCGGCTACTGCGACGCCGATTCCTGAGGCCCCGGCTGACCTTTCGGTTCCTGCGGCGACCACGCCTTTGCCGCCGTTAGAATCCCCGTCACCGGTCGTTACGCAGCCGACTGCGGCGCTGCCCGCGGCGCAAGTTCCTGGGCCGGATAGTGGGGTGGAAGCGGCGCGCGCGGCCCGGGTTCCCGCGGGCTGTACAGAGTTGATCTGGGAGGGCGATTTTGAGGGTGGAATCGACGAGTGGGTCTTTACCCCCGCGGCGGACGGGGGAGCCCATCTGGACGGCAGCCACGTTCATGACGGCAAGGGTGGGCTCTACTCCCTGCGCGTGGGGTATCCGGTCGCGACCAATCAGGCTTCCCTTTCTGCCGCTGAGCGCAATATTACCCTGCCGGATCAGTATGCCAGCCTGGTGCTGACCTTCGACTATCTCATTCAGGCCGGGGATCCGGTGAACATGGCCGGCGCGCAGCGGGCCGACATCTACTACATGCGGTCCGGCCAACTGGCCCGCCGCATCTTTAACCGGTCGGAAGAGAATGTGGAGTGGCGGATTGAAGAAGAGGATCTGACTGCGCTGGCCGGTCAGCCCGTCCGCTTGCGCTTCAGCGTCAACGATGAACGGGGCAGCGGCGTGGCCATGTATGTGGACAACGTTTCGCTGCTCGCCTGCGGCAGGCGCGAGGCCCGCGCGTCCGCGATTGCGGTGGAGCAGAACGTCGCGCAGATTGCGCCGACCGCTACGCTGCCGCCCGCGGCAGACGCTTCCAGCCGGGACGTCGCGCGCACCGGCCTGCTGGATCGGCTCTTGCGCTTGCGGTTGACCGACAACAACCTCTGGCGTACGGTCGCTATCCTCTTTAGCATTCTGGTCGTGATCCTCTTTGTGATTTGGGGGCTGCAGGCCATGGGGCGGCGCAGGAGTTAGGCAAGCATGCCGCATGGCCGTGCCGCAAAAGAGAATCCGCTCTGCAAGCGCAGGGCGGATTCTCTTTTGCGGCGGGGAAGGAGATTGCCCTGTTCCCCCGCGTTAATCTCTTCTTGTAATGTCCGTCACTTGTTGCGCAATCGAGCGTGCAGTATACTCGCGCAGGCGGTCGGCTTGTCGCGCGCCTGCCGCTTTTGCGCTTTTTTTATGGTTCAATTAACTTAAGAACCTTCTCTCTTTAAAACAGGACTCAATTTGTCATGACCGTTACCTGCCCGGAAGAAACGATAGTATCTGTCTCGCCTGATGAAGCGACGCCGGCGTTGCGCGTCATCGTCTATGGGCCGGACGCGGGCCGGAGCGGCTTTGACGTGTTGGCCGATGAATGGAACGATTTGCTGGCCGATAGCCGGGTCCGCTCCATCTTCCTTACCTACGAGTGGCAGACTACATGGTGGCGCGCTCTGGGCCATGGCGAACTATGGATTTTGGCCTTTCGCTGTCCCGCGAGCGGCAAGCTGGTCGGGATCGCGCCTCTCTTCCTCACCCAGGAGCCGGAATTTGCGGGACGTCGTCACTTTCACCTGGTCGGCTGCATCGAAGTCAGCGACTATCTGGACCTGATCGTCCGCCGGGATTGGGAAGAGATTGTCTACCTCAGCCTGCTGGAGTGGCTGGACGGGCCGGACGCCCCGGCCTGGGATCGGCTGGACCTCTGTAATCTGCCTCAGGAGAGTCTGGCTTATCAGACGCTGCCCGAATTGGCCCGATCCACCGGGCATAACGTGGAAGTCCTTCAGGAAGATGTCGCGCCGAAATTTTCCCTGCCGCCCCGCTACGAGACCTATCTGAACGAACGGGTGGAAAAGAAGCAGCGCCACGAAATTCGTCGCAAGCAGCGGCGGGCCGAGCGGGAGACCACTGTCGGCTTCACCATCGTCGGGCCGAACGAGTCACTGGAAGCTGAGGTGGATGACTTTATCACCCTCCAGCGGGCCAGCGATCCGGAGAAGGCGGAGTTTATGACGTCGGAAATGCGCCGCTTTTTCCACGCCATCGCCCGCGCCATGTTTGATGCCGGCTACCTGCGCCTGTGCTTTCTCACCCTGAATGGCGACAAGGCCGCGGCCCTCCTGGCCTTTGAATACAAGGGCCAGTTTCTGTTGTATAATTCCGGCTACGATCCGGACGCCTACTCCCAACTCAGTCCCGGTTGGGTGATTTTGGGCTATGCCATCCAGTATGCCATCGTCTCCGGCTGTACCGAGTTTGACTTCATGCAGGGGGATGAGGAATACAAATATCGCTTCGGGAGCAAAGATTATCGCGTCATGCGGACGCTGATCTGCCGGAAGCAGGCGGAATAGAAAAGGAAGTCCTGTGGAACAGAATGGTCATGTAAAAAGTAAGCGCGAGCGCGCGGCAGAGCAGGCGTATGAGCCCGACTATCAGGAATCCCGACGTAAGCCCGCTTCCCAGCGGGACGATCCGTTCAGCACCCTGGCCTGGCTGGCTGAGGGTGCGGTCGGTCTGCTGGACGAAATGCGCCGCAGCGACCTTGGTTTGTCGGAAGAGTTTTGGGTCCATGCCTATGCAGCGCGGCGCGAGAGCCTGCTGGCCCTGCGCTCCATCCTGGACGAGATGATCGAGCGGGGCGCGGCCGAAACCCAGCGCCAGGCTGAGCGGGCCAAGCAACGCGAGCGTCGGGGCGGAATCGAGATCGATTTTTGAACGGGCCATTGAAGCAGGGTAAGCCGGCCGTCGATTTGGTGATCGTCGATCTGGACGGCACGATTATTCACCCCTACAAGCAGGCGGATATCAGCCCCCGGGTCATTCAGGCCATCGCCGCGGTGCAGGCCGCGGGCATCCCGGTGACCATTGCCACCGGCCGCACGCTGGAATATGTGCGGGCTCACATCCGCGGGCTGGACGTCACCCTGCCCGTGGTTACGGCCCAGGGCGCGGTCATGGGCGATCCGGTGACGGGCGAAGTGCTGCAAGAGACCGATTTGCCCATGGCGGAAGCCCGGCGCATGGCCGCTTGGATTGATGCGCGCAACCCCGTGGCCGCCCTCTATTTTTCCAACCGGGACGGCTCCATGCGCATCGTCAAGAACCGGGACGGCCATCTGCTCGACTTTGAGCAGTACGCCATGGGCCTGCCGTCGGCCATGCTGCCGCGCCTGGCCCAGGCCCTGCCCGACGCGTCATCCCATCCGCCCATCAAGATCATGCTGCTCAACGATCCCGCGACCGAGGAAGATTACGGGATTCAGCTCAAGCAGGCTTTTGAACCGGCCCTCACCATTATCCGCACCCATCCCATTCTGGTGGAAGCCACGGCCGCGGGCGTGGACAAGGGTCAGGGCGTGCGCGACCTCTGTGCGCGCATAGGCGTGGACCCCGCCCGGGTCATGGCCATCGGCGACAGCGATAACGATATTCCCATGTTGGAGGCGGTGGGGTTTGCCGTGGCCATGGGCAACGCCAGCCCCGGCGTATTGGCCGTCAGCGATTGGGTCGCGCCCCATGTGGATGACGACGGTGCGGCCGTGGCCCTGGAAACGTGGATTGGGTAGGCGGATAAGACGCGGTAAGCTCCGTCCCAAGTCACCAAGTCACCAAGTCA
>JAGRCP010000047.1 GCA_020433455.1 Caldilineaceae bacterium | reverse complement strand
AGGGCATGCCTATAGGCATGCCCTCTTTTTGAGCTGTATCAAGTAAAGCCTGTTGGCTACTTTTTTACAACCGGGTTGAGCCGGATGTTGCGCAGATAGAAGGTGTCGCCGGCATTCGCATGGCCTACAAACCAAAAGCGCAAGCGTCCATCGGTTTCGTTTTTCGGCACTTCAAAATCGATGGTGTATCCCTCCCAATCCTTGGTCAGGCGTACGCCATCGGCCAGTCCAAGCGAGAGATAGGGCTTTTTGTGTTGATGAAAGAAAATTTCCAGCGTATGGCCCGCATTCCCGCGGGCTTCGAAGCTAAGCCGGGCCTTGCCTTTGCGCAGAACAACATCTGCTTGATAGAACTGCATATTGTCGCTCTCGCTGGGGAATTGGAGAGTCGCCACGCCGTCCTTTACTTCCCACTTGGCCCCGCCTGCATCAGCGCTATATAGCGTCCAATTCGCTTTGTCGGCTTTGAAATCGCCGTTTTTCAGCACGTTGTCGCCCAGTGTGATCTCAGGCCCTTCCGGATTAACCACCACTCCGCCATTGTTGCCACCGTTACCATTATTAGAGTTATCAACCGGGGCGACAACATAATGGATATCCCGCCATTCCATAGAGCCAGTGCCTGAAGCGCGTACAATCAGCGGTCCCAATGTGCTGGTTTCCGCTTTGGTCAGCGTGATTTTATACCAACCTTCGCCGATTTCCTGCGCTTTATTGGTGGATTCTTTAAACCCGGCACCTCCCATCGACAGGGTGACGTTCGGGCTCTCTATGCTGATTGGATCGGTTCCATTTCTTTCCTCAACAAGAAGAAAGGCTAGCGTTACGTCACTATTCTGCGTAATCTCCATTGTGTTTTTTCCTTCCCTGAGAGTTCAAAATTGCTTATTGTAAAACATGTACGCAAGAGAATGAACGGTTGTCATCTCCGTTTTGTCTATTTCATAGACTTTGTTCATTATTTATTGTATGTGAATCGTTTTGAATCAACAATTTTGTTTATGTTTACTTGTCCGCGCAAATCTTGTTCACATAACATGTCGAACTATACATAATTTCTTGCGCAAATGCAAGTAGATAAAAAAACTAAACCGTCATCTGAAAGTCGGGCAGACTCATGAAGATTCTCACGATCAATGCCGGCAGTTCATCCATTAAGTATCAGCTGATTACCATGCCGGATGAAAAAGTGTTGTGTAACGGACTGGTCGAGCGTATCGGCGAAGCTGAAGGGCGCATCAAGCATACGGTAACCGGCCGGGAGACGCAGATCGACGGCGTGCCGATTGCCGACCATAAAGTCGGACTTTCCCGGGTGGCTGCCTTACTTATGGACGGGCCGGACCGGGTGATTGATGCTCCGGGCGAAATTGCTGCTGTAGGCCATCGGGTTGTGCACGGCGGAGAGCGCTTTCAGCAATCGACGCGCATCACGCCCGCGGTCAAGGCCGCCATTCGCGAGCTAAGCCCCTTCGCCCCTCTCCACAACCCGGCGAATCTGGCGGGCATCGAGGTGGCGGAGGAAATTTTTCCCCAGGCAGAACAGGTAGCCGCTTTTGACACGGCCTTTCATCAGACCATGCCCGAGTACGCCTTTCGTTATGCCGTGCCCACGGACCTCTATACCGAGCACGGCGTGCGCGTCTACGGCTTTCACGGCACGTCCCACGCCTATGTGGCCAAGGCGGCTGCGGCCTGGCTGGGCAAAGCGCCCGAGGCCTGCAACCTGATCACCGCACACTTGGGCAACGGCGCCAGCATCACCGCTATTCGCAACGGGCGCTCGGTGGATACGTCCATGGGCTTTACGCCGCTGGATGGGCTGATTATGGGCACGCGCTGCGGCACGCTGGATCCAGCGCTCATCTTCTTTCTCAGCGAGCGGTTGGACATGCCTCTGGATGAAATCGACAGTCTGCTCAACAAGCGGAGCGGGCTCGTGGGCCTGTGCGGCGATAACGACTTGCGTGACATCGAAGCCCGGGCCACGGCCGGCGATGGGGCCGCTGAACTGGCCCTGACCATGTACGCCTATCGCATCCGCAAGTACATCGGCGCCTATGCCGCGGCCCTGGGGCGGGTGGATGCCCTGGTCTTCACCGCGGGCGTAGGCGAAAATTCCAGCGAAGTGCGCCGTCGCGTCTGCACCGATTTGGGGCTTCTGGGCATCAGCCTGGATGAGGTCGCCAATGAAGTCATGGTGCGCGGTCAAACCGGCCCGATCCACGCGCAAGAGAGCCGGGTCGCGGTCTATGTGATTGGTACGAATGAGGAGTTGGAAATCGCGCAGCAGACGGCGGCGGTAGTAGGGGAATGCGGGTGATCACGCCGGCAGCAGGGTAAAGTGGTGAGTATGAAGGGGCCGTATCACTTGGAAATGGCGCCGATCTAGCGTGAGGACAGTCGCAACGTTGAGTCGCTCCGCCATGGCGATGATGGTGGCATCGACGAAATCAAGGTCATTATCCGCATATTGGGCGAGGATATCGGCGCAGCGCGCCAAATCACTCTCCTCGAGTTGGACAATCTCCCAGGCGTGGTCGCCAATGGCGTCCACAAATGCTTGCATAACCGCATGACCGAAACGCACGTCCAGCAGATAGGCTACTTCGGGCAGAACGGTTACCGGCAGCAACAAGCGACCGCTGAATTCCTCGGCAACTTTGCGGCATTGTGCGTGATGTCGTTCTCCCGAGTTCATAAGCGATACCAGGAAGCTGGTATCGACTATGCAAGTGTTCATACCTGCTGCGTAAACCCAAGGCGGGGATCGACTGTCTCACGAATCAGCTCTTCATCCTTGCCATCACTCAGATCCATGGGAACGGCTCGGTCCCCTGCCAAATTCGCCAGTTCGAGCAGGGGATTGGCCGGCGGACTCTCTGTTTCCCGCTGCTCCACATAGGCTTCCAGGGCCTCACGAATCAGCTGTGATTTGGTCGTTTTCTGCCGCTTGGCCAGCTTGTCAAGGCGATAGAGCAAATCTTCATCGGCCAGGATCGTGGTTCGCTTCATCAGAATTCCTTTCTCAGTCTTATCATATGCATATATGCTAGCATATGGCGGGTAATCCTGAAAGGCGTACGCTGGATCAGCTATAGGTCGAAGTAAGCGTTGGGCAGGGCGCGCCATTTTGCGAAGGCGACGGGGATTCTCACCGTATGTCCGGGGGCTATGGCATCGGGCAGATTCTCTTCCGAAAACCACGCCATATCCAAAGTTTCATGCGCATGACTGACATTTTCCAGCCGACGAATGGGCCGGCAGAGAAAAACGAACTGATACATATGATGACGTGCGATTGAGCCGCAACGGCGCGAATCAAAGACGCCGGCCAGGGCTATCGGCTCACACAGCCAGCCGGTCTCCTCCCGAGCTTCCCGCAGCACACCCTCGGTTGGCGTTTCGCGCGCCGCCGGGCATGGCCCACATGTCGTTATCGGCGCGTTGGATCAGCAGCATGCGTCCCTCCCCGTCGATGACGGCGGCATCGCCGACTGCCAGCGGCGTCGGCCGCGTAAAGATTGGCGCACGCAAGGGTTCAAGCGCAACGACGGGTTCCTGTACGGCCGCGGCCAGCATCTCCATGGCGAGGTCCTGAATCGTCTGATACCGCTCGTGATCGTAGCTCGATTCCGCGTAATGCAGGCCCAGAGCTGAAAGATCGCGAAGTTGATCGGCCCAGAGGGCTATCTGTTGACTGGATAGAGGCTTTGTCTCCTGCATATGGTTTCCTTACTCAAACAGTCGGAATGCCCCGGCATCGACTCGGCCCGCCTGCTGCATCAGCACCGCGTTGAGCAGTTCGATGGCCAGGCGCGATTCCAGGGTGACGCCCGCGCGCACGCCCACGCAGGGATCATGCCGACCCTTCTTGAGTTCAAAATCGATTTCGCTCAGGTCCTTGCGCACCGACTGCTGGGGTTTGACGATGGTGGAGGTGGGCTTGAAGCCGACCCGACAGACCAGGGGCATGCCCGTGGTGATGCCGCCAATGAGGCCGCCGTGACTGTTGGCCCGGTACCCGCTGCCGCGAATGGGATCGTTGTTGGCGCTGCCCAGGCGACTGATGACCTCCACGCCCGCGCCGATCTCCACCGACTGCGCGGCGTTGAGGCCGCCCAATGCGCCCATCAGGCGCAGCTTGAGGCTTTGGTAAAGAGGCGCGCCGGCCAGCGCAGGGACGTTGACCGCCACCACTTCTACCTGTGCGCCGATGGAATCGCCGTCGATCCGCGTCTGCTTGATCAGGTCGCCCGCGCGCCGGGCGAAGTCGGCGTCCAGCGTGTGGATTTCCGCGTTGGTGAGGGCCTCTTCCACGTCGCTGATTTCCGTGTAGGGGATGGTCCATGTGTTGTGTTGCTGGTAGTAGGCTGCAAAATGATCGGCCAAACTTTTGTTGCTTTTTAGCGGCCCCACCTGGCTGATGCTGGAGAGGATGACCGTGCCGAAGCGCTCGCGCAGGAAGATGCGCGCAACGCTGCCGCCGATGACGTCGGAGATAGTAGAGCGGTAGCTGGAACGCCCGCCGCCCCGCACGTCTACAAAGCCCTGGGACTGGTGATACTTGACCAGGTCCGTGTGGCCAGGGCGCACTTCTCCCGTTGGTCCGGAGAACTGCGCATAGTCATGCGATTTTTTGGCCGTGGAAAGCACCAGCGCGGCAATAGGCTCGCCGGTAGTGAAGCCCGCTTCGTAGCCCGTAGTTTCCGAAACGACGCCGTCAGCTTCGACCCGGACAGCCGGCCCGGCCGTGAGCGCGTCATGATCCTCAGCATAGAGGCCGGAGAGCAGGACGACCTTGTCTTTTTCGTTGCGCGGCGTTCCGTGGCGATTGGAGCCCGGGCGACGTCGGTCCAGATAGTCCTGCACTTCGCGTCGGGTAATCTGTAAGCCGGGCGGACAGCCGAAAGTAATAGTCGTGATGCCCGGCCCGTGGGACTCGCCCGCTCCGGCCACGCCGAACAGGGGGCCGCCGAGAATTTCCATACGAAATTATCCTGACTTTTTCTTGGCTGCGCGTTCCCGGGCCTTGCGCAGCTTGGCTGCTTCGGCTTCGAGTTTGGCAATCTCTTTATCCAGCGCACCGGCTTCTTTGATTGGGCGTTCGACCGCCGTCACGTCAATCGTGACGGAGCGTTTGGCCGTATCGGGCGTCATGGCGCGCAGGCTTTTACCGCTGCGCTGGAGCTGCGATCCTACGCTGTTAAGGTTGTCACCCGTGTGGACGAGCATGGTTCCCAGCTTGCGGAACTGTTCAGAAACCCGGGTGAAGTCATCACTGATCTCCGAAATGCGATCGGCTCCGCCGTGAAAACGGTCGCCTATATCGCCCGTCAGCGAGTTTTCATTGATGTCCAGCCCCGTAATCACCCGAAAGCCCATGACTTCGGTAAACTGGGCGTCAAAAGAGGGAATGCGGATGCCGTCTACCTTGTCACCCAGCTCCTGAATCAGCGTGGCGATATTTTCCAGTTGCACCGTGCAGCGCTGGAGAGCCACCGCGGCCATGCCGGTCATCTCATATGCGCTGATAATCTTGTCGTCTTTGTTGTCGCCCGTGAGCAGGGCCGACGCCCGCTCCGCGCTTAGCCCCGCGGTTTCGATGCCCACGCCGGTTTTGTCCATGATTTCGGGCAGGCTGTCCATAAGTTCGCCCAGGCGCTCCTTATTTTCGCTGATGTATTCCACTACTGCGGTAATCCGGTCTTTATAGGTGGAAAAATAGTCCATGGTTTCCATGAGCTGGTCACGCTTCTCCCAAAAGACGTCAACCATTTCGCCGATCTTGTTCAGATCGAAATCATCCATATCGCCCAGAATTTGTTTCCACATGGTGGGGTTATCTCCTTTTTGTGAAGCGGGGGGAATTAAAGATTGAAGAATAAAGATTGGTTAACCGGATCTAAACGTTTTTCCAGAGTGATAATCAACCCAATCTTCAATCTTCAATCTTTACTCTTCAATCTCCCTGACCCGCCGGATAAATGTGCGCACCTTTACATGATCTTTCCGCCCGGGCTCGGCTTCCACGCCTGAGGCAACGTCTACGCCCCAAGGCCGGACCGCGGCGATGGCTGCGGCTACATTATCAGGGGTCAGGCCGCCTGCAAGCAAGAGGCCCGGATGTCGGGCTGCTAATCTGGCCGCTGTGGGCCAGTCCGCGCGCCTGCCCGTTCCGCCGTAGGCGCGGGGCGCATACGCGTCCATGAGCCAGCCCGGCCCGCCTGCCACGCCCAGCTCCGCGTAGCGGGCGGCTTCCTGCGCGGCTTGCCGATCATCGGCCGGCCCCAGAGCCTTGTAGGCGCGTCCGGACAGCGCGACCGCTATTTCCGGCGGTTCATCGCCGTGCAGTTGGGCGTAGTCAAGCCCGGTAAGGGCGAGGATTTTCTCTATGCGCGATAAGGGCTCGTTGACGAAGACGCCTACGAAGCGGGGCGGAAGAGAAATTGGAGGTTGAAGATTGAAGATTGAAGATTGGGGAGGCGGGATTGGCGATTGGCGATTGGAGATTGGTTGACTTGAGGCTGGTTGATTGGGATGCGTGATTTCCTCTCGATCGGCGCTCGATCCAATCTTCAATCTTAACTCTTCAATAATCCCTCTCACCGTTTCCGGCTCCACATAGCGGGCCGATCGGGGATAGAAAATGAACCCCAGCAAATCCGCACCGGCGGCTGCGGCGACTTCTGCGTCGGCCAGGTTGGTGATGCCGCAAATCTTGACGATGGTCATGGATTGGCTTTTCTACAGGTGCTCGAACAGCTCTCGCAGGTCGGTCAGATGAACGAAATCGCGCCGCGCCGCAGCCTCGACGGCGAAGACGTTATCCCGATCAATGAGAAACGCATTGCTCAGCCCGGCTTCCCGCGCGCCCTCGCAATCGTCATCGATGCGGTCGCCGATATAGACGGCGCTCTCTCCCGGGACCCCCAGTTGCGCCAGCGCGTAGTGGAAGGGGGCGGCCGTGGGCTTGCGGCCGTTGCCGTCATCGCCTGCTACCAGCACGTCGAAATGCCGGTGAATCCCATGCCGGCGCAGATAGTGTTCCGCGCCAGCGCGTCCCCGCTGGGTGATAACGCCCATGCGGTAGTCCGCCTCATGCAGCTGTTCCAGAACCGGCGCTACGTCGTCGAACAGGGGCGTAAGCGGGGCGGCATGGAAATATTCCCGCATGGCCGTGGCGTAGCTCATATCGGCATCGGGAACGTCCAGATTTTTTAACGTCAGGTGATAGAAGTCGCGGAACAGCTCTTCCACCCAATCCTGCTCTTCCGCCTGGCGGATATGATTATAAAAATGATAAATCGAGTGGGCAACGGCTTCCTTGACCGCGGCGTAATCCCGGATGTAGCCCCATTCGGCCAACAGGCCCGGGATGAGCGCGTCATCGTGGTGGACAAGCGTGCCGTCAAGATCGAAGAGGATCGCGGTAATCATGGTGCGTTTTGTATAAAAATTTTCCAGCGTTGGCCAAAGCGCCGATGCATAGGCCAATACCTGCCTCATGCGCATGAGAGCAGCTCACACAAGGTGACGCCATGCAAACGTCATTTCGTCACCCCATTCTAGCGGATGGGAAAGGGTTGCCCAAAACGGGCGGGCGGAGCGGTGGTCTTCAGAACAGGGGAAGGGCGGATGCCGGAGTTGTATGTGGCGCGCTCCGTCCTCCCCCTGTTCTGGTGATCGATTTACTTGGTAACGATAGGTAGATAGAGCATCGAATCGGCAGGCAATATGATTGTTCTAAAAACAGCAGTAATCATCTTTGCACTGTTCATGGTGACGGTGAGGGGATTGTCCGTGCTGTCCACGTCGCCTGTCCATTCTACGAAGCGCCAGCCTGCTGCGGGTACGGCCGTGAGCGTGACCTGGGCGCCGGCTGCATAAGGCCCGTCGGTCGAACGGCTCACCTGGCCTTGGCCCTCAATGCTGGTTGTCAGCGTGTAGGTGATCTGCTCGAAATGAGCCGTGATGAATTTATCACTTGTCATGGTAACGGTGAAGGGATTGTCCGTACCGCTCGCATCGCCCGTCCACTCCATGAAGCGCCAGCCCGCCACAGGCTCGGCGGTAAGGGTGACTTGAGAGCCGGACGCATATGGCCCCGGAGCAGAACGAGTAACTTCGCCTTCGCCCTCTATTTCCGTGATGAGGAAGTACTCTTTAACCTCAAGCGGTTCGAAGTGCGCGACAATAGACTTGGCG
Organism: Caldilineaceae bacterium; assembly: GCA_020433455.1. Lineage (GTDB taxonomy): Bacteria > Chloroflexota > Anaerolineae > Caldilineales > Caldilineaceae > JAGRCP01. The sequence goes on along the minus strand of JAGRCP010000047.1, from coordinate 23,461 downwards.
CCATTCATGGTGACGATGAAGGGGTTGTCCGTACTGCTCGCATCGCCCGCCCATTCGACGAAGCGCCAGCCTGTGGCAGGTTCAGCCGTGAGGGTGACCTGCGTGCCGAATGCATAGGTCGCCTGTTGGGGTGCAGTCACGATGGTTCCGTTGCCCGTTTGATCAACGCTTAAAGCGTATTCTGCTACGGGCGCTTCATCTGTCGCCAGCACCCATGGCTCGCGTTCATGGGCCCGGTCCATCTGGCTGAAGAAAAGACGGCCGCCCAATTCAGCCTTGTCAGGTATGGTAAAGAAGCGTCGGGTTAAATCCTCGCCGCCGCAACTATAATCGACGCTGTAGTCGTTCGAAGAACGCGCGTCATGAAAGAATGTATAGACAAGGGTTGGGATTGCCGTCTCCGGTCCGACATGCCAAAGATCGCAGTATATTTCCTCGTTATCGGTGGAACTGGGGTTTGTATTACCCGTTTGCATGACCCATACAAACAGCTCGTTTCCTACTGTTTCCAACCTGAACATTGCGTGAGAAAAAACGGATGATAGCGTATGCAGGAGGATGTCGGAATCCAGCAACAGGCGCGTACCGGCCGGGGAACCGTCACTTTCCCCCAGCATGTAGGTTCCCTCCGTATACGCCCAGTAGTAGAGCTTGCTGTCCGTTACGCGCAAATTGAAGATGTCATCATAATCGGCAATTTCTTCCGTCCCGGCCGGGGTGCCATCCGTGCGCCACAGTGCGCCCCATTCTGTCGAGAACAGGAGCGTTCCATTGACGGATAGCATCTGCTGTGGGCGTACATCCGCAATTAGGGGAAAAGTGTCACCGCCTTGCCAGACATGAAGATGCGGCACGTCGCCAAACATGTCAGATCCAAATCCCTGAAGGTAAACGATCCCATCTGTCGAAAAAATGGGGAAGAAGTCGAAGTACCCGGAAGGACGCTCGGCGACGAGCGAGACAACCCCGGTGTCTCCGTCACTGCTCCACACGCCGGTCCAGCCCGACAAGTAGAGGGCGTCTTCAGTCCACAAGAGACGCTGAACATCCAGACCGGCAGTCACCGGACGCGTGCTTTCCGGCGTGCCTTCCGTCACCCAAAGTCCGTAACTGTCATCATTCAGATCCAAGAAGTAATAACGATCCGGCGCAGCGGCAAAGTCGGGGGTGGCGTTTTCGTCGATAGAGTTCTCATATTGCGGAAAGCGCCGGCTAAACATTTCGTGCAGGGGAAGCGTTCCCGTGGGCGTACCATCACTCACCCAGAGCGTATGGACATCGCGTTCGGCTGTCTCCACGTAGAAGTAGAGGCGCTCAGCGGTGGCGCTCATGTCGCCTGCTTTGCCGCCCGTAGTCAACTCGGCTATGGACTGGAGATTGCTGCCATCGAATTCCGTGCGCCAAAGGTGAAGCATCCCCTCGCCATCGACGGCGATGAAAAAGACCTGATCGCCCAGCACGGTGAAATCATGAGGGTCTGACGCCAGCGTCTCGTGCGCGTTTGTATCGACCAGCAGAGTAGACTCTGTGATGTCAGCATCGGTTTTGAAGAGTTCCAGGCCAACGGATGGAGATTCGCCGGTGAAGATAACGCTGCCGTCCGCCATACGTAGAGCTTCAGTGTTATAGCGAAGCTCATGATGGTCGGGCAATGAGAGGACTCCGATCTCAAATGTTCCTTCGGGTGTGCCGTCCGTCCGCCAGAGGGAACGGGCATATGGGGGAGCAACTATCTGAAATAAAATGAGATCGGAATAGGGGTAAATCTGATCTTGATAGAGTTGGCGAATATAGTGATTCTCAGGCAACTCTTTGACGAGGGTCGTACCGCTCTGCGTGCCGTCGCTGACCCATATGCCTCGAATCCCGCCCTTGCGACCGCCGAGAATGAGCTGATTGTTGAGGGCAGCGCTCCAGCCCGTTTCAATCAGGTTGGGTTGACGCGTCCCTGCGGGCGTACCGTCGGTGGCGATGATGGTCACCTCTTCCGTTAGATATTCACCGCCGTCTTGCAGATAGTCAATCCCGTTAACGGTGGAGACTTTAATGGGAGGCATTGATATGCTCGTTAACAAGGCAGTGCCGGATATTGTCCCGTCCGAGACCCATAAGTTGTTTCCCATTTGCAGGTAGGCGCGGCTGCCTACGATCGTGTTAGTCGTGAGGGTGCACCAGTCCGGCTCACCTTGCCCTCTCTCATTTGCTGCGCTGGTCTGCTCAAGAGTTTGAGCCGCCAAGAACGGTGAAGCAGTTAATTTTTGGGCGCCGCCGGGTGTACCGTCACTAACCCAAAGTTCATGCCGGTCATCGTAATGCAGGATAAAGAGCAGACGGTTTTCGAGAATGGCTGCTACTTCAACCGACAAAGAGGCGCTTCCATCAAGGGGCCACTGTTGGATGAGCATTGTTCCCGCAGACGTACCGTCACTACGCCATAGACCTTCGTCCCCGTCAGACGTGCTGATAAAAAAGAAAACAAAGTTTTCGGCAGGATACAAGGCATCGGGTGGCCGGCCATCAATCGTCGACTGGGTCTCTTTGAGTAGGAAGGCGCCTTCCGGTGTGCCGTCGCTACGCCACAGCCCAGTCTGGCTTGAGTCCGTAGTAGATTCTAACGTAAAGAAAGCCGTGCCATTGGCAACTGCCAACGAGCAGCCTCTGGACTGATCAATTCTATCTGGAAACCACCTATGATTATTGATGGAGTGAGCGCCGGGGGTAAGCTGTTCCAGTCCTGCGCTATCAACGCGCCAGAGCGTAGGATGCGGGTGTCTTGCCGCAAAGATCACCCCGTCGCCCATTGATGTGAGAAAGGCGGGACTGCTGGAATTTACTCCTGGATAGATGTCGAAAAGAGTGGGCTGCCCACCCGCGACAGGAATGCTCCATAGCTCTGTTCCATGCTCCAAGTCCGTGGCAGCGTAGTAGAGTTTATCGCCAATCTGCGTGACGCCGTAGGGATTCGTGCCGGCCGTCCCTTGGTTGATATCGTCGATAAGCACGGGCGTTACAGTCTGGGCCTGAGCCGTCGCATGGCCCAGTACAATGGCGCAGCAAAGCAGAATGATGCTCAGGAAAAGGCGTTTCCAATCAATCATAAATAATATCCTCGTAGTAAAAGCAGAAGAATAGGAAAATGGAGATTGGAAAACGAGAGATTGACGATCAGCGTAACCTCCCAATCTCCAATAATCGCCAACGGTGAAATTTCCAATCTTTACTCTTATCCTGCCACTATTGGTAGATAAATTTCAATATTCTCCTCCCCGGCAATATGCTCGAAATGAGCTGTAACTGCCTTAGAGTCGTCCATGATGATGGTGAAGGGATTGTCCGTGCCACTCGCATCGCCGCTCCACTCCACGAAGCGCCAGCCTGCCGTAGGCCCAGCCGTCAAGCGCACAGCTGTACCGACAGGATAAGGGCCAGCAACCGAACGCGTGACGGCGCCCTGCCCCTCGACGTTAACAGTGAGCGCGTAGGTGATCCGCTCGAAATGGGCCGTGATGGATTTGTCGCTTGTCATGGTAACGGTGAGTGGATTGTCCGTGCCGCTGGCATCGCCCGCCCATTCTGCAAATCGCCATCCCGTAGCAGGCGTGGCTGTGAGGGTGACTTGGGAACCGGACACATAAGGTCCGGGAGCGGAAAGGCTGACTTCGCCTTGGCCCTCTATGTCTGTAGCGAGGGCGTATTCTACAATTCCAAGCGGTTCAAAGCGGGCGTCAATCGTTTGATCATCATTTATAGTCAATGTGAGGGGATTAGCCAGGCCGCCGGCATCCCCCATCCAGCCGGCAAAGTACCAACCGGCAGCGGGCTCCGCAGTGAGTGTTACGTGCGTATCTGGGGCATAGGCATCTTGGACAGGCGCATAGTTCACCTGGCCCTGACCTCGGGTTGCAATGGTCAACGAGTAAATGGCGGCCGGCGGCTGATCCGGAGAGAGAACCCACGGCTCATCGCCGTGGAGAATATCCTGTTGGGCAAAGAAGGTCCTACCATCGTACTGGAGGAGATTAGGCTTTTCCAGAAAACTGTAGGGGTACAGGCCCGGTCCGCACACTGGGTCTGTCCAATAATCACCCTCAATACTATAGGAGGGGAAAAGCTTACTAACGGCTCCGCTTTCTTTATCAAGGTACACAAGATCGCAAGCATCAGTATAGGTGGGCGGATCAGTAGTTACGATTCGTTCCTTGCGCCAGGCGTAGAATTGATCGCCGGCACGGGTCAAGAAGAGCCTCTTTTCCTGGTATGGGGTTGGGTCCGTCCAACCCCATTCACCATAATCCGTTAATAATTCGGTCCCGGCATCTGTACCGTCTGTGCGCCAGAAGCGATATTGCCCCTCAACGCCGCCGGTGCTGATAAAATAAAGGTGGTCATCATAGGGTTGCAGGTAGTGAGTATTGAGCAAATTGATTATATCTTGCGTTCCTGCAACCGTACCGTCCGTGCGCCAGATAGCGTTTTCTGTCGCTGTATAGAACATGCCGTCGAAGGAGACCATCTCATAAACTCGTCCGTTAAGGAGCATTTCAGGCGCATCCATGCCCGGCTGCCAGCCGTAGAGATATGACCGGGCAGTGTAGCCCGCGTACTTGTGTGCGGAAAGGAAGAGTTTGCCTCTATCGGCATAGATTGGCGTTAAGTCTCCTATCTCTTCGGACATTGGGGAGATATCGAAGAGCTCCACTGGTACATCCTCTTCTGCGCCCAGCGCATAGAGAATATCCCCGGCGCTGGATGACGTAAAGTAGAGAGAGCCGTTGCCGCTTACCAGCACATAGGGGCAGATCCCCGTCTCCAATGATTGGGTTCCACTTATACTGCCCGTAGAGCGCCATAGATCGCAGCCTCCGCTCAATGAATCATTCGCAAAGTAAAATGCATCTTCTGTCGCGGCAAATTGAGCGCCTTTATAGCGCGTATTGTTGGAACCGGGAGCGGTGTCGATATAGCGCTGAGTGACTTCCGTGAGCGCCAGTGTCCCCTCAGCCGTACCGTCACTTCGCCAAAGCGTACTCTGGTCGTACTCCTGGTCATATGTGTTGACAAAGAAGTAGAGAAAGTCCTGAGTTGCGTTTAAGCCAAAGATTTTTACCGCAGGGGCAATGCGTTTGACCTCAACAGGATTGTTCCCCGTTACGCCGGCGCGCCAGAGGGCCACGCCCGCACGGTCCTCGCTGGTAAGAAAATACAGATTCCCCTGCCACATGATAAAATCGCTGGGCGCGGAGCCCAGAGTCCTGTCGTCGCGTATATCGGCCAACAGTGTAGAATCGGTAAGCGTCGGATCGGTGCGGTAAAGTTCGCGGCCGTAACGCACTGAGTCGCCGGTAAAGAGTAGTGAGCCGTCAGCCAGGCCTTCCCACTCCCACTCCCGCTCGTATGGAGGCCAGCTCATCTCTACTTCTATGGTTCCTGTCTCGCGCGTACCTGAGGCGCTCCCATCGGTCGTCCAAAGTCGACGCTGCATGGGCATTTGCTTGTCTCTCATTTCGAAGATGATGGGCATTTCACTCTGGTACATGAGACGATCAACGTCAATATGCAGCTCCGTCGTGGCGGGAAGCTCTGTTACCAAATCTGTCCCAATTTGCGTACCATCGCTCAGCCAGACGCCTGTCGTGCCGTCTTCTACTCCTACGTTGACAATCTCATCTCCAGATGGAACCAACAGACCCGGCTTCAAAAAGAAGAGCCAGCGCGTGCCGGCCGGCGTGCCGTCGGTCGCCGCCACGGCTTGTTCCCACAGGTCGCTATTCACTTCCGACAGGATCTGTACGTAATCCCGGTCACCCATGGTGAAAACGTTAGTAAGATACTGTGTATTACCGGCGAGGCTAATGCTTCCCAGTAAATGAGTTCCGCCGGCGGTGCCGTCCGAGCCCCATAATGCTTGATTATGCAAAAAATAAGCATGCTGATTTGCGCTGTGACCCGAAAACTGCCAACAAGAATTGTTGTTTACGGAGATTCTGCCGGATGTAGTTTCCGCCACCATGGCAGTTCCGGCGCCCGTTCCATCGCTCCACCAAATTTGCTCGCCGTCTAGCTTATCAATAGTAAAGAGAAGTCCGCCATTAACCATAGCAATAAAGCGTCTTTCTCCGTATTGATAGCTGGGAATGGGCTCACCTACCCGTACAGTGCCTGCGGCCGTGCCATCCGTCCGCCATAGCTCTGTTGTGGTGGTTGTTGACGGATTAAAAAAGAGGATAAAGCCGTCAAAGACGGCATAAGGGGGAGCGAAGCCAATCTCTTTTACCAGGAATGTTCCGTCGATCGTGCCGTCGCTGCGCCATAGCTCACCAGGGGCAGGATAGTTACTATACGAGTAAAAGTAGGCAACGTTATCCATAACCGGATACGGACAACGAGGATCGAGAGGGTTGGAGGCATATTCATCACTGCGAAATGTTTGAGGGGACAGGCGCCGTATGCCATTTCCGTCCGCCGCCCACAGCGTTTCGGCATAACCCGTTGTTTCAGTAGATGCCATGAAGAAGACGCTATCGGATAGCGCCGTCACATGCGACGGATTACTGCTGTTATTTTCGCCGGAGTCCCCACTTATACCGGGATAGATATCCGCCAGCATGGCGGCCGCGCCGGTCGTCAGATTGACGCGCCAAGGTTCCATGCCGTGGATGCCGTCATCTGCGGCGAAGTATGCGTGATCGCCGACAACGTGGAGATAGTGAGGGTCACTGCCTAAATTATTCTTATTCAGATCGCTGATCAGCACGGGCGGAGTCGTCTGGGCCAACGCCTGGCCCGGCCATGCGATAAGGGCGTAAAGAAATAAAAGTGAGAGGGCAATGCTGCGTGGAAGAGAATCAGTGAGAAACGCCATGAGCGCCTTCCTTTCTCGAGGGTAAAGGAGGACGGTCGGTTGCGACAAGAAATATGGATGCCAACAATAAACTGCCGCAATAATCCGGCCAGCCATTTGTTATATAATGCACAAATGTATCTGATTATCGAACATTCTACTGTATTCAATGTTGGCTGTCAAAACGATTGGACGTATTATTTTGTCAGAATTCCAAAGCTCGTCCCAAAGGCAGCAGGGAGATTTGCATACTACCAGCCCGCGGTGCGCAGCGAAGGAAGCGCGTTTCAGGGAACGATAGACGCAGCAGCGCCCGCAAGGCCGATTATTGGCTTTTCCGAATTTGTGTGACTATAGGAGCGCGCATAAGCAACTCACCCAGAATCGGCGGCTTTGATGCGTTGGAAGGAAAATAGGCGAAGAAGTTGGGCGACTGCCAGTGAGTCAATTCCGGCACGGCGATCTCGTCCATATCGCGCAGCATGGCGTCAAACGACTCGTCTGTTTGGGGCGGATGAGGCGACAGCTTGCTCCGCACTTCGCCCGGTTCTACCTGGGCCGGCACGGGAAGCTACTCCACCTTGGCCCGATAATCGGCAATCCAGACGATGGTTGCATGACCCCAGCGGCGGAACTCCTCCGGGGTCATGTGGTAGGCGGGAGCGGTCATAAGTGCTCCTGGTGATGGGTGATGATTGAAGAGTAAAGAATGGGGGTAAGCGCATTGGCGGTACCGCGGTGAGGCGTCGGCTTGCCAATCTTCAATCTTCAATCTTCAATCTTTATTTTCCCCAGCCTCTACAAACTCCCGCACCTTCGCGCCCCGTTGGCTCTGGGGCAGCTTGCAGAAGGTTTCGCCGACCAGGATGGCGTCGCAGCCCATGTCGCGCATGGCCGCGACATCGTCCGGCGTGCGGATGCCGCTTTCGCCCACGACAAGCACGTTTGCAGGAATACGGGCGCGCAGACGGGCCGTGTTCTCGATGTCCACGTCAAAGGTTTTGAGATTGCGGTTGTTGACGCCGATGATGGCCGGCTCAATGGCCAGGGCGCGGGCCAACTCGTCCTCATCGTGCACCTCTACCAGCGCGTGCATGCCCAGCTCCCGGGTGAGCGCGTAGAGGCGGGCCAGCTCTGTATCGCTGAGTACGGCCGCGATGAGCAGGAGCGCGTCCGCGCCGGCCATGCGCGCTTCGTAGACCTGGTACTCGTCGTAGATGAAATCCTTACGCAGCACGGGCACGGCCAGGTCCAGCTCCCGCAGCCGCTCCTTGATCCCGGTCAGATATTCCAGCTTGCCCTGGAAGAAGCGCGCGTCGGTCAGGCAGGAGATAGCGGCCGCGCCGTTGCGGGCATACGTTTCGGCAATGAGTTCCGGGTCCCACTCCTTGGCGATGAGCCCTTTGGAGGGGCTGGCCCGCTTCACCTCGGCGATGAGGCCGGCGCCCGGCCGCGCGCGCAAGGCCGCGGCAAAATCTACGGGATCGGGCGCCAGATGGGCGAAAGCCTTCACCTGGGCCAGGGGCGCCTCCTCCATCTGGCGCGGCACTTCCTCCCGCTTCCAGGTCATGATCTGCTCCAGGACCTGGCCTTTGTACTTGGCGATATCGAGTTGGGACGGTTTTTGAGACATAATGGGTATTGGGTGTTCGGGTGGTGGGGAAGAGGTTATTGTCGTGACAGAAGATTGGGCTCGCTTCCTGAATCAGCGCGGCCGCTGCGGTTCTTTGCTGCTGCTGTCCGATTGCACAAACGCATAGAGCCAGCTATTCGAGTCGATGAAGTGAATGCCCTCTGCGCTATCGGGCATAGATTATCGGACATAGATATCGTCTCGCTGCATGGGCTGAAATCCGGCGATATACGGAGGTGTGGCCAACAACTCTTCGATTAGATTGTCCTGCTGCTCGTTTACATCCGCTGCCGGCAAGATGACGCATACCCCATTGCGGAACCTTTTTTGGAACTCGTCAGGCGCCTGGATGTGACCGTTTTTATTTTTTGCTTCAAACTCGACAGCGTCCATCAACCGTTCCTTTCAGCAGAAAAGAATCCCAACCGCGGAGCTAAATTATAGCATAGCTGATCCCTTCCGGGTGCGCATGCTTTGGCCGGCTGTCATCTTCGTATACATGGCGAAGAGGGTTTCCAGCCGCTCGGTGTCGTTCTTGAAGCGGCGGCCGGTTGTATTCGACTGCGTTCATAGCTTGTGCTGCCTTGAAAATAGGATCATTTTCATCCTTTCGTGGCAGGCAATCGCCCATGGGGAACTCATATCAGAATGAAACGTGCGATTTGCATCGGGGACCGAGCCGGAGACGCCAACCGGGTTTCTCGTGGGTTTTTGGGGTTTCGAGGATTTTCGTAATTCTACCCCATAGAATAGGGCTACCTTGCGAAGGTATCAAAATTCTCAGTAGCCGCGGTTACACCCCCGGCAGGGTGACAGTAAAGCGCGTGCCTTCCCCCGCCTGACTGGCTACATGGATCGTTCCGCCGTGCTGCACTATGATTTGCCGGGCAATGGCCAGCCCCAGCCCGCTGCCGCTGCCTTCTTGCCGCGTACGGGAGCGGTCGCCGCGCCAGAAGCGGTCAAAGATATAGGGCAAATCCGCTTCGGGGATTCCCTCGCCGTTGTCCTGCACCGTGATGAAAATCCGGGATGCCTGTCGTCCTGCTGCCAGAAGAATGGCGCCGCCCGCGGGCGTATGCCGGATGGCATTGCCCACCAGGTTCGAGAGCGCCTGATCCAATCGTCCCGCGTCCGCTTCTACCAGCAGTCCGCTGTCGGAGCAGGCGACCTCCAGGGCAATGTCCTTGCTCTTCGCCCAGGGCCCAAATCCGGCTTGCAGATCGGCCAATAGCCCATCCACCTGCACTTCCTCCCGCGTAAAGGCGAGCTGTCCCGTTTCCGCCTGGGCCAGCGTCTGGAGATCGGCCACAATGCGGGCGAGGGTGTACGTCTCGTCCAGCATTGCCTCCAACTGCTCGGGCGACGCGGTATAGACGCCGTCGATGATGCCCTCCAGATTGCCCTGGATGATGTGGAGCGGCGTGCGCAACTCATGAGCCACATCCGCGGTCAGATTGCGCCGTTGCTGATCATTGCGCTCCAGTTCGCCCGCCATGCGGTTGAAGGAGCGCGTCAGCCTGCCGAATTCGCCTGGGGCCCGTTCGGGGACCCGCACGCTCAGATCGCCGTCGGCTACGGCATCGGCCGCCGCCATGATCTCGGCCAGCGGATTTACATAGCGACGATAGGCATGCATGCCGAACGCAATGATCAGGAGAGAAGTTGTAATGAGCAAGGCGCATCCGCCCAACCAGATCATAAGCGCCGTATGGCCGCTGCCTTCAAAGAGACGAGTAACCAACAGGGCCAACAGCGCCATGCCGCCGATGCCGCTGGCCGTCAGCAGCATCAAGCCGGCCAGCGCACGGCGGAAGAGGAAGCGGCGCTTGCTTTCCCAGCCGGGCGCGTGTTGTCGCCAGGGACCGGGCGGTCCGCCGCCGCGCCAGGGGAAAGGACCCCACTCCTCCGGCGGCGTATTCTTGGCCGCGACGCGTTGATTCATTACATCCGTGTCCGGCGTATCGTCGTTATTCAAGCGCGTTATCCCCGACGAACTTATAGCCGATGCCGTAGACTGTTTGGATGAAGCGCGGATCGCTTGCATCGTCTTCCAGCTTGCGCCGCAGATTTTTGATATGCGCATCCACCGAGCGATCATAGCCGTCGTGCTGAATGCCGTGGAGACGATCCAGTAATTGACTGCGCGAGAAGACCTGGCCGGAGTGACGGGCCAGGAGCGCCAGCAGATCGAACTCGATCCGAGTTAGCTCGATTTCCACGCCGCTCTTCCGCACCATGCGGCCCTGTTCGGCGATCTCCAGCGTTCCCGCTCGGATTACGTCGTTTGTCTGCAAATCCCCGTTCACCCTGCGCATCACCGCCCTCACCCGGGCCACCAATTCCCGGGGCGAGAACGGTTTGGTGATATAGTCATCTGCACCCAACTCCAGCCCGATGAGTCGATCCGTCTCTTCCCCCCGCGCCGTCAGCATGATGATGGGGACATCCGATTCCCGCCGCAGCGCCCGGCAGACGTCCAGCCCGTCCATTTTGGGCAGATTGAGGTCCAATACCACCAGGTCCGGCGGTGCGTGGCGCGCCGCGGCCAGCGCCTCAACGCCGTCATAAGCAACGGCGACCTGATATTGGCTGCGCTCCAGATAATCCTTGGCGATTTTGACGATTTTGGGCTCGTCATCGACGACGAGAATGCGTTCGTTCATGGCGTATCATCTATCCGGTTCACTCAGTGGAAAAGCAAGCGCATCATAGGTTGATTGGACTGATTTTGCTTGTGAGGAAGGCGGCGATTTTACGCGGCCTTTTGGCGATTACGCCCGTCTGCCAAGAGGGTCACGGCCGCGATGATAGACATGCCGGCCAGGCTCAGGGGTGCGAGGGGAGGCACGGCTTCCTTCTCTTCGCCCTCCTGCCGCTGCTCCGCGGGAAGTTCCCGGCTGAAATCGGCTGTTGCGGCGACAATGACCGGTGCGGAAGCTTCTTCACCGCTCCGCGCTTCGTTGTGCTGAATCGTCCCCATAACCCCCGAGAGGCTTAGGATGACGAACAGCACAGCCAGCGTCTGGCGCATACGCGGCGCGGCGAACAGCGCAACGACAGCCAGAACGAGGCCAATAATGCCGGCCGCCAGGCCGACGAGCTGGATACCGTTCCAATGCCCTGTTAACACCAGCTCGGCCGTAAATCCCAGGAAGCTTCCGGCGATCAAGAGATACATTAACGGGTAGTAATTCCGCGTAACCAATTGCTTCAAACTTTTCATGTCAACAATCCTCCAATTAAGGATTGACAACCCATGGTTGTCGGGATTTGGTGCAGGAAACGCCTGCCTGCGCATAGTTTAAGCGGCTCGTTTTGATTTCTCTGTCGATTGACCGCTTGCAAGCAGTTTGAGGCAAGGTTGTGAAGAGAATGTGAATTTTTTGGGGAAAATTGGTGCGATGCAAGCAAACGACTCTACTCGTCAAAGCTCTGCGTCATGGCCACGTATTCCGCCAGTTTCGCCTGCGCCGCGCCGCTGTCGAGGCTCTCCCGGGCCGCGGCCAGACCTGCGGCCAAATCATCCGTTTCCGTGCTGAGCGCGGCCGCGGCATTGAGGAGGACCACATCCCGCTTGGGGCCGGTGATGGAACCGTCCAGAATGCCCCGGACAATGGCTGCGTTTTCCGCCGCATCGCCGCCCTGGAGATCGTTCAGGGTCGCTCGGGCAAAACCCAACTCGGCCGGATCGAAGTCGAAGGCGGTCACCATGCCGTCGTGCAGCCGGCTGATACGGCTGGGTCCGGTGGTGGTGAGTTCGTCCAGGCCCGCGCCCGTCTCATAATAGCCGTGGACGACATAGGCTGCACGACGGCCCATTTTGCTCAGCACCTGGGCCATGGTCTCGGTCAGGTCCGGCGAGAAGACGCCGACGAGCACATTGGTGGGCGAGGCCGGGTTGGTCAGGGGGCCCAGGATGTTAAAAATGGTGCGCTCTTTCATTTCCCGCCGGGGGCCGATGGCAAAGCGCATGGCCGGATGATAGGCCGGCGCGAAGAGGAAGACGATGCCCGTTTCGTCGATGCAGCGTACGGCTTGCTCGGGCGTGGTCTGGAGCCGTGCGCCCAGCGCTTCCAGCACGTCGGCGCTGCCCGCGCGGCGGTTGGAGCGATTGCCGTGCTTGGCGACCTTGGCGCCCGCGCCCGCGATCACGAACGCGGCAATGGTGCTGATGTTAAATTTGTAGGTGCCGTCGCCGCCCGTGCCTACTACGTCGATGAGAGGCGTATCGCCCAGATCGGCCTGCACCTGGACCGCGCTGCGCTTCATGGCCTCTGCGCAGCCGGTGATTTCGTCTACCGTTTCACCCTTCATGCGCAGTGCGGCCAGAAACGCGCCGATGAGCGCGTCGTCGGCTTCGCCGTGCATGATCTGGCTCATGGCCGCATCGGCCTCGGCAATGCTCAGGTCTTCATGGTCAAATAACTTGGCCAGGGCATCTTGAATGTGACTCATACTGTAAGGCTCCTTTTACATACGCGCCATGATGGTATTCAGATTGGCGTTTAGATCGTTGACATCCAGGTCCAGCGCGGCATCGCTTGCCTGCCACGTGCGGTTGATGAGGTCGGCTATGGCCAGGCGGGTTTCTGCGTCAATTTCGCCCGGCTCATCACTTTGACGAACGCCATCCAGCAGGCGGCAGAGATGACGAAAGGGCAAGACGGCCCGGGCCGCGGCGATACGCTGCTCCAGCCCGGGTTGGGCCATGCGCGCCAGATAGCGGGTCAGCCAGTGGGCCTGCTGCTCATCGCTGAAGACGCTGCGGCTCTGGAGGAGGAAGCCCCCAATTTCCAGCGCCGGATCGCCCAGGCCGAACATTTCCCAGTCCAGCAGCACCGGCCCGCGTCCGGTCATAATGACGTGCTCCAGCGTCAGGTCGCCGTGGATGAGTCCGGGCCGCGCGTTTGCCCAGAGGGGTTGCGCCTGATGCATGCGACTCATGGCTACGCCTGCTGTACGACCGAACGCCTGCTGCAGGGCGGGCGCCCCGGCCTGGCTCAGCCACAGGTCAATGGAGCTGATGCTGCTGGCCAGTAGGCGCTGAAGATAAGCCAGGTTGACGGGGTGCGGACTGACCCGCGGCATGGTTTCCGGCATGTAGCTGTGGATGATCGCCACGGCTTCGGCCAGAAGTTCCGCATCTGACGACGCTGTCGGGTCCGGCGCCGTTCCTTCCGCCCATGCGTAAACCAGCGCCTGGTGCGCCAGGCCGGCAGGATAGCGGTCTACCCAAAGGGGCTGAGGAGCCAATCCCAAAGGCGCAAAACATTCCTGCCCGGCGAACTGGCGGCGGCTCCGCGCCTGCCCCGCATCGAGAAAGAGCTTGAGCACCGCGTCCTGGTCATCCGCTTGCACCCGCCACAGGAGATTGTCCGCGCCCGCCCACGCCTGGACAAGCGTCACCTCCCGGCCGTTGAACAAGCCGGTCGGCGCGGCGCTGAGGTAGGTGTGGATGGCGGTGGTGAGGGTGTCGGTCATGATGGATGAAAAATGAAGAATGAAGATTAAAGATTGGAGGTAACCGAATTGGCCGCTATATGGCGACGCTCCGGTTTCCCAATCTTCAATCTTTAATCTTCAGAAAATTCTGCAACATCTCCCGCCCATACTCGGTCAAAATGCTTTCGGGATGAAACTGGACGCCGTAGATGGGCAGGGTTTTGTGACGCAGGCCCATGAGTTCGCCGTCGGTAGTGAAGGCGGTGGCTTCCAGTACGTCGGGCAGAGGTTCCTCCACGATAAGGCTGTGATAGCGGGTCGCGGTGAGGGGGCTGGGCAGTTCCTTGAAGACGCCCTTGCCCGTGTGGTGCACGGGGCTCACCTTGCCGTGCATGAGGCGGGGCGCGCGAGTTACGTTGCCGCCGAAGACGTAGCCGATGCACTGCTGGCCCAGGCAGACGCCCAGAATCGGCGTCGTCTCGCCCAGCACGCGGATGACGTCGTTGCTCACGCCGCTGTCGGCTTCGGGCGTGCCCGGTCCCGGACTGATGATGATGTGGCTGGGCTGCAAGTCCGCCAGCTCTTCCACATCGATCTCATCATTGCGCCAGACGCGGATTTCTTCCCCTTCTCCCACCAGTTCGCCCAAATATTGGACGATGTTATAGGTAAAACTGTCGTAATTGTCGATGACGGCGATCATAGGTTTGGCGCTCCTTGTCAATTAGCGATGGGCGAGGTTGAGGGATTGGAGATTATGAGATTGGGAGATTATGAGATTGGGCATCGGCATGACCAATCTCATAATCTCGGGCGGAGCCCTAATCCCGTAATCTCTTCTCTCTCTTCTCATCACTTCTGCGAATTTTATTCCATACTCCCGTCAGCCCCATGGCCTTCTTAACGGCGTAGAGAGTCTCCTGCGCTTCCTGGCGGGCGCGTTCCGTACCGGTAACCAGCAGGTGATCCACGTAGCCCCGGTCCGCTTCGTACGCGGCCCGGCGTTCCCGCGTCGGCTCCAGAAAGTCGTTGAGGGCCTTGGCCAGCTTTTGCTTGACCTCCACATCGCCCACCGCGCCCGCCCGGTAGCGCGTCTTGAGATCGGCAACCTCTTCCTTGTCCGGATTGAATGCGTCGTGATAGACAAAGACCGGATTGCCCTCTACCGTGCCGGGAATGTCGGCGCTGATGCGGTTGGGATCCGTGTACATGCTCATGACCCGCTTCTCCACCGTTTTGGCGTCGTCAGAAAGGAAGATGGCGTTGTCTAGGCTCTTGCTCATCTTCGCCTGGCCGTCGGTCCCCACCAGGGTTCCGCCCACCACCAGGGGCTCGGGCAGGGGGAAGACCTCGTCATAGGCGTTGTTAAAGCGCCGCGCGATCTGGCGGGTGATCTCCACGTGGCTCTCGTTGTCCTTGCCCACGGGGACCAGATTGCCCCGGGGCATGAGGATGTCCGCGGCCTGAAGGACGGGGTAGCCCAGCAGGTTGTAGGGAATCTGCTCCAGATGGGCCGCGCCGGCCATCTCCTTGATGGTGGGCAACTGTTGCAGCCGCTCCACCGTTACCAGGCTGGAGAGGAGCAGTTGCAGCTCATAGACTTCGTGGACGGCTGATTGCAGATAAAAAGTTACCTTTTCCGGGTCAATGCCCATGGCCAGATGGTCCATGATGATGGCCCGCGCATTATCGGCAATAGTGAGGATGCTCGCCTTGTCCGGCTTGGTCGTCAGCGTATGCAGATCCGCAATGATAAAAAAGCACTCGTACTCATCCTGCAGCGCCAGCCGATGCTGCAAACTGCCCACATAGTGGCCCAGGTGCAGCTTCCCCGTCGGCCGGTCACCGGTTAGGATGCGTTTATATTGATTAGCCATGATATTTCCTCTTTTGAGAATAGTTCTTTGTCGGACGAGATTGGGAGATTATGAGATTTAGAGATTGGGACGTTGCCGTAAGCTTGGCTCTCCTCTTTGATCATTACATCGCTTGAAGAGTCTTTGGGCGCGGATTGCTGGTTGCGGATTGACCGCGCAAAATTATTGATGCCGATCGCCAGGGGCTCTAATATGTCGATGATGGCGGTGATTTCTTCTTCCTGTAATAAATCGCGGCGAAAGGATTGACGCAGCCAGAATCGGCTTTCAAACAAGCTGCCGCGGGCGTAATACAGAAAGCGCAACTTTTCACCGTAGTGATAGCGACCATACGATTCCGCAATGTTAGCGCCAATGGAATCCGCTGCGCGTACAAGCTGCTCGCCTACGGTATTGCGTTCAAATCGTCCCCATCGCTTCGTCGCGCCCCAAACCACCGCGCCCAACTCTTCCGCCAACTGAAAAATTCGCAAATCCTCCAACCCCGTCCCCATTACCCAATCTCCTAATCTCCAATCCCTCAATCTCCCCAATCCCCTCAATCTCCCAATCCCCCACCCTTCACAACCCCCGCTCCGCCTCTTCCACCGCAACCGCCAGCGCTTTGGCTTTGTTGAGCGATTCCTGATGTTCGGCAGTCGGGTCGCTGTCCGCGACGATGCCGCCGCCCGCCTGAAGGTAGCAGGTGTCGCCCTGCATGGTGATGGTGCGGATGGTGATGCAGGTGTCCATGGCGCCGTCATAGCCGATATAACCCACCGCGCCCGCATAGGGGCCCCGGCGCGTGCCTTCCAACTCCTCGATGATCTCCATGGCGCGCACCTTGGGCGCGCCGCTCACCGTCCCCGCGGGGAACGTAGCCCGCAGGAGGCTGAAGGCATCGTGTTGGGGCTGGATGCGGCCGCGCACGTCGCTGACGATATGCATGACGTGGCTGTATTTCTCCACGGCCATCATGGTGGGCACGGTCACGCTTCCGTACTCGCAAACCCGGCCCAGGTCGTTGCGGCCCAGGTCCACCAGCATAACGTGCTCCGCCCGCTCCTTGGGATCGTCGAGCAGCTCTTTGGCCAGGGCCGCATCTTCGTCCGGCGTGGCCCCCCGCCAGCGGGTCCCCGCGATGGGGTGGAGATAGGCAAATTCGTCCTCCAGGCGTACGTGGAGTTCCGGGCTGGAGCCGATGATGCGCACCGGCTCGCCTTCCACGCCCGCGATGCCCTCAAAGTCCAGAAAATACATGTAGGGCGACGGATTCAGCATGCGCAGCGCGCGATAGATGGTAAAGGGATCGGCCTGGGTCTTGCGGCTCAGGCGCTGGCTGAGCACCACCTGAAAGATATCCCCTGCCGCGATGCGCTCTTTGGCCGCGCGTACGTTGGCCTCATGCTCGGCCTGGGTAAAGTTGCTGGCCCATTCGGCTGTACTTTCCACCGCGGGCGTAGCCGGCGGGACGAGGGGCTGCTGAAGCTGGCGCACGATGTTGTCGATGCGGGCCACGGCGTCAGCATAGGCCGCGCGCAATTCGCCCTCGTCGCCGGCGGCCCGCATGTTAGCAATGACGCTCAGCCGGTGGCGCACGTGATCGAAGACGACCAGATTGTCGCAGAAGAGGAGCATCATATCCGGTACGTCCAGATCGTGAGCCGCGGTCTCGGGCAGGCGCTCGATGAAGCGCACCAGGTCATAACCGAAGTAGCCCACCGCGCCCCCCGTAAAGCGGGGCAGCGATTCCGCCGGCTGTACCGGCGTGCGTCCGGCCATCATCTCGCTGACGATCGCCAGAGGATCGCCCCGGCGGCTTTCCAGCACCGTGCCGCCGGCCCCGCCGATGATGACTTCATCGCCCCGGGCCACAACGGTCATGGGCGGGTGGACGCCGATGAAGCTGAAGCGGCCCAACTGTTCGCCCTTCTCCACCGACTCCAGCAGGAAGCTCAGCCCGCCCCGATCCTCGCCCTGGCCCCGGAGCTTGAGATAGACCGAAACCGGCGTCTCCAAATCGGCCGGCAGTTCCCGGTGGACGGCAATAAGATTCCCCAGGTCGGCCAATTTGCGGACTTCGTCGAGAGTGGGATGGTATTGTGTTGACATAATTTCCTCTCGTTGTGAGAGAGATTGGGAGATTAAGAGACTGCGAGATTGACGCTTGCGGCGTCCCAATCTCTTAATCTCTCAATCTCTAAATCCCCCATTTGCCAATAAAAAATCCCCGTCCCCATGAAAAGGGACGAGGATCGAGTTCCCCGCGGTGCCACCCCGGTTTGAGCGAAGGACCATTGGTCGCGTCCGTGCGCTCACGCTTACGAGAACAGGAACAGCGTGCCGCTCCGATTCTCCGCGCCCTGATAACGGTGGCGTCTCCGGGCAAGCCTACCGGCATCATTTTTATTCGCGATGCGTTCGGTTGCCGACTCACCGGCCCATTCACTGCCTGCGCTGCTGTCTCCTTTCCACCTGCCGGAGACTCTCTGAAGCCCGCTTTGACAACTACTCTTCCGGATCAACGTCTCTTCCATCAATTGCGCGCATAGTACAACCGAAGCGCGGCCTTGTCAAATCGCGGATACGCGGGGATATAATTCGCGCCAAGGGCGAGCATGCCGCTCATAAAGAAGCATTCCGGGGATGGGCCAATCCCTCTCCATGACACAAGTCCGGTTCCCATGGTGTCAGATGCAACTGGCAGGATTATTAAGATTTGTTATTATTTTGCGGAGGCAGGGCCGAGTTTTTGGGAGGCAGATAAAGGAACGGGCATGAAACAGGTTCTGGTAATTCATTCCGGAGAGGGCGGCTGGGAAGAGACAGTTGAGTTTCTGGGGAGTTCCGTGCGTCTTATCGGCCGGGGCTGCGGCGGCGATATGACCCGGGCCGCAGCGTGGATCGACGGGTTTGACGGGACGGTAGACGCGATTGCCCTGGACGGGATTCCCCTCACCATGCAGTTGGGCAACGCCTCGGTGGAGCATGGCGTGGGGGCTGCGCTGGCCGGCTATGCCCGCCAGGCCCCCGTGGTGGACGGCGGCGGCATTCGCGCCGGGCTGGAGCGCTGGGGCGTCATCCTGGGCGACCGCGCGCAGCCGGGCATCTTTGCCCGCAAGCGGGTCCTCATGACGCCGGGGATGAACCATCAGGGGCTGATCCAGGCGCTGGCCAGGCGGGGCTGCACCATCCGCTACGCCGATCCCATCATCTATTTCGGTCTGCCCGATTTGCCGGGCATCGGCTCTTCCGGCACGTTGGAGCAGGCGGCGTCCGTCACGCTCAATCGCCTCAAGGATGAGCCGGTCCACCGCATCTACCCGCAACCGGGCGCGCCGGGCCATGCCCGGGCCGGGGAGCCCTTTGCCGAGGCCGACGTCATCGCCGGCGATATGGGGGCCATCCGCCGCTATGCGCCCGATAATTTGCCGGGGAAGACGGTCGTCGTCGAAGCGGCCTCAGCGGACGATCTGGACGACCTGCGCGCGCGGGGCGTGAGCATCGTCGTCACCATGATGCCTTCGCTGGATCGCGACGACCCCGTAAGCCGCTGGTCGGCCGCTGTCATTGAGGGCGTGCTGGCGGCCCTGCGCAAGGACCCCGCCGCCGCGCTGACCGAGGACACCTATCTTGACCTCATGGCCGATATCCGCTGGTCGCCGGGCATTCGTTACCTGCAGCCCGAAGACGCGGACATCAATCGTTTCGCTTTTGTTATCCACCCTCTGAGCATCCGCTTCATTCACAACCACCCCTGGTTCAGGTGGACCCGCTATTTGCCCGACGAGTTGGTGGAGCGGGTCGCAGCCTACTTCCCGCCCATGTTCCTCTCGACCATCAAGGGCGGCGTCTCTCCCGCGACCGGTCAGCGCATTGAGGGCTATCTCTACAGCCTGGGCGCGACGCCCCGCCAGATGATGCAGCATGACGAGCATTTTACCTACAAGAAGCTGGCTCAGATTGCGCGCCTGGCCGAGCGGCAGGGCGCGCGCATCATGGGCTTGGGCGCGTTTACCAGCGTGGTGGGCGATGCGGGCGTTACCGTGGCCCACGAAGCCGACATTGCCGTGACCAGCGGCAACAGCCTCACCGTGGCCGCGACCCTGGAGGCGGCCAAGCAGGCCGTCATCAAGATGGGCGCCGAAGACCTGACCCAGGGCAAGGCCATGATTGTGGGCGCGACCGGCTCGATTGCGTCGGTCTGCGCGCGGCTCCTGGCCCAGGCCATCCATGACGTGGTGCTGGTCTCTATCGAGCCCGAGAAGCTCATCGAACTCAAGCGCACCATCCAGGCCGAGACGCCCGGCGCGCGGGTGACCATCGCCACCAGGACGGGCGATCTGGTGCGGGATTGCGACCTCATCGTCACCGCGACGTCGGCCTTCGGCCAGCGGGTCATTGACCTGACCAAGTGTAAGCCCGGCGCGGTCATTTGCGATGTGGCCCGGCCGCCGGACATCAACCCGGCCGAAGCCGCGCTGCGCCCGGATATCCTGGTGATTGAGAGCGGCGAGGTGCTCATTCCCGGCGAGATTGATTTCGGGTATGACATTGGCCTGCCGCCCAAGACTGCCTATGCCTGCCTGGCCGAGACCGCGTTGCTGGCCATGGACGGCCGCTTTGAAGACTACACCCTGGGGCGCAACATTGACATGGAGCGGGTGAAGGAAATCTACAAGCTCTTCGGCAAGCACGGCTTCCAAATTGCCGGACTGCGCTCCTTTGAGGAGTACATTACCGACGAAGACATCGCCGAAAAGCGCGCGTTGGCCGAGGCGTTACGCGCCGATCCCGCTCGCTTCGCCCGCACCGTGGATGAAGCCGGCCGCAAGCTCAGCGCCATTCCCATCATGGCCAAGGGCGTGGGTGCGTCCCGGGACAATCGTCAAGTCTGGCTGGCCGGCGGCGCGATTGCGGCTGGCGTTGCCGCACTGCTGCTTGTTAGGCGAGGGCGGCGGTAGGCCCGGCGGGCAAGCGACCGGACGACAGGACGGCGCTCCATACGCGGGGCTTGGCGCGCTGATTACGCCCCAAAGCGGATTGCGTCCGCGTCCACGCCCGGCGCGGTCTGCAGCGCCAAATTGACAATCCCGACGCCCTCGGGATCTTCCGCCATGCTTTGGGCCCGCCCCAGGGAGACGGCCCGGGCAACGCTTTCGCCCGCGGCCAGCGCCCGGTAGAAGCCCCCGGCAAAGGCCACGGCCAATGCATCATCCACCGCGCCGTCCATGCCCACCACGCAGGGCGCGACGTGCAGCAGCGCATCGCCCACGCTTTGGGACCAGCACGCGTTGAGCACCACGCAGCGCACCCCGCCCGCCGCGGCGACCAGACCCGCCAGGGCCTGGTCGGAGAGGGGCGCGCCCCGGCCGTCTATACCCTCAAAAATAAGCCGGTCCTCCTCGCCGTGCCCGGCAAAATGGATGACGGCCGGACGGTGGCGCAGGAGCGCGTCCAGCACCTCGTCGCTGCGCGCGGCCCATTCGTGGACCAGCGTCAGGCGCGCCGATTCCCCGCCAGCGCGCAGGGCCCGGTCAATGCGCCGGGCTTCCTCATCCAGGCGCAGGCGCTGCGTGTCAACCGGATTGGCGGCCAGCAGCAGAATCGGTTGGGGCGCGGGCGGCGTATCCGTCTGGGCGCGGGCCTGGGACGCCGGCGTGCCGAAATTGTTCACCACCGTGGCCGTGCCGCCGGATTGGGCATGGGCCGAATTGATATATTGGTCTCCCTGGGCCTGGTAGACGCTGCCGCGGACCTGCATCCCCCGGTTATCAAATCGGAGAGGCGTTGCCCCTGCCCCGGCCAGGCGGACGATCTCCTCGTGCAGGGCGCGCACTTCGTCCAGCATCTGATCGGGGTTGCTCCATGTCGTCAGGAGGCGGGTGAAGTCGTCCATGGCCTGCGCCATATTGTTGCCGCCTGCCTCCATCTGCTGCATGACCCGTCCGCTCTGTCCGGCCAGTTGCTGGAGCAGACGACCGTGAAAGGCGCGCCAGGCCGTCTCGTCGCGGACGAGTTCCGCCTGGAACGCGCCCGCGCACGCGGGCAGCAGTTCCCGCGCCAAAAACGCGACCTGGCGTTCATCGTGGCCGTGGAGGAGCGCGGCCAGGCTGCCGCGCAGGCCGGCCTGCGCGGCGTTTACGCTTTGCGCGGACGCGGGAAACTCGGCCTCGGCGATCTCGTCTGCGCACGCGGCCGTCAGCTCGAACGCGTCCAATCCGGCCCGTGGATCGATCGTGGTGCGATAGCGCGTTTTAAGCGCCTCGACGCCCGCGCGGATGCTGCGGGCATAGGCCGCGGCCAAGGGCTGCGGGGGCGCATCGCCCATGCCCGCCCACAGATCGCCCAGGCCGTCGGAGGCCAGATTGACGCCCGCGCCCGCGACCGTGGCGATTACGGTCGCCTGCCCCGTGGCGATGCCCATGCCCGCCAATAAGGCCCCGGCCAGCAGCTTGGTGAGATTTGACATAGAGGTGAAATCCTTCTGGATATGGTAGGCCGTTCCAACCCCATCCCGGCCTTCCCCGTCAGGTCCCCGGCACGGACCAAAACCGGGTTGATTCCCAGAGAGGTCCTGGTCCGTGCCGGGGACCTTGTCAACCGCTGCCGCCCCTTGCCTGGCGCAATGCTGCGTCCAGCTCTGCCAGGCGGGGCGCGTCCGGTTCCAGGGCCCGGGCGTGGGCGATGGCCGCGGCCGCGTCATCCAGCCGCCCCAGATCGATGAGCGCGTCCGCGCGGTTGCGCTGCCACATGGCAAAGCCGGGCTGGAGCGCGATGGCCCGTTCGAAGGCAGCCAGGGCCGCGGCGGGATCGCCCCCATGGTCATGGGCGTTGCCAAGAGTGTTGTAGTCAACGGCAAGCTGATCCCGCACCCGGGCAAAGAGTTCGCCGAAGGGTGACGGCTCGTCCGCCTGGGCCAGGAGAGCTTCCCCGGCCGCGACAACTGCCTGCCACGCAGCGATCCGGGGATTCTCCCTATCCGCCTCTTGCAGACGGGCTTGATAGGCCTCCAGC
This sequence comes from Caldilineaceae bacterium, assembly GCA_020433455.1. Classification (GTDB taxonomy): domain Bacteria; phylum Chloroflexota; class Anaerolineae; order Caldilineales; family Caldilineaceae; genus JAGRCP01. The sequence continues at coordinate 672 of JAGRCP010000047.1, read as the reverse complement.
AGCGGCTGCAAGGCCTGGCCCGCGCTCATGCTCGCTGCCGCGCCTTGACGGACGATCTGAAAGCTGGAGAGTCGCCCGCCCAGAACTGTCGCGATCTCCTCCTCACCGGCCTCATTCGCCTGAACGATGAGGGTTTCCACGGCCTGGATGAAGGGTTCCTCCATCTCTGCGGGGACACGTTGCCAGAAGGCGATCATCTCTTCATCGCTTTGCACCTGGACAAACGCCTGGATCAGCGCAGCAAGCGGATTGACCTCTTCCTCCGCTTCTTCCTCCAGCAACCAGGCGGGCATCTCGCCCGGCGCCAACTCCTGCCATAGCTGTACGAACTGTTCGGCTCCAAAACGGCGGCGCAGGCCCAGCGCCAGGCGCTGGGCCTGTGCGATGTAAGGCGCGTGATTTGTCCGCACAAAAAAATGGAGTGCGGTGATGACGGCCCGAACGGATTCCCTTTGGCGGGCATGAACCTCCTGGCCCGGCAGCTCCGCCAATTCGGCATACAAGTTGGCAAGATTTCCCTGGGTCATAGCGTAGGCCAGGGGAGCGGCCTCGAGGGTTCTGTAGATCAGGGCCTGGTCATAGGCATCCAGGGCCTGGAGCAGCCGTTCTCCCCGATCCTCGCCGGGCAAGGTCGCAATCGCGCTCAAGAGAGTCGCCCGGTTGTTCTGGGTA
>JAGRCP010000168.1 GCA_020433455.1 Caldilineaceae bacterium | reverse complement strand
CAAATCTTAAACCCGCTGTTTTACATACAAGTTTTGCGATTTGAACACCCGTTAATGTGCTGCCGTTACGCTTTCCGGCGCTTAGGCACAAGCGAGGATACTACCCCATCCCCTTATCGCTTGTCAAATCTCAAACCCGCTGTTTTACACACAAGTTTTGCGATTTGAACACCCATTAATGTGCTGCCGTTACGCTTTCCGGCGCTTAGGCACAAGCGAGGATATTACCTCATCCCCTTATCGCTTGTCAAATCTCAAACCCATTGTTTTACACACAAGTTTTGCGATTTGAACGCCTGTTAATGTGCTGCCGTTACGCCTTCCGGCGCTCAGGCACAAGCGGAGATATTAGCATACGGGCAGACAGCGGTCAAATTCGGAAAGGGACAGAATCAAATAAGTTCCTTCATGCTGGATTATCTTCCCATCGCCCAGAGAAGACTGCTATTCCACGACGAGCATGACGGCATTTTGCTCCACCCGCTGTCCGGCCGCCACATTGATTTTTTTAATCGTGCAGGCGCGTGGAGAGCGAATATCATTCTCCATTTTCATCGCTTCCAGAATCAGTAAGGATTGATTCTCCTCAACTTCATCGCCTTCTTCCACCAATACCTGCACGACCAAACCCGGAATCGGGGCCCGTATGCCGTATTCGCCTTCCGGCACGGGCTCCTGACCACGCGCGGCATTAAGACGACGCGCGCGCTCATCTTCAATCTGCACCTGATACTGGTCGCCCCGCACGGTTACAGCATATTGATAGCGCGATGCTTCCAGCATCAGCTCATAGCTGCGCCCATTGAAGAGCATACTATATAGATCTGCATCACCCGCCAATTCAAGGCTCACATCTACTGGCCGGCCGTCGATCTGCACGCCTTCTTCATCAATCTCAATCTCGTATTCATTTTCGCCGATCATTGCGTAGTATTTCACCAGCGACCTCCCGTTGCCCGCAGCCTGCCAATTTGCTTCCATGTAGAAGCAGACGACACGCTCCTGCGCTGCTCGCTGATATGGACGGCCTGGCGTCCCTCTTCCTGTGCAATCAGCGCAGCCGCAACAGCAGCAATCACTTCATGATCTTCCGATCTTTCCGGGCGCGCGGTCAAATTCCGTCGCCCCAAGAATCCCGTATCAAAGGTCCCCCAAATAAATTCGGCGCTATCCATGATCGCCTGATGAAAAGGGATGGATGTACGAATCCCACCCACGCGGTATTCGCTGAGGGCCCGCCGCATGCGCAGGATGGCTTCGGCCCGGTTATCGCCCTGGACAATAAGTTTAGCGACCATGGGATCGTAATGAAGGCCAATCTCCGCCTTGCGATAAAGCGCACTTTCTACCCGCACGCCGGGACCGGTCGGCTCCTTCAGCGACGAGACCACGCCCGCGCTGGGCAGAAAATTGTTGCTCGGATCCTCGGCCGTGATTCGGCACTCGATAGCCCATCCCTTGGGCACAATATCCGCCTGCCGATAGCGCATGCGCCGCCCATTCGCAATGGCGATTTGCTCTTTTACGATGTCGATCCCCGTTACCATCTCCGTCACCGGATGCTCGACCTGGAGCCGGGTATTCATCTCCAAAAAATAATAAGCTCGGGTCTTGGGATCGAAAAGGAACTCAATGGTTCCGGCATTAACATAGTTGACCGCCTCCGCCGCGGCAATGGCGACCGCGCCCATTTCGGCCCGCAACTCCTCATCAACGGCCACGCTGGGGGCCTCTTCGATGAGCTTTTGATGACGGCGCTGGATGCTGCACTCCCGTTCGCCCAGGTGGATGGTGTTGCCGTGGGCGTCAGCCAGAATTTGGAACTCGATGTGGCGCGCGTTCTCAATCAGCTTTTCCAGATAAACCTCATCATTGCCGAATGCGCCGGCCGCCTCACGCCGGGCCGCGCCCAATGCACGCTCCATGTCCTCAATCCGGTGTACGGCGCGCATGCCCTTGCCGCCGC
>JAGRCP010000167.1 GCA_020433455.1 Caldilineaceae bacterium | reverse complement strand
CTCACCTTACAGCAGACGATCTTGCTCTTGCAGGCTCTTTTGCCCATACCCGAATTTGACGCCGCTTTAGCCCTCGACATCATCCACTATCGTCAAGAGCGAAATTTCGCCGCTTATCGCTCTCATCGAAAGAAACGGATCAACGAGACCAAAGTCTCGTTGTAGTACTAGGCTTGGCCCAATTAGCTAAGGCTGAAAAGATGGCTGCGCGCCGCACCGAAATCGCGCGCCGTTATCACGCCGCATTGGCAGATCATCCCGCTCTCCAAGTTCCCCTGGCGCCGGCCGATGATGACGGCAATGAGCAGCGCGACCATGCCTGGCATCTCTATATGCTGCGCTTAAATCCGGACCGGTTATCCATCGATCGAGCGCGTTTTATTGAAGAACTCAAGGCGCGCAATATCGGGGTTAGCGTCCACTTTATTCCCTTGCATCTGCACCCCTATTACCGCACCGTCTACGAATACGATACCGAGGATTTCCCCGTCGCCTACGGTGAATACCAGCGGGTGATCTCTCTCCCCATCTACAGCAAGATGAGCGACGCTGATGTGCAGGATGTGATTGACGCGGTATTGGATATTGCGGTTCATTATGAAGCGTAACTGCCATTAGGCAGGCCGCCTGGCTTCTCAATTCAGCAATGCTCTACCTTCACAAGCTGCTCCCCGTCTTTCTCCTTCCCACCGGTCTGACAATCTGGCTCGTTGCCTTGGGCTTGCTCCTGCGGCGGCCGAAGCTTGCCTGGCTGGGCGTTGCCGTACTCTGGCTGTGTAGCACGTCACTCGTGGGCAATGCGGCTATGCGCGCGGCGGAAGGATGGACGATACGCCGGCCAATCGAAACGGCTCCCCAGGCCGCGGCGGTGGTCGTGCTGAGCGGCGGGCGGGTGGAGCCGGCGGGTGCACCCGGCATCAGCGAATGGGGAGAGGCGGTTGATCGCTTTGACGCGGGCGTGCAGTTGGTTCTGGCGGAAAAGGCTCCGGCGCTCATCCTGACGGGCGGATGGTTGCCCTGGCAACCCAATCGCCTTCCGGAAGGAGACGCGCTTGCCGCAATTGCCGTAGAGCGAGGCGTTCCCCCGGATGCCATCCTGGTTACGGGTCCGGTGAGCAATACGGCCGCTGAAGCCCAAGCCGTGGCGCAAATCATCGCCAACGTCCCTGAACTGGCGGACGGCCCCCTGCTGCTGGTGACGTCCGCCTATCACATGCGCCGGGCGCGCCTGCTCTTTGAAGCGGCCGGGCTGACGGTGATTGCCTTTCCGGTTGATTATCAGACCCAGGCAGGCCCACGCGTGACGTTCCTTGCGTTGACGCCCAACGCCCGCAGCCTGGAGCAAACCGAGCTGGCCCTGCGCGAATTCTACGGATATTGGTTCTACCGCATCATGAACGCGCTTCCGTAGTAATTATGCAGGTCCCTCCGGGAGGGTCTGCGAAAAACGCACCGATTCCAGAGAGAAACCTCCCGGAGGCTATACCAGACGTCCCTGTCTCCGCTAATCAAGGGGGCAACCCGGCTGAAGGAAACGTGAATATTTGCTGCGTGATGCGTAACGATGCGCATCGTCACGCATCACGCGTTACGGTTCAGACGGCGCGTGTAAATTCCGGTTGTCAAATCGGCGCGATTCCGGTTTAAAAATCAGCAGTGGTGGTTGACGAAAACTTGCCCCCAAAACCCGACAGGAACACAAGAGAAGTGTGGGTTTGGTCAGGTCCGTCGCGTGGCCGGAGGCGTCCTGCGATCTCCTCCAGCCGTGCCTGGGTGAGAGTCGCAGAACGACCGATATAGAGCTTGCGCAGACGCTGACCTTGGCGGCGATAAGCGGACCAGTAGGCCGTGCCGCGTTGGCGACGCTCTTTGCGCACGGTCATGAAGCCATCGATGTAGCCCAGGGCCCGGTTATGAAGGGCATAGGAAAAGCGGTCGGTTGTCGGTTCCTCCAACCAGGCAAACCAGGCCGGTGTGTCGAGCTGAACAATAGAAGCCAGTACGTCGGTATCGAAAAGGAGGCCGTCACTGACTGTGGGTATGGGTTCGGTCATTGCTGCACTCCTTGGACGGAAAATGTTACCCAACACGGCTGTCCGCCATGAGGTCAGCCTGGTCTTTGGCCATCAACAAGGCTTCTTTGCCCCGCATGCGGTGGGAGGTGCCGCGCAGATAGAAGACCTCCCCGTGATGGAGGAGACGGTCGAGGACGGCCATCATCAAGGCCGTATCACCGCCCACCATCTCGCCCCACTGGCTCAGACTCTTGTTGGAGGTAATCACGGTAGCGCGTCGTTCGTAGCGTGCCGCCACCAGCTCATAGAGGATGGGGCCAACCTGAGGGTCCACGGTGAGATAGCCGAACTCGTCCAAGATCAGCAGGTCACAGCGGATGAGCGGCCGCAGCAGGTCATCGATGGCCTCCCGGTCGGAGGCCGCCACAATCTGGTTGGCCAACTGTTGTGCGGTCATGAAGCGCACACGGTAACCCAGCTGGACCATTTTTGTGCCCAGAGCGATGGCCAGATGGGTCTTGCCCAAGCCGCTGGCCCCCACCAAGATCAACGACTGGGCCTGCTCGACGAAGGTGCGGTCGAAAAAGCGTACCATGACCGCGCGCTTGAGTTCAGGATGCAGACTAAAGTCGAATTGCTCAAGCGTGGCGGCGAAGGGAAACCCGGCCGCCTTGAGCTGCCGTCGGATCTGGTTTTCCTGACGACTGACCACTTCGTCGCCAAGCAGGCCATCCAGAAATTCGGCGTAGCCGAGCTGGTGGGTTTCGGCTTCTTTGACCCAGTAAGCGTAGACTTCGCGCGTGCGGCTCAATTTGAGTTGAGTCAGCTTCTGTTCCAGAGAGGTAGTGATGTTCATCGTGCGACTCCTCTCTCCACTGGGTTGGCGATGTAGCGTTCATAGTCAGCCAGGGCTCGTTCTACCTCGACCTGAGGCGGTGCTTTCACCCAGGCCGCCAAGGCTGTTGTGGTCGGGGTCTCATGTGCAGACTGAGGGGTAGCGCTGTGCGTGGTGCCGGGTGCGCACACCAGTGCACGGAGGTAGTCTGCACCGATGGCCTGCTGTTCAGCTGCCAGTTCTACAGCCGCCATGAACTCGGCCTCGCCCACCTCGCGCGCCAGGGCATAGAGCGCCAGGATTTGGGCGTCCATTTGGTCGTAGTACTTACGACAGACCTGGCTGACGTAGGTGGCCACATCCGGCGATAGCCCGACCAGCCAGTCTCGGTAGAGCATGACCCGGGCGCGGGGTTTCTTGGCAAAGACGGCCTCGAAGTGCTCGGGTACCACCACCCGCATGAGACGCCCCCGGTGGCGGGGATGGCTGGCCACCTGCTCCAAACCGTCATAGAGGTCGATGCGTGCCAGGTGGATGCGCGCGGTCAGGGTGTGGCCTTTCAAATGACTGGGTACCGAGTAGCGGTTGGTATCGATGTTGACCAGACTTTCCTGGTTCACCAACACGCTGTCGAAGAAGCCGTAATCGCCGGCTGACGGTGGTAGCAACCCGAAGTGGAGGCGTTCCTCAGCCAGGCGCACGGCTGGAATCTGTCCTGTGGCATTGCTCTTACGCACGTCGTTGACGATGTGCAACCACGCTTGCTTCTGCTCTTCCAAATCCTGGTCGTCGTAGAAGCTGCGTCCCGCCAGGAAGTTACCCTTGACGAACTTGACCAGGTTCTCCACCGCGCCTTTCTGGTTGGCGGCGCGGGGTGCACAGAGGGAAGGATGAAAGGCAAACTCGGCAGCAAACTTCTGAAAGGCCGGATGCCAGATGGGTTGGTTGTGGGCGTCGCGGCCCAGGGTGACGGTTTTCATGTTGTCACTGGTCACCGCCCAGGGCACGCCCTTCAACTCCACAAAGCAGGCGATGATGCAGCGCAACAGGCTCTCTTCGCGCATATTTTGGGTGAAGCAGACGAACATCCAGCGACTGTACTTGAGGCGTGCGGCAAAGAAGTAGCGGGTCTGTCCGGTCACGGCTGCTTTTGTGAAGGGGAAATTACGTACTTCGCCCCAGTCGATCTGCAGGAGCTCGCCGGGTAACCCTTCAAACCGCACTGCGATCTCGGCGGCGCGCAGGGTACGCGCCTGACGCAACGGCTGCACGTAGTCGTAGAAGGCGCTGTCACCGCCCTCATAGGGGTGTTCCGGATGGAGGCGCGCCATCTCCAGCATTCGCCGCACGCTCAGGTTCTGGTCCAGCCAGTCGCCGATCGCGGCGTCGAAGGCC
>JAGRCP010000046.1 GCA_020433455.1 Caldilineaceae bacterium | reverse complement strand
TTTCAAAGTCTCGTTGTAGTACTATATAGCGTACCCTGTTTCATGTTCCTGCGTCAATGAGGCGCGCCCCTGCGAAGATTGGGCGGGCGGACAGTCATCGACTTGCGGTGATCGACCGGGTACAGGAGCGCGAGAAGCGCGCTGCGAATGCCGGTCTGGCTTAGAGCCGGTCATGTGACCGGCTCATTTGCTGTTTGCAGCCTTGCGGGAACGCGTGAATCGTCGGACTGGCGTCCGGCGCGCCCGGAGGGTATATAGCAACCCACCAACTTGAAAACGGACAATTACAAAAGGGGCGCCGAAAATTTCTCACCCAGGGCGCAATCCTGCCACCGGCGGAACTTGCTCACCCTTGGGAATGCGCAAGACCTGGATGTAAGCGTCCTCATCCACCTTGACGCTATACCAAACATCGCCCTGTTTTTCCCGGCGTTGGGCCTGGGCCCCGTCCACGATAATCCAGGTGGGCAGGCCCCGGTCATCCACCGTGGGCGAACAGGGATATCCTGCAAAAGTTGGCCCGGCAATCGCCGAAAGTGCATCCGGCTCAGACTGGGCGAAGCGCCAGCCCCGGGCGCGGAAATAGGCGCCGATTTTTTCGGCGCGTTCCAAAATATCGATGATGGTCTGCTGCTCGTCGGCGGGCGTAATCTGGAGCGTGACGGGTACGTCGGCGGGGCTGATGAACTCGATAGTGGCTCGGCACATGGTCGGGGGTCTCCTTTGGGCCGGATAAGATGGATCGCACAGAAAGCGAACAGGGCAAATTGTAGCCGATTATCGGGTTTCGTTCAATCTAAAAAATGAATCGGCACGCCGGGAACGGATTCATTCCGGCGTGCTGATTTTGCTGCTTGGAAAAAGGGCGGCTTTATCCGGCCTTTTGGCGGTTACGGTCGTCTGCAATGAGGGTCACGGCGGCAATGATCGACATACCGGCCAGGCTCATGGGGGCGAGGGGCGGTGCGGCTTCACCCTCTCTTTCGCCCCGTTCTCCGCGACCTTCACGCGCTTCATTCTCTTCGCCTTCCTGCTGCTGCGCGGCGGGAAGTTCCCGGCTGGAGCCGGCTGTTGCGGCGACAATAACCGGCGCGGAAGCCTCTTCGCCGCTCCGCGCTTCGTTGTGCTCAATCGTGCCGATAATTCCCGAGATACTCAGGACGACAAACAGCACAGCCAGCGCCTGACGCATACGCGGCGCGGCGAACAGAGCAACGACAGCCAGAACAAGGCCAATAATGCTGGCCAATAGACCAACGAGCTGAATGCCGTCCCAATGCTCCGTCAGCACCAACTCGGCCGTGAGCCCCAGGAAGCTCCCGGCGATTAAGAGATACATCAACGGGTAGTAATTTCGCGTAACCAATTGCTTCAAATTTTTCACGTCAACAATCCTCCAACTAAAGCTTGACAACCCATGGTTGTCCGGAATTTGGTGCAGGAAACGCCTGCCTGCGTATAGTTTAAGCGGCTTGTGCAGAGATGCCGGTAGTTGTACGATGTCATCCCTGCACAGCGCCGTACACAGCATTGCACACAGCACATCCCAAAGCCGATGAAAGCCGTGCATGGTTGATAGTATACGCCCATTTGTGACGAGCGTGGTTAAACATTGCTCATTAAGGCATTAAGCCTATGTTAAGAACGCTGGATCCAGCGTTCTTAACATAGGCTTAACCGACTCCTAGCCTGGACTTGACCACAGGACGAAAGGATTCGGGCATGCTATACGGGGCAGCTTGGGGCGACAGGAACAATCCCCGTCAGGCATGACGCAAATGAATGGACGTGGTCAAAAAGAGCCCGATACGTTCAACGAAATGAAGTGAAACGGATGATATATGGCCGATGAGACTATCTTGCTGGCGGATGACGATCCGATGATCATCGATCCCCTGGCATTGCAACTGCGCCGCGAAGGCTTTGTCGTACACGTCGCAGTCGACGGCGAAGATGCGCTGGCCCAGGCGCGGGCGATAGACCCGGACGTTGTCCTGCTGGATATCATGATGCCCAAAAAGCAGGGCTGGGAAGTCTGCCGCGAGTTGCGCGCCGAGAGTGGCGTTCCCATCATCATGCTGACTGCCCGGGGAGAAGAAATGGACCGCATTCTGGGCCTGGAGTTGGGTGCGGATGATTATCTCACCAAGCCCTTCAGCGCACGGGAACTCATCGCCCGCATTCGCGCCGTATTGCGGCGGGTGGCCATGGACAGCGCGCAGCAAACGCCCCCGGCCGAGACTGCCCCCCCGGAGGAATCCGCCGTCGTGCAGTTGAGCCACGTAAGCGTCAATCGGGCGCGCTACCAGGTGGCGGTGGATGATGAACCGGTGCATCTTTCGCAGCGGGAATACAGCTTGTTGATAGCGCTGCTCGATGCGCAGGGCGCCGCGGTGAAGCGGGGCGATTTGGTGGATCAGGTGTGGGGCGCGGAGTGGATCGGCGATCCGCGTACGCTGGATGTACACATGCGCTGGCTGCGCGCAAAGCTGGAGCGGGATCCGAGCAAGCCGGAATTGCTGCTCACGATCCGGGGCGTGGGATATCGTCTCGTCGCCCCGGATGAGATCGCCGATCACAAATAACAAATAGACGACATCATGAATAAACAGGCTCTGCCCGTCCCATCCCGCATCCCCTGGCGTCAGCGTCTCCAGTTTCGGTTGATCGCCAGCTATGGCCTGCTCGTTCTAATTGTGCTGAGCCTGCTCATGGCGCTGGTGATTAACGCTGTCTACAGCGTCCAGATCGACCAGGCCGAACACGATCTGGAGGTAAAAGCCTTGTTGGCCGCGAACGCCCTGGAAGATCCGCTCAGCGGATATTCCAGCGAGCTGGAAGAATACGAGCGGCGAGAAAGTCATGACGGAAAAGAGAGCGACGACGGGGAAGATTCGGCCGGAGAAGAAGACGACGCGGGCGACCAGGGCCTTACGGCGAACGCGCCGGGCACAAATGGCCTGCAACATTTGGCCAACCGCTACGCTCAACAGGACGGCCTCTGGGTCACAATCCTCGACGTGCGCGGCGATGCAATCGTAGACAGCCGCGGTTCGGCCGCGGCCATCGGCAACCAACTGCTCACGCCCGAATTTCAGGCCGCAACCCAGCTTGTCGAACAGCACGATATTCGAACCGATCCCGCGGGCGATGTGCGCTATATGTTTGCTGCTGCACCGGTGCAAATCGGCGACAATCTGCTCGGCGTTGTGCGCATGGCTCAACCCATGTCCGACGTACTTGCCCCCATTCGGGGGCTCGCGCTGACCCTCTTACTGGCCGGCGCGGCGGCGCTGGCCCTGGCCACGGTGCTGGGCATCTTCCTGGCGCGCCGTTTGGTGCGCCCCATCCAACGCCTGCAGGAAACCGCATTGGCTGTGGCTTCCGGCGATCTGTCCCAGAGCGCAGATATTGACTCAATCGATGAGATTGGCTCGCTGGCGCGGACCTTCGACTACATGGTGAGCGAGCTGCAGGAGATGATCCGCCGCCAACGACTCTTCATCGCCAATGCCAGCCATGAGCTGCGCACGCCGCTGACCAATATCAAGCTGCGCAGTGAAGCCCTCCTGACGCTGGACGGCGAGGACCCGGCGCTAAGCAAGCGCTATCTGCATGAGATTGACAGCGAAGCGGATCGCCTGGGCCGGCTGGCTGCTACCCTATTGGATCTGAGCAAGATCGAGAATCGCGAACCGCCGCCGCCGGAAGCGCCGACAGATATACGCCCCATGCTTCTCGACGTGGCGCGCGCCATGCGCATGCGCATGAAGGACGCCGGCCTCACCTTTGCCGTGAGCGTTGAAGAACTGCTGCCCCCGCTCAGCGTACGCGCCAATGAAGTCGAAACCGTCGTGCTCAATTTGCTGGATAACGCGGTCAAGTACACCCCGCCCGGGGGGAGCGTCACCCTGCGCGTCGAGACCGAACAGACGGCGGGCCGGACCGGCGTTGCGAAAATTGTCGTCAGCGACTCGGGCCCGGGAATTCCGCCCGAGGATTTGGCGCATATCTTCGAATACTTCTACCGCGTTGACCCGGCGCGTAGCCGCCTGCAGAGGGGCGAGGGTACGGGGGCCGGTCTCGGACTCGCCATTGTCAAAACATTGGTAGAGCAAAACGGCGGCCGTATCAGCGTCTCCAGCACCGAAAAGCAGGGCACAGCCTTTACCATAGCGTTCCCTATCCCCAGCCGGTAACCTCCAGCGCTTCCCCCTGCACGCTCCCCGGCAATTATCCCCATCAACGATCCGCTCGATACCCCTCTCAAGAATCCTGTCAGGATTAAAGAAACGCTTAACATACGCATAATTCAGACCTAACCACCGCCCGGTCAATTTTTGTTACACTGGGCCGGCGGGCGCAATGCTCGCCGGGAAGATTCGACCAGCATCCGCTCCTGCCCCCGGCCATATAGGTGGCCCGGAGAACAAGCGGATCCCAGTGAAACAGGAGGCTTGAACCATGCGGAGTACAGTTGTCATTTTCGTTGTCACCATGACGGTCGCACTGGCCGCAACCGTGCTTTTCTTTAGCTTCGCGCCCGCAATGGGCCTGACGGCCGAAGCGGCATCAGCATCAACGGACGCAAGTACAGAAATGAATACAGAAGCAAGCACTGAAGCGGATACGGCATTTTACGTAGATCGTGCGCTCACTCTGCAAAAGCAGGCGGGTGAACTTCAGCGCACCATTGACGAACGTCAGGCAATCTTTGCCGACCAATTGACCGCCTTGACCAATGCCCAGAACGCAGCAGATGAAAAGCTGACGGCCCTGATTCAGCAGGAGGAAGCGCTGAGCGCACAGCTGGAAAAATTCACGGCTGCACGCGCCGGGCGCAGCGCCCAATACGCACAGCAGCTGCAAGGCGCCCAATCCGAGTACGCGGCCCGCGCCCAGATGATTACAGCCCAGATCAATGAAGCGCAGGCCCGGCTGGATGAAGTCAACCAGGTGCTGGGACGGTAAGAAACTCGGCGCAGGCCGGAAATCAATCCGCAAGAGATGAGACATCGCCAACATAACGCCCGTGACGGGCGAGAGATAAAGGAGAATGACATGCAGCGCTCACACGCCTTTTTACTATCCGCTTTACTGACTATTTTAATCGCCGGCCCGCTTGTTGTGCTGACCGGTCAGGCCCGTGCCCGCAGCGCGGCCCAGCCGGAGACAACAGATGTTGCGGTTGTCACGTCTACCGAGGCTGAAGCGCCCCAGCTTGCGCAGGAAAAGGCGCTCCAGGCCAACGTTGCAGAGTTGCAGCAAGTACTGGCGAATATGGACGCTGAGTATAGCGCAAAGATAGAAGCGGCCCAGTCTGCCGTAGAGGCCGATCAGGCGGCAATCACCGCCCGGGAGAGCGCCGTCGCCAATCTGCAGGCCCAACTCCAAACCGCCCAGGCTGCGTTGGAGCAGGACGCCCAGGCCTACACCCAGCAAGTAACGGCGCTTCAAGGCAACGAAACGCAACTGCGCCGGCAGTTGGAAACGACCCTGGCTTCACTTCAGACGGCCTACAACGATCTGGCGGCACAACAGGCTGCCCAAGCAGCTCGTCCCGGCGGCAACGGGGGCGGCAGCGACAATAATAACAACAGCGCCCACCAAGACGATGATGACGACCATGAAGAGCATGAGTCAGGCGAACACGATGACGAACACGGTGATGATCATGGAGATGATCATGGAGATGATCACGGCGGCGATCATGATGACGACCACGGCGGCGACCACGATGACGACTAACATGCCGGGCGCACCAACCGCTGCGGGATTTGCGGCTGTAAGCCCCGCCGGCGGAGCAGCCTGGACGGAACGCCAATTTCGAGCCATGAACACCAACGTCTCCGTCCTGCTGTATTCAACCCGCCCCAGCCTGGCCCGGTATGTGGAGACGACCTTCGCCCGCAGCGAGCAACGCCTTTCCCGGTTCCGTGCGGACAGCGAGTTAAGTCTGCTCAACCGCAGCGAACGGCCTGAACAACACGTGAGCCACGAGTTGTTCGCCGTACTGGAAGCCGCGCAGTGGGCGGCTTCCAGTACGCAAGGTCTCTTTGATCCGACCATCCTGCCGAGTCTGGAAAGGGCGGGCTACGACCGTAGCTTTGAAGAGATAGCCGCCGACCAGACGACGCCAACCGTAGCAGGCTGGCGCGCGGACGGCTCATCGCACAGTCACTTTACCATGAAGGATGTGGTGCTTGATCGCAACGGTTGTCGGGTGCGCCGCCCCTGCGAGCTCCGCCTGGATCTGGGCGGAATCGGGAAAGGGTGGACGGTGGATCGCTGCGCCGATTTGCTCTACAAGGAAGGGCCGTTTCTGCTCAATGCCGGCGGGGATATCTATGCCTATGGTACGCCGGGGACAACGGACGGCTGGCGGATCGAGATAGAAGACGCATTGAATCCGGATGCCGGCGTGGCCACAGTGACGGTCAGCCACAGTGCGGTCGCCACGTCAACGGTGATCAAGCGTCGCTGGCAGCGGGATGGGCGGATGCGCCACCATATTATCGACCCGCGCACGGGTCAACCCGCGGATACCGACTTGCTCGCCGTTACTGTTCTGGCGCCCCGGGCGACCATCGCTGAGATCTATGCCAAGAGCGCACTGATTCTGGGCAGCCGCGCCGGACTGACTTTCCTGACGCAACGGGGCGTGGATGCTCTACTTCAGGCTCAGGACGGAAGGCTCTATGCTACTGATGGGCTGGCTTCCCGGCTCACCGTCTCTCCGCCTGAACGTCATTTACACCCAGTACAGTCGTGCTAAACCGGAAACCCGACGAAAGCCATGTTTCCGTCGTACGGTTAATTCTGCTGCACAAAAATTTGCCCGAAAATTATGAGGATGATTGATATGAAACCACAACCTGTAGGACCCAGTAAATTTTCTCTGCCGGCCAAAACCACGGCCACCGCCCTGGCGATTACGTCGATGATCGGGGTTTGGGGCGCGATCGGCCACCTGGAGGCGGCCAGAGCCCAGTCCGAGGCGCTCCCGGAGCAGCCGGTGCAGGCAGTGACCGTCACGCCTGGGCTGCCGGACATTGCCGCCCTGCCCACGCCGGCGTCCATCCCCACCCTGCGCGTAAACACGGCCGACTTTATCACGCACCAACTCGACGAGGCGGAGGCGGCCGCTCCTGTAGACCTTGCCTTACCCGGCATGTCCGCCCTGGCGCCGCTGCCTACGCTGGAGCCCCTTCCTGCTCTGCCCCAGAAGCCGGTCCCGCCACCGCCCAGCCGCAGCAGCAACAATAACAACGGCGGCAGCAATAGTAGCGGCGGCTCGTCCAAGAGCGGCAGCTCATAAGGGCGACGGCTGCACATTTAACCCGACGCTTATCGAATAACATTCAATTGAGGAAACAGCTCATGACTACCCAAACCCATTCCACACGCAGCCCCGACATCCTGATTATGCTGGTCGGCAGTCTTATCGGCGCGATTGCCGTACTGACCGCAGCAACACTGCTCCCGACCATGGCGCTCCGCGAACCCGCGGCTCTTACTGCGGCCGGTTCCGCGGTCACAGACACGTTGCGCCAAGAGGCAACGATCATGGCTTTGCCCCTGACGGAAGACACGCCCGCCTATTGGTATATGGCCCGTGCCGGCGGCATCGTCGCTTATCTCCTGCTCTGGTTTGCAACCTTCTGGGGCGTGGCCATGAGCGGCAAGCTGACCAAAGGGGCCCTCAAGCCTGCGCTGCTCTTCGGTCTGCATGAATTCTTTCCCTTTCTGGCCGTCATTTTCGCTGCGGTGCATGCGCTGGTCCTGCTGGGCGACCAGTACATTCACTTCCAGCTACGCGATTTGTTGTTGCCGTTTACGGCATCCTACAAGCCGGTGTGGACTGGATTGGGGACGGTTTCCTTCTATCTCTCGACGGCCCTGATTGCAAGCTTTTACGTGCGCAAGCGGATCGGACGGCGGGCGTGGCGCGCCTTTCACTATCTGGCCTATGTCGCCTTTGTGCTGGCCCTGATCCACGGTCTCATGGAGGGCAGCGATAGCGGGCATTTTGCCATGCACGCCGTATATTTGTTCACGGGCGCCAGCGTACTCTTTGCTACCTATTACCGCATTTTTTCAGCCAAGCCGAAAGGGAGCAAGGCGCGCACCGCCCCGCGCGCGGCCGCCGGTTCCGTCTCCCGCCCTACATAAAGGTTTGGTATACTTCCAGGTAGAATTTGATGGCTTGTCGACAATTTGTATTCTCTACCAGCAAGGAACTTCATCCATGACCAACCTGGAAGTCGGCCAATCGGCCCCGGTCTTTAGCGCACTCACCGACAGCGGCGATACCGTCCGCCTGAGCGACTATGCGGGGAAACGCGTGGTGCTTTACTTCTATCCCAAAGATGATACCAGCGGTTGCACCACCCAGGCGTGCGGCCTGCGCGATGTCTATCCTGAAATTGAAGAGAAGAACGCCGTGGTGTTGGGCGTCAGCCCCGACGGCGTGGCCTCCCACGAAAAGTTTCGCAGCAAGTACGATCTGCCCTTCACCCTCCTGGTGGATGAGGATCACAGCATCGCCGATGCCTATGGCGTGTGGGGCGAGAAATCCATGTATGGCCGCAAATATATGGGCATTATCCGCAGCCAGTTTGTCATTGATGAAGCCGGGAAGCTGGTCGATGTACAGTACAAGATCAGTCCCAAAAAGAGTGCGCCCGCCGCGCTCAAAGCGCTGGGATAAGCGCCCATAGCAAGAACGCTCATCGAAAACCCTACTCAAAAAGCGGCCGTCGTCTCATCAGCAAGATGACGGCCGCTTTTTATATGCCCATACGCGCCTACGCCACTACAGAAAATAATGCTGGGGTAGAGTGCGACCCTTGCGGTCGTCCGGCAGACAAGTGCATTTCAATTTGGGGGAGCGATCGTAATTCAGGCAAAATTTGGGCCGGATTGGACGGTATTTCGGCTGATATTAACCCTTTGCGGCTCGAATTCTGGATCCTGCCCCCAGCGTGAAATACCCCCCTGACTATCCCAGGCAAGATTCTTCGCTGACCTTCTGCTGTCATGACGCGGCTGTGGCGATCCGCTCAGAATGACAAAACAAGACGCGCTGTCATTCTGAGCGGGTTAACCCAAAATGTTCAGGCGTCCCTAACCTCCAGCGAAGAATCTACCCACCGATTCTGAATCCTGCCCCAAAATTGAATTAGATCCGCGGCAGACGCGCCCTTGACTACGCAACAATTTTAACGTAGGACACTTATACAAAATGTACATTTTATGTACTGGTAGACAGCGTATCCTGATTTACAAAAAGGCGCCATTTATGAACAAAACTATTTCCGCCACAGACGTGCGCATTAACTTCGCACAGGTGATGAACGAAGTGATGTACGGCAAGGATACCTACATTGTCTCACGTTCCGGAAAACCGGCAATCGCCCTGATTCCGATTGAACGACTTGAAGAACTGGAACAGCAACGAGAACAGCGCACGGCCGTTCTCGGGCAGATCTACGCGCAGTCAGCGACCTCTCCTCTGGCGCAGTTGGATGTCGCTGAAGACACCCTTACAGGGCTGATCGAGAATCTGGTTGATGATGCACGCAGCGCTTCAGGTCAGTAGGATACGAACCGTATGCGTATGGTTATTGATACCAATATTGTCGTAAGTTCAAGCGATATCTTGCACGCAAACCGGCCCCAAGACGATATCGCCGCAGACGATATTGATTGACTTTCATTTGCCCTACGCTTGCTGGGCCGGCTGATCGCTGCGCAGGAGATCGCGCAGGTTGACGCCGAAACCCGCATCCAGTTGCTGCAGGAAGCTGACCATGGCGGCCGGGCCCCGGTTGACGGCCTGATTGAAACCGTCTTCTTCGTTGAGCACCAGCAGCTGCCCCACCTTTTGGGATTGGGCGTGCTGCTGATAGGCAGCAAACAGTTCGGGCAGCTTGTTGTAGATGAGCACCAGCCGCGCCAAATCGCCGTTCTCCCGCAGCAGCTCGGCCCTGCGCTGGAGCAAATCGTTGTGGGCAGCCTGGACGATCTCCACGGCGTCGCCTTCGCCCTCGGCCGTGGTTTCCGCGGCCCGGCGCCGGGCCGAGGCATCCAGCGTCACTTCCGACTGGTTGCGCAGCCGCTGCAACTCCACCTTCAACTCCTCCACCTTGCGCTGGCCCTGGCTTTCCGCCTCGGCAATGGCGCTGTCCGCCTCCAGCCGTGCCCGGTTGATGTCAGCCTCAGCCTGGCGTCGGAAGAGTTCCACATCCTGACGTGCGGCCACAATGCGTTCGTTGGCCTGACTCTCGGCCACCTGCATCCGGCGCTGGGCATCGGATTCGGCCCGGTCGGCCCGGGCGTGGAGGCGGGCCTCCTCGACTTCCACATCCTGGCGCTTGCGTGAAAGGGTCTTATTGGCCAGGTTGGCGATATAGTTGGACGTATCCCAAATCCGTTGGAGGGAGACCGAAACAACGTCAATGCCGAAGCTGCTCAAATCTTCCTGGCAATCTTCCAGCAGTACGCTGCGGAAGATTGCGCGCTCGCCTTCGGCATCATTAATCTTCTCGACCAGTTCTGCGCTGCTGTTGGAGGCATCCATGGGCGTCGTGCCGATGGTTTTGCCCGCCAGGGCGGCCAATTCCACATCATCCACATCCTCTGCACTCTCCACCATACCGATGGCCTGAAGGGGCGTCGTCTTGTTGAGCGCGGCCCGGAAGTTACCAATCATGGTCTGCTGAATCTGATCCTGAATCTGATCCCGCGATTTGCCCAGGAGCTGCTGGACCGCGCTGTAGAGCAGCGTCTCATTCTCATCATCGATACAGACGCAGGCCGTGGCATCCGCGCCCACGTTGATGCCGTTGGCCGAGTTGACGCCGTCAATGCGCACGTTGATGGGCGTAATCGTCAGGTCAATGGAGCGTGCGTTCTGCAGGAAAGGCACGATGGCCGTCCAGCCGCCCTTCTGCAGGCGGAAGCCATATTTGCGTCCGTCCACTTCGGTCTCCGTGCCGCCGGTAATCACCAGAATTTGGTTCGACGGACAGACGTGAATAATGGACCGCAGCAGGCCGATTACCAGAAAGAAAAGAACAACCGCTACAACGCCACCGATAATTCCCATGGATAACGCTCCTTTCAACAGTCAGATGTCAGAAGTAATGCAGGCGCGTTACGCCTGCTATTCCACATAAACGCAATCATCCTCGACGCGGACGATGCGCACGGCGTCGCCTTTGACAAAACGTCCGGGACGAGCAGCCAGCGCGTGGGGCTCCAGCACGCTCATGCCGATCTGAACCCGCACCCGCCCCAAACTCGTGTCGCTTAGGCCGATGAGGACGGTGGCAGGACGCTGCAGCAGTTCGCTGTTGCGGATGCTGGAGTCGGTATCGCTGCGCTGGAAGCGGAAAAACGCCTGGGCGATAAAGACCGCAATCACGCCCACGCCCGCGGCCAACAGCAGGGCCATGGCCGGATTCCAACCGCCGTTCAGCGCAAACCAACCCACGGGCCCAAAGCCGAGGCAGAAATAGACGAACATGCGCAGGTAGGTCAGGGCCGAGAGCACCGGATTGCCCTGATCGCCCAGATATCCGGTATGGGTGTCGCCCGGACCGATATCCTCGCCGCCCGTTACCGCAATCTCGCCGTCACCCGCGTGGTCGATCGCCGCATCCCCTGCGTCAAAATCGCCCGCGTCAACATCGCCTGCATCAAAATCACCGCTGTCGCCGCCGTGCGCGCCGTCGCCGCTCTCGCCGCCCAGCAGGCCCAGCATGTCGATGGTCACCACCGCAACGCTGAAAATGGTTGCAGCAATGAAGAGCTGGCTCAACGCCTGTACGGCAATGGATTGGGTCGCCAGGGAGATCATAAGGATAATCACCATCAGACCGACGACGCTGAAGAAGGTGATGCGGGTGCGGGTCATGCGCAGCATAGACGTTCTCCTGCATAAGAGACCGGAACGATATTGTCAGTCTAAGCATTTACGACGTATTGTACTTGACTAGCCTGCGACAGGGCAATGACATTCGCCTGACGCACGCGGGGCAAAGACAGACGGCGGATTGTATGAGCTTACGGCAAGCCTGGTCAGGCATGACGATCTGCTCGCAAAGTGAATTGCGCCCACAGCGCAGCGCTTGCCTGACAGCGTGTGCGAACTGCGCTATAATTCCGTCAGCTTACCGCAGGACGACTTTTCCCCCCCACCCGACTCAGGAGGCGTTCATGGCCCAGGAGACCATTTTCAGCAAAATTATCCGCCGGGAAATTCCGGCCGATATTCTTTATCAGGACGATTTGGTTACTGCTTTCCGGGACGTCAATCCCCAGGCGCCTACCCATATCCTCATCATTCCCAACCGGATCATTCCCACCGTCAACGACGTGACGGAAGAGGATGAGCCGGCATTGGGCCGCCTCTTCACGGTCGCGGCCAAGCTGGCCGCCGACGAGGGCATTGACGAGAACGGCTACCGCTTGATCGTGAACTGTAATCGGGACGGCGGCCAGGAAGTGTATCACCTGCACATGCACCTGTTGGGCGGGCGTCGGCTCGGCCCCATGCTGGTCCGGCGGGATTAACGGTCCCAAAGAGTAGCCGAATTGATTCAGAGAACCGACAAAAAAATTAAACGATAGGGAGATTGTCATGCGAGCTGTCGGCAGCAGTTTACCCCGAATCGACGGGGCGGACAAGACCACGGGCGCAGCCCTCTATCCCGGTGATATCGATCTGCCGGGCCAGGCGTACATGAAAACGGTCTTTGCGGGCATTCCCCATGCCCGCATTCACGCCGTGGATGTCAGCCGGGCCGCGGCCGCACCGGGCGTCATTGCCGTATTGACTGCGGCGGACGTTCCCGTCAACGAATTCGGGCTTATCATGCCCGACCAGCCCGTGATCTGCGGGCCGGGCAGCAATGAACAGGCCGCGGTGGTGCGGTGGGAAGCGGATCGCATTGCGCTGGTCATAGCCGAAACGCCCGGGCAGGCCGCGGCCGCGGCCGAGCTGATCGAATTGGATTACACAGAGCTGCCCATCATCACCGATCCCCTGGCGGCCATGCAGCCCGACGCCCACATCTTCCACCCCAATTTTTTTGAGTTCATGTACGGCGAACGAAATCTGGCCTCTAACGTGCTCCATTCGTTCCGCATCCATCACGGCGATGTGGAGGCGGCTTTTGCCGATGCCGAAGTCGTTATTGAGGCGGAGTACCGAACCCACGCTCAGGAGCATCTCTACCTTCAGCCTGAAGCGGGGCTGGCCCACACGCTGCCTGACGGCCGCATTGAGGTCATCTGCGGCGGCCAGTGGATGCATGAGGAGCGAGAGCAGATCGCCCACGCGCTGGGCCTGCCCGATGAGCAAATCGTCGTGCGCTATCCGGCCATCGGCGGCGCGTTCGGCGGGCGGGAGGACATCTCGCTCCAGATCGCGCTGGCGCTGGCCGCACAAAAGACAGGACGTCCGGTCAAGACCGTTTGGAGCCGTGAGGAGAGCATCCGCGGGCACCACAAGCGCCATCCCTACATTATTCGCGCCAAGTGGGCGGCCGATGCAGAGGGGCGCATCACCGCGGCGCAGAACGAGGTAATCGCCGATGCCGGAGCCTACGCCTCGACCAGCACCAAGGTATTGGGCAACGCGGTGTTGGCCTGTCTGGGGCCCTACGCCATCCCGAATGTTGCGGTGGAGGCCAGGGCGGTCTACACCAGCAACTGCCCCAATGGCGCGTTTCGGGGCTTTGGCGGCCCCCAGGCCCATTTTGCCGCGGAAATGCAGGTCAACAAGCTGGCGGCTGCACTGGGCCTGGATCCGGTGGAAATACGGCGACGCAACGTCCTGCATGACGGCGATCTGCTGGCGACCCGCAGCCCCGTGCCGCCGGGCTGTTCCGCGTCCGCAGTGCTGGAGCGCGTCGACGAAGAGTTGACGACAAACGAGGGTCAATTGGCAATGAGGCGGGCAACGCGCCGGACGCAACCGCGGTCCGCGCTGCGCCTCTCCCTGGACGCGACCCAAGGCGCAACCGCGCGGGGCGTGGGGATGGCCATGTGTCTGAAAAATGTGGGCTTCAGCCTGGGCGCGCCCGAACAGTGCGCTGCTGCGGTGGAGCTGCATGGCGAATCGGAGATTGAGCGGGCTGTCGTGAGTTGCGTGGGCGCGGATGTGGGCCAGGGCGCGCACACCCTGTTCTGCCAAATTGCCGCCCAGGCGCTGGGCATTGAGCCCAATCAAGTGACGTTGCGTGCGGAAGATACGGATGACGGCGGCTCCACCGGCAGCACATCGGCCAGCCGCATGAGCTTCATGGCGGGCAATGCCATTCTGGGCGCGACCGAAGAGGCCCTCAGGGCGTGGCGGAACGAAGAGCGCCCCGCCCGGGCCGACTTCGTTTATCGCCCCCGGCCGACCACCATGTACGATGCCGAGACGGGCGAATCCGATCCCAATATCACCTACGGTTATTGCGCCCAGGCCGCCGAAGTAGAGGTGGACATGGAAACCGGCCGCGTCACGGTGACGCGGCTTATCAGCGTCAACGATGTAGGCGCGGCCATCAATCCTCAGCAGGTGGAAGGGCAGATCGAGGGCGCGGTCGCCC
Organism: Caldilineaceae bacterium; assembly: GCA_020433455.1. Taxonomy (GTDB): domain Bacteria; phylum Chloroflexota; class Anaerolineae; order Caldilineales; family Caldilineaceae; genus JAGRCP01. Next base: position 25,129 of record JAGRCP010000046.1, on the reverse strand, counting down.
AATCCGTAGGCTGGACATTGCTGGAGAATCTGGTCCAGAGCGACGGCCGCATCGGCAACCCCAGCATGAGCGGCTATCTCATCCCCGGCGTGCTGGACGTGGCCCAGGAAATCACCCCCATCATTCTGGAACATCCCGATCCCCAGGGGCCGCTGGGCGCACGGGGCATGGCGGAGATGCCCTTCATTCCTACTGCGCCGGCCATCGGCGCCGCCATCCATGCCGCGACCGGCGTTTGGATCGACCAGCTGCCCTATACGCCGGAAAAGGTGTGGCACGCGGTAAGTCGAGGAGTAAAGATTGAGGAATAAAGCTGCACGCTTCTTCCCAATCTTTGATCTTCATTTTCTATAAGGAGAACAATATGTATCTGCATTCCAGTAGCACGGAGCGACGATTAACGTACTTGTTGATTCTGCTGTTGGCCTTCGGCCTGCTCCTGGCACCGGCGGCCTACGCCCAGGAGGACGCGCCGCCTGCCGAAATCGTCAACGACGAGGGCGGTCCTGTGACCATCACAGGCGAGGTGAACTATACCTCGCCCTTCTTCACCATGGGCGTGGCCGCGCCCATGGTCATCCTGGAAGATCAGACCGGCTTTGTAGACCGCAACGAAGGCTACATTATGCCCGTAGAATCCCAAACCCTGGGGCAGATCACCTCGGACTTCTACACGTCGCCCTTCGCCTATTCCATTGCCCTGCCGATTGAGCCCCAGGGCAGCCTGCGCGACGTGGACCACGACGGCGTGGACGAGACGGGCGTCATGGTCTTTGCGCCCGCCTACTGGACCAATACCTTCGGCGATCCGTTTCTGGAAGAGCGGGACCTCTACGGCGGCGGCTGGTCCACGGCCTATGCATCCACCCGGGTAAGCGAAGATGCGGAAACCCGGCGGGAAATCGTAGGCGGGACGTTCCTCATTTACGCGCCCGATGATCAGCAGGGCTTTCCTGCCGGCTTTGGCGAGGATGGACTCCTCTTTACAGACGACGATCCCATCGTGACCGTGCCCGCCGGCTACACGCTGGTCAATCTGGACAGCGATCCCTTTACGTTTGATCGTTCGCGCAATCCGGTGGTGAACCTCATTGAGCCCGAAGGTTCCGCCCTGGTCGATTACTCGAACCTGGGCTACGCTGAGGCATTCAACGCGCTAGTTGACCAGCTGAGCAACGAATATGCCTTTACCGAATACAAGGGCATGGACTGGGAGGCCTTGCGCAGCGAGTTGCTTCCTCGTTTTGAAGAGGCCGAGGCCAACAACGACCTCACGGCTTATCGCCGCGCGCTGCGCGACTTCGCCTGGAGCATTCCCGACGGCCACGTGAGCGGTCCCAACATCATGGAAGATTTCCAGTCCGCGACGGCCGCCGGGCTGGGCCTGGCCATCCGTGACGTGGATGACGGTCGGGTTATTGCCAACTTCATCTTACCCAATGGTCCGGCCGCTGAGCAGGGCATCGAACTGGGCGCGGAAATTATCGCCATCAACGGCATGCCCATAGATGAGGCGGTGGACTCGGCCGTGGCCTATTCCGGTCCCTTCAGCACCGATCACGTGCGCCGCTTGCAGCAGCTTCGCTATGCCATTCGCTTCCCCCTGGATTCAACAGTCGAAATTACGTATAAAAATCCGGGAGAGGACGACGCCGTAACCGCGACCCTGGCCGCGGTTCCCGAAACCGAAAGCTTCAGCTTCTCCTCCTTTTACAGCGGTCTCACCGGTTTTGAGCAGCCGGTGGAATACTTGCTGCTGGACAACGCGGGGTTAGGCTACGCCAAAATCTACAGCTTCTCGGATAATGACCTCCTGAGCATTCAGCTGTGGGAGCGCATGATCCGTACGCTCAACCAGGCGGGCGTGCCCGGTCTCATCATCGACATGCGCCAGAACGGCGGCGGCAGCGGTTTCCTGGCCGATCAGATGGCCGCATATTTCTTCGATGAGCCCCTGGAACTGGGCAACAACGGACGTTATGACAAAAGCCTGGGCGAGTTTTTCTTTGACGAGCGCACCGTGGATCGCTTCTATCTGCCGGCGGAAGACCTTCGCTATCGGGGCAAAGTGGCCGTGTTGGTGGGGCCCAATTGCAACAGCGCGTGCGAGTTCTTCGCCTACGACATGAGCCTCAACGATCGTGCCGCGATTGTGGGCCAATATCCTACCGGCGGTCTGGGCGGCAGCATTGATCAGGTGCTCATGCCCGGCGGCGAATATTTCACTTTCACCGCGGGACGCGCCGTGGACATGAACGGCGACATCCACATTGAAGGCGTAGGCGTGCAGCCCACCGTACAAGTGCCCGTGACTGAGGAGACCCTCTTCAGCGAGGGCGATCCCATTCTGGACGCGGCAATCGACTATCTGATCAGCGCGACTACCGCGGAGATTACAGACGGCGGCGCAGTTGCGGTCGGCGACAGCGTAAGCGGCGAACTTGCGGCGGACACGCGCGTACGCTATACGCTGGACGTGGCGGAGGGAGACGTCATCAATATCCGCGTCGCGGCCGCAAACGACGATCTGGACACGGTTCTGCGCGTGTATGATTTGGACGACAACCTGCTTTTGGCGAATGATGATCTGGGTGAAGATATCCGGGACGCGGGCTTTACCGAACTGGAAATCCCCTACGATCTGACCCTGGTGTTGGAAGCGGGCAGCCTGGACGATGTCGGCGCCGGTGAATTCATGCTGACGGTGGCAGACGCGTCGATGGGCGAAGGAGCGGGCGGCGAGACGGATGTCCACACCGCCGGAGCAACGGCCGAACCCATCGGTTTGGCCTCCATACAGACGGACGGCTGGCCCCTCACCGTGCATGAAGAGCCGGATACAAAGGCCAAAGCCCTGGCCTATCTGGCCAACGGCTCCATCCTGAGCGTTCTTCAGGTCAGCGAAGACGGGGCCTGGGTCCAGGTCGCCGCCGATGCATTGGTCATACCGGGCTGGGTCCAGGTGCGCTATACGGACTTTGCAGAGTAGCGTTTTCCGGCCGATTGCGAGGATGGGCTGACAGCCAAAGAGGCCGGGTTCCGTACGGAACCCGGCCTCTTTGCGTTAAAAAGGGTATCGGAATGCGATAGGCCGCGGCTAGCGGCGGGGAATAATCAGCCAGAGCACAAAATAGATCAGTACGCCCGGCAACGCGCCCGGCAGCGCCAGCAACACAAAGAGCAGGCGGAACCAGAAGGGGTTAATGCCAAAAAAAGCGCCTAGTCCACCGCATACGCCGGCAATCATGCCGTTCTGGCGGCGCAGCTGGTTACGTTCTTCATTTACGGTCATTTCGTCCATTTCCTTGCTTCCTTTTTCGGATATGACATCCAAGCGAACCAGGTTCCCGCACGAACGTCATCAATATCATGTACGCCAAGTGAATATCGCTTGACTCGTTGTACAAAGCAATACGGGAAGGCAGGGAAAAAGTTTCGAGGGGCAGGTCCTATTTCTCCTCAATCCTGGCCAGAACGCCCGCCAGTAAGGTAAGGAGAAACGGGTCTTGCTGCAGCGGTCGGCCAGGCAGGAAACTTGCCAACTGAAAAGCACGTTCAGCGTCCCGCTGATTGCCCGTGAGGTGCAGCCAAAGCGCTTGACGCCCCAACGCGCCGGCCAAAGCGACCTGCATTTCCTGCGCCCCGGGGAAAAGGCTTAACTCGGTGAGCGCCTGTCCGGCCAGGGTAAAGAGCGCCTCTTCATTCGTCGCATTATTGGCTACTGCGTCGGCCGGGGGTGAAAAGCCCGTCTCGCTGAGGAGCGTGTGGAACTGACGAAACCACGGCGAAAAGCTGGGCAAGCGCAGCAATTCCTCCGCCTGGGTAAAGGGGTCGTAGGCAGCAGGCAGAGACGCCGGCTCATCCGGGAGCGCCAGGTAAGCCGCCAGGTCAGGCGCGGGCGTCGGCGCGGCAAATTGCCAGAGATGATCGCTGTACAGTTCGATCTCCGCGGGCAGGGAGGGAGGATTATCAATCGCCTGATAGCGGACCAAGCTCTCATGCGCCAGTTGACGGGCGAGATCAAGGGGGGGCTGAACCATGAGCACCGATTCGCCGGAGCCCGTATCCAGCAACATCTGCCGTCCCTCGCCCGGCGCGCCGGGTAAGAAAGCGGGAGGAATCGCCTCACCGGCGAAAAAGTAGGCAAGGCCGGAAACCGGGTTGATTTGATAACTGACAATGGTTCCGGTCTCGGCGCGGCGGGGACGCCTGACAAACCAGAGATATTGATTCCCCATTACGTCCGCGGGGCTGAGCAGCGCATGCCAATTCTTCGGCGCAGGCGGCGCGTAGCGCACGCCGGTGAAGCTCAGCTTGCGCAGCGCGCGCCGAGCGGCTTCCCCGCCGGCGCCGGGCAGCATAAACGTAAGAATGTGCAGCGCGCGGGCCGCTGCTTCCCCGGCATCGCTCTGTCCCAGAGATTCCAATTGACGGAGGGCCCCGTGCATGACGGCCGGACGGCGGTCCTGGGCAATGAGGCGCAGCAGTTCAATCTGATCCGCGGGCGGCAGCCGGGCCAGCATCTCCATCACCGCGAAAGCGACTTCGGCTCCCATGGCGCGCATCTGCAAGACGTATTCCAGCAAAATGTGGCGGTTTTGCTGCGCTTCCTCGATGGCCTCACGCAGGCTCTGCATGGCGACATCGTCGCTCTCATCCAGATCGCTCATGACGCCTGCGGGCAGGTCCTCGCCCAGGTAGCGTTCCAGAATCAGCGCCGCTGCGATACGTTCCTGAGGAGCCCGCCGTCGATCGGCGGCAACCTCGCGCAGGGCCGGGGTCGTGGCGTCGGGCGGAAGGAGCGCGGCCACGTGCCCCAGCCCGCCGCGCAGTTGGCTGCTGGGCGTGTCCAGACGTCGCAGCAACTCTGCCAGGATCAGGGGGGCGTCAAATTTTTGCACCAGCGTCCGGGCCTGGCGGATCAGCTCATTTTCGCTGGTTGTTGCGCCCAGTTCATCGAAGGCTTGGACAACCAGCCGCCGGGCTTGAAAAGAGTGGAGAATTTTATCGCTCATGCCCCCATTATAGCGTGAGTAGACGGACGACGGAAGTAAAAAGAAAAGCAAGGGCCTTATAACGCTTTTGGATTTCGTTCCCTCCATCGGTACAATATGAGCATGTTTTTCGATCAGGCGAGAATCTATGTGAAAGCGGGAGACGGCGGCAACGGCGTCGTCTCTTTTCGGCGCGAGAAATTCGTGCCTCGGGGCGGCCCTAATGGGGGCAATGGCGGTCGCGGCGGCGACGTGATATTTTACGTCGATCCGGGCCTCAACACATTGGCCGCGTTCAAAAATCAGGTCCATTACCGCGCCGAACGGGGCGTGCATGGCGGCGGCGCCAACAAGACGGGCGCCAACGGGACCGACTTGCGCATTCCCGTGCCGCCGGGCACGCTGGTCTACCGGGCGGAGACGGGCGACGTGATTGCCGATCTGACCCACGCGGGCGACGAAGAGCGGGTGGTGCGCGGCGGCCGCGGCGGGCGCGGCAACAATTCCTTCAAGTCAGCGCGCAACAAGGCCCCGCGGATGGCCGAAAAGGGCGAGCCGGGCGAAGAGCTTTGGCTGGAATTGGAGCTGAAGCTGGTTGCCGATGTGGGGATCGTGGGCGTGCCCAACGCAGGCAAATCCACCCTGTTGAGCGTGGTCAGCGCGGCCAAACCAAAAATCGCCGACTACCCTTTTACCACTATTGTACCCAATCTGGGCGTTGCTGAAATCAACCACCGTCAGATTGTGCTGGCCGATATTCCCGGCCTCATGGAGGGGGCCCATGAAGGAACGGGCCTGGGACACGAATTTTTGCGTCACATTGAACGGACGCGCGTGCTCATCCACGTCCTCGCGGGCGACAGCCCCGACCCCCTGGGCGACTTTCAGGCCATCAACCAGGAAATGTCGCTCTTCAATCCCGCCCTGGCCGACAAGCCTCAAATCGTGGCGTTTAACAAAATGGACCTGCCCATGGCTCAGGAGCAGTGGCCCCAAATTGAGGCCGCCATACAGGTGCAGGATCTGCCCGTCATCGCCATCAGCGCCGTGACGCGTGAGAATGTACAGCAGTTGCTCTATCAGGTCCAGGCCCTGTTGGATGAGTTGCCCGATCCCCTTCCCGCGGCAGAAGAGGCGTTGCCGGAGATTGTGCCGGAAGCGGATGAAAACCGTTTTGAGATTGTGAATTTGGGCGACGGCGAATGGCGGGTGACGGGCATTGCCATCGAGCGGACGGCGCGCATGACCAACTGGGACTATTACGAAGCGGCCATGCGTTTCCAGCGCATTCTGCGCGCGATGGGGATTCGCGACGCCCTGGGCGAAGCCGGCGTTCAGGAGGGAGATACGGTGCACATCGCCAATGTCGAACTGATTTGGGGCTATGACAATGCCTTCGGAGAATAAAGTTCAGCCGTTTTCCATCGGCATCTTCGGCGGCACATTCGACCCCATCCACATCGGCCATCTGATCCTGGTGGAGGAAGCCTGGTCCCGGTTAAAGCTGGATCGGGTTTATCTGGTGCCGGCCGGCGATCCGCCCCACAAGCAGGACCGCTCGCTTTCGCCGGTCGCCCATCGCCTGCGCATGGCGGAACTGGCAACGGAGGATATCGACCATATTCGGGTCAGCCGCATTGATGCGGATCGCCCCGGTCCCCACTACACATCCGACATGGTACGCATGGTGCAGGAACGGGCGCCCGCGGGCACAGAAGTTTATTATCTCATGGGGATGGATAGCCTGCGGGACTTGCCGACCTGGCACGAAGCCGCCTGGCTGGTGGAGAATTGTCGCATCGTGGCGCTCAGCCGCCACGATGTAGACCTGGACTGGGACGCGCTGGAAGCGGCCCTGCCCGGCGTCCGGGAGCGGGTGATTATTCTGGACATGCCCGAATTGGAGATCGCCAGCCACGTCATCCAGGCTCGGGTCCGCGAGGGGCGGCCCATTCGCTTCATGGTCCCAAAGGTCGTCATGGAGTATATTTTCGACCAGGGCCTGTATCAGCGTTAGGCAGCGTTTTTAAGCGGCGTTCCGGTTGTTACATGACGGCTGTTACATCACGGCGTATTGCAAGGCGGAGAAGACGGCCGCGCCGAATCCGAGTAAAAGCAGCAAGCCCACAAGCGCGCCGGGAGCGATGACGCTGACCAACGTGCGGCCCAGATCCAGGCCGGTGACGACCATGACGCTTCTGACGTAGAGAATGGCGGCCCAGACCAGAGCCGCGCCGGCGGCCAGGACGCCCAGGTAGGGAATCGGCGTCAGCAGGAGCAGAAGGAAGGGCAGGCAGGTATAGCTGGTGCCGGCAAAAAAATGCTGCAGGGTAGTATGCGCCCCCAGCAAGTGGCTGACGGCCAGGACGCCCACACCATAAATGATCCAGACGGTCAACCAATCCAGCGGCAACGAAATCCATTCACCCAGCGCGCTCAGCCCTGCCGCCAGCCAGGCAGGAGCCCGGGGATCCAGGCCCACAACGCGATAAACCGCATCGGTAACCAGAGGAATGCCTCCGTCGGCGGGAAAGGCGCTTTCCACATTAAAAAGCCGGGCCAGGTCCAGCAATGGCGTCGCCGTGCCGAAGCGGGCGGCCTGGATCCAACGGATCAGGAACGGCAGTGCGCCGGTAATGAGTGCGGCCATAAAGATCATGCCTGCGCCCTGACGCATGCTGGTAGCAGGACAGGGCGCGATGGCCGCCTGATGCTCAGGGTCGCCCTCAATCGCGTAGCGGGCATTCAGGCGCAGAGCGTATTGCATTTGCTCGCGCGGCGGCAGCCACTGCCCCACATCGAAAAAGCCGCCCTCCGGGCACTCATTATAGAAAACGGTGACGGCCATCCCGTCGTCAGACGCCGGCAAGATCGCGACGACCTCAGGCGTTTCCGACAGCTGTGCGTCGCTCGGATTGGAGCGGATTGCTTGTTCACTCATGCTACATACCTCCGACATAGAGGATGGCGGCGTTGACAAGATAGGCGGCAAGCCCGGCCAGTCCCAGGATAACCGGTAACGTCAGCGTACTGATGACGGCCTTTCGCCACGGCAGCTCGTGGACGACTTCAATCGCCCGATAGGCGATCAGCAGAGACCAGACCGCGAGAAGCAAGCCGCTTACGGAGACAAAGGGAATGATGCGGAAGAAGAGCAAAACCTGAGGCGCGACCATCAGGCCTACAGCGCCCAATGTCTGGCTGAGCGAGCCTTTTCCGCCCAGATAACTGGCGACGCCGTAGCCGATAAAGCCGAAAAACGCCCACTGTACAACCAGCAACAGGGGCATGCCTGCCACGATCAGCAGTCGTCCCCAACCGCCGCCGTAGCCGGTGATCAGGCCGACCCATCCCCAGAGCAAGCGAACGGCCGGTTCGCTCTCGGCCTGGACCGCCGGCCCCAACGTTGCGCCGATACTGTCCAGGAGTGCGCTTAAGGTCAGGGCAGCCGGCGGCATCGTCAGGTTGAGGAGCCAGCCGCCGATGAGTTGGGCCAGGCCAGCCAACGCGCCCACCAGGACGGTGATAACCAGCCCCTCAACCCACGGTTGGTCATCATCCTGCAGGACAACATGAGGATCGGCATCGAGCATAAGCGCTTTGCCCAGCAGCTCAGGATAGGTTCTCGGTTGGAGCATGGGATCTCCCATATGCCGGATAATAGACCGCAGCCAAAGCGGTGAGGACGGATTTGAACGGACCCATTCAGATCAATGATAGCACAGCGAGGTAAGCCGCCGCAATGAGAGCCGCAATGAAAGAAAAGCAACCATCACGCCCGGAAAAAACAGGTTTCATCCGCCCCATTGTCCGGCAATTATTATACAGCCTCCAGGAAGTTTCTCTCCAGGACCGGCGTATTTTCCGCGAACTCTCCCGGAGGAAGCCGTATAGCCACATCCGACAGAACGGACCCGCGGTCCACAGGATCGGCGCGGTATTGTTGCTGATCTGCTTTCTGCTGGCGTCCGCATGGGGGCAGACTGCCCTCCTGGCCCAGGATGGGCCGGTTCACATTGTGCAGCCGGGCGAGACGCTGAGCGAAATTGCCCAGGCCTACGGCGTGGAGAGCGCCGAACTGATGGCGCTCAACGGGATGACCGATGCGGATAGCCTGCTGATCGGGCAGCGCCTGCGCCTGCCGCCGACGAATGAAGGCGCTGCGGATGAAGAGGAAACGGATGAAGACAGGATAGGCGAGGAGGAAGCATCCACAGAAGAGGCTGAAACGCCTGCCGTCCCGGGGGAGGCCTCGGAATCAGCGCCTGAAGCCCCGCCCGTACGCAGCACCACGTCCCTCAACCCGGTTATGACCGTGCGATCGGGCGATACGCTGGCCGACATTGCCCTGCGCTACGGCGTGGATGTCCGCGCGCTGCGCGCGGTCAACGGCATGGAGGATCGCAACAACGCGGATCTCACAGCCGGCGAGACCCTCATTTTGCCGGCCACAGCCGACGAGCTTCAGGTAATCCCCGCGGCGGCAAGCTACATCGTCCGGCCCGGCGACAGCCTGGGGCAAATTGCCCGGGACCACGCCATCAGCTTGACGGAGCTATTGAACGCCAACGGCATCCGCAACCCGGACTTGTTGAGCGCGGGCCAGGCGCTCAGCATTCCGCCGCCGACCGACGAAGCGAGTGCGCCGCCCTTGACCATCGGTCCCCAGCGACGAGGATTTTACTACTATACCGTGCAGCCGGGCGACACGCTCTCGGGATTGGCCAGGGAGTTTGACAGCACCGTGCTGGCGCTTATGGAGTTCAACCGTCTGCCCGATGAGCAGACGGTCTACACGGGGCTGGAGCTGCGCATCCCCTTCGGCGCGCCGCCCCTCGCACAAATAATGCCGCCCGTCCCGCTCTCGGGGACCAGTTTCCTGGTCAGCCTGAGCCGTCAGGAGTGCTGGCTGTTTGAAGGCGCCCAGCCGCGCATCCGCTGGACGTGCAGCACCGGCTACGGCGAATGGATCACCCGCACGGGAACCTTCCGCGTACAGACCATGTTGGAAATGGCCCAGAGCAGCGCCTATCGTCTGGACATGCCCTTTTGGCTGGGCATTTACGACGTGGGCGAATACGAAAACGGCATCCACGGGCTGCCCATCGATTGGGATACGGGCGAGGAAATCTGGGACGGCCTCATCGGCCAACCCGCCACGTTCGGCTGCGCCATGCTCGACAACGAGGATGCCGCAGTCCTCTTTGCCCGGGCATATCTGGGCATGCCCATCCACGTAATGCAATGATCCGCAACATCATGCCGCTGATTTGAAAACGGGCAATTGCCTACCCCCGGGCCACCGGTCGGGTCGCATCCGTAATCCACTCGCTCCACGAACCGGCGTAGAGCTTTGACTTGCCCAGCCCGGCCTGCTCCAGCGCCAGGACGTCATGCGCTGCGGTAACGCCTGAACCGCAATAGAAGATTACTTCCTGCGAGATTTGTCCGCTGTCGTCCGCTCCCAACAAAGCCGCATAATACGCCCGCAGCTCTTCAGGCGAGCGCCACGTGCCGTCATCATTGAGATTGCAGACATAGTGGGCCGACAGCGCGCCGGGGATGCGTCCGGCCACCGGGTCCAGCCCGGCCGCCTCGCCGCGATAACGGACCGCGTCCCGCGCGTCCGCCAGCAGCACGCGTCCGTCGTCCAGCGCGGCCAGCACATCAGCCGACGAAACCTGCATGTCGGGTTGGGGATCAGGGTAAAAAGTGCGCGGGAAACGTTGCTCCAGCCCGCCGGCCATGGGGCGCGCTTCTTCCCACCATTTGAGCCAACCGCCGTCCAGCACGGCCGCATCAGCATGACCCAGCCAGCGCAACATCCACCAAAGACGCGCGGCGTACATGCCGCCGGCATCATCATAGGCCACGACCTGGACGCCGGCGTCGATGCCCCATCGGCTCAGCGTGGCGGCAAATTCTTCCACCGAGGGCAGCGGATGGCGGCCGGTCTCACCGGGAATGATGGGGCCGGAAAGATCGTTATCCAAATGGGCGTAGACCGCGCCGGGAATGTGGGCGTTGAGATAGTCGCGCCGTCCCTGGGTCGGATCGGCCAAAGAGAAGCGGCAGTCGATAACGGCCCAGTTCGGGTTGCTGTAGCAGGCGGCCAGGTCGGCAGTCGAAATTAACGTTGTATAGGTCATGGCAGGTTGTTTCGTGGGTGTGGGTTTATAGGAAGGGTCAATTTAACTCATCGTTCAGCTTCGGTAGGGCATTGTAGCCAGAATCGGCAGCAGGGGCAATTTGGTCGGGCCAACGCACCAACGCCTCATGTACGGAGATGCGCAGCGGCGGGGCAGGGGAGTGTGGCAGCGGGAGAATGCATGGCGCAGTTGCAGGATGGAGACAGTCGGTTTTATGCTTAGCGCATATTCAGGGAATTACATCCCCGGCGCTCGCCTGCCGGAAGCAGACGCGCTGCGTCCCCCTTCAATTTAAGAGGAACTCTTGATGAGCACCGATCTGACACTTTGGTATAACAAACCCGCCGCAACCTGGGTAGAGGCCCTGCCCATCGGCAATGGGCGGCTGGGCGCGATGGTCTTTGGCGGCATCCAGGAGGAGCGGCTCCAGCTCAACGAAGATACGCTCTGGTCCGGCTACCCCCGGGATGCCAACAACCCGGCGGCCCTGACGGCCCTGCCCAAGGTACGCGAAGCCATCTTCGCCGGCGAGTATGAACGCGCCGATGAGCTGGCCAAGGACATGCAGGGCCTCTTTAACGAATCCTACCTGCCGCTGGGCAATCTACGCCTCTTCTTCGAGCATGAAGGTGAAGTTGTGAATTATCAGCGCTCTTTGGATCTGGATTCAGCCGCGGCCGCGGTTTCCTATGAGGCAAACGGCATAACGTTCCGGCGTGAAGCCTTCGCCTCAGCGCCTGATCGGGTCATTGTCCTGCGCCTTTCCGCCGACGAAGCCGGCCGGCTCAATTTCAGCGCGCAACTGGACAGCCCCCTGCGCTTCACCGCTGTAGTCACGGAGGACGGCCAACTGGCGCTCTCCGGTCGGGCTCCCAGCAACGTGGTCCCCTCTTACATGCCGTCTGACCAGCCGGTAACCTATGCCGAGAATGAGGAGGAGATGGGCATGAGCTTTGCCGCTTATGCCCGCATTCTGGTCGATCCCGCAGCAAGCGTCACCCGTGCCATTGATGACGGCGCCACGCTACGGGTGACCGGCGCAACCGAGGCCGTCATCATTCTGGGCGCGGCCACCAGCTTCAACGGCTTCAACCGGATGCCCGCAACGTCCGGCATCGACCCCCATGATCTCGCACAAAGCGATGTCGCGGCAGCGGCGGTTCGCCCCTTCATCGTCCTGCGTGCGGACCACATCGCCGATCACCAGCAGCTATTCCGCCGCGTCGCGCTGGACCTGGGGCGCACGCCCCGCGCCGACCTGCCCACCATCGATCGCATTCTCGCCTATCAAGGCGGCGCTGATCCGCAGCTCATCGCCTTGCTCTTCCAGTATGGTCGTTACCTTCTCATCGCCTCATCACGACCGGGTACGCAAGCCGCCAACCTGCAGGGCATCTGGAACGACAAGGTACGCCCGCCGTGGAGTTCCAACTATACGGTCAACATCAATACGGAGATGAACTACTGGCCGGCCGAGCCCGCCAATCTGGCTGAATGCCACGCCCCGCTCTTCGATTTTATCGCCGAGATGAGCGTCAACGGCCGGGAGACGGCCCGAATCAACTATGGGGCCGAAGGCTGGGCCGCGCATCACAATGCCGACCTCTGGCGGCAAACCGCACCCGCCGGCAACTACGGCCAGGGGAATCCCGTGTGGGCGGCGTGGCCCATGGCCGGGCCCTGGCTCTGCCAGCACCTCTGGGAGCATTATCTTTTCGGCGGCGATGTTGACTTTCTGCGCAGGCGGGCCTATCCGCTCATGAAGGGCGCAGCCGAATTTTTGTTGGATTGGCTTATTGAGCATGACGGCTATCTGGTCACGGCGCCGGCGACTTCGCCCGAGAATAACTTCACCACGCCCGACGGCCAACATGCGGCCGTGAGCTACGCCTCGACCATGGATATGGCGCTCACCCGGGATCTGTTCGCCAAGTGCGTCGCCGCAGCCCGAATCCTCGCCGTTGATGCCGATTTTAGGGCCCGGTTGACGGCCGCCATAGAGAAGCTCTACCCCTTCCGTATCGGACGCCTGGGACAACTGCAAGAGTGGGCCCAGGATTGGGACGATCCCGAGGATCATCACCGCCACGCCTCCCATCTGGTGGCGCTCCATTCGGGCAATCAGATCACGCGGCGGGGTACGCCCGGGCTGTGGGAAGCGGCCAGGCGTTCGCTGGAGCTGCGCGGCGACGGCGGCACCGGCTGGTCCATGGCGTGGAAGGTCAATTTCTGGGCCCGCTTTGAGAACGGCGATCGCGCGCTCAAGCTCATCGATAACATGCTGCAACTCTGTGAGGAGTCCGGCGTCGCGCTGGAAGGCGGCGGCGTCTACGCCAATCTCCTGGACGCGCACCCGCCTTTTCAGATCGACGGCAACTTCGGCGTCACCGCGGGCATTGCCGAAATGTTGCTCCAGAGCCAAAACGACGAACTCCACCTGCTGCCTGCACTGCCCTCCGCCTGGCGCGACGGCAGCGTGAGCGGACTGCGCGCGCGTGGCGGCTACACTGTAACCATTACCTGGCGCGACGGCGCACTGAGCGAGGCGCTGATCGTCCCTGCGTTCAGCGGACGCTGTCGCGTACGGGCCGGCATTCCCGTCCGCGTACTTGCCGCCGGCACGGCAGTATCACTTGACGCGCCCGAGGAGGGCGTCGTCGAGTTCGATGCCCAGGCTGGGGTGCATTATCTGGTTGAGCGAGGGGAGGGAGAATATTCACCGCTGTAGGGTGTGATCCCTGCGGTCGCTCGGCAGTGGGGCCCTTCCGCCGCACCCCATGTCCGTACGCTTATCCAATATCCACTTGGTCTCTCGATTAACGAGCCGTCTCTGCGAGGAGCCCTTCCAGCCCGTATCTGCCCAGGAGATCGGCGATGCGCACCGGCTGTTCGGTCTGCGCAGCTTCGTCCATGGCCTGCATGAGCGCCACCGTGACAATGCCCTCACGCACGTCGGGTCGGGGCGTTTCGCCCGCGGCCAGTGAACGGGCGAAGTACTCGATATAGTTCTGATACTCGCCGGCATGGTGGCTGTTGCCGCCGAAGCGGAAATAGTAGTCGCGTTTGGATTCGAAAGACTCAATCGCCGCCTGCTTGCCGACGGTCCACGCGTAGTGTAATTCATGATAATCGGCCTGGCTTGCACCCAGATCGCAGCGCAGGATGCAGGTCATGGGGCTGTCCCGCTCCACGGGCACGGTGGGGCAGGAGTAAACGCCCGTCACCCGCGCGATGCGGCCGTCGCTCGCCTTGAGCACAAAGTGATAGGTGTCCGGGTTGACCAGACCGCCTTCCCGGCCGTTGGCGCTCAGGTACGCATAGCCCATGACTTCGCTCACGTTGGGCAGATACCAGCGGACCAGATCCGCCGGGTGACTGATGCCGCCGTAGAGCCATTTGAACGCGGCCTGGCGCGCCCACGGCTTGTCCAGAAACCAGCGATGATCCGCGCTGTAGCTCGCCTCCACCGTGACCAAATCGCCCAGCGCGCCGCTCTCATAGTGCTCCCGTTGGCGCATGAACGGCTCGAAGAAGCGCGTGCTCTGCCCCACCATGACCGCTTTGCCGCTGCTGACCTGCGCGTCCAGCAGTTCCCGCGCGCGGCTGAGATCGTCGATGAAGGGCTTGGTGCAGATCACGTGCTTGCCCGCGGCCAGCGCGGCCAGAATGTGATCTGCATGGAGGTGATCGGGCGTGTAAATGCCGATGGCATCGATAGCCGGGTCGGCCAGCATCGCTTCATAGTCGGTGGTGTATTGTTCAACGCCGAATTCCGCACAGCGTTCTTGCGCCAGCCGCGCGTTGGTATCACAGAGGCAGACGACGTCCCAGAGCGCGCTGCGGACGCCTGCCGAGATAATGCTGCGGCCTTCGCCGAGACCGAGTACGCCTAATCCGAGTGGTTTCATCAGGGTGCTTTTCTTGTTCTTATGGAAGGGTTGTTCACGATCATCTCTGTACGCATGGTCCCGTACTGCCGCGTACATGCAGTTCCGGCTTGATCAGCACCTGCTGCGGACCGGACACCTCATCGTTTAATTGGGCTACCAGCAGCTCGGCCGCGGTAAAACCCAACGTGTGGGACGAAAAATCGAGCGCGGTCAGGGGCGGGGTAATCATCTCGGCAAAAGCTTCGTCCAGCAGGCCGACAACCGAGATATCTTCCGGAATGCGCAGCCCGCGCAGGGCAATAGCCTTGAGGATGCCGGGAACGCCGGAATCCTGGGGCGTTACGAAGGCGGTGATCTCCGGGTGTTGCTCGAGCAGGTTGACGGCGGCATCGGTTACGCTTTCATTGCTCAAATCGGTCGCCCGCAGGTGGCAGGTGATGCCGTGACGCCGGCACGCGGCCTGGCAGCCGGCACGGGCGAACCCGGTGAAGCTGTATTCTTTCCCCGGCGCGATCTTCCCCAGAGTGAGAAACCCCACATGACGATGCCCCAGTTCCGCCAGATGATCAATCGCGTCGCCGACCCCCAGCTCAATTGCCGAGTCAACATAGCTGAGGCCGGTGGTATCGGCACAGCGACCGATCATAACAAACCGGGACGGGTAGCCGCGTAACGACTCAACGCGCCAATCGTGGGTAAGCGTTTCCGTCAGGATGATGCCGTCCGCCTGACCGCTGCGCAGAATATTGAGCAACTCGGGCTCATCCAGCGGACCGACCATCAAGTTCAGCGTAAAGCCCAACTGCTCGCAGCGCAGCGCGGCATCGGCGATCATCCCCTGAAACAGCGGGTTGAAATTCTGGGGAAAGTGGAGCGTGATCACCCGGCTTTTGCCCGAACGTAACTGTTGCCAGGCGGTCTGCGGCGTGAAGTTCTGTTCTTCGATTACCTGCAAAACCCGCTGCCGCGTCTTCTCCGCGACGTCCGGCTTGTTGTTCAGAATGCGCGAGACCGTCGAAACCGAAACACCCGCCTCCTTGGCAATATCCACAATTGTCGTCTTCTTGATCACGGTTTCCCTTCCATCCAGGGTGAGCCTCAGGTATTTCATGTGGGTCACTGAGGCGTTTGTGCGCTTATCTTCCTCACCTCCACAAGTGATAGCGGTGTGTAATCATATCCTCCGCTCACGTGTTCGGACAATTGGATGGGGTGACTGTCGATGCGGGCGGCCTATCCTTTGACCGAACCCGAGGTCATACCCGACAGAATAAACCGTTGGGCAAAGAGATAGACGATGATGACCGGCAGGATGGTCAGCACAATGTCGGCCGAAACCAGGCTCCAGTCGGCCTGAAATTGGCCGAAGAAGTTGTAGACGGCCAGGGTCATGGGCCAGTAATCGCTGCTGTTGAGATAGTAGAGAGGCAGCAGGAACTCGTTCCAGATGCCCAGCAGATTCAGAATCCCCGCGGTGACCAGAACGGGCGTCAGCAAGGGATAAATGACCGAGAAAAAGAGGCGGATCGACCCGCAGCCGTCGATGATGGCCGCCTCGTCCAACTCCCGGGGAATAGTCCCCACGAAGGCGTAGATGAGAAAGACGCTGAACGGAATAGATGTCGCCGAATAGAGCAGGATGATGCCGATCTGCGTGTTGATGAGGTGTGTGAGCTGCATGACCTTCATCAGCGTGACGAAGTTGGTCGGCATGGCGATGCCCATGATGATGAAAAAGTAGGTGAAGCGGTTCCAGCGGCTCCGGTTGCGGGAGAGGACATAGGCGGCCAGCGCGGCCGCGGTCGTCCCGATGATGGTCGCGCCCACGGCATAGAGGACGCTGTTGCCGAAGGCAGTGATCAGCTTGCCCTTTTCGATCACCACGGCAAAATTTTCCCAATGAAAGGCGGTGGGGAAGCGGGCGTTCATGGCCGCGGCCTCTGTCTTGCTTTTGAGCGAATTGACGAAGACCAGATAGACCGGGATAAACATGATCAGGCCCGCGATCAGGGCGATCAACTGGTTGAAGAGGCGCTGGACTTTTCCGATACGCATGGGGCTTTCCTATCTCCTTGTTGCGGCTCAAACGGATGAAAGGCGATACGTACTCGTGAGGCGTGATTAGAGAGGGGCTGTTCGCCGCCAATCACGCCTCACTCCTCACTGTGCATCAAGCGGATCACAAAATAGCCGAGAATGATCATGACGATAAAGAGCAGGCTTGAGAGCGTGGTGGCCATGCCGTAGCGCCCCTTGGAAAACTCATCGAAGATAACCGTGTAGACCGTATCCGTGGCCCGGCCAGGCCCGCCGTTGGTCAGCACGAAGACGATGTCGAAGACCTTGAGCCCGTAGAGCAGGTTGAGCACGGTTGTAACCGTCAGCACGGGCATGAGCAGGGGGAGCGTGATGTGGCGAAAGGCCGCGAATCCGCTTGCGCCGTCAATGGCCGACGCTTCGTAATATTCCTTGGGGATGGCCTGCAACCCCGCGATCATGATGACCATGATGTAGCCGACGCCCCGCCACGTGTCCACGCCGATGACCGAGGGCAACGCCCAATGCACGTCCACCAGCCATTTTTGCGCCATAAAGCCGAGCCCAACATTGTTCAGAAAGGTGTTAAGGAGCCCGGTCGCGGGATTCAGAATCGATTTGAAGACCAGGCTGACCACCAGCATGGGCAGCACCGCGGGCAAGTACATGATGACCCGGTAAAAATAAGCGAAGCGTCGGATTCCATTGGTCAGCAGGACGGCCAGGGCCAGGGCAAAAACCGTCTTCAGAAAGATGGTCGCAACCGTGAAGACGACCGTGTTGCGGATGAAGAGCAGATAATTCTGGCCCGAGCCGGTGGCAAAGATCCGTTGGAAGTTATCCAGCCCGACGAAGTTGATCTCGTTGGAGTAGCTGTTCCAGTCGGTGAACGCGTAGTAGAAGCCCATGATGCTGGGCAGGACGAAGAAGAGTGTGTAGAGCAGGAGCGCGCCGCCTGCAAAGTAGAACGGATAGGCTCGGTTTTTCATCGCGCTTCTTCTCCTTCGTATCGACATGCCCGTTTGAGGCCAGGGGACAATTCCAGGTACCGGCTCATTGGAGTGAGCGGCGATTGTTGCGGATATTTCCTGGAAACGCCGGATTCCGGTGCGGCATGGCGTGCCGGACTGGAGTCCGGCGCTCCCAGGGGATGCGCTATTCGCTCCAGGCTGGATCCTGGGCCGTCTGCGCCATCTCGGTGCGGCGCTGGTCAATGCTGGTCAGTACGTCCTCCGGGCTCATTGCGCCGGTGAACATGGCCACCATATCCTTGCCGATGTCCATCCACTGGGGATTGAGATAATTCACTGAATCCTGATAGACGATGGATTTCGCCGGGTAGGCGTCCAGGAACTCCTGCTGCTCAGGCGTCCACTTGTCTTCCAGGCCAGAGAAGTTGAGGGCGGCGAAGTCAGGTGTATTGTCCAGGAGATATTGGAGATTTTCCGGGGCCGCCAGGAAGGCCAGGTACTGCTTGGCTTCGTCAACGTGCTCGGAACCCGAGTAGATGAACTTGCTCGGGCCGGCCGGGTGGGCCGGAGCCAGCATGTTGTCCGCCAGGGGAATGGGGAAGAAGCCGAAGGTCTGGGCGGAGACGTCCGGGTACTCGCTTTCAATGCTGACCGGCGTGGTCAGCGTGGCCAGGGACATGGCATATTCGCCGCTCGCCAGCTTGGCATTGGTGTCCGAGAAGGCGTCCGAGAGCGCGTTGTCGCCGAAGCAGTCCAGCGCATAGAGTTCGTTGAGCTGACTCATGGCATCCTGCATGATCGGCGTCTGGGCGAATGTAGTCTCGTTGGCGTTTAACTGATCCGAAAGGCCGGGATTGACTTCCTCGAAGCGCGGGCCGATCATGGGGAACCAGAGCACGTGGTGCCAGCCGTCGGAGATGGGCTCGTAGATGGGGGTGATGCCGGCATCCTGGAGCGCCACGCAGACGTCCTTAAACTCGGCGTAGGTGGCGGGAACGCTCAGCCCCTGCTCATCGAAGATGGCTTTGTTATAGACGACGACAAAGTAGTTCGACGCAATCGTGTCCCATATCTCCGCGCCGTAGACCTTGCCGTTCAGGCTCACCATCTCCAGCGAGAGGGAATCCTGACGCGACGTCCACTCTTCATCGGAGAGATCCACCGCGTTCTGCTCCACGTTGTACTGAACAGCCAGATCGGTCTGACCGCTCTGACCGCCGAAGATGTCCGTCGCCTCGCCCGAATTCAGCTTGGTCTTCAAGACGCTGAAATACTGGTCAGCCGGAATGATCTGATAGTCAACGTGAATGCCGGTCTCATCTTCAAACTTCTGGGCCAATTCCAATTCAGCGTCCTTGATCCACCCCTGGCTGGCCATGTAGGTGAGCGTAATGCCTTCCTGGGATCCGCCGGATTCACCGGATTCAGCACTGCCCGCGCTGCCGCTCGTGTCCGGCTGGGCAGTCGAGCAGCCGGCTGCCAATAAGGCTGTCAGAAGCAGCAAACTCAAAACTGACGTAATTTTTTTCATCCTTGTTTCCTCCTTAAAAATAGTCAAAAAACGATCTACCCAACGCGGATGACGGAGCGTTGGTTACGATCGACGAACGCTGACGGCGAGTGGGCCTACAGGGCCGCACGATAGGTGCGGACGGAAATTTTCAGTTGGCGTTCAGCTAATCTACTGGGTGAGAGCGAGTGTGCCGGCTATCTCTATTGCTGTATTGCCGGCAACGTTTCCGGTAATGTTTCCGGGAACATTACCGACAGTATGAACCAAAACGGCGAATGTGTCAATCGGGAATTTTAGATGGGATTGCAGAGGGGCAGTGGGGCGGCATGATGCCGCGCACAACCGGGGCATTTATGGGCAAAAGGCTACGCTTCTTCAGCGTCCCACACGACCACATCGATCCGGCGGGCGAAATGGCAGAGGGGCGGGCCTTCCAGTTGAATCCCGTAGGTTTGGAGCATGGCGTTCTCCTCAATCTCGGCTTGGGCGGGTTGAAGCGGCCAGGGAACGTGATGCACTTCATTGCGCAGCAAGCGTCCCCGCGGGTCCAGCGCGTACAGGCAGTAGCGCTCGGTCAGCCAGTGGTCGAGCGCGCCGGCGCGGGCTGCGTAGACGGGCCCCGTGGGACCGTAACGGGCGCGGAAGCGCGCGTCGCTTTTGCGCCGGACGGAATCGTAGCGAATTTGGTCGCCCGCATCCTCAACGGTGATCTGCGCCCGATAGTAGGGGAGATGAAAAAAGCGCCGCGCCGCCCAGACCGCCAGCAGATTCGTGGCATCCAGGCTGAGGAACCAGACGCCCGGCTTGCTCTCCGCCTCCTCCCCGGCTTTCTTCACGTAGAGCCGTACATTCAGCTCGGGAAAGGCGGAGACCCACGGCAAATCGGGCAGCGGGCGACGCATGACGCCCGCCATGCGAAAGGGCACAACGCCGACCCAGGACGTCCCGTCAAATTCCTGGATCTCCAGCTCCGGCGGGACCAACGGACGCAGCGCGGCCGCGGGCACGGGCCAGTGGAGAAAGAGCAAGTCCCGCCAGGACTGACGCCAGGACCAGGCGCGGTTGGGATAGGGCCAGGGTCGATGATCGGATCGGGTGAAGGCGGAATGGGGCATAATTCGTCCGAATGAGTAAAGCGTGAGCAGAAGAACTAACGCAATCCGTGCGAGCGGAGGCCAGAGCAGGAGCAAGAGGAATTCGGATGGCTGCACTCACCCCACTTACGTCGGCTTCTCCCGGTTGGTGAGAAGCGCGACAAATTTTTCCAGCCGCCTCTGCCTGGTATCCGCTTGCTTTGCCGTTTGGAGTCGATGATAGATCACATAGCGGGAAGATTTGCTCAGCGTCTCGAAAAATTCCTTAGCTGCCGGGTTGGCCTCCAATTCAGCCAGGAAATCAGGCGGCAAGGCCATTTCGCTGGATGGCGCGTAAGCCGACGCCCAGCGTCCGTCCGCTTGTGCGGCCCGGACATGCAGCATGCCCGCTTCTCTCATCAATCCTTCTTCAAGCAGCGCCTCCACATGTTCCGTATTGCGTCTTGACCAACTGCTGCCCGCGCGTCGGGGCGTGAATCGTTGCAGGTAGGAATCGGCATCGCGAGACATTTTTACGCTGTCAATCCAGCCCCAGCAGAGCGCAACCCGAACCGCTTCCTGCCAGCTTATCGACGGCTGCTGAGACCCTTTTTTGTAGATCTGCAACCATAATTCAGAAGAGTCCTGATGATTGAGTTCCAACCAATCATAGAACTCGTCTGAGGTCTTGAACGCCCTTACCCTGGACAGGTCTATGTCAACCAATTTTTGCCACCTTTTTAAGCGCCAAATGGAGCAGGTTGCATGGGAGGATTATATGCTGCCGCAAGCGCGCCGCTGCTGCGACAGTCTGAGGTGAAGCGGTGATTAGGCGCAAGCAAGATGTTGCGCGTTACCGCCTAATAGTTAACAAACCATACGGAAAAATCATCGAGCAGTTGACAATTCGTTGATTGCTCATCTGTAGCTTCCAAATCGTCCAAAGATACTGTGAACTTCCTTTTATCAGCTACCCGCCTTACCTTAACCAGGATGCCATAGCCTCTGTCAACTTCATCATCAAAGCCGAGGAATTCAAAAGTATCCGTGTAAGAAGGCTGGGTCTTTTTCAGTTTTTCATATTCTGTTTTACTGCCGTACCCAAAAACGTAGCGCTCTTCCCATGGGAAATCTTCAATGCGGCTCTCGTTTACTTACGGCCATAATCTGCCGGGATCTCGCCCCAAACGCGTGTTTCCCACTTTATGAGCCTATTTTCGAAATGATTCTCAATCAACCATCTCTCCGCTCTCTCAATCAAATCAAACAACTTCTGGTTTCTTTCGGTTTTTTCAAGTTTAGTCCTGCAATGCCTTTTCTCGACCCAGCCGATGGCTATTTTTGAATCAGAGTAGATGGGCTTGGTAAGCCCCTCCCGCTTGAATAAAGCGAGCGCATGCACGAGTGCCAAAAACTCGCCGATGTTATTGGTCCCGTCTGCATAGGGACCTTGTCGAAATATCTCTTTTCTTGTCCCAACATGCACACAGCGATATTCAAGCTCTCCGGGGCTTCCGCTACAGGCTGCATCGACACAATATGCATCCGGATTGGGTTGTCCGATCCTTCGTAAAACATCTTCCGGTAAGATATTGTCTTTCTGCGTCTTGCCGGATTTTCCCGCATACACTGAATACTTGCCTTGATAGGCCTGCTCCGCTTCTGCCAATGTTTCGAATGATTTATATTCAGCCTGCGGGACGCCTTTTACCTGGGCGTTACACTCTGCCCAACTCGTATAGATTCCTGGGTTGTGGCCCTTCCAGACAACATAGAATTTTTTCTTCTTGCCTGCCATAATTCTTTCCCATTCAGCCGCATCACGATCAATGTCACCGGCGCGCATGAAGCACCTAACTATGGCTTGTTATGTGCCATCGTAGAGTGTCGAGCAGCTGCGCCGGAAGGCGTTTGCCATGCTATATTCCGCTACCGATTTTGCCCCTGGCGCAATGCACAACGTATCGGCTCATTTTTTAAAGAATGATCGCATGGGCGACTACCTGTCCAACTTCACCAGATCGGGCCAAATCGTGGCATAAAATGCCCGCTGAATTCCCCGCACGCTCTCACCGCCGTCAACCACGAGATTGGAGCCGACATTAAAGTTCCCGGCACGCGAGGCGAGAAAGATAGCCGCCCCGGCGATATTCTCCTTCTCGCCGATCCGCTTCGCAGGGATGACGCGTTTCATCTCCTCCGTATGGTCCCGAGCCGTCGTGTTCAAATCGCTGGGAAAGTCACCGGGCGAGAGGGTATTGACCTGAATCCCCTCCCAGGCGAGCCTGTCGCCCAGATGTCGGCCCAACTGAATAACGCCGGCTTTGCTGGCGCCATACGCATAATTGTAAAAGGCATTGAGCTTCCCGCACCCGTCGATCGATGCGATATTGATCACATTGCGCGGGGTTGCAGGAGAGGCCCCCACCCGCAGGAAGGGCAGAAAGGACTGAGTCATAAAGAAGATGGTTTTGAGGTTGAGATCCATCACGGCATCCCACGTTTCTTCGGTCACCTCCTCGATCTCCTGTCCGCCGTCGCTGATACCGGCATTATTAACCAGGATGTCGAGCGAGTCCTCACGTTCACCATACGCCTTGGCCAGTTCCTTGATCCCGGCGACGGACCCCACATCGGCGACAAGGTACTCGCAGAGACCGATGCGTCCTAACTCCACCTGTTTCTGTTGCAGGAGTTCTTCCCTGCGCGCTACGATGTACACCTTCGCCCCAAAGTTAACAAACCCTTCTGCAATCATCGCCCCGATCCCGGTTGAGCCGCCGGTCACGACCGCGGTCTTTCCCTCCAGCGAGAATAGATCTCTCATGTTTGTAACCTCGTAAAGCTCCTATTGATATCGCGTCAAAACAATGGATTTCTCACAAACGTCAAGAAAAAGCATTCCCCATGAGCTTTCAACAAAGGGATTTGATTCCCTGGAACAGCCTTGCGTTAGCAGTCCGGACTCCGGTGAAGTCAGTTGCCAAACCAGGAGGAGCGCGGTTCAGCGCCTTGTCAAGGGATGGGCTGAGAAGACTTGTCCATAGCGACCATGGCGCTGCTTATCAGCAGTAGCAAGGCCGCCGGCGCCCAGATCGCCCGCTCGCCCCTGCTGGGCGTCATCAAATTGAGCGCCAGACTCACGGCGGCAAAAGCGACGACCACCCATATGAGCCGGCGCGACATCCGCGACCCGCCGGCATACTGATGTCCTTTGCCAAGTCGATACCGGCTAATTCCCATCGGCGCCAAAAACTCTTCCAACAATATCTCCCCTGGATGAATGGGCGGTAAATCTCTCGTTCTATTCCTCAATGGTAGTCTACAATTTCAACCTCGTACACAATGTTAGAATACTAATCCTAATTCCTTTAACTCCTGTTCACATTCATTGGCGTCTTTGAAATGCACTACATGTATCCCAAGATTGTTTGCGCTTTCAACATTGGGCATGTGATCATCAATGAATACAGTTTCATCTGGCAGGATGTTATATTCATCTAATAAATGAAGAAAGATTTCAGGATTTGGCTTCATGCAATTTACCTCGGCAGAGACAACTGTTCCGACAAAATATTCCCAAAATGTATATCGTTCCTTTAAATACTGGACGATTTCTATCACATTGTCCGTTAATGCATAAAGCATATAGCCTGAGCTGGATAGGCGATGCAGAAGATCCACGGTTCCTTCGACAGGCTTCTGGGTGTCTTTGATCTGATAGAATAATTCATCAATTATTTCTGATTTGACATCTATACTGCGTGCAATTTGAGACCAACAGTTTTTCTGCCGCACGGGTCGAGTGGCAAACTGCGGGTTTCATTCTGAACGGAGTATAATATTCGTTGATACTTTTGTTTTGCGGATTCCTCGGATAATTCACCCTTATTTAGAGCAATCCAACATTCATTTCGGAAGATCTTCTCAATCAATTTTTCCGTATCTGCTTCTTCTCCGAATGTTTTTCGGATGATCTCTTCTGGCGACCATTTGACGAGTACATTTCCAATATCAAACACTACATTTCTTATTGTAACTATTTCCATTGAGTATCTGTAGTCCTATTTCATGAATGCATAACGGCGTGCCGTTCAGCCACCGGCGAAGCCGGTCGGCTGCAACGGCTTGTTGGGCGGCAGGCAGTCTTGCAGCAAGGGCCTGCCTGCCGCCTTTGTAAATTCCGGTGAAGAATAGGGCACAATTCCGGTTTAAAAATCAGCACCCACGGCGGGTACACTTCGGGCAGATTACCGCCACTTGTTCCCAGTCAGGGACAGGTCATCTGCCACGAAGGGACGCCAACAAGGATGCTGGGATTCATGGAACGATCTACCATCTACTATCTGAAACAGAAGGGCTGGAACAACAGCCAGATCGCCAAGGCAGTTGGCTGCCACCGGGATACCGTGCGCCGGATTCTGCGCGAGCCAGTCGACCATCAGCCGGAACCACGGCAACGGGGCAGTCAGATTGCGGCCTTCGACGCCGCGATCGGCGAC
>JAGRCP010000166.1:219-3491 GCA_020433455.1 Caldilineaceae bacterium | reverse complement strand
TCATTGCGGCACCATTCCCACACGTTGCCGCTGAGGTCGGCGATGCCGAAGGGGGACTGCCCCTGGGGATACATGCCCACGGCAGATGTCTTCTGCAAATAGAAATCACCGACCTTGCTGCTCCGCTCATCAATATTGGCATAGCCGGAAAGGTACTCATCGCCCCACGGGTAGAGAAGTCCTGTGAAGCCCCGAGCCGCCTTCTCCCACTGCCGTTCGGTGGGCAGATCGACGTACCATTCATCATCGGCAGAAAAGCCCGGCGGCAACAGATCGCGCCGATCCTGCAGGCGGACCGTCAACCAGCGGCAGAAGGCCAGAGAGTGATACCAGCTGATTGTGTCTCGAGGGTGGTTCCAAAAGGCAAAACTCTGGGCATCCGGCCGTCGCTTGTCGTCGGCATCAGCAGCCAATCCCTCCCACCAATGCGGGTTGTCAAACCCGTCCGGATCATCCAGAAAGATCTGGAATTGAGCGTAGGTGACGGGGTAGCGAGCCATCCAGAAGCGCGGTTCTTGCCGGCGTTCGTCTTCCTGGTAGATGAAATCAGCCTTGCCTTCTGCATCCGTAGCCGGAATCTCCACCCAATCCATTGCAGGCAGATAGCCGCCCGCACCGGTCGGCACGACGCCTACGCCCGGACGGGTGTCATGGCCGGGAAAGGGTCCGCCGCCCAGCAGGCGACCGGCGATGTCCCGCTGGGGCGGGGTGAAGCGGTCCGTATCGGTGAGGATCCGTTCGGCGGCCATCTTGATGAACCCGCGATATTGGGCTGTCCCGACTTCATCCGGATCCATTTCAAAGAGGGTATCCGTTTCGCCGTCAGAAAGTCGTCTGGCAGGCGATGTTGTCTCAAAGAGCTTGTTGTCCAGCGTCAATTCCAAAGCAAGCAGAGCAGTTGTAGCGGCCTCACGCCGTTTCCAGTAAGGTTCGCACATGCGCGTCAATAAAAGCCACAGATCTTTGACGCGTGAGGCGCTGACCAATTCGTCCGCGGCGCGGCGGGCGACATTTTCCCAAAGCCCCGGCTCTGCCGTCAGACGGGTAAGGAGACCGGCCGGAAAGCGCCGGTCTTCTGCCACCGGCGGAACATGCATTTCCGGTTCACGACAGGTCAATTCGCAGGCAGCCAGATGCTCCTGGAACGAACGGTGGATAAAAGAAAAATAGGCCGGACGGGACGAAATCAGAATGCCCGCCTTGCGTTCCAGAAAAGGCAGAACTTCGTCCATTCCGGTCAACAAACCGGCATCCAGCAGAACGCCCAATAGCTCTTTGCCGTGGAACTCGGTTGTGTCCTGTTGCGGCAGAGCCGTGCTGTGTACGGTGCAGGCCAGTGTTTCCAATGCGCTGCGCAGTTGCGTCTCGTCGAAGCCGCCGGCCGCCTGGTCGGTCTGCCCGGCCGCCGCATCTGATGCGCGATGCCGAATCCAGCGCCCCAGCATCAAATCAACCGAACGGCGATAGAGTTCCGCTTTTGATGAAGGCAACATCCGCGCGCCGACGGGTGATGAAAGCCATAGCGAAGCCAACATGGTAAAAAAGAGCGGGTTGGCATACAGGCCCGGCTCCCACCTGAGATTTTGGTCATGCCGCACCGCTTCAACAAATGTCTTTGCCTCCTGCCCGCCCGCCTCGCCCAGCATGCGGCCAAAAAGAGCGTTCGCCAACTCCTGCAAACGGTTCAACGAAAGCGCGTCCAGGCGGGTACGCCCGAATCCGTCTAATGTCCACTCGCCGCCGCGATAGGCGTTGGGTCGACTGGTTACAATGATGCGCAGTTTCGGGTAGGTCTCGCCCAGTGTATAGATCAATGTCTTGATCTGATCCCGTCGTCGGGGATCGGTAGCTTCCCCTACCTCATCCAGCCCGTCCAGCAGAAGGATGGCTTCACCCGAAGCGCACAACTTCTTGAGTTCACTTTCAAAATCTTGTGAACTCTCGCTCAAAATTGCGGTGTGTACATAGCGCCAAAACTCTGCCGAGCCGGGTCTGGCCGCAGGCTGCTCTCTATCTGACGGCAAGGGCGGGAAGACGCTGCGCACAAGATCCCGCAGTTCGATAAAGATCGGCGTATACGCGCCCAATAGCCAATCCCGCAACGTCGCCAGATTTGCCTTGGGCGGCGCTGTTTCGCCGACATCGGCAAGCAGTTGGCCGGCCAGGCAGAGGGTTAAATGGCGGACAAAACTACTCTTGCCTGAACCCGGATCGCCCAACAGAACGAAACGGGCCTGGACGCTGACCGCGTCGTGGGCTTCCATAAACCAGGTATGTTCACCGTCTTCGGTCTTTTCACCATTATCGTTGCGCAGACGAATCTTGGCCTGGGCCCCGTTGACGATCTTCTGTAATTCTTCCTCGCCGACGCCCAAGTCAGTCCAGGCACGCAATTTTTCCGTGGTAATCTCGTCGATTTCTTCGCTCAATTGATCCGCTTTCAGAGCGAGGCGACGTTCCTGCGCCAAATCCCTCTCCTGCGAGCGAACGACCGCCCAATCCGTGATCTGATGATCAGCAACCGTAATCCGGATTTTACAATCCACCTGTAAGGGGACATAGACATCAAGCAGGCTCACCTCACCCGAGCTATCTTCCAGAATATCCGCCAGCCGGATGCGGGTCCACGGCTTGCCGAACCAGTGACGCAAGTAGGCCGCATGTTCATCCGATAAACGTCCCGACTCAACAGGAGGAGCGGGCGGAGCGGGAAAATTATAAATAATCTGTATGATGTGTTCGCCGATGGCCACATTCTGCACGTTGTCACCGATGGTGGCCGTAATGGTGGAGGCCCGGGACAGCAACTCTGCGGGCAGCGGCAAGACCGCGAATTTCCGTTCGTGGAAGGCGGCGGCCGCGGCTTGCAGGGCCGGGTTTTGAGGATTGCCGTTCAGCCCGGCTCGAGCCAGGCCCGCAAATCCGCCCGGCTGGGCCGCACAGGCCCGCACCAGGTCATAAACGATTTGGGTCATGTTGCGACCGACAACGGGAACAAGGTGACTTAATTCAGCACCAAGCTGCAAAAGAACCATCTGTTGCAACTCACTGTAGCTATAGGCGTCGAGAAGGGCGTCCCGGAGCTGTTCGATCTCTTTACTGGTGGGTGGATTGGGCATGGCAGCGCCCCGTTATTGGCGGTGGGTTTTGTCGCTTTGCACGGCCTATGCGCCGGCAGCGGTCTGTCGTTAGTGTAGGGAAAAACCACCGACAAGTCAACCGAGGATGCGGGGTGGCGCGGTGGCGGGGCCGAAACCCGTAGGGGAGGGCCC
>JAGRCP010000166.1:0-128 GCA_020433455.1 Caldilineaceae bacterium | reverse complement strand
GTTTGACGGCCGGGCGGACCACGCGGACCGGGACCGGCGGAATCACCCACGCGGCCGCGCCACCGAGGACCGCACCGGGGTCAAACCCCGGTGCTACAAAACGACGCCCCGTCAACGGGGCTTGGACA
>JAGRCP010000045.1 GCA_020433455.1 Caldilineaceae bacterium | reverse complement strand
CCTACCTTTTCGCAGTGAAGTCATAATTGAGAATGGTTAATGGGGGTGGCGTGGCTGCGTGCTGCTCCGCCACCCCGCCACTTCGCAACCCCGCAACCCCGCTTACTTCCCGTCGATAATCTCCTGCAGGTTGTGGTAGAGAGGTTTCAACTGCTGATACATGCGCAGATAAATGCGCCGATAGAGATCGTTATAAAGGCGGTGGTTGGCGGGGTTGGGCTGGAAGACGCGGCCCGGATGGGTCATAGCCGCGACGGCCGTGGTGAAGTCGGGGTATGCGCCCAGCCCCACGGCCGCGTCGATGGCCGCCCCCAATCCTGAGGCCTCAAATGTGTGGGGGCGGGCCGCGGGCAGGCCGAACACATCGGCGGCAACCTGCATGACGGCATCGCTCTGTGAGCCGCCCCCGGCAACCCGCAATTCGGTCATCCCCGTGCCGGTGCGCTTTTGTATTTCCTCTCCTCCTTCGCGCAGGGCGTACGTCAACCCCTCAATTACAGCCCGATAGAGATGGGCCCGGGTATGGCCGTCATGGAAGCCGATGACGGCTCCCTTGGCCTCCGGACCCGGCATGCGCAGCCCCGGCGCCCAATAGGGTTGAAGCATCAGGCCCGCAGCCCCGGGCAGCGTCGCCGCCAGCAGTTCATCCAGCAGAGTCTCGGGCTCCACGCCTATTTCCTGGCCGATCTGTCGCTCCATGAGGCCGAATTCTTCCTTGAACCAGTTGACCAGCCAAAAGCCCCGGTAGACCTGCACCTCCATGTTATACGCATGGGGCACGGCTGCGGGATAGGGCGGCACGGGCGGATGAATTTCCATATACTTCCGGCAGGTAATGTTGACGGTGGCAGAGGTGCCGAAGCTGAGGCAGCCCACGTGGGGCTCCAGCGCACCCGTCCCCAGGACTTCGCACGCCTTGTCCGCCCCCGCGGCGATAATGGGCAATCCGGCCGGCAGACCCGTCGCCGCGGCCGCTTCCCGCGTTACCTGACCCAACTGCGCCGCCGGGGGGCGCAGATCGGGCAGTTGCTCCCGGCGGATGGGCAGGCTCTGCCACTTCCAATCCCAGCGGTTGGACCAGGCCAGACGCTTGTAGTCGAAGGGGAGATACCCGACCTGTGCGCCCACTGAATCCACAAAATGACCGCAAAACCTGTAGGTAAGATAGCCTGACAGCAGCAGAAACTTGTGGGTTTTGCGCCAGATGTCAGGCTGATGCACTTTGATCCAATTGGCTTCGGCATCGGCTTGAAGGCGCGCCACCAAATCCGTCGCGCCGCGTAAGCGAAATCCTGCGCCCCACAGCCCCCGGATTGGCGCCAGCCCTTCGGTGCGGCGTTGGTCCATCCACAGAATGGCGGGACGCAATGGCTTGCCGGCAGCGTCCAGATTCACCACCGTGCCCCGTTGGGTCGTAATGGCCAGACCGGCCAACTCGTCCGGCTTGACCCGGCCCTGCTGCCACAGGGTTTGGCAGGTCGCGCAGACTTTGTCCCAGAAATAGTCGGGGTCCTGTTCGGCCCAGCCGTGGCGGGGCGCGACCGGCGGCTGCAAGGGAATCCCGGCCCTATCGATGAGCGCGCCCTGCGCGTCAAAGACGAGCGCGCGTACGCTCTGGGTGCCGTTATCGATGGCCAGAAAGAGATCGCCGGTCGGCATAAGCAAGTCCTGTGACGGTGCAGACGCATTTGGGGTAATTCTCCGTTTTCAAGTTAGCGGCAGGCTGTTGCGGACGCGCCCCGGGAACGCCGGACTCCAGTCCGGCGGCAACAGCCCGCAATGGCTATCTTTTTGGCGGACAATTACGAAGATTCTTTATCGAAGATCGGACGTAGAAAACTCCGCTCATATCGCGTAAAGCAGGGCGCAGCCTGGAAGCGATTGGTGGCGGTGATGCAATCAGGGTCTATGGCTACATCCGCGCGATATCTCGTGTAGCTTTCTACATCGGGGAAACTAAACAGCGCATATCCCGCATTCGGGGGCGCGGCTTCTCCCAGGCCGGGAAAGCTGAACGCGGCAGCGGGCATATCCTGCGCATCCGGATCAGGCGCAAAATAACCGTGATGCGTGCCGCCATAACGCTCAATCAGCCCGATCCAGGCGTGGGCATAAGCGCGGAATTCTTCCAGTCGGTCCAGACGGACTTCATAACGGATTACACACGTGAACATTCGGACCCTCCAGACTCATCTGAACGCAGCCAGTCAATGAGCAGATCGTTGACCTGTTCCGGCGCGTCGTGCTGGACAAAGTGGGAGGCGTCGGGCAGGGTGACCAGGCTCCCGTTGGCCACATACTTCATGCTCAAGGCGGCCATGCGTGCATTCAGGGCGACGTCCTGTTCGCCCCAAACCATCAACGTGGGCGTCTCCACCCGCGGGCTTGGGGGCGGTTTGGGACTGCGCCGCAGCATGGCCCGATACCAGTTGAGCATGCCCGTGGCCGCGCCGGGTTGATTGTATGCGTCCTGATAATGTTGCAAATCCATTTTGCGAAAGGCGTGGCCCGTCGCGCGCAGCATGCGCGTTCCGGAACGTTGAAGCATGCGTTCGGGCAGCCAGGGCAGTTGGAAGAAGAACATGTACCAGCTCTTGAGCAATTGACGGGGCTGACTGCGCAGGAAGCGTAGCATCACGCCGGGATGGGGCATGTTGAGCACGGCGGTGCGGGTCAGGCGCTGAGGGTGCTGCAATGCCAGCCACCATGTGACCGCGCCGCCCCAGTCGTGGCCGATGATTGGCGCCTGCTCGACGCCCGCGGCATCCAGCAGGCCCACGATATCCAGGGCCAACTCGTCCAGCGTATACGCGTCAATGCCATTGGGCTTGTCGCTGATGTTGTATCCCCGTTGATCCGGAACCCACACCCGGTATCCCGCGTCTACAAGGGCCGGAATCTGCCTGTCCCAACCGCGCCAAAATTCGGGAAAGCCGTGGAGCAGAATGACCAGCGGCGCGTCCTCGTCTCCCGCGGCGGCAACATGCAGGTTGATACCATTGGTCGAAATGGTTTGGTGCGTAATGTGCATGGACCTATGTCCTGATTGGGGTTTCTGTAACCTGCCGTCGCGCTTTTGCGTTACGTCAAAACGGATAGGCACCATTTATACAACCCCGCGTCATCATGGGCAAATGTCCAATAAGCCGCCAACCAGCCCAATCCCCGGGCGTAGTAATCGCTCAACCCCTGTTCGCGCAGCCAGGTGAATGCCTGTTTCCGGTCGGCTGCGGTCGCGGTCGGCGTGATATAGGGAACGGCCAGATAGGCGGCAGCCGCCAGCGCGTTCATGCGGCGATCGCCCAAAATGGCGGCGTAGCCGAAGTCGATGACCGCATTCAGGCGATCCCCTTCCACCATTACATTGGCGGCGCAATAATCCAGATGCACCAGCGCCCGGGGCGCGTCAGGTTCGCTGACGGCGGCGACCAGCGGCTCTTCATCCACCTGGTTCAGGGGCGAAGCGGCCAGGCTGCGCCGGGCCCGCTCGGCCAGATAGGCGCGCCACGTAGACGTTTGGACGGCGTCGGTACGGCCGATCTCGCCCCAGAAAGGTCGGGTGACGGTGATCCGGCTCAGCTGCTGCGCCGTCTCCATGTATTGGATGATGAGGCTGCGCCGGACATCGCCCCGGGCGGTTTTCAGTGCGGTGAGCAGAGAGACGCCGGGAATGCGCTTTTCGATGGTGCACAGACGATTGGCGCAGACGCCCTGCTCCAGCACCACGGGCGTGGCAAAGGGCAAGTGCGCCGCGTGGGCCGCGATTTCGGTCAGTAAATCCGTCCGGGCGGCCACCTCCGCTTCTACGGCGCCCGGACGGAACAGGCGGATGATGCGCCCGGCGTCCAGCGCGTAAATTTCGGCTTCCCCGCCGACCCCCAGCAGGGCGGCGGGGCGGACGGCAACTTCAAGCGATCGAAAAGACATGTCGTTTCTCTCCGGCGGTGCAAGCGGGACACGTGGATAGTTGATGCGGGATTATAGCCGAAAATCCAAAAATTTGCCTCTTGACTTGGTTTTGAATGTATGTTTTAATACGAAACACCGCATACGATTGCATAAGCATTACACACCTGAATTCCAGCGCAGGCGCCTACTTTTTTGCCGAATTGGCTTCCCGTTTGTTTGCTGCTTGTCTTGTCTTTGCCGCTGTTTTTCCACCCATCATTTTACGATCACCTATCCGTCAGGCATACCTGCTCATGGGCGTGAATAAAAGAACCGACACTCGACGCAAGAATATCACCATGCGCGATGTAGCCCGGCGGGCCGGCGTCTCCCAGAGTACCGTTTCGCGGGTGCTCAGCGGCGCTTCCGAGCCCATTCCTATCGGGGCCGAAACCCAGCAACGCGTATTGGATGCAGTGGCGGAATTGGGCTACCAGCCCAATCTTCATGCCGGCAGTCTCCGGGGTCAGAAGACGCGCATGATCGCGGTTATGATCGCCGACATTGTTAACCCCTTCTATCACGGCATCACCCGGGCCATCCAGGATCGGGCCAATCGTGAAGGCTACGACACCATGATCGCCAATTCGGATCACGTGGCGGATGAGGAACTGCGCTTCGTCAATTCCATCATTCGGCGCCCGGTTGACGGCGCGATCTTGATTCCTTATCACTTGACGGATGACGATCTGGACGGTCTGATTGAGCGCACCGGCGTTCAGCTGGCCGTGCTTGCCCAGCAGATATCTCACCCTGCGGTTGATGTCGTTTTTAGTAATGATGGTGAGGAAACCCGAAATGCCGTCGCCTGGCTGCACGAGCGGAAATCCCATACGGCAATCGGCTTTATCGGCGTATCTGACAGGCACCATGCCGGCGCACGCCGGCGGCGCGCCTATCGTGAGGTCATGCAAAGTCGGTCTTTGCCCATCCCCGTCGGCTTTGAGCAAGAGGGTGACTGGACCTACGCCGGCGGTCACCGCGCCATGCAGCAGCTTTTATCTCTCTCTGCGCGTCCTACCGCGGTGTTTGTCTGCAACGACCTCATGGCCATCGGCGCGCTGGACGCCATTAACGGAGCAGGGCTGCGCGTACCGGATGACATTGCGCTTGTGGGCTTTGATGATATCCCCCCCGCGGCCTGGGTGCGGCCACGTCTGACAACCGTTGCCCAGCAGCCGGGAAAAATGGGTGAGCGTCTGGCTGATCTCCTCTTTCAGCGAATTCATGGGGGCTACGACGGTCTTGGCCGCCGGATCGAAGTACGCAGCCGGTTCATTGAACGAGAGTCAGCCTGATATACGGAGATTGGCGATTGTCCGTTTTCAAGTTGGCAGTACGATGTTGCAGCCGTCTCCCCCGGACTTCAGTCCGGCCATAACGCCAAGTCGGCGCTTGGCGCTTCCGGGCAACGACCCGCAATCGCTATCTTATTGGCGGACGATTATCTAGCGGATATTGGGAAAACCGTAACCGGTAAACATTTGTGTTTCGAGGCAGCCTTTCCCCTGTCGCAGATCGAGGAGAGCGTTGGTTTGCGATTGTGACTATGCGGCGGACTGCCTTTCTCAATCTTGTGGTTTCTGAGCGTTTGTACGTCAAAGGAGAAAATTTTATGCGTAAGTCGTCTTTGCTGTTCAGTCTTGTCTTGGTTGTTATGCTGTTGTTAAGCGCTTGCGCAGGTGCCGCGCCTGCCCAGTCGGGCGTTACAGATACGGGAGATACAGGAGCAACAGATACGAGCGCCGCGGCGGCCGATGCGGGTGCTGCGGACGCAGTTGATCTGTCGGAAATCGATACCGCCGGTTTAAATACGGATGTCTCGGGGACCTTTTCCTTTTGGAACGGATTTACCGCCTCTGATCGACCCGTCATGGAGGAAAACGTTGCTGTTTTCGACGAGCTATACAGCAATGTCACTGTGAATATGGATATTCAACCCTGGGATTCTCTCCTTCCCAAGCTGTTGCCGTCGTTGCGCACCGGCAGCGATCCCGACGTCGTCTCGCTGGACGGGAGCCTCATTCCTCAGTATGTTACCGCTGAATCGCTGCTGCCTGTAGGCGAACTCTGGGGGAGCGACGGACTGAATCCGGATAATTTCAGCGAGGGCGTGTTACAGGGGATGACCGTAAACGGGAATCGGTACGGCGCGCCAATTATCTACTACACGACGCTGCTTTACATGAATAACGATCTCTTCACGGAAGCGGGACTGCCTGCCGCCTGCCCCAACACCTGGGATGAATGGGAAAATGCCTTGCTTACGCTAACCATTGATGAGAATGGGGACGGTACGCCGGAGCAGTATGGCATGTCCTGGGGCGACCATGGCGCGGTATCGATCTGGCCTTCCCTGGTCTGGAGCGGCGGCGGTGACTTTGTCAACGAGGATGCTACCGAGTCTCGGCTTGACGATCCTGCCACCATTGCAGCCGTTCAAAAATGGGGCGATCTGATTGCCCAGGATAACATTTTGGCGCTGGGGCTCTCCGGCGTGGAAGCGGATAACCTTTTCCAAACCAGCAAAGCTGCCATGACGGTCAGCGGACCTTGGGTCAGCACCGGATTTACAGATGCCGGCATCAACTTCCAGATTTGCCCCATGCCCGAAGGTCCGGCCGGACGATATACCCAGGGTGCCGGAGTTTATTTTGTGGTAAACAAAAACAGCCAGGCTCCTGACGCGGTCTATGAACTGCTAAAGTTCTGGCAATCTGACTGGGCGCAGATC
This sequence comes from Caldilineaceae bacterium, assembly GCA_020433455.1. Taxonomy (GTDB): domain Bacteria; phylum Chloroflexota; class Anaerolineae; order Caldilineales; family Caldilineaceae; genus JAGRCP01. The sequence goes on along the minus strand of JAGRCP010000045.1, from coordinate 19,850 downwards.
AACTGGTCTTCCAAGACGGGCTTTGCTCCGACACGCAGCGACCTGGCGAATAACCCGGAAATTCAAGGCAATCCCAACGTCAAGGCCTTCGCCGATTCGCTCCCCGATGCCCGCACTTATCTGGGCGGCGTCGTCGAGTATAGCAAGATCAACGACGAGATCATTACCCCGGCCATCCTTGAGGTCGCGCGTGGGAATATGACGGCCGAAGAGTCCCTCACCGCCGCCGCGACAAAGATGAACGAAGTTTTGGCGGAACAATAACCGCAGCAATCTGTTGCGCGTATCTATCACGTCTATACGGGGGCCGGAATCATTCATGTCCGGCCCCCGTTTGAAAGGAGCAACCATGCAGAGTACGCAGACTTCTGTCTCGGCGCAGCCCCCTCGCAGTCAATTCCGCTTCACGTCACAAGCGCGGGCGGCATGGTTGTTTATGCTGCCCAGCCTGACTATTCTGGCCTTCTTTATCGTTCTGCCCATTTTTCAGGCTGCATGGATGGCCCTCCACGATTGGACGCTGGCTGATTTGAACCCTACGTTCATCGGCCTGAAAAATTTTGCCGATCTTTTCAAAGACGATCGGTTTTGGAATGCACTGCAAAACACGCTTGTCTATACCATTGGCGTTGTGCCCGGACAGATCATTCTGGCCCTGGTCTTTGCCCTAATTCTCAATGCAAGGCTGAAAGGGCGAACGGTTTTTCGCGGCATCTACTTTTTGCCTGTACTCGTCTCATTTGCGGTTGAGGCAATCGTCTGGCGCTTTCTGCTCGATCCGGATATCGGTTACATCGGCTACTACTCTTCGGTGTTGGGGCTTCCACGCATCGAATGGCTGCGCAGCCCTGACTGGGCGATGACGGCCGTGATTCTAATCAGCATCTGGCGCTGGTTCGGGTTCAATCTGGTCATTTTGTTGGCAGGTCTTCAGGGGATATCAGAATCCTACTATGAAGCCGCCGAAGTTGACGGGGCCAATGAGGTCCAGAAATTCCGGTTTATTACGTTACCGCTGCTGCGCCCTTCGCTGCTCTTCGCCCTCATCAATGCCGTTATTTCCGCGCTACAGGCATTTGACCAGATATATGTCCTGACACGCGGCGGGCCTATGTTCAGCACAGAGACTGTAGTTGTTTACGTCTACCGAGAGGGCTTTATCAATTTTGACATGGGCTATGCCAGCACCGCGGCGCTGGTCCTCTTCGGGATTATCTTTGTGATTACCTTGGGGCAACTCAGAATTTTACGGTATCAGGAGAGCTTCTAACAATGAGCGTCCAAGTAACCTCAGGGGCTGTCAGTCCGGCAGGAAAGCAGAATCCGAAACGCAAGCGTTTTATGGGCAGCCGCATTTCCCCTCCTGTTCAGTTGCTGCTCTATCTCTTGCTTGTATCCGTCGCGGTTGTGGTTGGGATGCCTTTCCTGATCATGCTTCTTACCTCATTCAAGTTTCCGACAGATATCATTTCGTACCCGCCGCGTTTTCTGCCGACGCAGTGGACTGTGACTAATTACCAGCTTGTCTGGACGCAGCTTCCCTTTGCAATGCTGGTCCGTAACTCGTTGGTCTACTCGTTTTCAATCACGCTGATCTCTTTGTTCTTCGATTCGATGTGCGCCTATGCGCTGGCGCGGCTGAACTTCCGCGGGCGCAATGTCGTCTTTCTCGCTATCCTGGCCACCATGATGGTGCCCGTGCAGGTGACGTTGGTCCCGCTTTTCTTCAATCTGTTTGAGCTGGGGTGGATTAATACCTTTCAGGGCTTGATTGTACCCCGCCTGACCAGCGCGTTCGGCATTTTTCTGCTGCGTCAGTTCTTTATCAGCCTGCCCCGGGATTTTGAGGACGCGGCCCGCATTGACGGAGCCAGCGAGTTTCGTATCTACTGGCAGATCGTATTGCCCCTCTCCGGACCTGCGATTGCTACCCTCTTTGTCTTCCATTTTATGTACAACTGGAATGACTTTTTGTGGCCGCTGATTGTTACGACGACCGCCAATATGCGTACGTTGCCGACCGGCCTCGCCCTCTTTATGGGTGAGCACAACATCGAATACGGCACCCTCATGGCGGGAGCGACGATTGCCGCCCTACCGTTGATCATCGCCTTTCTCTTTGCCCAGCGATACTTTGTCGCCGGCATTGCCCTCACTGGAATCAAGGAATAACTGAAACTATGTCCTCTACACTTCCCGTCTTTAGCTGGGGTCTTGGAATTGAAGATACCTTCATTCCGCAGACCCGTCCCGGTCTTCGGCCGCTCGACGAATATGAGCTGACCGCGCATTATCGTCTCTGGCGTGAAGATTTTGATAACCTGGGCGAAGTGGGCGCCCAGCATGTGCGTTGGGGCATTCCCTGGTATCGCGTCAACCCCGCGCCGAACGTTTATGATTGGAGCTGGATTGATGAGGCGCTCGACCATCTGGTCAACAATGTGGGGTGTATCCCGATTATCGACCTGATGCATTACGGAACGCCGCTTTGGTTGGATAATGCCTTCATCAATAGCAGCTATCCCGAAAGGGTTGCTGAATACGCGCATACATTTGCTGAACGCTATCGGGATTTGGTGCGTTACTATACGCCTCTCAATGAGCCGATGGTCAATGCCCTATATTGCGGTAAATTGGGCCAGTGGCCTCCCCATCTGGTAGGAGACGACGGATACGTTAATGTGTTGATGTCGGTCTGTCGGGGTGTGGTGTTGACGGAAAAAGCCTTGCGCGCCGCGAATGCCGACACGGTCATCGTACAGGTGGAAGCCGTTGAATTCCACCATAGCGCCGATAACCGTCTCAGCGATCGGGTCGCAACGGAACAGGCCCAAATTTTCTTGCCTTTTGACCTCTTCACAGGGCGCGTGGATACTGAGCATCTGCTCTGGCCCTTCCTGCAGAGCCATGGCATACGCGAGGCGGATCTGCATTGGTACCAGGAGCAGGCCATCGATGTGGATATCTTCGGCGTCAATTATTATCCTGTGTCCGGCGGCGTTTGGACGTTAGGAAAAGATGAAGAGGCTACATTTACGCGCGGCGTCACGAGTGAACAGTTAGGCGATGTGCTGAAGATGGTATGGGATCGTTATCAATTGCCCATGATGCTTACGGAAACAGCTGTGGTGGGCCATATTTCTGAACGCATTCGATGGATGGACGAGTCGGTGGCGCAGGTGCGGCAGGCGATGGACTTGGGGATTCCCGTGGTCGGGTACACATGGTGGCCCCTGTTTGACATGATTGAGTGGGATTACCGCTTTGAGAACGCTCCCCTTTTCCGCTACAGTATGCCTGTCGGGCTTTGGAAGAATAAGTTTGCCGATAGCGAGAATCTGAACATGTGGGAGATCGCCGGCGACCAGTGGGGAAGCCGCTATGCGGGTCTGGATAAGCTCACGCGTGAACGGACACCATTGGCCGACCATTTCCATACTTATGCGCTAGGTAATTCCTGATCTGAAGTTTCTACGCGACCAATGGTTTTTGAGTTCAGGCTGTAGCATCGTTCTTTTGCCTTCCTAAAGCTGATTGGTATTGATGTTCCTTGTGAACCCCGGCAGGAATCCGTAGCGCCCATTACCACCATTCGCCGGTCCGGCGGCCCACAGCCGCCGGACCTTGCATTGAGAGGCATTTTGTATGTCTGAACATGCTGCACAGGTTTTGCTGGACGCCAACCGCACCATCGCCGAGATTTCGCCCCTCCTCTTTGGCGGCTTCATCGAGCACATGGGGCGCTGTGTCTACGAGGGTATCTACGATCCCGAATCGCCCCTGTCCGATGAGCAGGGCTTGCGGACCGACGTGCTGGACGCGCTGCGCGCCCAGCGCTACACGGTTATGCGTTATCCGGGCGGCAATTTCGTCAGCGGCTATAACTGGCTGGACGGCGTCGGGCCCAAAGATCAGCGCCCCCGACGCAAGGAACTGGCCTGGCAATCTCTGGAGACAAATCAGTTCGGCACGAATGAATTTATGGCCTTTTGCCGCGCCATCGATACGGAACCCATGTTGGCCGTCAACATGGGAACCGGCACGATCCAGGCCGCAGCCGATCTGGTGGAATATTGTAACGCGCCTGTCGGTACTTACTGGGCGGACCTGCGCGCCCAACACGGCTTTGCCGAGCCCCATAATGTACGCTACTGGTGCGTGGGCAACGAGATGGACGGTCCGTGGCAGATCGGCCATCTGGATGCCGTTGAGTACGGCAAGAAGGCCCTGGAAGCGGCCAAGATGATGAGGTGGGCCGATCCGACGATTGAAACCGTGCTCTGCGGTTCCTCCAATGATCGCATGCCCACTTACCCGGAATGGGACCGGACCGCGCTGGAAATTGCCTGGGAGCACGTAGATTACCACTCCATGCACTACTACGCGGGCAATCCGCAAGACGATACGGCCGGCTATCTGGCCAGCGCGATTCTTTTTGAGCGCTTTGTGGAAACGTTGGAAGGCACGCTGCGCTACGTCAAGGCCAAGCGCCGCAGCAAGCATGACGTCTATCTCTCGTGGGATGAATGGCAGGTCTGGTACAAGGGAGATCCACTCCAGGGCGACTGGACCGTCGCGCCGCATCTGGCTGAGGAAGTCTACAATTTGGAAGATGCGCTGGTCGTGGCCCAGTGGCTCAACGTATTTCTGCGCAAAAGCCACGTGCTGAAGATCGCGTGCGTGGCCCAGGTGGTAAACGTCATTTCGTGGCTGCAAACCCGGCGTGACGGTCTCCTCAAGCAGCCGTCGTATTATGTTTTTGAGCTGGTGAGCAACCTGGCTCGGGGCAAGGCTCTGGATGTCCATGCCGCCGCGCCCGCGGTTGAAACCGACGAATATGGCCCCGCGCCCATGCTGGACGTCGCGGCCAGCTTTGATGAGGCTACCGGCCAGGGGGCCGTCTTCATCGTCAATCGCAGTCAGGACGCCGCGGTTACCGCCGATTGCATCTGGCAGAATGACGCCTCTGTGCAGATTGCTGAAGCGTGGCAACTGGCGGGAACGGACCCCAAGGCCGTCAACACGTGGGATGCGCCCAACAACCTGATCGCCCGGCGGCTGGACGCGCCGGTGATGAACAACGGCACGGCTACACTGCGCCTGCCGCCCCTCTCGTTTACCGTACTGAAGACCAGCGCCGGCATGCAGAACTCCTGACCCACGGCATAAGATGCTGAATCACGCGAGCAGAAAAGGATGCGACCATGGCTCCTGACCGTATTTCTCTTGATGGAACGTGGGACTTCCAGATCGATCCGACCGGCGGACTGGATGCGTCCATCGGTCAGGATTGGCGGCGGACAACAGTTCCCATGCCCTGGCAAGCCCAGTTTGAAGACCTGCGCCTGGTGGATGGCGTCGCCTGGTATCGGCGCACTTTTGTGCTGGATGCAGAGCACCTTGCCTGGATTGGTTCGCAAACCGCCGTTCTCCATTATGGCGCGGTAAATTATCAGGCCACGGTTTGGCTCAATGACGTGGAAGTCGGCGCGCACGAAGGCGGCTATCTGCCTTTTGAGTTTGATGTTGCGTCCCTGCTGCGCCCCGGCGTGAATGAACTGCTGGTGCGCGTCGTCGATCCCAGTGATGACCGCACGCGTTTCCCGGACTTCCCCTTCAGCGAGACTCCCCACGGCAAGCAGAGTTGGTATGGCCCCATTGGGGGCATCTGGCAGAGCGTCTGGCTGGAATTTCGCCCGCCCGTCCACATCACCCGGCTGGCGCTCCAGCCCGATCCGGCCGCGGGCGCCATCGCACTGGCGGTCGCGCTCAACGTACCTCCTCAGGAGGGATACCGTATTTATTGCCGCGTGGTTGATCCCGACGGCGTGACGGCAGGCGAAGTCACGCTGGAGCAGCGTACGTCCGGTACGCTTCGGTTGGATGCGCCCGCCCGCCTTTGGAGCCCCGCTGCGCCCAATCTCTACACGGTGACGGCTGTCCTGCACCAGGCTGGAGCGCCGCCCCATACCGTCAGCGCAACGTGCGGCTTTCGGACGGTCGAGGCCAGGGACGGGCGCATTTACCTCAACGGCGAGCCTCTCTATCTGCGCGGCGTATTGGATCAGGCGTACTATCCTGAAACCATCTACACGCCGCCCAGCGCTGCTTTTCTGGAAGATCAGGCGCGTAAAATCAAGGCGCTGGGCTTTAACTGCTTGCGCCTCCATATCAAAATTGAAGATCCGGTCTATTACGACGTGGCCGATCGGGTGGGGCTGCTGGTCTGGACCGAGATTCCGAACTGGGGCTATCTCTCTGCCTCAGCAGCTGCACGGGCCAGGGAGACATTTCAGGGCATGGTGGAGCGGGACGGCAACCATCCGTCCATTATTGCCTGGACGCTGGTCAATGAAAACTGGGGTATGGACCTGACGCGCAATCCTGCGCATCGTCAATGGCTGCGCGATTTTTATGACGCGGCCAAAGCCATGGACCCCACGCGTCTCATAGTAGACAACTCGGCCTGTCCCGATAATTTTCACGTGGCCGGTGATATCGAGGACTACCATCAGTACCAGGCTATTCCCGACCACGCGGCCGAGTGGGATGCCTGGGTAGCCGATTTCGCCGGCCGCAGCGATTGGGCCTGGGCAGAAGATTTTGCTGCCGAGCGGCGTCCCGATCTGCCGCTGCTCGTCTCTGAATTCGGCAATTGGGGCCTGCCCGATCCGGCTGAAGTGGACGAACACGGCCGGGAACCCTGGTGGTTTGAAACCGGCAGCGAATGGGACGGCGGCAGCGTGTATCCCCATGGCGTCACGGCCCGCTTTGCGGCCTGCGGACTCGCGGACCTTTTCGCCGATTATGGCGAATTTGCCCGCCACGCCCAGGCGCATATGGCCCGCAGCCTCCACTATGAGATCACTTCCATGCGCCTGCACGCCGACATCGGCGGTTACGTCATCACTGAATGCACCGATGTCCACTGGGAATGCAACGGCCTTCTCACCATGCAGCGCCAGGTCAAGCACCTGCTGGACCCCATCCTGAAGCAGGTGAACCAGGATCGGGCGCTTCTGCTTCGTCCTGATCAATGGAGCGCGCAACCGGACGCGCCCATAACCGTGACGGTGCGCCCGGCGGATGTGGCCGGCGCGGTCGATTATGGCTGTATTCGCTGGCAGGCAGACGACCAAACGGGAGAGTTTGCAACCGCGGACGTTGAGACCCTTACCTTCATTCCAACCAAGCCGGGACTTATCACCCTGCAAGCCCAGTGGATCGACGACGCAGGCAATGAGCTGGCCCGCAATGCCGTCGAGATTGCGTGTGTCGAGACGCCGCAATTCAGCGGAAATCTTTGTGTTCCGGATGACGATGAATTGGCCCAGACGCTGCAGGCATTGGGCTATGCCGTGACGCGCGTCTTGCCCGCCCAACCGTCACCCCAATCGCCCGTTATCGTCGCCCGGCGCTACACGCGTGAAGTCAGCCGCGCGCTGCATCAGGGCGGCCGCGTTCTGCTTCTGGCCCACGCCCCGGAAACTCCGCCAGGCGTTGATTCACTTCCCCTGCCCTACGGCCGCGTCATCCCCCGGGAAGGGACTACGTGGCAGGGAGACTGGGCTACTTCGTTTGCCTGGCTCAAGCGGACCGGGCCCTTTGCCCGTCTGGCCGGTCCGCCCCTGCTGGAGATGGACTTTGCGCCCGTCATGCCCGATGTCGTTCTGGCCGGTCTGCCATCCTGGGCTCTGCGCACGGCAAGCTGGGCCGGTCTGGCCGTGGGCTGGGTGCATGCTGCGGTCTCCCTCCTGGCCTGCCTGGAATACGGGAAGGGGCGTTTGGCGGTTACTACCTTTAAGCTGCACGCGGGGACTCTGGCCGATAACGTTATTGCTCAGGCCCTGTTTGTCGGTGCATTGGAATTGCTTGACGCTTGATCTTGGCGCTTGCTTGAGGGGAGGATACGTCCGCAGGATGTTCGGTTGAGCCGCAAACATCACGCCGGTTCGCGTTACACCGCGGGCGGCTTGACCCGGGGCCAGGCGTGGAGAGCGAAAAGGGCCGCGGCCGCAGCTTCCAGCGTGCGCCCCAGCAGAGACAGAGGCGTTAGCCACGCCAGAAAGGGCGCCGCGGCAACCAGCCATACGCCCAGGTTGAGGAAGATAACCGCGGCCCAGGCCGGACGGGTATCCCCTCGGGAAGAACGCCAGCGGGGCAGAATCCAGAAGGCCACGCCCAGAATGAGTTGGGCCGTCCAGCCCAGGAGGAGCAGTTCCATGTGCGCGGGCAGCAGCCGCCAGATGTGACCGGAAATGAACATGCCCTTGTTCCAGAGCATGAGCATGCCGAATGTGAAGCCGGTTATAAAGTTGATGAGGGCCAGGCGGACGGCCCAGATGCTGAGGCGCGGCATGGCTCTAACGCTCCTGCAGGCGGGGCCAGACGTTGGCGACGAAGCAGAGCCCGCCCAGCCATTGGGTCAACGCAGAAACAGCCAGCAGCTCTCCCCACGGCATTGCGCCCGCGGTCAGGCCCAGCATGGGCTCCGCTATCACGCGCAAAATCAGTCCTGCATTGATCAGCCCATAGGCCGCCCACATGAGCCAGATATGCCCGCGCGGCAACTCCTTGGTAAAGCGCGGAAACATCCAGAAGGCCACGCCCATAATCATCAACGTTACCCAGCCCACCATGAGCAGGTGAAAGTAGACCGGCGTCAGCCGATTGAAAACCGGCGGCAGGGAGATGATGCGCGCCACAGCCGTCAAAAGCCCGGCAATGAGCGCCAGCACAAAGTAGACCAGGGACGTTTTGATAAACGTACGGGTAATCAGGGGCATGAATTGAATCTTATCCGGCTCTTTGGGCGTTCATGCGGAGCGTAACTTGAGGCGTGAGGCGCGACGCATGACAGGTTCCGCCGCGCATCCGCTATTCGCTTGTTACGGATTCTGCAACCGCATGCAACCCGACTGAGCTTTTTGGTATCGTTCGTCTTCTGTTGCGCTGTCTTTAGCGTCCCGGCGGGAAGACGTGGAGTTCCTGCTCGGGCTCCAGACGCGAGGCAATGCCGTCCCGGTAGCTGATGTCCTTGCCGTTGAGCAGGACGCGCCACATGGGGCGGACGCGGTAGACGGGCGTGGCTTCAAACCAGGGCGTGCCGGTGCTGTCCTCGCGCACGCTGTCCGTCCATTCCTGCTCGAGCACGTAGCCGCGTAACTCGGGATAATAGTTGAAGAGCTTGCGCAGAAGCTGTTCAACCTGCGCGCCCTGATTGACGCGGATAGCCAACTCCTGGCTGCCCGCGATGGTGCGCAGCAGGCCGAAAAACCGGACCTCCACGGGGAAATCACCGCTGTCCACGGCCAGCGCGACCTGATAACCGGTGAGCATCATGTGCTGGTGCAGGGTGAGGACTTTGTTCCAGCCCGCCAGCGCGGCCGGCACAATGGGATCGCCAGGCATTTCCTCATAGAGAAAGCGGGCGAATGCGGCGTTCACCAGGCTGATGGAGCCGGAGACGTAAACCGGCGGCACGTGGGTCTTGCGGGGCCCGTGCGCGGCGTGCTTCTTGCCGGCTACGAAGAGATAGCGGGCAAAATCGTCGCTCATGTCCATGCCCAGCAGGCGGGCCAGCCAAACGGTAAAGAAGCGACGCCGCTCGGCCAGGTGCGCGGGATCCGCACCCTTTTCCCAGCCGAGAATGGCCGCGGTCTCAGGCTGATCCCGCAAGTAGTCATAGGTTCCCACGACCAACTCATGCCCCCGACGGAAGAGGGGTTCAATCGTCGCCAGCATGGCTTGTTCGTCATCAGTCGTAATTTGGACAAAGCGCAGCATCCTCGCCCACTCTGTCTCGGGTGCGGACGCCAGATTTTCCAACTGCCAGGCCTCAGGCGTCTTGTAGCCGTTAAACTTCGCAAATGGATCCATAGCATTCTCCTCACAAATGCTAACAAAACTTCCGGCGCGGTAGTTACGCTTCAATAAAGCAGTCTATTTTATCAGACGTGTTGACGCAAAGCGCCAACACGCTGGCTCCTATTCGTGGATGGTACGGATATAAGCCACTACGTCAAACAGATCTTCATCGCTCAGCGCTGGATTCCCGCCCCGGGAGGGCATGGCTACACCGGTGGTATTCAGAGGGTCTGAAGTATCACGGCCAGTTTTGATGAAATCCACCAATTCATCATCCGAAAGACCGGCGATAAACTCGCTGTGGGTCATATCCTTGCCCAGATTCTGTACGCCGACTCCGCCTTCGCCGTGGCAGGCGATGCAGGTCTGGTTAAAGATTTTTTCTCCCTCTGCGGCATCGCCGGCAGGCGGCGCATCTTCTTCAGCCGGGGCTTCCTGCTGGGCGACGGCGTTGTCTGCCGGTGCAGACGCGTCGGCGTCCTCGTTTCTGCCGCCTCCGCCGCAACCGGTCAGCACAAGCAGCAGCATCAGCATGAAAAAGGCCGGAATTTTGGTTTTTGACATAATGTGCTCTCTTTCACAGTCAATATGGTTGATTACGTCATACACAATATAATGGAATCCGGTTGCCGTCGGGATCGGATTGGGCCGGCAGGCGGTTGTTACGGAACATCAAAGGCCAGGATGGCTTCACCCAATTCGGTTTCGCCGTCGGCCACGTTGACCGTCACTTGCCACGGGCCGGACATGGAAAAGTTGACCTGGCCGGCATAGAAGCCCCCGCCTTCGTCCTGGGGATCTGCATTGTTGGGCGAACCGTGCCCCATGGTCGGCATTTCCGGCGTAATGGTCAGCGTCAATCCTTCCAGGGCAACCCATTCATCGGCGGAAAGCCGTTCGTAGACGAAGAGGCGCAGGGGCTGCACGCCCACACCGGGCAGTTGTGGCTCAACCGTAGCGACAAATATCCTGCGCTCATCCTCGGTCATGAATGAGGTTGCCGCAGCGGACGGCGCTACCTCCAGGGGCAGGGATAATTCTTCGCTTCCGGCCGTTACGGTCAGACTCCATTCGCCCAGATCCGGGCCGCCGGGCATAGGCAGGGCCAGCGCAGCTTCATAGACCCCCGGCTCCGTTTCTTCCGGCTGGATGACCCCGGCGCCGTGGTCATGGCCTTCAAGCATGGCCATACGCGGCGTCAGGCGCAGGTCGTCAGCGCTTACAGGCGCGCCGGCGGCGTCGCTCAGCTGGAGGCGGAGTTCATTATAGCCAGTATGGAGCGGCTGCGTTGCTGTGACGCGTACGTCATCATCGTCGCCCAACCGGCCTTCACCTACCGTTATCAGAGCTGGGGGAATCGTTCCCGCCGGTTGGGAATCCGCCATGTCGGGCTGGTGCAGCTCGGCATTGACCACCAACTCTCCGGCCGCGGCCCGGCGCTGCAATTCAGCCCAGTCAAATGATTCGCCGTCCAGCGTTTCCAGCAGCGCATCCGCTTGTTCCTGGGCGGCGAAAGCGGCCACACCCTGGCCCATGGGCGTTTGCAAGCCGTGGGAAAAGACGTAGACGGCCTGAACGGCGTCCAGCCATTCCTCGGTGTCGTAGTCGTGAACGTACCAGTTGGTTACATTATGCTCAGGATGTTTGGCCGCGTAAAAGAGCATGTCGCCGATATCATCGAAGGGAATGCTTTCGTAGCGGCCGGGCGCAACTTCGTGGGCGTAGCCCGCGGCAAAACGCACATCGCTAATAATCATGTTGCATTCAATACAGATGGTCTCACCATACCGAATTTCGGGCGGTGAGGCCGTCACCTCTCCCGGCGCGCAGGCGGCAAGGAGAAGCAGCAAGAGCAGAAACGGCGCATATTTCAGTTTCACGATATCTCTCCGATTGTTGTCGAGGCTTGGAAAATCGGGTCAATTTTAATCTCCAATCTCCCAATCTCTTTTCTCCTATAAATTCGCTTTTGTATTCAGCCGCCAATACGCCGCGGTTGCGGGCACGATAATCCACAACGCCAGCACGCCCATGAAGAGGGAAAAGAGCTGGTCGCCATATTCCTGAAGGGCAAAAACGCCCGCCGGCCCGAGGATATCCAGCGATGTGTTGATGTCCAGAATCGCGGCCATTTTGAAGACCTGAAGCGGATTGATAAGAGAAAGGTAAAAAAGATTATCGATAGGCACGCGCAGGGCAATAGCCGTTCCCATGAGACCCAAATCGCCGAAGAAGACGAAGATGAGCCAGAGAAAGAGCCCTACGCCGATGGCCACGCCCGTCCGATTGGTGAAGGCGGAGACGAGCATTCCCACGCTGAGCATGGTTAGACTGAGAAGGTAGGCCAAAACGACCAGCCGAATGTAGACTTCCGGGTCCGCGGCGCTGGCGCTCTGGGTCGCCATGACCAGGCCCGCTACGCCGAAGCCCAACAGGAGCGCGGCCAGCAGGCCCAGGGCCAGACCCAGGAACTTGCCCCAAAAAAGTTCGGTGCGGCTGATGGGCTGGGCCATCAGATAGGTCAACGTTCCCTGTTCCTCTTCCCCGGCGATACTCTGCGCGCCGATGGTCAGGGCCATGAGGGGCACAATGAGCAGCACCAGGTTGATGAGGCTGGCCGCAGTACGGCCGAAGCCGGCAAAGCCGACCATGCCCGCGCCGGCAAGCGCCAAATAGGAGAGAGCCAGCGAAAGCGCCATAAAGGCCAGGGTGTAGAGGATGAACCAGCGGTTGCGCAGGGCATCCTCCAGTTCTTTTTCGGCTAAAATCCAGAGAGTTTTCAAGCTCACAATTTTTCTCCTGCAACAATCAGTGCAGCCGGCCGTTTGTCGGAACGGGAAGGCGAATGGACTTTACTCTAACTCGAAGTCGGCGACGGGCATGTCGGCCCCGTTCAGCAGCCCGATGGGAGCGGCCTTTGCGCCTGCCGCGACGGTGACGATCAGCCCCGTTCCGTTGGGATGGGCGGCATAACCCTGGGCGTGCAAAAGCGCCAGTGCGCGGGTCATGACGTCGTCCGGCGCGTCCGGTGCAAAGCGCAGCTTTATCTGGCGAGTTGCGCCGATTAGGTCGGCCAGCTCTTCCGGCGCGCACTCGTGCTCCCTGCGTCCGGCCTTCAGAACGACCACCTTGTCGGCCAATTGCTCCACTTCCTCCAGTCGGTGAGACGTAAAGATAATGGTCTTGTTTTCATCCTTTACCTGGCGCAGCAGGCTGAGGAAATGGTCGCGTGCGGCCGCGTCCAGGTTGGAAGTCGGCTCGTCCAGGATCAGGATGGGCGGGTCGGCCAACAGGGCCAGGGCCAAGGCCAGACGCTGCTTCATACCGCCGCTGAGCGCGCCTACCGCCTTCTGCCTGTGGTCGGTTAAATCGACCAATTCCAACAATTCCAGAATGCGCGCATCCGACGCGTCCTTGAGGCGCGCGTAGAACTTGGCCGTCTCCACCGTGGAAAGACGCGGATAGAAGGCCAATTCCTGGGGCACATAGCCCAGAAGCCGCCGCACGGCCTTGCCCCGCCTGTGCGCGTCCAGCCCGTCAACCGTGATGGTTCCCTGATAGCGCAGCAAATCCAGGAGGCATTTGATGGCGGTGGTCTTGCCCGCGCCATTGGGGCCCCACAGCGCCACGGCCTGTTGGGGCGCGACGGTCAGGTCAAATGCCGCCAGCGCGGTAAAGTTGCCGAAGCGTTTGGTGACCTGGGTAAAGGTGATCATAGAGACAATCCTCGTTGAAGTTCCGGCCTGGGAGGAGCCGCCTGAAGCAGACGTCGGCGGCGGGTGCGCTGCAGCGCCATCACCCCGCCCATGAGCACGACGGCCAGCGCCAGCATGGCGCCGCCCGTGATCAGCGCGCGCGTGGTAGACGGAACGGGCATGCCCGCCAATTCCGCTACAGCGGGCGGGCGGGTCAGGGGGAATTCATCCCGGATTTTTTCCCGCGGCTCAAAAATAGGAAAAGCCCGCGCGGCCAGATCCAATGCTTCTGCGCCTGGGCTCATCTGGAAAAGGCGCAGCTCGGGATGAGCCGCCATCATGCTTTCGTACAGGCTGGTCGGTGCGTAGGTCTGCTCGCCCACGCCGTCGCCGTTGCTGTCAAAACCCTTGTAATCGCTCCAGTAGTTGCCCCGCCCGTCTACGGACCAGTTGTTCTGCTGCAAAGCGCCGCCGCCGGTGATATGCACCTGCTCGCCGTTTTCCAGGAAGATATTCTCCACGTACGTGTTGCGTTTGGTCAGGGGCAACACTTCCAGGCCGATCTCATTGTAGGCGATAAGGTTGTGGTCGAAGCGCACCGTGGCATTTGGTTCCCGGGGCGAGTTGTCCACATAGAGGCCGATGCGGTTGGCAACCATGCGATTGCCCGTTGCGGTTACGTCATCCACATCCTTGAGGCCCACGCCGTAGCCGCTGGGGCCGTGATTGGCGTAGAGCAAATTGTTGCGCATGATCAGCTTGCGCCCATACATGAGGTAGACGCCCACCGAGTTGTCGCGCAGGACGTTTCCTTCCAACAACTGGTTATCGCTGAACATGAAGTGAAGGCCATAGCGGCCATTCTCCACTGTGTTGTTGCGGACGATGCTGTCGGGCGAGAACCAGATCACCATATCCCGGCTGCCGCTGACGTAATTGTCCTCTATCAGGGCGTTGTTGCTGTACCAGACGCGAATCCCGTCGCCGCGCCGGGCCACGGGCAGGTCCTTGGAGAAGACCTGATTGTTGCGGATGATGCTGTTGGGCGCTTCCTTGAGGTAAATGCCAAAGAGCGTCTCTTCCAGACGATTGTCTTCAATCGTCAAACGAGGAGCGAGACCTGTAACGCCTGCATGCTCCTGATCCAGCAGATCGCCGCTGTTGCGGATCACAAAGCCGCGCAGGATCACGTCCGGCGCGTGGATAGTGATAACGTCACCCTTACCGTCGCCCTGGATGATGGGATTGCCTTCTCCGATCAGGCTGACGGACGTGTTAATTTGGAAGGGGCCCTGGTAGGTCCCCTGGGGCACGTGAATCACGTCGCCGGGCTGGGCTTCGGCCAGGGCCGCCATCAAGTCGAATGGTTGTTCCTGGCTATGTAGCGCGGTAACGGGCAGGCAGAGAGCAAGCAGCAATATGAAAAGCGCTGCCGCACCGTATGGCGCAATTCGGCCCATCTGACAGCAGTTCTCTTTCTGGTCCACGGCGCTCACCTCACGCTTTGGCTTCTGCTGCATCGTGGAGAGGCTTGTAGGCGCGGCGATGAAAGTAGAGACCGACCAGAATCAGCAGTGACGCGGCAATCGCCAGCCATAGCCCTATCGAGGGCATGGCGACGGTGCGAAACTGGGCGATCTTCCCCTCGAAGAGAACGGGCGGAACAAAGGGATCCACGCTGCTGGAGAGGGGTGCGGCCGGATCCAGATTTTGACCGAAGTTTGCCAGCCACCACTGCAAATCCACCAGAAAAATGACGGGGAAGAGCAACGCGGGCAGCGTCAGCAGCGTCACCCATTTGGAATGGATAAAGATGGAGGCCAGGATCAGCAAGCTCAGCGAGATTACGCCGATGATGGAAATGGAGCGCTCGAAGGGGGCGGCTTCATCCAGCGGTCGCATTCCAATGTAGTGATTCAGCCCATCGATTTCCCCCACATCGCCGTCTACCCGGTTGAGATACGCCTGCACCGTCAGTCCCTGGGGATATTGGGGCGCGTGGAGCGTCAATTGCCAGTAGGGCAGAAAGATGGAAATGATCAGCAGCAGACCGGCCAGCGCAAACAGGATCGTCGGCAACAGATAGCGCGTACGGTTGCGCTGAAACTCTTCGCCTGACACCCGTGGGCCGACAATCTGTTCCATATTGTTGGACATGAAAGGTCCATCCTTTAATTGCGACAGGTTATTGATAGACGATGTACAGATTTTATGATAAGCGATTGGGAGATTGGGGATTAAGAGATTGATCACCCAATCTCCGATCTCTCAATCTCCCAATCGCTTGCTTCTTACCTAATTTCTAACCGCCGGCCTTCTTACGGCTCAACCAGCATATACCCCATCATCTCCAAATGGAGCGCTGAGCAGAATTCCGTACAGTAGTACGCGTAGGTGCCATCGTTAACGGCGTCGAATTCGAACGAGGCGGTTTCGCCCGGCTCAATGCTCAGGCTGATGTTGTAGCCGCCCAGTTGGAAGCCGTGGGTGGCGTCATGGGCCGATTCGATGTTGGTAATGTGCCAGGTGACGTGGTCGCCTTGCTTGATCTCGACGTGTTCAGGCGTCAGGTGAGAGCGAATGGAGGTCATGAAGACTTCCACCTCATTGCCGTTGCGCTCGATCCGCTCTTCGCCTGCCTTGGTGGCGAATTCAGACGGAGCCTGGGCAATGGGGTCCCAACCGACTTCGGGATAGACGTCCCACGCCTTGATCTTGTCCTGCTTGATGATTTGGGCGTAGTGGGGCTCGCCGACGCCCATGGCCATATCGTAGATCACCTGCATGCGATCGCCGCTGATATCGATAAGCTGCTCGTTCTGGGGCAGCAGCGGTCCGACGGGTGCAAAGCGATCCACGGCCCACTTGTTGAGGGCCACCAGGTATTTGCCGTCGGGGCTCACCGTGTCGCCTTCGGCCGCGGCCAGATGGCCGACGTTATATTGTACGGGAACCGTCTCGATCAGTTCGTACGCTTCAGGATCGTCGCCGCCCAACTTCCATTTGGCAACCGCGCTGTCCAGGAAGAGGCTGGTATAGGCGTAGCCGTCGGCGTCATACTGGGTGTGGAGCGGGCCGAGACCCAGCTCAAGCTGCGCCATCTTCACTGCATCGAAGTTGAGAACCGGTACGCCAAAGGGGTCGGCTTCCCAATTCTGGTCGGCGATGGCCTGCTCGATTTTTTCGATGCTGTAGATGGTGACCTGGGGATCCAGCTTGCCGGCAATGACCATGTACTTACCGTCGGGCGTGACGTCCACGCCGTGGGGGCTCTTGGGTTCCGGCGCAAAGAAGAGAACGCCTTCATCGATCGCGGTTTGCAGCGTGATGACGGGCATGCCGTTGATCTCTTCGGTGTTGCCGGCCTTGTACACCTCTTCGGCCTTTTTCCAGTTGATGATGTGGAGATAATCCATATCCCGCTGGCTCACGCCGGCTTCAAAGGGCGGATTGCCGTCTTCGATGCCGCCGGTGGCCATTTCGGTGTTGAAGGAATTGCAGAAGAACCAGCCGTCGCTGGCCAGCTTGCCGGCATCGCAGAGGTCCTGCCAGTAGGGAGGCAGCTCGATGCTGAAGGAATTCTCCATGTCGATGCGTCCGGCTTCCCGATCAAAGCTCCAGAGGGTGGCCAGACCCCGATACTTTTCCTCGTACTCTTCCAGAGGCGCATATTCCCAGCCCAGAGGCGTGGCGTATTGGGAGCCCTGAATTACGTACTCGGTATTGGGCGTGACAAAGGTCGAACCATGGTTGCTGATGATGTTGGGGTCCTTGACGATCTGCTTGGTCTCGAAATCCCGCAGATCGATGACGGCCACGCGGGCGCTGGACTTGTCGTTAATGAAGACGAACTCGCCGTCATAGTCGCCCGCGGTTTCACTCAGGCCGGGGTGATGGCTGTCGCCCATGCGAATTTCTACGCCGTTAACGTTGCCTGCGTCCAGTATTTCTTCGCTCTCTATCGAGCCGAAGCCGTATCCCTGCCACGATTCGGGCGTGAAGACGGCGATGTTTTTCAAGATGCGCATGGAGGGCAAGCCTATGACAAGGAGATTCCCCGAATGACCGCCCGACGCAAACATGAGATACTCATCCCACTGGCCGCTGGGGACGTAGGTTTTGAGGGCGGCGTTGATGTCATCAGGCGACAGGCCGCGTTCCGCTGCGATATCCATCGCTCCGGCTGGCAGGTTTCCATCGCCGACGACCGTGTCCGCTGCGTCTTCCTGACGGTTGCGTCCGCAGGCGGCAAAAACGGAGAGCGCCAGCACAAGGAGGAGAAGGAGAGCAACTATGCGGAATTTACTACGGGTCATACGATACTCCTTTCCGAGGGTGCCTCGAATGGGTGGATCGAAAGATTGATTGGGTACGGAATTAGCGCGACAAGACTTTGTGAAAATTTGCTCGATTGTTGTGCGCGTACACTTCAGTCTATTAAAGGGCGTGATAGATGACTGCGACTTTTGTCACATCACCCGCAGATCGTTCCCGATAGACTCAAGGTATGCGCGCCTATCGCGGCGTACAACCCGGCTGTTTACAGGATTGTTATTACAAACGCAAAGGAGGCCGTCATGCAGGTCTATCATCCGCTGGACGACGTAACGTTTCACGCCGCAAATCCTTATGCCTACCCGCTAGAGGTGACTGAATATGGTCGCATTCTGCGCTTTGCCCTGCTGCCCGGCCAGGTCGTACGCGAACATATGGCCCCCCAATCGCCTGTCTATTTGCTGGTTCTGAAGGGGAAGGGATTGCTCTCCGGCGGGGACGACAATGAAGAATTGTGCGGGGTCAATACGTTGATTACCCTGGAGCCGGGGGAGATGCATACCATCCGTGCGCAGGATGAAGAGCTGATCTTTCTGGCTTTCCTGCACGGCTCGTCGATTGCCTGAGCCGCGCATAATAGATCCGCGCATAGAACGGTTCTGTCCTGTCCGTACGCGGGCAGGACAGGGTCCCGCTGACCCGCGTCAGGTCCGTTGGTATCGCCTATGTTCTGTGTTCAGCCTTGTTTGTATTGATGGAGCGTGAAGAAGAAAGGGCTATGCTTCGGTTTCAAGGGGCTGGGCGAAACGGACGAGGAACGGCAGGGCGATCGCATCCTCGGGGCAGATATCTTCGCAGGCGATGCAGTAGGTGCAGCGTTCGGGATAGGCGAGGCTTGCCTTCTCGTCCACCTGATCCAGCGCATCGGTCGGGCAAACTTCGACGCAGAGCCGGCAGCCGGTGCAGAGGTCAGCGTCGATTGTGGGGAGGGGGTCTGTGCTCATCTGAGCGTGCCTTCCAATTACTGAATAAAAATCGCTGAATAAACTTGATGCACCTTGGCAAAAAGTGAGCGTAAGCGCTGTGACAAAAGTCCCCCTTTGCCCATTCACGCTATTTTCTACTATGCGGCGGCTTCTTCTGCTAGGCGGACGGAGTCAAGCACTACAATCTGATGACGGTCGAATTCAATGATCTGGTCGGCGGCCATGCTGCGCAGGGTGCGCCCGACCACTTCGCGCACGGTTCCGATGCGGCTGGCCATCTCCTCCTGCGTTAATAATTGAGGCATAATATCCGTATTGGCCTGCTGCGCCTGTTCCAGAAGCAGATTGGCCAATCTGCCGCGTACGTTGCGCATGGAGAGATCGTGCACCAGGTCAAGGACGTAGCGCGTGCGCCGGGCCACGCTTTCGATGAGACGCCACGCCAACTCTGGATGGCGCTCGACCAGCGTCTGTAGATCGGACCGACGGACGGACCAGACCTTTGTATCCGTATGGGCTGTAGCCGTTGCCGGATTCGACCCGCCGTCCAAAACGGAAACATCGTTAAAGGTATCGCCATGGGTTACCATGTGCAGGATGTACTCCCGTCCGTCTTTGGAGAAACGGCTGATTTTGACCATGCCCCGTTCGACAATGAAAAGCCCGGCAGTGGGCTCGCCTTCCAAAAAGATAATTGTTCCCGCTCTGTAGCTCCGGGGATGCGAATGAGCGCAAAGCTGAGCAATGACCTCATCCGACAGATCGGCAAAATAAGACACGTGCATCCACAAGTTCGGCAGCTCGACATTTGCCGCGCCGTTTGTAGACTTATTTAATTTGAGGGGAGCGTCCGATTGGCTCATACTAAGATTGTAGAGCGAGAAATACGCTACGCCAAATCATCCGCTGGTTGTGTCTATGCGGGTTTCTGCGGGAGGCTGTAAAGTAACCGCGGGTCTTTCTTATTCGACAGGCGGCAGCGGGGTGATTATTATGCTAAGATCTAGCCACATATCACTTTGCCTAA
>JAGRCP010000008.1 GCA_020433455.1 Caldilineaceae bacterium | reverse complement strand
GGTGGTGCCGTCGCCGGCGACGTCATTGGTCTTGGTGGCCGCTTCCTTGAGGAGCTGGGCGCCCATGTTTTCAAAGGGGTCTTCCAGCTCAATTTCCTTGGCCACGGTCACGCCGTCATGGGTGACGGTGGGGCTGCCCCACTTCTTGTCCAGGGCCACGTTGCGACCCTTGGGGCCCAGCGTGGTCTTGACGGCATTAGCCAGCGCATCCACGCCGGCCTTCAGGCTCTTACGAGCATCATCTTCAAATACAATTTGCTTAGCCATATTTTCAGGTTCTCCCTACTTTTTTGGTAAATGGTTTAATTCAGGCTCTTGCGAGCTGAGGAGCCCGGACAAGCTTAGTCCTGGACGATGGCCAGAACGTCGCTCTCCTTGAGAATCAGAAATTCCTGGCCTTCCAGCTTGATTGACGTGCCGGCATATTTGGCGTAGAGCACCTTGTCGCCCACGGCAACGTCCATGGCGATGCGCTCGCCGTCTTCCTTGCGGGAGCCGGGCCCGGCGGCCTCGACCTTACCCTGCTGGGGCTTTTCCTTGGCGGTTTCCGGCAGGAAAATACCCGTAGCGGTCTGTTCCTCTTGTTCGATCGGCTTAACCAGCAAGCGGTCTCCAAGCGGCTTCAAATTCATAATGTAGCCTCCTCAAATTGAGTTGTGTAAGAAAAAACTGTCTTGTTAAACAAGTCACAGATTGGGGTGCAAAAGAAACCCGTTAGCACTCTACCCCTTAGAGTGCTAACGGGTCTATCATAACGAAGGATATCGTTGGTGGCAAATTTTTCAACGTGCATACAGCCGTTATCATAGGGGCTGAGCACTAAAATAATGCTAGTGAAGTGTTAGAGTTTCGTTTATGCTCGTACAGATTCCTCCGGGAGGGTCTGTGGAAAACATACCTGTTTCAGGGAAAAGCCTCCTGGAGGCTGTACAGTAATTCTCCGCGTATTTATGCCTGATTATCAAGCGAGCGGAGATACGCGATCATTTCCTCCTCTTCCGCCACATAGTCGACCAGCTCAAATGCTGAATACAGGATGCGGCTCCGCTCAAAATAGGCCAATGCGCCGGCGCGGTCTTTCTGCTCCAGCGCGACGTGGCCCAGATTATGCAGCGTAGCGGCCATGTCGGTCCAGTTACCCCGTTCTTCGGAAAGGGCCAGATCCAGCTTGTACCACATATGAGCCTGTTCAAAGTCGCCCCGGGCATAGCAGGCGGATCCCAGATTATTGTAACAGGTGCTGATCCCGGTGATGTCTTCAATCTCCTGGAAGACGGTGAGGGAGCGTTCGTATGCGGCCTGGGCATCGATAAAATTATCCAGCCCCTCCAGCGCCAGGCCCATATTATTAAATGCGCTGGCCACGCTGTGACGATCGTGGCGACGCAGCGCGATACGCAGGGCCTTACGCTGCTCGCGCAGGGCGCGCTCAAAATCGTTCAGGCTGTAATAGGCGCTGCCCAGATTCAGATACGCCGTGGTGAGGGCGTCCTGATCCGCGGTCTGGGCCACGCAGTCGAAGGCGGCGTAAAAGTGTTCCAGCGCCTGGCGCGGCTCATCCAAAATACGATATGACGTGCCCAGATCGGTGAAGACGTAGGAAAGCTCCACCACGCGATCCTGGTCATCCAGAATTCTGCGCGCCCGATTGAGCCAGGTAAGGGCTTCCTCTACTCGATTGTGGAAGAAAAGTTGGCGGCCAATGTTGGTAAGCAGCCAGGCGTATTCGGTATAGTCGCGCAGGGCCAGCGAGGCCAGCGCCCCGGCCGAGAGCCAGCGCAACGTACCCAACGGGTGGCGCCAGAACGCGTAGTACGCTAACGCCAGGGAGTAGGCCCGGGTCAGGCGCAGATCGTCCCGGTAGTCGGCAAAACCGTTGGGAAGATCCACCGGCTGTTTATCTACAGCGGGATCAGCGATAATGTCATAGGCGCTTTGCTGCCACAGACGCTCCAAACGCTGCGTGCACCAATCCATGCCTTGATAAATATTGCCCCACTCCACGTCGATCTCGGACCACGCATGCTGGGGCAAATATTGGTACCGTTCGGCATAGGGAAGGTAAAAGCGGGCGTGGCTGCGCTCCCATTCCTCGCCCAGCATGACGGCGTTCTGGTTCAGATAGCGGCGAATCACGGCGTGAAGGACGATGCGCTGCTCATAGGCGTCTACCTCCAGCAGAGCGCGTTCAGTCAGGCCGGTAAGGACCTCATCCAACTCCGCCTGGGAGCCGAGGCCGTCCCAAAAGAGGGAGCGGAACGCGCCAATCGACGCGCCGCCCGCCGCGCTGACCAGGTGATTCAACAGCGGTCCGACCTGGGGCTGATTCACAGCGTAATTTTCGACTGCCAGCGCCACCAGCTCCTGAATAGGCAGCAAATCGCCTGCGGGCTTCAAGGCCAGAAGGAACTCATGTAACTCGGGCCAGCGAAAGTCGAGCAGCAGGCCCAGGACCAGGCGCATGGGCAACGGGCGGCCGCCGGTTACAGCAAACAGGTCATCAGCATAGCGCAGGGCTTCCTCCTGAACGGCGACGGGACCCCGGCTGCGGATAAAGCCGGCTACATCTTCGCGATCCAGCCCGTCGAGATGCAAATGCTGCTCTTGTACCAACCTTGCAATCTGGGGACTAAAGTTGCGGTCGATGAGCAAAATACGCGAGAGGCCGCCGGCCTCATGCAGATGGCCGATAATGTCCACCAGCGTATCCAGTTCCGCCTCCGTTGCACCGGCCAGCTTATCCACAATGAGCAGGCGCTTACGCCGATAAAGTTGTTCCAAAATGCTGATGCCCCAGCGATCCTCGCTGACCCGGGTGAGGGTTGTCCCCAGCACCGTATCCAGCGTACGTATCACATCGTAGAGGCGGAAAGGGTTGGTGCCCGCCGCGCCGACGCGGATGATGCCGTCGGAGAAATGGTAGTACAGGTTCCACGCGGCCGCAGTCGAGATGGCGCTCTTGCCGTTGCCCTGCTCTCCGCTGATGGCGATTGCGGGCAGATGCCCGGCCTCGCCGGCCAGCCATTGATGCAGAGTCAACAATTGGCGGCGCGCGCCGTAGAAGCCATCCAAGCGATAGAGGCCGAGATTATGGGGGGTGGCTGTATAACTTACTTGCTCAGACGCTTGTGTCATAGGATTCAGTCTGTACTCACAAAATCAGGCATGGATAGTCACTGGTTGCAGCAATTTCCCGGGTCAGCTCTTCCGAGAGCGTTATCCCCGCGGAGATGCGGGCGAAATCGCGCGCAAACTCGCCGGGATCGATGAGAATCAGATCGGGGCGGATGCGGCGGGCCAAATCGTTAATGTTGATATGGCTCACCCGCACCACCTGATCGACCTCCTCAATCAGGCCTTGCGCCACGGCCTTGGGATGCGCCTGGGCCGAGGTAACAGTCAACTCAATATTCGGATTTTTCGCCAACTGCACGATGGCGCGCCCGGCGGCATCATCACAGCCAATCAGCCAAATTCGCACAATTCACCTCCTCACTGGTACAGCTCGGCGTCAATACCGCGGCAATTCTCTCAGATTAAACCAAAGCGCACTAAAGCAAAGTAGAAGACTATCAAAAAGACGGCGCTGGGAATGCCGACAATCAGACCGCTGCGCATCATGTCCTTGCCGGGGACAGCGCCGGTTACCGCGGCCAGGGTCATGCGGGCCGAGGCGCTGGGCAGCGTGTAAGCCAGCGCCAATCCCATGACGGTGGGCAGGACCAGCCGCTCGGGGGGAATGCCGCTGGCCTGTCCCAGTGTGACCAGAATCGGCGCGACGATTGCGCCCAGGGTAACGTTATTCATAAACTGGGTCAGGACAAACGCGCTGCCGATGAGGATCGTCAGGACCAGAATGTAGGGCAGGCCCTGAAGCGTAGGCGCAAGCAGCGAGGCAAACCAGTCGCTCGCACCTGTCTTGTTGAGCGCGTCCCCCAGCGTCAAGCCGGCGCCGATGACAAAAAAGACGCCCCAATTCACGCCGCGCAGATCGTTCCAGTCGATTACCTCCTCGATGGAAAGAAGCGCCACCGCGCCGATAGCCACCACCGCACTGCTGAGCAAGGTGCTGGGCAGGTGCAGGCGGTCTTCCAGCCACGCGCCTGCAACCCAGAGGAAGATGGCGATGGCCAGCACGCCAATGATTTCCCGCTCGGGGCCTCTTAACCCGCCCAGGCGCGCGATCTCCTTGGCGGCGGGCTGGGTGTCAATGCGCACATTGGGGACAGGAATGGACTTGGATAGCAAAAACCAGGTTACAGGAACGAGGACGATCACAACGGGCAGGCCATAGACAAGCCAATTGAGGAAGCCAAACCCCACGGCCTGGGAAAGCATGCCCGCAGCAATCGCGTTCTCGCCGCTTCCCATGATGGTCGCCATGGCTCCGATGCTGGCGCTATAGGCGATGGCCAGAATGAGGAGCGCCAGCGCGCGCTGGGCCACCTCAGATTGTTCGATACGCTGGGCGATGGTGATGGCCACGGGAATCAGGACGGCCGTGGTCGCCGTGTTGAGGACAAACATGCTCAGGGTTGCAGTAATGACCATGAGGCCCAGCAGCAGGCGCCGGAAATTACCTTCGCTCAAAACGATCGCATACAGGGCCAGGCGTCGGGTCAGGCCATGCTTGCGCAGGGATTCGGCCAGAAAAAGGCTGGCCAGAATAAGGAAGACCACCGGCTGGCCGAAAGGCGCAAAGGCCCCTGACGCCGTGTCGATGCCCAGGGCAATCTGGGCAATGGGAACGACGAGAGCGGCGATGGGCAGGGGCGCAGGCTCCAGCGAGAGGATGGCTCCGGTAAAGGCGAAGAGCGCCAACGCGCGCTGTCCTTCCACGCTCAACCCCTCGGGCTGGGGCATAAGCAATACAGCGCCGGTAATGGCCAAAACGTAGAGAAAACGCCGCAGGTCAAATACCTTGCGCATGCCCGCCTGGACCGGCTGTTGCAGCACGTCCAGGGGCGTAATCCGCCGCTGAAGACGCCGCTTGCTGGTGCGGGTGCGCTCGGCGGTCCCTGCGACGCGGGTCGATCCGTCGGTCGAAGCCGTCTGTTCCCGTATCTCCTCGCTTGCTTCGGGCGGCGAGCCGTTTTCTCCGGGCGCGTCCGGATGCCACGAAGAAAGCGTCGCGTTCTTGGGCAGATCAGATTTAAGGCGCGGTTTACGCAGAGTCATGCGCGGGTTTCCAAACAGCGTGAATCGTGAACCATAGCGAATATGACGAATATGGCAAGCCGGCCGGAAAGAGCGGCCGGCTGCGACGGCCGTATTTTTACGACTCTTCAGGCTATCCTTATTCCTGGCGGGCGCAGATGGCCAGACCTTCCAGAGCGGGGCCGCTTTCCGGCTCCAGTTCCAGAGCTTTGCGCAGCCAGGGCTCGGCTTGACCGCAGTCTGGCGGGTCTTTAAAAATGTAGGCTAGCCCAAGCGTATAATAATGCTCAACCCGGGCATCATCGCCCAGCAGCTCGATGCCTCGCTCCAGAGCGGGAACGGTATCCTCATAATTGCGCCGGGCGTAAAGCGCCATGCCCAGATGAACCTGGGCCGGGCCGTAATCCGGATCCATCTCCACCGCATCGCGCAAAGTGCGGATGGCCTGGAGATGATCACCGATATTGTAGAGGCCAAAGCCCAAAGCGTCCAGCGTCACGGGCGACTCATAGACTTCTACCGCACGGCGATAGCTGTCATTGGCCTTCTCAAACTCGGCCAGCCCGACTCGATACTGGCGTCCCTGTTCGATATAGAGATCGTAGCGAAGGGGCGCCAGGGAGATGGCCTGGGCGTATGCCGCAACGGCCTCCTCGTATTCGCCCTGGCGTTCGTACAGATAGGCCTGATTGCGCCAAGTGAGTACGCTGTTCTGATCCAACGCAAAAGCCTGATCCAGATAGTCCTGGGCAATCTGCCAATTGCCCACGTCGGCGTAAATCTCAGCCAGTACGGCCAGGGCGTCTACGTGTTCCGGATCGATTTCCAATGCATCCAACGCGTGATTGATGGCCGCTTCATACTCGCCGCGCCAGTCCTCAACCCGGGCCAAGGCCGCGAGGGCGTCGGGATCATCGGGCCCGCGTGCAACGGCATCCTGAGCATCGGCATAGGATGCCGGAATATCCTGCAACATAAGATTGAGTTGCGAAAGTGCGGTCAATGGAGCCGGGTCCGTCGGTTCCAGTTGCGCCATGCGGCGGTAGGCCGTCATGGCAGACTGGAAATCGCCTGCAGCCAGATAATTTTCCGCTTCGGCCTGAAAAGACGCACCGCTGCGCGTGGGCACGGGCGTCGGTTCCAACGACGGCTCCAGGAGCCAGGCGGGACGCTGTTCATAGAGAAAAATGGCGATGGCTGCCAGCAAAAATATGGGCCACCAGCGCCAACGACCGCGTCTTCGGCGCGGCTTATAGGATCGATCAAGATACATGGCTAGTATTTTCTTGCCCCCGGAGCGCTCCCTATGATATAACAGGAGGTACGCATAACGTGCCCTCGTAGCTCAGTGGATAGAGTACCGGCCTCCGGAGCCGGGAGCCCAGGTTCGAATCCTGGCGGGGGCGCTCTTCTTTTTCCTCACACACTCCCACAAAAATATGTCTGGGATATCCTCAGGCTTCCATTACGTGTTGCGCTGGGACGGCGGGTAGATCGCCTCAAGGCGCAGCTGTAGCCAGAGAAGGGGCAGAATCATGCCCACAAAGACGACAATTCCTGCGGCCCACACGTCAAATGTCTCCCACAGCCACTGACTGCCGGGCAGCAATCCCGCGCCGTAGAGCACGTACGCGGTCAGCCCGACGATCACCGCCCACAACATATTGTACACCAGCGTCGTGCGGGGCAGGGTGCGAATCTGCACAATCAGCAGCAGGCTGAGCATGATCGTTATGACAAAGAGGGCCAGAAGCAGGGTCACAAGATTAACCCGCTCAAACATGCCCGAATCTGTCGCACCCGCGTTATCGGCTGCACTCACCGCCGCATCTAAACCGTCCGGCGCGGCAGTTAGTTCCCCCGGCGCCTCAAGGCCGACATCGCCGTTCAGCGTCTCAAAGGGCGCAACCGTCACTGCAGCCGGCGCGCCCGTGTCCGCATTGCCGCTGAAGGCCTGAATCAGAAGCCGACCGCCCTCACCGATAAAAAATTCGCGCACAGCCATGCCGTTACGCGTCGACGCCGGTTCCGCCGTCAACAGTCCTTCCGCATTTTCGTAGGTAAGCTCGAACTCGACTTCGGTGCCGTCCGGGACCAGATTGCCGTTATAATCCATAATCGGTCCAACCTGGACGTTGATGCGGTCGCTGAAAAAAACCGCGTCATTGACTACATCTGACGATGCCGTATCGACCGCGACCTCGCCGCCCACAAAAACGCGTAGGGGCAACTGTACCCGGGCGTCGGGCTGAAGGCGCTCGCTCAGATCGCTGAAGCGCGTGCCGGCTACGCTCACCGGAGGCGCGCCGCCGGGCACAAACGCACGGAAAAGCGCCCGCACCGCGTTCTCGATAAAGAGATCATCGTGGCCATACGCGGCGATATACGTGGAGACCTGACTGATTTCCGTGGCGTCCAGAAAATAGGGGGCATGAAGAGCCAACACGATCACGCGCTTATCGATAATCTGTTCGCTGCGCAGGCGTAAAAAGCGCTTGACCGCATCGCTGCTCGGCTCCGTCGCCGTATCCAAATCGAGCATGGCCAGGATAATCCAGTCGGCTTCATTGATGGCTTCTTCCAACTGATTGACGGAAGTGAGCGTCGCAGCGTCGGCATCATTACGCGCGGACGGCAAGCGCAGGCGAAAGCCGCTTTCGTCAACGGTCGGCGTAATACCCAGCGTGGCGGTAAGCGCGGCAGCGGATGCAACTGAGGAGGGCGCAATCGGCACGCCGGCTTGCCCGACCGCAGTTGATGAATCCGCGGTTATCGTAGACGCATTGCCCGCGTTGAGTCCGGCCGTGGCGGTCAGCGTTGCGGTAACAGCCACGGCGGGCGTTACCTGCCCCAACGCGCCGGCCGGTGCATCAAGGCTATCCGGATCAACGCTGTTTTGCTCCGCTACGTCCAGAAGTTGGGCCAATTCAACAAAGGTATAGCTGTCGATCTGGTCGGCATCGATCTGGTCCATGGCCGAGGGGCCGTAAAATCGCACCATAATATCCTGGATCGCGTCCGGACCAAGGGTGACCTCGGCCGGGCAGCGCGTACAGTCCCGGGCCAAGCGGCTGTCGCTAAAGATAACGATGCGATCATCATGGGTCAGGGGCGGCGGCAGGGCGTCGGTTACGGTCTGGGGATCGGGATAGAGCAGGGTGACGGACTCACGCGCGATCTGACGCACGAGCGCGTTGGCGGCTGTGTGATGTTCGCTGGTTTCATCAAATATGAGCAGATCATCCCGCCCGACGAGCAGATCGGACAACGTCGGGGTCACGCGCAGGGTGAGCGGCGGCGCGGGAACAGGCGTCGCGGTCGGCGCCGGCTCAACCGGCGTAGCAATTGCCGCGTCCTCGGGCGTCATCCCCGCATCCTGCGCGGCCTTGAACAAGACGTAGGGCGACAACCGGTGCGCCAGCTTGGCGCGTATAATGCGGCGCGCGGCATCATCCACCCGGCGTGCAAAATCAAAATCTTCGGCATAGCGGCCATCAAAGAAGGCGATAACCTCCTGAATATTGCGCAGTTCGCTCTCCCATGAACCGTCATCGCTAAAACGCCCCAGGTAGATCAGATCGTTGCCGGCGGCAAAGGCGCTGAGCGCCATGCGACGAAAGGGGATATCGCTGTTATCGGGCGCAAAGGCGCGACGAATAGCGGGCAGGCCCAGCGCATTGGTCATCAGCAGCCCGTGCCGGCTTTGCCAGCTCTGGAGGGACGTCTGCTCCAGCAGCGTATCCAGCGCAGGCGTAAACGCGAAAGGCTCCACCAGCGTCGTGCCATCGGTCGCCTGATATGCGCTGTAGCGCATGTGGCTGGTCATGAGAACGTCGGTCAGCGCGGCGGGGTTGGCATTCTCCTCGCCGTTGCGCAGGGTTACGGCCAGAAACGGCGGCAGCGCCTCTTGCGCCATCCGTTCCGCCGAACGTTGAATCGTGGCCACCTCCCGCTCGGGCCTGCGGTCCGCAGCGCCGATGCCGGGAAAATGGCGGGCGACCGTAGCAACCTGACTCCGGCTGCCTTCGTGTACGCCGGCGATATAGGCCCGGCCCAACTCACTCACCCAATAGGAATTGCCGCCATAGGAATAAAAGCCCAGAAAACCGACGCCGTCGGTGGGCGATGCAGTATAGACGTCCAAAGAGGGCCCCAGGAGCAAATTGACGCCTACGGCAGCCAGCTCGCGGCCGACAACCTCACCCATCTGGCGGGTCAACGCGGTATCCCACGTCGCGCCCAGCGCCATTTGGCCGGGCAAGGGCGTAAACCCGCTGCGCAGGGCGCTGCCCCGATTATCGCCGCCCAATTGTTCAACGCCGACCCAGAGGGGAATATGGGGAGATTGCAGGACGTCATCGCCACGGAATTCGGCCAGGGCGGGCAGATTCTCTAAGGTTGCGCCGGCCTCATCAAAAGGCCCCAATGCCAGGTCTTCGGGCAGCGCCTTGTCAAAGGCCAAAGCCTGGAGACGATTCGCAAGCGATGCAATTTCCACGGGCAAGTCAGCGTTATAAACGTTATTGAAGTTGCCGTAGGCCGGCGAAAGAACGACGCCCCCAATCCGGTATTCATGGATGAGCGTCGCGATATCGCTGGAACCGCTCACATCATTGCCGGCAAAGTTCACCACAAAAAGTTGACCAACCCGATCTGCGGGCGTCATTTCGTCCAGCATGGCCTGGGCCAGCAAGTCGAGGTAGCGATCTGCCAATTGTGCGGAAGCCGCGTCCAAAGGCTCAGCCGCGCCGTCCGCCTGGCCGGAAGGGGAAAAGGCAGGCGTGGAGGATTGGGCGAGGAGCGAAAGGGGCGTCAGGCTGAAGACGAGCAGCGCCAACCCAAGATGCGTCAGCTTACGCAAAATTTTGTCAAGTCGCTTTGGCATGATCACGCGGGGGCCGGCCGACAGGCTCTACGGCGGACAGGAAAGCAGGGATTGGTAGGCATGGCTGACAGTATAGCATCGAATCGGGATGAGATGGAAAGCGAAAGCGGGCAGACGAAATTGCTCCATCATTTGCTCAATTATCACTAAAACGACTATACTGGAACCTCTCTTGTTGTTGAGAAACAGGCACATGAAGACTGATAATCGCAAGCAACAGACCGCCAAAGAGATATCCTCATCCCCCTTTTCTGCTCGCCGGAGCGAAGACCAGAGCGAAGCAGAAAAGGGAGCCGACGAAAAAATTCGTTGGGCAGGATTATTAGGCGAAAGCATTCAGATAATTGCGCCGGCGCTGGTGTTGGCGCTCTTTGTTCATTTTTTTCTTGCCCAGGCTACGGTCGTCTACGGCCAGAGCATGGAACCCAATCTCGTCCAAAGCCAGCGCCTGGTAGTGGACAAGATCAGCTACCGCTTTCATCCGCCCCAGCGCGGGGATATCGTCGTGCTGGATTTGCCCGACATGGATGAGATGTTGGTCAAACGCGTGGTTGGCCTGCCGGGCGAACGAGTCGCGGTGCAGAACGGCGTTGTCTACATTGACGGCAACAAGCTGCCCGAACTGTTTCCCCACGATCTGACGGCTTACAATATGTCGGAAACCACCTTGCCGCCTCTCCACTACTTCGTTTTGGGCGACAATCGGGGCAACAGCAATGACAGCCGCGCGTTCGGCAGCGTGCAGCGGGACGAAATCGTGGGGCGCGTCTGGCTGCGTTATTGGCCGCTCCGCCAATTTGGTTTCTTTTAAGCGCCTATGAGTTCCCGCAAATGGGGCACAGCGACCAAGATCGTCGTCGCGTCGATTTTGGCGCTGCTCACCATCATCCTGCTGATTACGTTCCGCGTCATGATCGCACCGACGATTGTGGCGCTTTTGCTTGCCTTTATCCTCAGCTATCCCGTCAACTGGGTGATACGCCGCACAGGTTGGCAGCGGGGCGTCACCATCGGCCTCTTTTATCTGGCGTTTTTTGCCGTGGCAGCGCTGGCCCTGGCCCTCTTCATCCCCCGTTTTAACGTAGCCGAATCCATCAACAGTGCAGTCAACGACTTAATCGCCGGCCTGCAAGCGGCAGGCAACTCGCCGATCCTGGTCATCGGGCCCTATGAGCTGTCGGCGGATCTGGCCTTTCAGCAGCTGAGCGACATGCTGCAAGGGCTGGTTGTTTCCACCGGCAACCCGTTCAGCTTCTTCCGGAGCTTTACGACCGGCATTCTCACCGTCTTCTACGTGCTGGTGCTCAACTTCTGGCTGCTGAAGGATTGGCCGCGTTTTCAGCGTGAAGCCATTGAGCGGGTGCCTACTGACTACCAGGAAGACGTGCGTCGCCTGAGCAAAGAGCTGGCGAGTATTTGGGACTCATTCCTGCGCGGCCAATTTCTCCTGGCCGTTGTGGTCGGCGTCATCATGTGGATCCTCCTGGCAATCCTGGGCATGCCGAATCGGGGAGGATTGGCGCTGCTGGCCGGATTTATGGAGTTTCTGCCCACCATCGGCCCGGGCATCAGCATCGCCACCGGCACGATATTTGCGCTGTTCCGCGGCTCAGAACACGCGATTTTCGGCAACAACATTACGTTTGCGCTGATCACCCTGCTGGCTTACAACTGCGTCACCTGGTTCGAGAGCGCCTACCTGATTCCGCGTCTGGTCGGGTCACGTGTGCGCCTGCATCCGGCCGTTACTTTTGTCTCTATTATCAGCGGCGCACTGGCGTTTGGGCTGCTGGGCGTGCTTCTGGCTACGCCGGTGGTAGCCAGCGCGCGCGTCTTGCTCAGCTATATTTACAGCAGGCTGTCGGATCGGAACCCGTTCAGCGAAGATGAGGACAAAATGCCGGCGGTGCGCATCCGGGGATTGGTGGCCGGACGCAAAATCGAAGGCGTGATCTTTGACTTGGACGGCACGCTTACAGAGTTAGATTGGCATCTGGCCAGGCGCTTTGTGGAAAAAACCGATTTTCTGGACTTCCTCATGAAGGATGAGCAACGCATGCGGATTGCCCAGCGCTTCATGATTTCGGCCGAAGGCAACATCAACCGGTTGGAGCGGCTCGACCTGGTCAAAAAGCGTGCGGGAATCCAGAGCACGCTGGACGGCTTACGCGGTCATCCGCCCGGCCAAGCGCTGTGCCTGCAGCCCGGCATCAAAGAGACGCTGCACACCCTCGCGCGTGAATACAAGTTGGGGTTGGTCACTACTCGGCCCTTTGCGGAGGTAGATCAATTCCTAAAGCGCAGCGAGCTGCACGACGGACCATTCCAGGCCGTCATTACCCAGGAAGATGTACGCAACGTGCTCCCCAACAACGAGGCCATTCTCCTGGCCGCAACCAAGATGGGAATAGAGCCGTCAGCCGCGCTCATGGTCTGCGACAGCGACGGCAACCTGCGCTCGGCAAGCGCATCGGGGCTGGCAACGGCCGCGGTCACCAGCGGTTTGAGCCGACTGGAGGACTTCAGCTACGCCGACCTCATCCTGACCACCCCCAACGAACTGACCGAGTGGCTATAAAATCCATGTTACTGCACAGCCTCCGGGAGGTTGACCCTCCCGGAGGGGCCTGCACAGATACAAATCCATCATAAAAATATGCCTGACCAAATATGTCTGAAATGAACTGGCGCAGAATCATTCGCTTGACCATGGTTCACATAGGCGTCTCCATCACCGTTGTTCCCGTGACCAGTACGCTCAACCGCATCATGATTGCCGACATGGGTATGTCCGCCACCCTGGTGGGCATTCTGGTTGCGCTGCCTTATTTGCTCTCTCCTCTGCAAGTCCTGGTGGGAAACTGGGCTGACCGTCGGCTCTTGTGGGGGCTGCGTCGCTCGCCGTGGATCCTCATCGGCGGGCTCATGGCGGCATTCGGCAGCTATTTTACCGCCCACGCAGCGTACATCCTCTATGCGAGGCCCAATCTCGGCCTTGCGCTGGCGGTGATCGCCTTCGTTTTTTGGGGCATGGGGGTTAATATCGCATCGGTCAGCTACCTGTCATTGGTGAGCGATCTCACCGAAGGCAGCGAAGGCTGGCGCAGCCGAGCCGTCAGCGTCATGTGGACGGCCATGATACTTTCAACCATCACGGTCAGCATCATGCTTTCCGTCATGTTGACGCCCTATCCCAACGTCCTGAATGCTGCCGGCGAGGTCGCGGTTTACAATGCCTTTGGCCTGGTCTGGCTCATCGCCTCCGTGCTGATCCTCTTTGGCGCCGCGCGCCTGGAGCCCAAGCCGGACCCGAAC
Source organism: Caldilineaceae bacterium (assembly GCA_020433455.1). Classification (GTDB taxonomy): domain Bacteria; phylum Chloroflexota; class Anaerolineae; order Caldilineales; family Caldilineaceae; genus JAGRCP01. The sequence continues at coordinate 85,324 of JAGRCP010000008.1, read as the reverse complement.
ATCGTTGCGCATAACAGCGCGGACAACCCCGTTGAAGCCTATCGTCTGCTGGCTGCCAATCCATCGGCCCGGCGCTTTTTTGTTTACCTGCTGCTGATTTTGATCAGCATTCATGCCCAGGACGTATTGCTGGAGCCCTTCGGCGCGGATGCGCTGGGGATGCCGCCGGCCGCCACATCGCGCCTGACGGCAATCTGGGGAATTGGCGTATTGCTCACGCTGACAGTGGGCCTTTATATGCTACGATGGTTAGGAAAAAAGCGCAGCGCAGCCATGGGCGCGCTGGTGACCGCCGTCGCTTTTGGTCTCATTATCGTCACCGGGCTGGCGGGCAGCGCCAACGCCTTCATGGCCGCGGTCTTTCTCCTGGGCCTGGGCGGCGGCCTGATGACCGTGAGCAACCTCAGCCTCATGCTGGACATGACGGTTCCCCAGGCAGCAGGACTTTATATGGGCGCGTGGGGCGTGGCAAATTTTGCAGGTCAGGCGCTGGGCAATATCGCCAGCGGACTCCTGCGGGACACAACGCTTCTGCTTACGGGAAATCGGCTGTTTGGATACGCCGCGGTCTTTAGCCTGGAAATCGTGGGGCTCCTCATTTCTATCTGGCTCCTGCGTCGCATTTCCGTCACCGAGTTTCGGCAGGATGCCAAGGTTCGGCTCCAAACTATGCCGCTGCTGCTAAAAGAGTTATAGGAAATCGTTCATGATCAAAATACTAATCAGCTATGACATGCAGAGGGGCAAAGAAGCAGAGTGTCAGGAATATCTCTCCCGCCGCGTAGCCCCGCTTCTGAACCAGCAGGGCTTCGAGCTGCGTGACATCTGGTACACGCTCTGGGGAGAATCACCCCAGATTTTAGGCGGGGGCACCGTAGAAAACATGGAACAGGCGCGCAGCGTTTTTCTCTCCGATGAATGGCGCGAAGTCGAAGACGAGTTGGGAGAGATCACGCATAATTTTCGCGTGCGCCTGGTTCCCATGGAGGACGCATGAACGCCCCAACAGCGAAACCGTTGGCGCTGGTAGTTTTTTTGGAAAATGTGGGCCATGTGGGCGCGCTGAACTTGCCCGCCTGGGTTCGGCAAAGCATTGACTTTCTCACCGAAGAGTATGCCAAACTTCAGCTGCGCGTGCTGGGCGCTTACCGCATCTACGACCAGATCACCATTCTGGAAGACGCAGACGCCACGGGCCCCAAGCTGACCGAGGCGCTGCTGGCGAGCAGTCGTCAACACCAAGTGGATGTACTGCTCCTGGTCCATGGCCACGCGGGAAAATTGGTGGGTTATCTGGGCAAGGAATTGGTGGGGGCGGAGACTTTTCAGCCCCTTATTGACGCGTACCGGGCGGAGCCGGAATTGCTGAACCTGCGGGCGGTTTACGGCCTCAACTGTCACGGCGCAACCTTGACAGGCACCTGGATAGAGTTGGGGGCGGATGTCGTAAACGGTGCGGTAGGCGTCAACTGGTTTCCCGAGCCGAGCCTCAGCGTTTTTCTGTGGATGTGGCTGCGGGGCCGTCCCTACAGCGAGGCGGTCACCGCGGCCAATCGAACCGCAAACCGAGTGTGGAGTCGCATCCTCGGCAACCGACGCGGCCAAACCGCCCACCCTTGGATTCTATCCAGTCGTCAGGTGATCGCCGGTCGGCGGGATATGGACATTTACAATCGCGAGGTGTAATGAGCGGGGCGATCGCCAAGCTCAAGGCTGCACCGTCTGTTGAAAGACGAGTTCAAAACTCGTATGAATGCCCCGGAAGCGATCGGTGATACTGCCCATGCCTGCCCCCTTAAGGACGTCGCTGGGCATCCCCTCGACTTTGACGCTGTACGCATAGCCCGACGCATACATCTGAAAATTGAAGCCGAAGTCAGGCGGAGCCTTGTTCTCGACCGCGCCCGAGTAGCTATCGCCGTCCCAGAAAACGGTAATCGTCTGGCCCACGACCCGGCTGCCGTTCAGGTCTAACGCTTCCGCGTAGATATGGTGCTTGCCGGCCGATTGCTCCTCATTTAGCCATCGGGCCTCGATCAGCCGCCAATACGTCTGGCCCGGCTGCACATTGGCCGGCTCAACAGTCACGCCCAGGCGATCCAGGCGGCCATCCCAGGCAATGGGCGGCAGCGGTGCGGCCGCGGCTTCAACCTCCGGTTCCGCCTCGGCGGCCTGGACGACCGGCGCAGCCACAAAGACCGGCACAGGCGTATTGGTCGGCGCAGGCGTCGGCGTGGGCGTAATGGTGGGCGTGGCCGTGGGGATAGCCGTCTGAGTCGGGAAGGGTGTATAGGTAGGCGTGGCCGGCACCTGCTGATCGGCCAGGGCAATCGCCTGGGCAGCATCGCCGTTCATGGCCGCCACCTGAAAACTGCCGACCCGGTGAACTTCGTCCAACGCATTGTCCAACACGCTGAGGGAAGAGGGAGCGCTTGCTACGCGCCCTGCGTTCATCAAGCGCTGAGCGCCCATAAGCATGCGATTGATGGCCGTGGGCGCGGCAATGCCCACAAGATAGAGCAACAGCAACAGCAGAATGATAAACTGAATTTTGACGGGCGTACTGAGGCCGCCAAACCACTGGAAAAAACCGCGCCGGGTTTCCGGCGTGCCGCTCTGCCGGCCGCGCCGTTGACGCGGCTCTTCATAGGCGACCGGCGCCATGTTGGGTGCAACGGCGCGCATGCCCGCCCCGCCGTCAGCCATGGGGGCCGGCTCACCCATGCGCTGGCTCAACATGCGGCTGATGTTAATGGCCAGGCTGGGATAGGCGGTCAAAAGTTGGTTAAAGTCTTCTTTGCTGAGCGTCCAAACATCGACATCGCTCTCGGCGATAGCCGTCGAGTTATGGGGCTGGTTGCTGAGCAGGGCCCGCTCGCCGAAAGTTTCCCCCGGCCCCAACATCCAACTGCCGCCGCTAAAGGGCTGAATGCGCACCTGGCCGTTTTCCAGCAGAAAGAGTTCCTCAGCCGGGGCGCTGGCCCGAAATATCTGCTCGCCGGCGCGAAAACGATTGGGCGCAAGGCGCTGAGCGACCTGGCTTAACTCGGCATCATTTAAGTCTGAGAAGAGACGAAAAGCGCGCAAATGCTCCAGATTTACGTCACTGGCCGAAGCACGGGAGAGGCGAGCAGCCAAGCCCGCGCTGAGGGCCTTGCCGATCATCGGATATTGCTGGGCCAGCGCATCCAAATCGGCCTTGCTGATCACCAACAAGTTGGTATGGCGCGTGGCCGTGGCGTCTTCCGTACGAAGCTGGCTGCTGAGCAGGCTCATCTCGCCGAAGTAGCCGTCCTGACCGATACGGGCCAGTTCTTCCAGAACGCCGACGGCGTTCTCAGCCGCCAATTCCACCTCGCCCTGTTCGATGAGATACATGGCATCGCCCGGCTCGCCGATACGGTAGACCCGTTCCCCGGCAGCCGCATGCTGCAAGGTCATTTTACGCGCCGTTGCCTGGAGCGCCTGGGGCGGCACATCGGCAAAAATGGGCATCTCCGCCAAGCGCATAACCGCCTTGGCCTGGTCCGGTCGGCTAAGGGACATACGCACGCTGCGGCTCAGATGACGGCGCAAGCCGGGATGGCGTGAGGCCAACTCCTGAAAAGACTCGCCGGTCAGCGTCCAAAGAAAAGCGCCCTCCGCGGCTACGGCGCTGTGGGTATAGGGCTTATTGGCGATAAGGTAATTTACGCCCAGCAGATTGCTCTTCCCCAATGTACGGCGTTCTTCATTGCTGTTGGCCGTATCGGGCTGGAGCTCCACCGACCCTTCTTCAATCAGAAAAAGGCCCTGGGGCGTTCCGCCCGCATGGTAAAGCACGTCGCTTTGGACGGTCGTCTGCGCGCGCATCTGTCCGGCCACCGCTTCCAGCGTATGGCGGGGCATACCGCTAAATTCAGGCGTAGCGGAGAGCGCGCGAATGAGGTAATCCTGCATCTGCGCGATCTGACTGCCGAAATTCTGCCCCAACCGAATGCCAATGGCGGGATACTCGAGGATAACCGCGCGCAATTGCTCGTCAGAGAGAGTCCAGTAATCGACATCGGCAATAACCATGGCGGTCAACTCGTGGACGCTGCTGCGGAACAAGGCATCCTCGCCCAGCACGCTCCCCGGGCCCAGCGTGGCCAAGCTAGAGCCGCCGGATGTCGTCAACCGCACAAAACCCTGACCGATGAGATAGAGCGCCTCGCCAGGCGCGCCGGCCTGAAAAAGCGCAGCGCCGACGGGAGCGCTGCCCTCTTCAAACTTTTCGGCAATATTTTTTTGTTCAGCCTCGCTCAACCCTGTAAAGAGCGGCGCCTGGCGAATCAAATCTTCTTTCACAAATTCCTCCCTGATGCGCACATGTTATGTAGCATAGTGTAGAATCGTTCGCCGATTTTGCCAATATACAAGCAAGATAGACGCGAAACTATTAATAGTTTCGCTGGAAAATGGCTTCGTAGCTGTGGTGTCCCTGGCAACCAAACGAACTGTAAAAGACATCGCAATCGGCGGAATCGCTGCAATAACCAGTTTGGATCAGCAGGTCCTTGGGAATATCCAATGAGCGAGTCGTAAAGCCTTCGGCCCGATCGCTGGTCACATCCCGACCGTCATCATTGCGCAGAACGAAAAATCCTTCCCCGCTCCCGTGGAGATCATATTCGATTACGCCGTCGCCCTTGCCCTGATCCCCCGTGACCAGCACCTCGCCGATGTAAATGCCCTGCAAGGCGACGCCGTTCAGGCGGATGCCGTTGGCATCGGTGACGATGATGCGCAGAAGGTGTTGCCCTCTGCAGCCGCCGTTTTCCTCTTTGGACCAGAGGCGCCGGCTGACAAGCGTAAAATGGGGCGTACCCGCGGGATCGGCTGCCGGGGGAGCAGGCTCCGCTTCGGCAGGCGGCGGAGTCGCGGGTTCAGGCTCGGCAGGCGGCACGGTTGCCGTAGGCTGGGGCGCGGGCGGAATATTGGCCGCGACCGCAACGCTATCCATGGAGCCGATGGCCTCCACAAGCTGGCCGTATACCCACCCGGAAACGCCGTCGGGCAATTCCACCTGCCACCACGCGCCGTCGGGGCTTTTGCCCGTCACGACCAATTCCTCACCGCCATTCAGAGCGCCGACGATTCCATACTCCACGCCGGGACCGTTACGCACGTTCATGCTCAGCGTGGCGCGGACGGCAGGCGCGGATGCCGGCGTAGGCGACTGGGTGGGTTCGGGCAGCGCCGCGGTTTCGGTGATGGCTGCGGTTTCAGTGATGGCTGCGGTTTCAGTCACCGCATCCGTATTATCCGCGGCAACCGCCTCAGCCGCGGATGCGTCTGCTACCGTCGCGTCTGCCGCCGTTGCTTCCGTCACCCCGGCGACGGCTGCTTCTTCCATGGCCGTCGCTGTGGGAACCAACGCCGCGGGCGGCGTAATATCGACGGCCTGGTTCGCCTGAACGACGGCGGCGGCTTCAGGTTCCCCATTACCGCGGGCATATTCGGCCAGCTCGGCCGATTCCAATCCCAAATCATGGGCCAACTGGACCAGGGCTTGGGTCGTGGCGGGATCGCTGTTTTCGGCCACAGCGCTTTCCGCCACATACACCAGCCATTGATTTCCATTCGCCACGTCCAGCTCACCAAGCTGTCGGCGCGCGGTCTCGATATCGCCGGATGTTGCGTATGTGCGGGCAATTTCCAGCGTCTGCTCGGCGGGGTCCCCGTTCCCGGCGCTGTTTTGCTCCGGTCCGCAGCCGGCCAAAAAAATCAGCGCACAGCAAAGGAAGAGAATAGGCGCGGCCCATACTCGTCGGCTGCGATTTCGTTGCGGACTAGAGGGAGAAAAGAACCAAGCGGATCGAGCATGATCCGCTTGGTTTGGCTGGTAAATTGACTTCATAGAGTTCATCATTTGCTTTTGTATCGGGCCCGTTCCTGTTATAATTCTGCTACATAACGCACCGATTCAGCAATTGGTTTCAATTACCGGCGGGCGAAACACGCTGCCGTCTGGGCGGCGGCGCAAGAAAGGGCACAAAGAAAGCACAAGACGAATCCTGTGCCAGAATGCCGAAGGTGGGAGTCGAACCCACACGGGTTTCCCCACACGAGTTTGAGTCGTGCGCGTCTGCCTATTCCGCCACTTCGGCCCAGTATAATCAGCAGGCGTTTCCGCCCGCAAGCGTAAAAATGAGTATACCGACAGGCCGGGAAATCGTCAAATGATCGGCCTTTCTTTTTGCATATCAGACCGAAACACTTATTCAAGCAACTGTCGTGAGCCACGCTGCCCTGAACGCTACAGAAGAAGAAGCAATTATCCAACAGGCGCTCCATGATGACATCAACGCGTTTAACCGTCTGGTTGAAACGTACGAGCGCCTGGCCTATAGCGTCGCCTATCGCATGTTGCAGAATCAGGAGCAGGCGACGGATGCGGTGCAGGAAAGCTTCATCAAGGCTTTCCGCGCCCTCAAAACCTTCCGCGGCGGCAGCTTCAAAAGCTGGCTCATGCGCATTGTCACCAACACCTGCTACGACACCCTTCGCGCGCGCAAACGGCAGAACACCGATAACCTGAACGATCTCGCGGAAAGCGATGAACATGCGCCCTACTTCATAGACCGGGCGGAATCTCCCGGGGAGTATGCCGAGCGCATGGAGTTGAACAGGCTGATAGACCAGGCGATCGCGACGCTGCCCGAAGACCAGCGCATTGTGATCCTGCTCTGTGACGTTCACGGCTACGCATACGAAGAAATTTGCGAGATTACCGGCGTGCCCATGGGCACCGTCAAATCGCGCATCAGCCGCGCCCGGGGCAAGCTACGCGACTACTTGTTGGCGAATCCGGAACTATTGCCCTCCGCATTCCGTCCTACTGCATAGTGCAAGCGTCATGAACCCGTCTGATTTTGGTCCAGGTCGGCTTCAAAGCGCAGAACGCGGATAAAGTTAAAAAATTGGGAACTTTTCATAATTATTCCATCGTTCCAAGGTGGAACTAATTGTCTTGACCAGAAATTAAACGCTAATCGGCATGATGAATTCGTCGCAACCCACCCCTATTTCCGAAGAACTGCTGTCCGCATATCTGGACGACGCCGTCACCCCACAGGAACGCGCCCTGGTCGAAGCAGCCATGGCGGAGGATGCTGAAGTAGCCTGGCGCCTGGAAACCCTGCGCCTCACGGTTACGCTGCTGAACAAGCTGCCGGAACTGCAAACGCCCCGCTCCTTCGCGCTGACGCCCGCCATGGTATACAAAAGCGCCGCGTCCGGGACGCGTGCAAGCAACGATCAGGAAAACGAACGGACGTCCGTTTGGACGACGATTCAGAGTTTTTTCCAGGCAGGCAGCCCCCTCATGCGCAATTTTGCCACGGCCAGCTTCGCCTCTTTCCTCATCCTTGCCGCTTTGGGCAGCTTCACGCCCGGGTCATCAACCGACATCATCGCCAATGGACGGCCTGCCGCGTCGGCCGAAATAGCCGCTGCACCACAGCCGGTAGAGCAAGTCGTTGCCAAGCAGAGCAGCGCCCAGGAGCCGGCCGACGCCGGCGCCGTGTCAGATGAGGCGGAAACCGCGCAGGGAACGGCGACGTTTGTCGCGCTGCGCTCCATGCAGGAGGGCACTGAAACGGCGGAAACGCTCTTGGGCGACGCCCCTGTTTTCACCACAGAGAGCCTGGAGACAGACGCCGCCGCTTATGCGGCAGGGCCGGCTGCAACCAACGACGAGGAAGTCCTCGCCGCCGCCGTCCCCGCGGCAGAAGATGAGGCAGAGCGCGCGCAACTGGAATCCAGCGCAGCCGAACCCGCCGCAGCCGAACCCGTCGTCATAGCCGCCGGACAGGCCGACTCGGCGGCGGCCGCCGAACTGACCGCGGCGGATGAATCGATGGCTGAGGAATCAACGGCCGGCGTAGCCGACACAACAGCCCCGCAAATGGGCGAAGAGAGCAGCGTTGCCGCGACAAGCGCCTCAGTCGCGGCCGCCAAAGAAGTCAGCGTGATGCCCGGTCAGGAAGATTCCGCTTTCGGCACGGATCAATCGCCCTTGCGCTACGTGCAGATCGTCGCACTGACTTTGGCCGTACTCTTTGCTGCGCTCTGGCTCATGAGTCGCTCCCGCACGGCCGCATCCTAACCGTCCCCGTCACGCCAATCTACCGCAAAACAATCTTGCCCATGCCGGAACTGCCGGAAGTTGAAACCTACGTACGCGAGCTGGAGCCCGAACTGCGCGGGCGCACCATCACAGGGGCCGCGGTGACTTGGCCGCGCACCATTGCTGCGCCCCATGCTGACGCCTTCCCCGCCATGGCGACCGGACAGTGCTTTGCCCGCTTTCATCGCCGGGGCAAATATATGTTGCTGGGCATGGAAAGCGGCGACACGCTCATCGTCCACTTGCGCATGACGGGCAAGCTCCAGGTCAAGCCCGGAGACGCCGAAGCGGATCGCCATACCCACGTACGGTTCGGGTTGGATGACGGCCGGCAGCTCCACTTTCACGACACGCGTAAGTTCGGCCGTATCTGGCTCGTCGCCGATACGCAACCGGTCCTGGCCAAGCTGGGGCCGGAGCCCTTTGCCGATGAATTTTCAGTTGCAGAATTGGGGAAGCGCCTGGCAGGACGCCGGGCAGCCGTCAAGGGGCTCTTGCTGGATCAGAGCATCGTGGCGGGCGTGGGCAACATCTACGCCGATGAAGCGCTCTTTTTGGCGCAAATTGCGCCGCAACGACCGGGCGGCGATCTAAATGAAGCCGAGCTTCGGGCCGTCCGGGATAGCGTGCGGCAGGTGCTCGGTCGCGCCATCGAGCTGCGGGGCAGCAGCCTGGGCGACAGTGCGCTGCAAAACTACCTGCGACCCGGCGGCGAGCAAGGCGGCTTTCAGCTGGAGCACAATGTTTTCCGCCGTACGGGCGAACCGTGCCCCGTCTGCGGCACGCCCATTCGCCGCATCGTCATCGCCCAGCGCAGCACCCACTATTGCCCGCATTGCCAAAAATAAGGACCATCATGCGTAAAATCAGGCTCAATCAGCGTCACGCATCACTTGTTACGCGTCAAAGAACGGCCGCGCAGACAATCGAAGAGCCTTTTTTAATATTCCAGTTCCGTGCGCTGGATTTCCAAATCCCGGAACTGGGTTAACTCCTTGCGGAAGAAGAGGCTGATCGTGCCCGTGGAGCCGTGGCGGTGTTTGGCCACGATCACGTCCGCAATATTTTGCCGGTCCGTATCTTCGATGTAGTAGTCCTCACGATAGATAAAAAGCACCACATCCGCATCCTGCTCAATTGACCCACTCTCGCGCAGATCGCTGAGCATGGGGCGCTTGTCGGCGCGGCTCTCTACCGCGCGGCTAAGCTGGCTGAGGGCAAGCACGGGGACGTTGAGTTCCCGGGCCAATCCCTTGAGCGAACGGCTGATGTAGCTGATCTCCTGCTGGCGATTTTCACTGCGCCCGGTCTGTCCCGACATGAGCTGCATATAATCGATGAGGATCATATCCAGTCCGTGCTCGGCATAGAGGCGTCGGGCTTTGGTACGAATTTCGGTCACGGAAGCCGCGGGCGTATCGTCGATAAAGATTTTAGTGTCGGCCAGCTTATTCGCCGCTTCCAGCAGCATGGGCCATTCCTCATCGTAGACCTGCCCCAAACGCAGCCGGTGGCTGTCGATAGCCGTCTCCATGGCCAACAGGCGCTGGACAAGCTGCTCGTTGCTCATTTCCAAACTAAAGACGGCGACCCGGGCATTGAAGCGAGTGGCCGCGTTCTGGGCCACGGAAATCGCAAAGCTGGTCTTGCCCATGCCGGGCCGTCCCGCCAGGATAATCAAATCGCTCTTCTGAAAACCGCCCAACATGCGGTCAATCAGGGTAAAGCCCGTGGGCACGCCCATAAGCGTGTCCTGATTGCGGGCCAAGAAGTCGATGCGATCCACTACATTGGTCATGATGGCCCGGATAGGCGTCAAATCCCGGTGGATGCGACTTTCGGTGACGCCGAAAATGATCTGCTCGGCCCGATCAACGACTTCGCTGACCTCATTCTTCTCGTCGTAGGCCAGCTCGGCAATGGTCCCCGCCGCGTTGATCAGACGCCGGAGGACAGCCGTCTTCTCCACGATGCCTGCATAATGATCCACGTGCATGGAAGTAGGCGTACTGTTGATCAGCTCGGTGATGTAAGCGGGGCCGCCCACGTCATCGAGCTGATTGCGCTCTTCCATCAGATTGACGAGGGTAAGATAGTCGATGGGTTCGTTCTGCTCATTCAGCGTCAGCATGGCATCGTAGAGCAGTTGATGACGCTCGCGGAAGAAATCGCTGGGGCGCACAAAATTGGCGATTTTGATCACCGCATCAGGGTCGATGAGCAGCGAACCGAGCACGGCCCGCTCGGCCTCAATATTGGCCGGCGTCGTTTTCAAAGGGGTATCTTGATAATCGCTCATAAGTCAATCGGTATGTCGAATCCGGCATGGTGCGAAAAAGTTGGTGAGAGAGAATAGCGGGGGCTGAATTCGTTCCAGCCGAGCGGGGGGCGAAAAAACGGCGGCGCCATGTTACGCACACGGCCCGCCGTCTTTGCATTACGGTTGGTTCCTGTTTAGTTTTGGCTAATTGCCCAGCAGCGTATCCAAATCCAGTCCTTCGACGAAATCGGAAAATGCGCCCAGGTCCTTGCCCTCCTCCATCTCGACATGCTCGAAGTCGCTCTCCTCATCGTTCAAATCGACTTCTTCTTCCGGCTGCATGCCCGCCTGATCCATAACGTCTTCCGCAACGTAAACCGGCGCACCGGCGCGCACGGCCAAAGCAATCGCATCGCTGGGCCGGCTGTCGATTTCCACCGTATCACCGTCTACGTTCAGAACGATCCGGGCGTAATAGGTATTCTTCTCCAACCCGTTGATCAGGATGTGGCGCACTTCGCCGCCCAACCGCTCCAGCACGGACTTGAGGAGGTCGTGGGTGAGGGGGCGCGGCGCCTCCATCCCCTGTAGCTGAAGCGTGATAGCATCGGCTTCAAAAGGGCCGATCCAGATGGGAAGAAAGCGCTCGCCTTCTATCTCCTTCAGGACGACAATGCGATGCTGAGACATGAGACTTACGCGTATGCTGTCAATAGTAACTTCTATCATACCGTTTCTCCTGACAGCGCCATCCGGGGAAAAGCGTACTCTGTCGGACAGCGTTTAGAGGCTTCATAAAATCGAATGCTGGACGCGATTATAGCATAGTTACAAAATCGGCTGCAAAGCAGATTCGTGAATTCAATGCATTTAATCGGGCCGGCGGCCAAAGTCGCCCCATTCAAATTATGCTGTCTCAGAGGGAAGTATCTCCAATCGGGAACGCATCCGCATTGTACAGTAAATTTTACTTTTTTTTCTCTACACGCTATACTACTCGACGGTCTCGGGGAGTAGCGCAGCTCGGTAGCGCGCTTCGTTCGGGTCGAAGAGGTCGGAGGTTCAAATCCTCTCTCCCCGACCAAAAAGGGCAGCCAAATGGCTGCTCTTTTTTATTTGCTATGCTGCTTGAGTGAAACCTCAAGCACGAACCACTCCGAAGAAATTGACTACAGGCGAATGCATTGTCCTCATATTCAACACCTTCGGAAACCACGAAAGTACTTTGCAACAATTCCTCATCCATAATTCCGTAGAAGGTTGCGGCCAAGCCATCACCCAACATGGCGACATACACCGTTAACGTAACTTTTGTGCAACTGGAGGCTGATCCGTCCAAAAATCGTCAAAAATGAATGGCTGAATTCGAATTGATGTGGCGAATCTGCCCAAGGAACAGCGAAATTGGCGTCCAAATTGGCAATTCACTCGGTGAATTCGATCGGGGCCAGCAAAACAGCCGCAATCGCGCCGGTTTTGCCGATGGTTCAGTCGATTTCAGGCCGACTCAAGTAATCTACAGCGGATATTGGTGGATGACGTTCAGAATCAAGCGCTGTCATGTCATTCATTTTTCGCAGTTTTTTCTCGAAACCGACCATAATTGTGCAAAGCCTACGCTAATCAGCCTCATCAACTTCGGCTTCCGCCGCAACCTCAGCCTTACTGTCTGAAGAGCGCAGGTGAGGAAAGAGCAGAACCTCGCGGATCGTCTCCCGATCCGTAAAGAGCATGGTCAGGCGATCAACGCCCATGCCGAAACCGCCCGCAGGCGGCATCCCATAGCTGAGCGCCTCAATGTAGTCCACATCAACGGGGTGGGCCTCATCATCGCCGTGCGCAGCCCGGTAGTTCTCGTCAATAAAACGCTGAAGCTGATCGATGGGATCATTCAGCTCGCTGAATGCGTTGCAGACTTCCATTCCCGCCATGAAGCCCTCAAAGCGCTCCACCTGACGGGGGTCTTCGTCCGATGCCTTGGCCAGGGGGCTCACATCCCGGGGATAGTCGATGAGGAAGGTGGGCTGAATCAGATTCGGCTCTACGTGCTTCGCCATGAGGCTGTCCACCAGCTTGCCCCAATTGCTGTCCGCGGAAGGCTCATGCCCGATGGCGCGCATGGCGTCGGCCAGGGAAGCCGCGTCAGGGTATGCTTCATAGTCGATGCCCGTGGCATCGAGGATGGCCTGACGCAGAGGCAGGCGCGTCCAGGGCGGTGTGAGATCGATGACGTGACCCTGCCACTCAATCACCGTGCCGCCCGTTACCTGACGCGCCACGTGGGCGATCATCTCTTCGGTACGGCGCATGACGTCATAATAGTCGGCGTAGGCTTCGTAAAATTCCAGCTGCGTAAACTCGGGATTGTGCTTAAAGCTAACGCCTTCGTTGCGAAAATCGCGCCCGATTTCGTAAACCCGGTCATACCCGCCCACCAGCAGCCGCTTGAGGTACAGCTCAAAGCTGATGCGCAGGTAGAGATCCTGATGCAATTGGTTGTGATGGGTGACGAAGGGCCGGGCCGCCGCACCGCCGTAAATGGGCTGGAGAATAGGCGTCTCTACCTCTAAAAACCCTTCGCCGTCCAGATACTCCCGCAATGCGCGTAAAACCGCGGCCCGGGTGCGAAAGATATCGCGTACGGGCGGATTGGCCAGCAGGTCCACGTAACGCCGGCGGTAGCGGGTCTCGGCATCCTTAACGCCGTGCCACTTGTCGGGCATGGGCTTGAGCGCCTTGGCCAGAAACTGGATCTCAACCACGTCAACGCTTAGTTCGCCGGTTTTGGTGGCGATGAGCGGCCCCGTCGCGCCGATGAAGTCGCCCAAATCGATGAGCTTCTTCCAAATGTTGTTGTACCAACCCTCGGGCAGATTATCACGCTTGACCACGAGCTGGATCTGACCGCTGCCGTCTTCCAGGTCGGCAAAGCTCATCTTGCCCATGACGCGAATCCGCTTGAGTCGCCCCGTAACCGTCACCGGTTCAACGCCGGCATCGCCCTGTTCGTAGAGCGCCCGGGCCTGGGCGATGGTATGGGTGCGCTTTACCCGGGCCGGATACGTCGCCACATCCGCGGCGCGCAAAGCTTCCAAATTGGCCAGTCGCGCCCGCTCCTGATCGCCCAGATTCTCCGGGGCGAAAAGCTCCTGCATCAAATCCGTCACAACCGCTTCCTTACGTCAATAGGCCGCGGACAGCGCAGGCGGAGCCGATGGGCGCGGAGACCCTTCCATCTCCCGCGCAAATCCGCCCGCGCTGCCAGCGGAGGATTATTCTATTTGAATGACTTCAAAGGTGATATTGCCTGCGGGTGAGGCCACAATTGCTTCATCGCCGGTCTTTTTACCCAGCAGCGCCTTGCCCATGGGGCTCTCGTTGCTGATGCGGCCATTAGTGGGGTCAGCTTCCATGGAGCCGACGATAGTATACGTCTCGTCATACTCCGTACCGGACTCGCGGATGATCACCGTACGGCCCAAATCAACCCGGTTAGCCGGACCGTTGCTTTCCTGGATAACCTCGGCATGCTTGAGCACATTTTCCAGCTCGCGGATGCGGCCTTCCAGAAAACCCTGCGCGGTCTTGGCCTCATCATAGCCCGCATTCTCGCTGATGTCGCCTTCCGCTTTGGCTTCGGCGATCATCTGGGCAATCTCTCTCCGGCGCGTGCCGGTCAAATACTCAAGCTCTTCCTTGACTTTGGCCAGACCTTCTGCGGTAAGGTAGACCTTGCTTCTCTCGTTTGTCATACGACTCAACTCTCTCTTCAAAACACAAAACGTAGATCTGTCCAACAGCAAGCCGGCAGCAATGGCAAACTCGATTGATGCGTAGGACGACACACCCTAAACGATAGGAAAAAGGGATTGGTTTCCGCGCTCACACGAAAACATCAGCACACGAATTGGACAGTTATGGAACAGATGCAAAACCGCCGTTCGGCGGAGAAAAAATCGCTTCGCGCCCACAAAGCAATGGCCGACCTGGGGCCTGAGGGCCATGTAGGTCGGCTCTGTGTCACAATGCATAAGTATAGCTCATATGATCGCACCAACAAAATTGCGCTTTGGCGAACGGATTATCATTCGTTATGATTCAGGTGCGTCGGCGTAAAGCGCCTGGCATCCGAACGATTTGGGCCTTACGCCGCGAGCGACCGTAAAGTCATGCCGCCGTCGCCAACGCATTGTCGCCAATCACCCTGCACCCGACCGCGAGCCTGTCCTATGACCGCCAGCTCTCTTGCGCGTATTGCGCGCTTTTACGACGATGATTATCGCGACTACGATCGCGATATCCCGTTTATCGCGGCCCTGGCCCGGCAGGAGGGCGGCCCCATTCTGGAATTAGGCAGCGGCTCGGGCCGGGTCCTCTTGCCCCTGGCCCAGCAGGGACACCAGGTTACCGGCCTGGACGTCAGTCCGGACCTCATGGCCCTGGCCCGGCAAAAGCTGGCCGGCCGGCCGTGGCGCGAGCGGGTCACCCTGATCGAGGACGATTTCCGTACGGCCGATTTGAAAGGGCGAACCTTCCGTTTCGCCTTCTCCACCAGCAACACGTTCATGCACGTGACCGATCCGGGGGAGCAACTCCAGACGCTGCAGAACGTTCATCGCCATCTGGCGGCTGGCGGTCTGCTCATGCTGGATTTCTTCAACCCGGATGTAGCCCGCCTCACGGAAATGAACGGCGTACAGGAACTGGCCGACCGCTGGACCAGCGCATCAACCAGCGCAGACGTTATCAAGTGGAGCGTGCGCACGGTCGATTGGGCGGCTCAAACGCTGGAAACGCTCTTCATCTACGAAGAATTCCTGCCCGACGGAACGAGTCGCCGCACGCTTTGCCCCTTCATCCTACGCTTCCTCTGGCCCAACGAGGCCGAGCTGATGCTCCGCGCCGCGGGCTTCACCGTTGAGGCGATCCTGGGCGACTTTGACGGCGATCCCTATCACAGCGGGAGCGAGCGGTTGATTCTGCTGGCACGCAAGGACGAGGCGTGATCGCTAACGGAGTACGTCACGCATCAACTATTCACCTGTCACGCGCCCCGCGACCTTATGCAATCCGGTTGAATCCCGCCCATTGTAACCATACAGGTTCCTCCGGAAGGTCTGCGGGGAATACGCCGTTCCCAGAGAGAAGCTTCCCGGAGGCTATACAGTAACCACCCATCTATGCTAAGGACCTCATATGCCCGCAATTGATGTACAAAAAATTGATCTGGAGGCCCGACGTTCACTGGCGCGCCTGCTGCCGCGCCTGGAGGCGGAATTTGCCGCAGAAACGGCAAGTCCCGCGTGGGTCGATTTCCGGCGGCGGCTGGCGGAGCACTTCCCCCGCCTCTTTCGCCTGCTGGTCACGCTTCACGGGGAGCGCTACGATTTCTTCTATCACCTGGAGCGCGTACTCGCTTTGGCCGCCCAATCCTGGCTGGATCGGCCGGCGGACCTCAAACAACTGGACGCAGCACGCGAAGCCGATCCCGCCTGGTATCTCGCGTCGGAAATGATGGGGGCGGTCTGCTACGTAGACCTCTTTGCCGGAGATTTACAGGGCGTGCGGGCCAAAATCCCCTATTTCCAGGAGCTGGGCGTCACCTATCTGCACCTCATGCCCCTCTTCCGCTCGCCGCCGGGCGACAATGACGGCGGCTACGCCGTGAGCGACTACCGGGAAGTAAGCGCCGAACTGGGCTCCATGGAAGACCTGAGCGCGCTGACTGCGGACCTGCGCGACGCGGGCATCAGCCTGGCGCTGGACTTTATTTTCAACCACACCGCCGACGATCACCGCTGGGCCGAGGCCGCCAAAACGGGCGATCCGGATTACGAAGAATACTATTTTTTCTTCCCGGACCGGACCATTCCCGACCAATTCGACCAATCCCTGCGCGAAATATTCCCGGATCAGCATCCCGGTTCATTTACCTATAAGCCGGAGATTGACCGCTGGGTCTGGACCACCTTCAACTCGTTCCAGTGGGACTTAAACTATCGCAACCCCAACGTTTTCCGCGAAATGGCGGGCGAGATGCTTTTCCTGGCCAACATGGGGACGGAGGTGTTGCGTCTGGATGCGCTGGCCTTTACCTGGAAGCGCATGGGCACGACATCAGAAAGTCTGCCCGAGGCCCATCTCCTGATCCAGGCCTTTAACGCCTTAGTGCGCATTGCTGCACCTTCGCTGCTCTTCAAGTCTGAGGCTATCGTCCATCCTGATGAGGTAAATCGTTACATCAGCCTGGACGAATGCCAACTTTCCTACAATCCCCTGCTCATGGCCCTGCTGTGGAACAGCCTGGCCACCCGGGAGGTGCGCCTTCTGCGCCAGTCCATGAGCTATCGCTTCCAGATTCCTCCTGGCTGTGCATGGATCAATTACGTCCGCGTCCACGATGACATCGGCTGGACCTTTGACGACGGCGATGCCGGCGCGCTGGGTATCAACGGGTACGATCACCGCCGCTTTCTGAATGCCTATTACACCGGCCGCTTTGACGGCAGCTTTGCCCGGGGCGTCCCCTTTCAGGAGAATCCCCGCACCGGCGACGCCCGCATCTCGGGCACGCTGGCGTCTCTGGCAGGGCTGGAGCGGGGGTTGCAAGAGAATAACGCGGCGGAAGTGGAACTGGCCGTGCGGCGCATTCTCCTGCTTCACGCGGTCATCCTCAGCATTGGCGGCATCCCGCTTTTGTATCTGGGCGACGAAGTGGGCACGCTCAACGACTACAGCTATCGGCGCGACCCGGCCAAGGCCGATGACAGTCGCTGGGTCCATCGTCCGGCCACGGACTGGGAGAAGATAGCCCGCCGCCATGCTGCCGAAACGGTGGAGGGGCGCATCTACCAGGCCCTGCAGCGCCTCATTATGCTGCGCAAGGGCACGCCCGGCTTCGGCGGCAGCGACATGCGCGTCGTGGACGTGGGCTCCGACGCGGTTTTCGCCTATGTACGCAGCAATGATATGGAAAGTAACGCCCAGCGCATTCTCGTCATCGTCAACTTTTCGGAGCAGGGCCAACGCGTTACCACCAACGAATTGCGCCTCTACGGCCTGGCCTACCACTTTCACGATCTCATTAGCGACCGCCCCTTTATTTTGCACGAAGAGCGCGTCTATCTGGAGCCTTATCAGGTATTGTGGCTGATTGCCGAAGAATAGTTCGAGGAATAGATTGACGTCAATCAAAAAGAGGGGGATGCTTCCGGTGAAGCATCCCCCTCTTTTTATGTGATTTTATGTAACGGCCCGGATTTCACATCCGGCCGACCTGCTCCGTAATTTACTGGATAGGCGTGGGTAAAATCGGGTTGACCGGCTGGTTCAGCAGACCTCGACCAATATCGCTGGGCAGCAGAGCGGTTAGGTTATCCGGCCGCTGGATGTCAGTCTCGGCAATGCGAGCCTGAAGCCACCCATCAAACGCAATGGCCGACTCCTGCTGGAGCGTATTTTCATCCTTGGGACGAGCGTCATCCTTTTCGATGACCTGGATGATGTGCCAACCGAACTGGGTTTCAATCGGCTCGCTGATTTCGCCCGGCTCCAGGCTGAAGGCAGCCTCTTCAAAAGGCGCCACCATTGCCCCCCGGCTAAACCAGCCCAAATCGCCACCCTCGGCCGCACTGCCGGTATCATCGCTGTACTCGGCCGCCAGAACCGCGAAGTCCTCGCCGTCCAGAATGCGCTGACGCAACTCTTCGGCCAACGCCTTGGCAGCGGCGCTATCCCGTGCCTCCGGTTCAGCCGCGGAAGGCATCGAGGCAGGCGTCTGGGCATCCGTAATGGCCTCGGTTGCGGAAATGGCTTCCGTAGCCGAAACGGCCTCTGTCGCGGAAAGAACTTCCGTATCAGAGAGAGGTTCCGTCACGGAGAGAAGTTCCGTTATAGTCGGCGCAATCGTCTCTGTAATCAATCCCGTAACCGTCTCTGTCAGCGCCCCCGTGACGGGCTCGATGAGCGTTTCCGCCGGCGGCTCGATAATGCGCACCAGAATATGGCGGGCATGGACCTGTTCCTCGGTGGGGGTCACTTCCTCGGACGCGACGATCTCTTCCATTTTGTCGCGCAGGAGACGAGCCCCGACGATCTCCCGATAATCATCTACGCTCATCCCCGCGACTTGGTCCAGATTCGTCTCCAGCGCCGTAAGACCTTCCGTATAGAGGGTCGCGTCCAGCAGCGGTCGGGTAGGCTGGGGCGCGGGCGTGGGCAGCTCGACGACATCGGTGATGGCGGCAGTATCGCTGATGACCGCACTGGGATCGGGCGTAGCGGTGGGCGTAGGCGTCCACAGCGCCGCGGTCGCAGTAGCTTCCGTTGCGGCTTCCGCGGTGGCGGTAGCCTGGACTTCCGTCACCGCACCCTCCGATGCGGCAACTTCCTCCCGCAGGGCTTCATCGATCTCGGCGTCGGTTACCTCAACGCCCTGTTCGGCCGCGGCCTGGGCGATCACCTCTTGCTCAATCAGCTTATCCAACACATCGGCGCCCAGCGCAAAGGGGCTGGAAAGAGTTGCCTGAAGCTGATTGATTTGGGTGGTAAAGATGCCCTGACCGCCAAACTGAGTCTCTAACTGTTGATACTGAATCAGCTGATTCAGCAGTTGATTTTCCTCAAAGCGCGCCCGTTTCTGGAAGTCTCTGGTCACAACCTCGGTATCGCCGACCCTGATCGCAGCGCGATTGGGCTTGATCAGGAATTCGGCAATCAGTCCCGCCAGCACGATTACAGTCGCCAGCGCCAGCGTTACGCCCACGCCCAGGAAGAGCTTCCGGTTGCGCTCCCTGTCTTTCGCGCGTAGACGCGCTTCCTTGCGCGTCTCCTCGCGGACAAGTTTTTCCTCTTCTCGCTTATGCTTCTTTTTGGCCATAGTGCGGCCTACCTGCTGCGCTTGCGCGTAATGCGGGTTTGATCGGCCGTGTAGGGCAGCAGGGCCAGATGCCGGGCCCGCTTGATCTCCTTGGCCGCGCGGCGCTGAATCTTGGCGCTGACCCGAGTCTTACGCCGGGAAAGAATCCGTCCCCGGGGATCCAGGAAGCGGGTCAGGATCGCAACGCGCTTGTAGTTGATATCCTCAAGCTTGACGTCATTGCCGATGCGCTGATTGCGACCGCGCTTCTGGCGGGGCGCATACAGGGCCGGGCCGTCTACCTCACGGACGTTAAAGTCATCATCCGCCTCGTATTCATCGTATTCGCTGAAATCATATTCGTCTTCATCGTCGTCACCATAGTTGGCGCCCCTCCCTTTTGCCGCGGTCTTTGGCGCGCCTTTCCCGGGGGCTTCGTTTTCACTAACTTCTTCAACCTCAACGACGGTCTCTTCGATTTCCTCGCCGGTAGGATTTACTTGCTCGCTCATGCTTACTCCTTATTCAGATCGCTATTCAGATCACTGTTTATTCAGATAACTATTCAAACAGAAATTGGGATTTCTCTGCTCGATTGCGGGGCGAAGACGCTCCCATCAAATCTTACAGACCCGAAATTGGCTTGAGAATCGATCCGGATTCTTAAGCTGCATGCTCAAACTGTGCAGGCTATTCGTCGGTACGAATGACCAGATAGCGCAGCACATCTTCCGAGAAGCGGAGCAAGCGCTCCAACTCCCCCGTGCCGGCCGGATCCATCTGGAAGCGCTGCAAGACGTAGTGACCCTCAAACTTATTCTGAATCGGATAGGCGAGCGCTCGCTTGCCCCACAGCTCACTTCCCGTCACCGTACCGCTCTGCGCGGCGATGAGGTTGGTGACGCGCAGGTTCAGGCCGGCGAGGTCATCCTCACTTATTTCGGGCTGGATGATGTAGACCAGCTCATACTCGTGGACTGCTTTACCTTGCTCACTCACTGAAAACTCCTTTTGCTTTCCATGGAGACGCCCCCAGGACCGTCCTGGGAGCAGAAAACAACGAGGGCGCCGCAGAGGGAGCCCTCGTTACAAACCACCGTGCAGTCTAGCACAGACGCTGTGGGCGGCCAAAAAATTTACGGCCCAAAGAGGAAGACAACTTTGCAAACCGATCTATGGTACCATGACGCCATGAGCGTTCCTTTACCTTCCCCATTATCACCCCCGCCATCGCCGGCCCAGAAGACCATTTGGCTGCTTTCGCCTTATCATACCGGCAGCCATCGGGCCTGGGCGGAAGGCTACCGCCGCCACAGCCGTCATTGCGTCGAGCTATTGACCCTGGCCGGCCGCTTTTGGAAGTGGCGGATGCAGGGCGGCGCAATCGAGCTGGCCGCCCAGGCCAATGCCCGGCTGGCCGCGGGCGAGCGCCCGGATATGGTCCTGGCCACGGACATGGTCAACCTGCCGGCATGGCTGGGCCTGGTGCGCAAGCGGCTGCCGGCGGATACGCCCCTGGTCCTCTACATGCACGAAAACCAGCTTACCTACCCGTGGCGCCCCGGCGAGAAGCAAGACTTCACTTACGCCATGATCAACTGGCTCAGCCAGCTTTGCGCCGACGTCATCCTGTTTAACAGCCGCTATCACCGGGAAAGCTGGTTCGACGAATTACCGCGCCTGCTCAAGCACTTTCCCGACTACAACCAGCTTGGGTTGATCAATCAAGCGGCGGATAAGAGCCGGGTGCTGCCGGTGGGGATCAACGCAAAGGCCATCGCCGATTACAAGACAGACGCTGATAACGCTGCACCGCCGCGGGAAAAGACGGCGCCCCTTATTCTGTGGAACCAGCGGTGGGAATACGACAAGCGGCCCGAAAAGTTTTTCAACCTGCTCTATCGTCTGCAAGCCGAAGGAATGTCCTTCCGCCTGGCCGTGGCCGGTGAAAATTTTCGTAACGTACCCAAAGAGTTTGAGCAGGCCCGCAGGCGCCTGGCCGGCGCCATCGACCACTGGGGCTATCTGGCGCGACGTGAGGAGTACGTCGCGCTCCTGCGCCGGGCTGACCTGGTCATCAGCGCCGCCGATCACGAATTTTTCGGCGTGAGCGTTCTGGAGGCAATTGCCGGGGGCGCCCTTCCGCTCTTGCCCAACCGCCTCAGCTATCCCGAGTTGATTCCGCCGACGCTGCACCCGGCCTGCCTCTACGCGGATGAAGACGAGCTGTTCGCCCTGGCCCGGCAGCGCCTGCTCATGCCCCGCCGCGCGCCCGCCTCACTCCGCACCCACGTGACAACCCGCTTCGACTGGCAAACCGTTGCCCGGCGCTATGATGATCTCTTCAGTACGCTTTCGGCTCGCTCGGCCAGGCGGACCGAACAAGGGCAAATTCACGCTTCTCCCTCTCCCGGTGCACGCTGAAGCACGCTCACTGCCTCGGCATGCGCGCCTTTGTCGTCCTGGCCTACAGCAAACTCAACCAGATCGCCCGGCTCTAAATGGCGCGCATCCTGCAACGCCGATCCATGTACGAAGAGAGCGTCTCCTTCATCACGCGTAATAAAGCCGTAACGCTTACGCCGGTTATACCACTTCACAAGCCCCCGCGTGCGCTCCGGCGCCGGCAGGGAATAGCGACAACCGGGGCAAAGGCGGGGCTTGACATGGTCCTGCCGCTGCTCTTCCTGCGACCAGAGAAAGCTGATGCCGCAATGGTCACAATAATAAATTTGATCTCTGACAGTCTTCTGCTCAGGCGCCATAAAGGCCTTCCGTGTTGGGGTAATACGTATAAAAAAACGGCCTATAATTTGACATTCCGCCGCCCCGCTGCTACCATGTCCGAATTCAGGCGACGTGGCCAAGTGGTAAGGCAGGGGTCTGCAAAACCCTCATCGCCGGTTCGAATCCGGCCGTCGCCTCCTTAACTTCCGACCTGCTGATGCATCTGCTCAGCGTCAAAGATGATACTATATCCGAGAGCCAATCGCAGCATTCAGGCGATTGGCTCTTTGTTATTCGCGCCATGGGCCGCCGCAGGGAAACGCTCTCGCCAGGACGCTCATCTTTCTGCAACGACCCGAGTTAATGCAAAGCGCGCGGATTGCCGCAACATTGGGTGAAACCAAATAACCTGCTTATACGTCTGAATGGGTGTGGGCTCTTCCGGAATTCAGCCGGTTGCCGAATGAGTAACCCCAATCCGTAATTCTACTCGGCAGCCGGCATAACGTACGCCTCATACATCCAGCGACCCTCGAGATGAGAGATCCGGTTAGACCTTACGCTGTCCGGACAAAATAAGACAGAGCAGAAGATAGAGCAACTGTGAAATTTACCCGTATCCCCTTATTGCGCGGTCGGACGACCTTTCCCCTCGGTCTGGCGCTGGTCCTGTTTCTGACCGCATGCACCCCCCAGCGAGTCGTAACCATCGGCGTTGCCGGCCAAAGCGCGGCGCAGCAGGCGCTTCTCAGCAATAGCCTGGGCGAGCGCGCGGCAGCCGAACCCATGTATGCGGTAGAAAATTACTTGCGCCGCTATCAGCCGGGACCCGAGCCGCGCCTTTTTCAGACAACGCGCATCTATGACCGCAACGGAACGTTATTGGCCGAGCTTTGGGATGAGGGACGGCGCACGTGGGTTCCGCTGGAACGCATATCCCCCTACCTCATTGACGCAACCATCGCCACGGAAGACTCATCTTTTTTCCGCAATCCCGGCATCGATCCGCGGCGGATCGCGGGCGCTCTGCTCCAAAACGCCCAGGAAGGCGATGTGGTCTCCGGCGCCAGCACCATCACCATGCAGTTGGCGCGCAATCTCTTTCTGCCGCCCGACGATCGCTTTGACCAATCTTTCGACCGCAAGGCCCGGGAAGCGGCGCTGGCCCAGGAATTGACGCGCCTGTACAGCAAAAATGAACTGCTGGAGATGTACCTGAACCTGCTTAATTACGGCCAGCTTACCTATGGCCCCGAGGCCGCGGCTCAGGCCTATTTCGGCAAGTCCGCGGCCGAGCTGACTCTGGCCGAAGCCACGCTCATGGCCGGCATTCCCCAACAGCCGGCAAACCTGAATCCCTACACCCATTTTGAAGCCGCCCGCACGCGCCAGCGCCTGGTGCTGGACCTCATGGTCCGCCACGGCTATCTGAGCATAGAGGAAGCCGACGCGGCGTTTGCCCAGGAGATCACGCCGGCGGGCGACGCCGGGATCAAGGTTGAGCGCGCGCCCCATTTTGTCCAGTACGTCATTGAGACCCTGGACGCCCAATACGGCGACGGCTTTACCCGCCGATCCGGCTGGAGCATTTACACCACCCTGGACATCGCCCTGCAGGACCTGGCCCAGGAGATTGTGGCGACAAAAGTTACGGAGCTTCAGCCCCAGTACGATCTCTCCAACGCGGCGCTGGTCGCCATGGCGCCCGCAAGCGGCGAGATTCTGGTCATGGTGGGCAGCGCGGACTTCAACAATCAGGCCATTGCCGGTCAGGTGAACGTCGCCGTAAGCCCGCGCCAGCCCGGCAGTGCGATCAAGCCCATCCTCTATGCCGCGGCGCTGGACCAAAACCGCATCAGTCCGGCCAGCGTCATTTGGGATACGCCGGTGCGCTACCGCGTGGCCGAAACGGGTGCGGCGGACGACATCTATCGTCCGCAAAATTACGACCGCATCTTCCACGGCCCTGTGAGCGTGCGCACGGCCCTGGCCAACAGCTACAACGTCCCCGCCGTCAAATTGCTGGACGCCTTCTCTGTGGAGTCCATGCTGACCCAGGCCCAGGCCATGGGCTTGGTCAGCCTCAACCGCGGCCCCACATGGTACGGCTTGAGCCTTACCCTGGGCGGCGGCGAAGTCACGCTGCTGGAATTGACTTCAGCCTATCGCACCCTGGCCGCCGGCGGCGTCTACCGCGACGCAACGCCCATACGTCTTATCGCCGACAACCTGGGGCAACAAGTTCCGTACGCAAGGGTCGCCCCCCAGTCGGTCGTATCGCCGACAGCGGCTTTCCAGATCACCGATATTCTCAGCGACAACGTGGCGCGCATCCCCGCATTCGGCGAAAACAGCATCCTGCGCATCAGCCGGCCGGCCGCGGTGAAGACGGGCACGACAACCGACTGGCGGGACAACTGGACGGTAGGCTACACCCGCCATCTGGTAACGGGCGTCTGGGCGGGCAACAGCGATGGCCGCCCCATGCGCAACGCCAGCGGCGTAACCGGCGCGGCCCCCATCTGGAGCGCCTTCATGGAAGGCGTTCTGGCCGATCCAGCGCTGCTGGCCCGGCTGGACGTGCAGACGGATGATGAAGCCTGGCAATTTACGCCGCCGCCGGATGTAGAGCAACGCGACGAGTGTCCGCCCGGCGTGCGCTGTCGGGAAGGCGGTGAGTGGTTTAGCCGCAGCTGGCTCGAAGCCATGGGCGAGCAGGGCCCGCTGGGCGACAGCGTTGTGGACCTTCCTGCCGCGCCGGTCTACAGCGAGGACAGCAACGGGCAACGCCGGGCCGGCTTCTGCACGCTGGATAACGCCCTGGCCCGCACGCTTCTGCGACCGCCCGGCAATTTGGCCCGCACGGAAAATAACCCGGAAGGCGAAGCGGATAACAGCCCGGAAACGGACGCAACCAATAGCCCCCAGCGGCCTACAAGCGGGCCCGGCTCGTTGGCGGAAGAGCAAGGCTCGGCTTTGGCCTGGGCCTTGCAGTACGGCTCACAAATGAACCTGGGCCCTTGCAGCGAGCTTGACGCCAGGGTGGGCGAATTCATCCGCAACAGCCCCTCCCTGGCAGAGCGGGGCGTGCGACTCGTCGTGGATATGGCCGCGGCCGGCGTGGCGGATGTAGCGGAGACGCCCGGCGCCGACGCAACCGCGGCAACTGAAGCGTCCACGCCGAGCCCGGCGTTCAGCGGCGCGCCCGGCTCTTATGCCCTGAGTCAGCCGGTCTGGCATGACGCCAACTGTCCTGGTCAATACATTATGGGTCGTATCCTCAACCTGGACGGAGCGCCGGTAGCAGGCGTCCGCGTCCAGGCTCGGGACGAATGGGGCAACGTCTTTGAAGCAGTGAGCAAGGCGGGCGCAACCGATGCGGGCATGTTTGACTTCCTGCTGGTTAACCAGACGCCGCAAATTATTCAGGTGCTGGTTTTGGATGGGGCCGGCAACCCCATCAGCCCCAGCATTGCAGTGGAGCATTATCAGGGCGCGGCAGGTACGGCCCCCTGCCACCATTTGGTCTTTCGGGGCGGATAGCGTAGCGTAAAGCGCATGAATGATTCATTTTCCTTCATTAACCAAATCGGTTGGAAACGGCTGCTGCTGGGCTTGTGTGCATTGGCCGCGCTGGCCGGCGGATTGGCGCTCCAGGGCAATCCCAGAGACGTCATCCTCCACGCGCAGGAAAGCAGTCCGCCGCCGGAGCCGGAGCCGGAGATAACGGCCACGCCCGATCGCCGGGTGGTCAACGAAATTATTCACCCCAAATCCGGCGATGCAGCCGCGGGCTTTGTCCAAATCATCGGCACGCCGCTGATTCAGAACTTCGATCATTACGACGTTCACATTGCGCCGGCCGGCAGCGAAGATTGGCGCTGGGTGGCCAGCGGCTACCGGGTGATCCGCGACGGGGTGATCAGCACGCTGGATTCCACCCAATACGAAGACGGCGCATACGATATCCGCGTGCGCGCGGTGCAAAACGGCGGCAATTATGACGAAGCGTTCCTGCGTCGCCTGCATATCCGCAACAGCTATCCGCCCACGGCCACGCCCTATTTTAATGTCGCGGGCACCCGCGTCTATGTCCTCCCGGCCCCCACGCTGACCCCTCTTCCGACGCCTACGGCGGTCGTCCAGATGCGGTCATCCCAGCAGCAGGGCATTTTTGCACCGGTCAACCGCCAGGTTATCCGCGGCTACACGCCGGTAGTTGCCAGCGTCTTCGGCTATCCCGGAACGCCGTTTGCGCGCTACGAACTGGCGATATCGCCCGAGGGGATGGAACAATGGTCCTATCTGGACGGCGGCGAAAGCCAATACTGGCAGGAGACCATCTACCTGCTCAACACCCGCACCCTGCCCGATGGGCTCTACGATCTGCGCCTGCGCAACGTCTATCGCGACGCCAATTATGACGAATACTTTGTACGCGGATTGCGGATCGCCAATGGGGAAAAGGACAACGCTGCCCAACCTCAGTCAAACGGATTTTCTGCGCCGCGTCCCGGCCAGACTGTCGGCGGGACGGTCGCGTTTCAGGGAACGGTGTTGGATCCGAACTTCCTGCGCTGGGAACTTTATTGGTCGCCCAGCAGCGCTGAAGCATGGGCGTATCTGGCCAATGGCGAGACCCAGGTATTCAACAACCTCCTGGCCCGGTTGGACCTGAGTTTACTGTCGGCAGGCCAATACGACTTCAAGCTGCGTATCGTTCGTCGCGACTACAATTATGACGAATACTTCCTGCGCGGTCTCCACATTGTTCCGCCTACGGCCGCGCCCCATATCGTGTCAACGCCCACGCCGAGACCGTAACCCGGGCGGGCGGAAACTTTTTGCCGCGGCATACGTTACAAATGCATGAGGATGTGC
This sequence comes from Caldilineaceae bacterium, assembly GCA_020433455.1. Taxonomy (GTDB): domain Bacteria; phylum Chloroflexota; class Anaerolineae; order Caldilineales; family Caldilineaceae; genus JAGRCP01. The sequence goes on along the minus strand of JAGRCP010000008.1, from coordinate 58,447 downwards.
GGGACAAAGGCATGGGAACAGATGCGAGGAAACAGGCGCGTGGAAAACTCCGCCTGAACCGAAAAATTTGGCCGGGCATTTCGATCAGCAGTATAATAGGCCAATTGTGCACTCGTCAGAGGGCCCGCAATTATGTTCAGTTGCCTCCCCCGCGCGCTTATTATGGAAGTTGCATGATATTTCATAGGGTTGTTAGAAGGGAACCTGCGCTCTCTCTGGCAACTGAACAGAGGAGCATTACGGGAACAGAAGGCGACCTAATTGAGTTAGAATAGAAGCAGTAATTGAGAATATGCTGAATTAATATCACCGCTTCAGCCCAGTTTATAATGTCGAATTTTCAAAAATATTTGGAGGAAATTGTTATGTCACAAACAAAATTACAGCGCACGCTTGCTGCGTTGCTCATCTTCACGCTGCTCTTTAGTTTGAGCAGCGCCCTGGTTCTGGCCGCTCCGGCCGCCCAGGAAGTGCGCGCCAAGACCGTCACCGGCTCCATCGATGGCGCAGCCAACGGCGAATACCCAAAAATTTGGCTGGGCCTGGAAACCGAACCCATCGGCGCCCAGACGACCATCAGCATTGAATGGGATCGCTCTGATACCAACGGCATCGGCTTTTACATTCTGGACTCGGCCGGCATATCCGCCGTCTCCGCCGGGCGGGATGTACGCGAGGTGAATCTGGCCGTTTCCGATCCGGTCTACCAGGGCCCGGATAATATGCAGGACGCCAGCTTCAACGCAACCGGCAGCACGTACATGGTTGTCGTCTTCAACGATTCGCCCAGCGCAGCCGGCTTTACCCTCTCTACCGACAATGGCACGCTGGTGGACGCTTCCGGCATTGTGAGCGATCCCAACGCGCCCATGGAAGAAGAGACCGCCGATGAGGCGGCAGCAGACGAAGCGGCAACGGATGAAGCCGCAACCGAAGAAACCGTCGCGGAAGAGGCTGCAACAGAAGAGAGCGCCAACGCCGCAACCGAAGCCGTGGACGAAGCGGCCATAGAAGAAGCGACCGACGCCCTTGTCGAAGCGACAGCGCCGCAGCCGATCGAAGCCGAAGAGCTGACCGGCGAACTGCCCGAGCAGGACTCCCAACACTATCTTGGCCTGACGCCCAGCGAGCGCGACGCCAACATCACCCTGCGCATGACCTTTGAGCCCCAGGACCAGCAGGAACTGGGCCGCCGCCTGAACTTTTGGGTATTGGATCCCCAGGGCTTCCTCCAGTACGCGGCCGGTGACGCCCGCTTGAGCGCGGTTGCCATTGCTGCGGGCAGCACTGATGTACAGACGGCCGCCAATGAGCGCGTTGCCAACTTCACCGCTTCGGGCATGTCTGACTATACCGTGATTGTGTACAACGCATCCAACGTCGCGGCCGAATATACGCTGAGCGTAGAAAATGCCCTGCTGCGCGATGATTCCGGCCAGACCCTCACCGCCCAGGAAGCACAGCCTGCCGCCGCCGCTATCAGCGCGACCAGCGAAGTGACCGGCACAACGACCTCGACCGCCACAACCACGACCGGCACGACAACCGCTACCACAACCGCCGTGACCCGTGACGCCCAACCGGGCGGAACCTACACTATCCAGTCCGGCGACACCCTGGCGCTGGTTGCGGCCGACGTCTACGGCGATTTCAACTATTATGAAGACATCTGCGCTTTCAATGACATTGCCGACTGCAACGTCATTGAAGTCGGCGATGTGATTCAGCTGCCCACCGAAGATCAGCTGGGCACGACCGCGCAAGCCACGCCGGTTGCAACGGCTACGCCCGCAGCGGCAGCAGTGGCCAGCACCACGGCCGTGACCGAAACCGCCGCCATGACGGACACGGAAACCATCACCGGCACGGAGACCGTGACGGATACCGCAGGCGCGGAAGAAGCGACGAACGACGCTGAAGCCGCCGGCGATGTGGTAGACGTACTGGTGGCCGCGGGCAACTACAAGACCCTGCTGGCCGGCCTTGAAGCCGCCGGCCTGGTTGATGCCCTGCGCGCCGAAGGTCCCTTCACGGTCTTTGCCCCCACCGACGCCGCGTTTGAGGCTCTGGAAGAAGCTGCTCCCGGCGCGCTGCAAGAGCTGATGGCCGAGCCGGGCGGACAGCTGACCCAGATTCTGCTCTATCACGTCTCTTCCGGCGAACTCATGGCTGATGACATCAGCACCGGCGCCGAAGTGGCCTCCCTCCAGGGCGATTCCGCTACCCTGGAAATTCAGGGCGACAACATCCTGATCAACGGCGCCAACATCTCCGCGCCCGATCAGGTTGGCTCCAATGGTGTGGTGCACGGCATTGACGCCGTCCTGATTCCGCCGAGCTTCGGTCAGTAAACGACTGCAAGCCCAGTTAGACAACAGGTAAAAAAAGCGGCTCCGAATCAAAATGATTCGGAGCCGCTTTTTTGCTTGATTCACCCGCACATCCGTGCTAGACTAAACTGCATGAGCCCACGATCCTCCGCCCCAGCCAATGCTGACGCTTCGCATGAGCGCCAATCACATACGGACGACCTGGTCTATGAAGAACTGGAAGGCCCGTATTACCCCCTGGCTGAAGATGACGGACCCGAATACGCAAACAAAAACCCGAGCCAAACGTCAGCGGAGTTAGAGGCCATCGAACTATCCGACTTCTTTGGCGCAGGCGGCCCCCTGGCCCAAAAATTAGAGGGCTACGAAAGTCGCCCCAGTCAGCTCGCCATGGCCGAAGCAGTCAAACGAGCGGTGCTGGCCGGCAAACATGCGCTGATTGAAGCGCCCACCGGCACGGGCAAATCGATTGCCTATCTGATTCCCGCCATCCTCTCCGGCAAAACCATAGTGGTGGCCACGGCCAATAAATCTCTCCAGAGTCAGCTTTTCATGCAGGATATACCATTCCTGCGCACGGTGCTGAATAAGCCCATCGACGCGGTGGTGGTAAAAGGGCGCAGTAACTTTGTTTGCACCTATAAATGGGAAAAGGAAGAGCCGATTCAGAACCGTCTGGCCTTTTATGATCGGGAAAATGATCAGGTCGCCTATCTCAAACGCTGGCTCAAGCGCACGGAAACAGGCGATGTAGATGACTTGCCCTTTATGCTGGCGAGCGATCTGCGCCCCAAGGTCGTCAGCTATACCGATGACTGCCTCCAGCGGGACTGCCCCTATTTCCACGATAACTGTTGGGTCAATCATATGCGCGATCAGGCCGCACAGGCCCAGGTCATTGTCACCAACCATCACCTTTTGCTCAACGCGTTGGAGCTGGGCATGGCCGGCCAGCGCATCCTCCCGCCCGCGGACATCTACATTGTGGATGAAGCCCATCAGCTTGAGGATACGGCCACTGCAATTTTTGAAACGACCGTAAGCGACTTTACGGTGGAGCAGGCCCTGCGCCGCGGACAGGTCAGCGAGTTTGTCGCTGAAGACGAGCTGGACGAAATCCGCTTCCAGAACACCCTGGCATTTCAGAGCGTGGCGAATCAGGAGCGCGGCAATTCGTTCCGCCTGCACAACGATCTGGAGGAGATCGGCAAGCTGGGGCGCCGCATGGAGCAGTTGGGCAAACAGCTGCGGGACAAGAACCCCTATCACCAAATCGATGAAGATGACGATGAGTTGACGGCCAAGCGACGCAGCTATGAGTTGACCATGGAGATGGTCAACAGCGCCGCCAACAAGCTCAACGTCGTAGCCGCCAGTCACCACGACGATGAGGTCGTGCGCTATGCCGTGCGCATCTTTGATCGCCGCCACGTCTCGCTGGAGATTCACGCCGCGCCCATCACGCCCGGCGCGCTCATCGCCCGCTACCTCTTCCATCCCGTAGATGAGTTTGACGCGGAGATTCCCCGCACGGTCATCTGCACCAGCGCCACCCTGGCCGCCGATGGCCGCTTCGACCACTTCAAGCAGCGTTGCGGCATCGAGCAGACCGGCGAAGAGCACATCCTGCCCGCGGTTTTCGATTACCCCAGCCAGGCGCTCCTCTATCAGCCGGCGTTGCCGGCCTTCAACTTCAAGCATGTCGAACCCTACTACGACGCCATTGCGCAGGAGGTTGAACGCCTCATTGAGGTGAGCCGGGGTCGCGCCCTCTGCCTCTTTACCAGTTGGAGCGGCCTGCAGCAGGTCGATCACCGCCTGCGCCAAGGCGATCGGCCGGTAATCTGGCCCGTGCGCGCCCAGGGCGATGCGCCCCGGGACGCCCTGCTGGAATGGTTCAAAAGTACGCCCCACAGCGTGCTCCTGGCCACGCGCTCTTTCTGGGAAGGCGTGGACATTCCCGGCGACGATCTGAGCCTGGTGGTCATGGATAAGCTGCCCTTCCCCACGCCCAGCGACCCCCTCCACGCCGCGCGCATGGAACAGATCGACGCCATGGGCGAGCAAAGTTTCGGCCGCTATATGCTGCCGCTGATGACGCTGGCCCTCAAGCAGGGCTTTGGCCGCCTCATTCGTCGGGCCAGCGATCGGGGCGTGGTCGCCATCCTCGATGCGCGCCTGAGCGACAAGGCTTACGGGCGGCGCGCGCGCCAGGATCTGCCCCCAGCGCGCTTCAGCCGCACATTTGGCGAAGTGCATCGTTTCTTCCGGCAGGCCGGGGAAAATGAGGTTGATTTCGCGCTCAACGTATGGGGTGAAACGGATGGCGAGCCGGGCGTGGCCTGGCGCTGGCAACTGCTGCGCCTCCAGGACGGCAAAAGCGACGACGACGCGGGCCGCCTCACGGGGAGCGACGATCCGGTAGCAGGGGAACTCCACGCCGCGCGCGTCGGGCTGGACAATCTCGCGGCGCGCGTCCGTAAAGCAGGGCGCACGCCCGACGAATTCGGCATCGAGGTCAGGTGCGGAACAGAATGGACGCCGACCGGCAGCAGCAAGGCGGGCGCGCCTGAAAACCATGCGGGCGCGCAATGGACGGACATGGCAGCCGCATGGCGCACCGCTCACCTGCTGGTAGTGAAACAAGAATAACTTCTTACAGCCTCCGGCAGGTTTCTCTCCAGAAGCGACGTATTTTCTTGCAGTCCCTCCCGGAGGAACCTGCATGGTTACCGCCCCTCAAAAAATTCGACAAATTCTTCCAGCTTCGCTATACTATTCGCTTGTGGAATCAGGACCTGTCCTCTCACCTGTGTCGTTGATTCCCGCCATTGATCATCTCGGCAGACCAGAGACGCCGAATCGATAGCAGTTTGGGAGAAAGAAAACATGGCAAATATCAAGTCAGCCGAGAAACGAGCACGTCAGAACGACAAGCGGCGAGAGCGCAACCGCATTCTGCGCAGCAGCGCCCGCACCGCTGTCAAAAAGTGTCACGCAGCCATTGCTGCGGGCGATCAGGACGCGGCGGCCGAAGCGGTATTTACCGCCGGTCGCGCGCTGGATAAGGCCGCGGGCAAGGGCGCAATTCACGCCAACAACGCCGCCCGCCGCCGCAGCCGCATCACGCTGGCCTACAACCGGGCCTTCGGCGACGCGGAATAGCCCCGCACAGAATCGAAGCAAAAAGCCGCCGTCATGATGACGGCGGCTTTTTCTTTGGAGACTGTTCAAAATCAACCGGCAGGACGAGCCTGAATTGCCGGAAAGAAATCCGGCGAGTACAATCCCAGCAGCACTACCCATCCGTATCGCCATCCGAATCACCAATCGCCTGACAAAAGAAGGGAGAGTCCCATGAGCAGCAAAATTGCTATTGTCACCGGCGCGGCCAGCGGCATCGGCAAGGCCGTCGCTGAATCGCTGGCCAAAACCGGCGCGCGCGTCATCGTTTCGGACCTCAACCGGGAAGCGGGAGAAAGCGTCGCGCGGGCCGTCGGCGGACGTTTCGTCTACGCAGACCTGGCCCGGCAAAGCGACTGCCGCGGCCTGGCGGACGCAGCTCTGGAGGAGACGGGCAGCGTAGACATCCTGGTCAACAACGCCGGTTTTCAGCACATCGATCCCATCGACGAATTTCCTGAAGAAAAGTGGAACCAGATGATCGCCGTCATGCTGACCGCGCCTTTTTTGCTCACCAAGTACGTCTGGCCGGGGATGAAGCGCAACGGCTGGGGCCGCATCGTCAACATCGGATCGGTGCATAGCGTGCGCGCTTCGCCTTTCAAGGTCGGCTACATCTCAGCCAAGCACGGCATCCTCGGCTTGACGCGCACGGCCGCGCGGGAAGGCGGCGCGTTTGGGATTACCGTCAACGCGGTGCTGCCCGCCTATGTGCGCACGCCGCTGGTCGAAAACCAAATTTCGGACCAGGCCCGCACCCGCAACATCACCGAGGAAGAAGTGGTGGAAAGCGTCATGCTGGCCCCGGCCGCGGTCAAGCGCCTGGTAGAGCCGGAAGAAGTCGGCGAACTGGTTGCGTTCCTCTGCTCCGACGGAGCGGGTGCAATCAGCGGCGCGGACTGGACCATCGATCTGGGCTGGACCGCGGGATAGGAGGGAGAAGCAATGACGCTCTATTTGACCAGCGCGGACGTAAAAGCCGCCCTTAGTATGGATGAAACCATCGAGGCCATGGAAGCCGGGTTTCGCCAACTGGCCCAGGGTCGGGTAGAAATGCCCCAACGGGGAGCCACGCCCATTCGCCCCCATAACGGCCTGCACCTCTCCATGCCCGCCTATGTGGGCGGCGACGTAGACAGCCTGACCGTCAAGATTGTGACGGTCTACGGCGACAACCCCGCGAACCTTGATTTGCCAGCCATCCAGGGCGTCGTTCTGCTCCATGACGCCCGCACCGGCACGCTGCTGGCCATCATGGACGCCGAGCGCTTGACGGCCATGCGCACAGGCGCGGTAAGCGGCGTGGCTACCCGCTACCTGGCCCGGGAAGACGCCTCTATGCTCACCATCTTCGGCGCAGGCGCACAGGCCTTCGCCCAGGTAGAGGCGGTCTGCGCAGTGCGACCAATCGAGCAGGTCCTTGTCGTGACGCGCACCGGCGTCAAAGATTTGGCATTCTGCATAAATCTGGAGAGCCGATTAAATGTTCAGGCCCTTCCCTGCGACGATATTCGCATGGGCGTAGAATCGGCCGACATCATCTGTACGGCGACCAACGCGGTTGAGCCTCTTTTTAACGGCAATTGGGTGCAGGAAGGCGCCCACATCAATGCCGTGGGCGCCTATACGGCAACCATGCGCGAGCTGGATACTCACCTCATGGCCCGCGCGCGGGTGGTTGTGGATTACCATCCCGCAGCCCGGACCGAAGCGGGCGATATCCTCATCCCCCTTGCGCTCGGCGAACTGACCTACGACCATGTTGCAGGCGACCTGGGTGAAGTGCTGACCGGGCAGGCAGCCGGACGCCGAAGCGCGGCGGACGTCACGGTTTTCAAGTCGGTTGGGTTGGCCATGCAAGACGCAGTAACTGCGCCCATCGTCTATCGTAACGCTGTTGCGCTGGGCCTTGGCCAAAAATTATAACACAAATTGCAATGGGTCTTTGTGTCTATTTTGTGGAAATATGAGAGGATTCTCATGCTATTTTCATAACAAATCGTTGACCAATGTGTATTTGTGTGTTAAAATTGCTTTCCGCAAGCTCCTACACGCAGTAGATGTAGATTCAGGCATCCGACACTCGGCGATGTCATTGCTCTCACAACAGATCGGCTCAAAAAACCTCTGAATAATTGCCATATCAATTTGGGTTGACCCCAAAGGAGGAATAGCCATGAATCTGGACAACACGCAATTGCCAAGACCGGATCCGCTTACCGGGATCATACGCTTCCTGGCCGTCGTTGGCCTTCTCACTATCTTCGGGTTGGGTACGTTTATCGGCGTGCTTATCTACTATCTGCTGGCCATCCCGTAACACACGTCGGCAATCGCAACGGGGCAGGCGCAACAAGTGAGGAGCTTGTTTCTCCCCCAAAATCCGTAAACGCAAAGCGTGGAGATCGAATCGATCTCCACGCTTTGCGTTTACGCCGCGGCGGAAAAATAAATGCTGGGGCGGGATGCTCCGCGCGGCTACATAAACGTCATGCCGGCAACCGTCACCACCGACGTGTTCTGCGGATCGGCCGGACAGACGGCATAACCAAATTGCTCTCCGTGCAGCGGCTGCCGGGAGGGCTCCTCCAGCAGGCGCAGGGTCAGGTAGACGGGCGCAAGCCCGCAAATATTGCGTGCGTTTCCTGTGGCCGCGATTGTGCGATAAAAGTCCGGCCCGCTGCCTGTCTGCATCTGTACAAGCAGCTCCTCATCGGCCCGCTGCAGCGCACGTTGATCCCGTCCGTTGAGGGGCGCGCCGCCAAAAGCCGGCCCCATATGCGCCAAATCACCCGACGCAACGACCAGTACCCGCCGGCTCCCGGCCAAATCACGAATACGCGCCAATACATCCGCCAACAGCTCGTCGCGGTATTGCCCGCTCGCGTTCACGTGGGCATCCAGCAGGCCGGTGAGCACGGGCAGGACAGGGACCGGTTCGCCCCGGCGCATGTGGTGAAGCCAGACGGCCACCAATTCAAGGGAATGTTCATCCCGATGACGCAGTTCGCCGGCAAAGACCGCCTCCTCCCCCGTCTCGGCGGCCACAGCTTCAACCATCTCCCGTGCGGTGGGCAGGACGCCATAGGGCGTGGCGTAATGCTGGCGGGTCAACGTGAGGGGGGCCGCGCCGTAGTGGTCGGTGCCAATGAGCACCACAAGCTCCGCGGCCCGGGCTAAATCAGCCGCGCGCTGCCATATATCGGCATAGACGCGTCCGCCCCGGGCATAGTCGATATGGGGGCTAAGCACCCCACCCCAACGGGGCCATTCCGCCAGGGGCAACGGTTCAACGTCCGAACCGGCCAGCAGACCATCCAGGTAATGCCGCAATGCATCCGCATCAGCAGGATAACTGCGCCCGGCCAGCAGCATGGGGCGCGCGGCAGCAGTACGATAAAGCTGCAAGCATGAAGCCGCGGCTTCATCGCTGCGCGCATTTTCCAGCAGGCAGTTCTCATCCAACGCAGCCAGGAGTGACTGCACCATTTGGCCGTCGATGTCCTGCCCCACGTAACGACGGAAGAGCGCGGCCATGGCCGGCGCATCGTGTGCGCCGTCGCAAAAAGTCAGTAAGGGAGCCAGCGTCTGGGGAACCAGCAGGGTCCCCTCGGCCAGTTGGAGAGGGTCGTGCAATGCGAAATATTCCACGCCGTCCTGGACGTGGGGGCGAATATCCAGCGGTCGCAGACGCGGACAAAAATGATTCTGTGCAGCGGTCATAGGGGGCGCTTTCAAGTTGATGGTGGGTGAGCGGGCGGCCAATCCTGCGCGAGCATACTATAAAGATGATGATCGACAAAATGGTCATAAAGCCATTCCGCCTGGCGCACGACGCCCTCATGCTGAAAGCCCAGGTGCCGGGCTACGGCGCAGCTGCGCTGGTTTCCTGTGGCGCAGCGCAAATCGATGCGGTTCAGCTTCAAATCACGCAGGGCGTAGGTGGTCAGCGCGCGGGTAGACCGGGTAATCAGTCCGTGACCCTGGTAAGCTTCGCCTAACCAATAGCCCACGGATGTCGCCCGGTTGGCCCAGTCAATTTTGTGGAAGCCGATGACGCCGGCCAGCCGATCCCCATACCAAATGCCGGTCTGAAAGCCGTTGTTGTCGGCAAACTGGCGCAGAGTGCCCTGAATAAAGTTTCGGGTATCTCCGGCTGACCTGATGCCGTCCAGCCACGGCAGCCACGTACGCAGGTAGGCCCGGTTTTCATCGGTGAGGCGAAAGAGCGCGTCCGCGTGATAGGGCTGAAGCAGGCGCAGATCACACTGGTCATCCACAATCAGTCGGAACACAGTTCCCCCTTACGTTTGGGTTAATCAAAGCGCCAAACAGATTATCGCCTACAAAATACACGTAGGGCGATCAAAGTCGGGCAAATGTCGGGGCTGCCCGGTGATGACCTCGCCGCTGTCCAGTCGGAGCCACGTCTCGAAATCGTAGACGCCTCGACGCAGGCGGATCATCCGCACGCCCCGCGCCCAATCGCCATACCCGCTGTAGCCGGAAACGCGGCCAAAGGCCAGGCGAATGCCGTGAAGCTCGCCAATAAAGTCATTGAAATGGTCATGACCCACGAAGACGCCCATGACTTCAGCCGCCTCATGCAGCGCGGCAAACATGCCCGTGTTCACCAGCGGACAGCAGACCGCCTCGCCCTTCACGCCGTAACAGGTGTGGAGATCCCAGACCTCGTTGTATTCCGGCAAGGGGATATGAAAAAAGGCCAGCGTAGGCAGTACCCGCCCCTGGACGGCACGGGCTAACTGGGCCTGCTCCAAATACCAGTCAATCTGATCCCGCTCGAACCAACCATAGCCGCCTACATCCGTACGGGCGTAGGCGTGGGAATCCATGAAGAGCAGCCGGGCCCCCATCTCCCCGCCGCCGTGCATGACGGGCAAGACGTAGTTGCCTACGCCCGAGAGCGTAGCCGGGCCGGGCTGAGCCAGACAGCCGGGCAGCGCCTGCATCGCCTGCATGAGCGCAGTCCGATCCATCGCCCCCTCATCATCATGATTACCGAAAACCGCGGCCCAGGGCAGTTGCCGTGCCACAAGCGGCGCGACGGCATTCCGCAGCGCCGCCGCCGGATCTTCACAATACGCGCCGTCAATCGTATCGCCGTTCAGCACAACCAAATCAGGCTCCTCCGCCGCCAGGATATCTTCCATGAGCGCAGCAGTACGCCGATCCTGCGGACCGCCGTCCCGCCAGTGGAGGTCGGTAAACAGGGCGATGGTAAACGTATCGTCAGTGCGAAAGTGAAGAGACATAGGAGAAAGCCGAGGTAAGCCGAAGTTTATGCGGATGCAGATGTCGGACTCGTCAGCCGCGACTCATGACGAATCACGCCTTACGAGTTCATGCCTTTTGCAACAGCAAGCAGGACATTTCTACTGAATTTTATACCACACCGCGCAGGAATGGCGAAGATGAGCGACGCAACAAAACCCGGTTAACCCGCGGAAATTTCGCCTGTTTCCGAACTTTGTAAAAAATTGGGTATTGACAAATAGTATATAATTTTGTATAGTATAAAAACTTATATACTATTTATAAAAATCAAATCATTTTCGTATGGCCGGAGCCCCAGTCCGGACCCTGTTTTTGCATAGCAAATTTCGACGGAAATAAACCGGCGGTCCCTACCGAAAGCAGAAGTTCCTGGTTTCCGGCGTGGTATGTACGCCTCCTTGGAATAGTTGCTCGCCGCCTCCAGATCGATCACGCCGCGATCTGTCTGCACCGAACGGTTGCCTGCGGCCCTATCCAGAAAAGACGGTTATTTATGAAAGCCAAATTGGAGCACTACATCCTGGGCTTGCTGACCATCAATCCGCTGACCGGATATGACGTCAAGAAATATCTGGATACTGAGGGGCGTTTTGCCCGCAAAAGAACGGCGCTCAGCCAGATCTACACGACGCTGAAGCGCATGGCGGAAAATGGCCTGGTCACCTTCGAGGAAGAGCTACGCGAAGGGAAGGCTGACCTCAAAATCTACTCTATTACCCAAGCAGGACGCGACGAATTGCTAAACCTCCTCTACAGCCCGGTGCAGCAGACCTTCCGCTATAACGAAAGCAGCATCTTTTTTCGAGTCAGATACGCATTTTTGGTAGAACGCGCCGTAATCGTTCAGCAGCTCAAGACGGAACTCAGCTTTCGCCAGGAGCAGATCGCCCAGTTTCGTCATCGGGATCGCACCATCGAATCCCAACTGCTGGCCGGCGATCAGTTGGCTTATGTGCAGGCCATTAGCAACGAGCTGCACCAATGCGGAGCGGAGGGCATGGACCTGTACGTCGCGCAACTGGAGAAGCTGCTGGCCTTTTTTGAGGAAGAAGCAGAGTCCCTCATTGCCTAGCAGGGTAACCGGATAGTAACGCAGCAGACGACCGCAAGGGTCGCAGCCCTACGCATAAACCGGGCTAATTTTTCAACTTACTACGGCTTGGCGCGCTTGCCGGACTAGAGCCCGGCGCTCCCGGCGACGTCCTGCAAGCGCTACATTTTTTGCCCACAGTTGCTTAGTAATTCGGAGAACCACGATGAATCTCGTTCTGATTATCACAGACTCGCAAACCAAGTCCATGGTTGGGGCCTACGGCAATCCCGAAGCCGATACGCCCAATCTGGACCGAATGGCCGCCCAGGGCATTCGGTTCGAGCGAGCGTATACCAGTACGCCCGTCTGCACGCCCGCCCGGGGGGCCATATTTACGGGCATGCAGCCGGCGGTCAACGGGGCTTGGAGCAACAACCTGTCGCCCCACCGCCATATTCCCCTCATGGGAACGATTTTCCGCCGGTACGGCTACCGCGCTGCGTACACGGGCAAATGGCATCTGGACGGCTCCGAATATTTCGGCGACGGCGAGCCGGATGGCGGTTTTGAGCCGGACTGGTGGTTTGACGGCTACCGCTACGCCCACGCCATCGGGCCGGAAATGTTCGCCCGGTACAAAACGGCCAAAACCGCGCAGGAGTTGCGCCAGGCAGGCTTCACCGAAGAAAAAATCTGGGGCCACATGGTCGCGGATCGAGCCGTGGACTTTCTGGAAAGCGTAGGCGAAGACGAGCCGTTCCTGCTGGTTGTCTCCTTTGACGAACCTCACGGTCCCTTTATCGCACCGCCTGAATACTGGGAGCGTTTTGAAGACGCAGAGATTCCCGAACCGCCCAACTATAACGCACCGGTGACGGACAAACCGGCCATGCAGCAGATCCAGCGCAGGCAAAACGGCGACGTTCCCTGGATCGATCGGGCCGCCTGGATTGATCGGTTCTACGGCTGCAATGCCTACATCGACCGGGAGATTGGACGGGTGCTGGATGCGGTGGAAACGCTTCACGCTGAGGATACGGCCGTAATTTACACCAGCGATCACGGCGACATGTTGGGCGCGCACGGCCTGATCTCCAAAGGACCCATGATGTATGAGGAAATCACCAGTATTCCCTTTATCGTGCGCATACCCGGCGGACCGGAAGGAGCGGTGAGCAATGCGCTCATCAGCCAGATCGATCTTATGCCCACGCTGCTGGAATTAGCGGGCATTGAACCGCCGGAGAGCCTGCACGGCCAGAGCCTTGCGCCGCTCTTCCGCACTCCCGAGGCGGCCGTGCATGAGCATGTTTTTATCAGCTTCAATCGCTTCGCCATCAATCACGATCAGTTCGGCGCGTTTTACCCCATCCGTTGCGTGCGGGACGAACGCTACAAGCTGGCCATCAACCTGATTGACAGCGACGAGTTGTATGATTTGGTCGAAGACCCTTACGAAACCCACAACCTGATTGACGATCCGGCCCATGCCCAAGTGCGCAATCGCCTTCACAAGCGCCTCATCGACGAAATGGAGCGCATCCGGGATCCCTTCCGGGCCTTTGCGTGGGAAAATCGACCGTGGCAGCAATTGCGCGAGCCCTTTTATTGGGGCGGCGAAAATCGCAAACCGCCGCAGGGATTTCCCTTTGAACCAAAGCCGTTATCCGCACCGTACGCCGACTGACCTGAGCAAAAAAATGAATCCGCCCAATATCCTGCTGCTGATTTCCGATCAGCATCGCCCGGATTTCCTGACCATAAACTCGGACATTCCGGTACGCAATCCCCATATCGAGAAGCTGGCCGCCCGGGGCGTCAACTTCACCCAGGCCGTCTGTCCGTCGCCCATGTGCGGCCCTTCCCGGGCTTGCCTGGCCTCCGGACGCTCCTACGCGCGGGCGGGCGTGCCGTCGAATCAGGCCAATTACCCCTTGGAGCAGCCGACGTTTTACAGCATCCTGCGCGAGTCCGGCTATCACGTGGCGGGTGCAGGCAAATTCGACCTGCACAAGCCTGAGTTTACGTGGGGCCTGGACGGCGCACACCTGCTGGAAGAGTGGGGCTTTTCTGAAGGCGTGGACAGCGAGGGAAAAATCGACGCAATTCGGGCCGCGACCGGCGTATTCCCCCTGGGATATCTGGAGTTTTACAGCCAAAGTCCGGGAAAAATCGGCGAGTACGCGCGACGCGCTCTGGTCGATTATCCTTACCGAGAACAGGCGCCCAGCGCAATGCCGGCCGGCCCGTATACGGCCTTCCTGGCCAAACGCGGCCTGCTGGACGCTCACGTGCAGGACATTTGGTTTCGTCACCCCTATACGAGCACATGGCCCTCCCCCCTGCCCGATGACGCGTACGGCGACGCCTGGATAGGGGAACAGGGACGGGAGATGCTGCGCAATTTTCCCGACGGCAAGCCTTGGTTTCTCCAGGTCAACTTTGGCGGCCCCCACGATCCCCTGGACGTTACGCAAGCCATGCACCAACAGTGGCGTGACGTTGACTTTGCACCGCCTGTAGACTCCACGGAGTTCGACAGCGCGACCCACAATGAGATTCGCCGCAACTACGCGGCCATGATCGAGCACATTGACGCCCAGGCAGGTCGCTATTTGACGCTGCTGGCCGAGCGAGGCGAGTTGGAAAACACCCTTGTGGTCTACGCCGGCGATCACGGTGAAATGCTGGGTGACCACGATCTGTGGATGAAAGGCGTACCCTATCAGCCCGCGGTGGGCGTCCCCCTGATCGTGAGCGGACCGGGCGTTGCCCAAAGTGTAACCAGCCGTGCGCTGGTTTCGCTCCACGATCTGGCCGCCACCTGCCTGGACTACGCCGGCATCGACGTACCGGCGGAAATGGATAGCCGCTCCTTGAAAAAGATATTAACCGGCGAAGCAACGACTCACCGTACGGCGGTCATCTCCGCCCTGCAGGACTGGGAAATGACGTTTGACGGGCGCCATAAATTTATCCGCTACCAGGACGGGCGCGAGCTACTCTTCGATCTGGAGACGGATCCCCACGAGCTGACCAACCTGGCGAAACAAAAGCCGGAAATCTGTCGGCGTCTGTCCGCTGAGGCGGCGGCAAATCAGGAGGAGGTCTAAGGCATGAAGGCAATCATGGTCATGTTTGACTCGCTTAATCGTCGCTTTTTGCCCAACTACGGGTGCGAGTGGGTAGAGGCGCCGAACTTTGAACGCCTGGCCGAGCGCGCGGTCACGTTCGACAACTGTTACTCCGGCAGCATGCCCTGCATGCCGGCACGGCGTGAACTCCATACCGGTCGCTACAACTTCCTCCACCGCAGTTGGGGACCCATCGAGCCGTTTGACGATTCCATGCCCGAATTGCTCAAGCAAAACCGGATCTATACCCACCTCATCAGCGACCATCAGCATTACTGGGAAGACGGCGGCGCGACCTATCACAATCGTTACAGCAGTTGGGAGTTCGTGCGCGGTCAGGAAGGCGATCTCTGGAAGGGCCGCGTGCCTGAAGGGGATGAGTGGGACGAAGCGGAGAGCATGTTCGCCAACATGAAGCGCCAGGACAAGATCAACCGGGAGTACATGCCCACAGAGGCGGAGCAGAGCCAAACCCGGGTCTTTGATCTGGGCCTGGACTTTGTGGCCGCCAATCACGCAAAGGAAGACTGGTTCCTCCAGATCGAGACGTTTGATCCCCATGAGCCCTTCTTCGTCCACGACCAGTACAAAGCGCTCTATCCTGACGACTATCGCGGGCCGGATATGGACTGGCCGCCTTACGCCCGGGTCACCGAAGCGCCGGAAACGGTGGACCATGTCCGCAAGACCTACGCCGCGCTGGTGAGCATGTGTGATCGCTCTCTTGGCCGGGTACTGGACATGATGGACCGCTTCAACATGTGGGAGGACACGCTCCTCATTGTCTGTACGGACCACGGCTATCTGCTGGGCGAGCACAATTGGTGGGCCAAAAGCGTGCAGCCCTTCTACAACGAAGTGGTGCACACGCCCCTTTTTGTCTGGGATCCACGTAACCGCGTCCGAGCCGAGCGGCGGGAGGGGCTGGTGCAAATGATTGACGTACCGCCGACCCTGCTGAACTTTTTCGGTGTGGAACGGCCGGAGGACATGCAGGGTCTTGCGCTGGATGCAGGGACGAGCAGCGGCACAGAATCGCCCCGGGCGGCCGCGCTCTACGGCTCCCACGGCGGCCACGTTAACATCACCGACGGCCGCTATACCTATCTGCGTGCCCCCCAGTCCGACGCCAATCGGCCTCTCTTTGACTACACGCTTATGCCCACCCACATGCGCTCCCGCTTCGGCGTCGCAGAGCTGCACGACGCAACGTTAGCCGATCCTTTCACCTTCACCAAAGGCTGTGCGACTCTGAAAATTCCTGTCCACTCGGGGCTCAATCCGGCCATCTTCGGATCGCTTCTCTTTGATCTGGAAACCGATCCCCATCAGGAACAGCCCATTGTGGATGAGGAAACAGAGACGCGCCTCATCAAGCTCATGGTTGAGATGATGCAGGCCAATGACGCGCCGGCGGAGCAATACGCGCGCCTGAATCTGCCCCAGGACGGCGTGGTGGAAGCCCGTCATCTGCATCTGGCGGCCCAGCATGAAACCGCGCTGCGCGCCTTGCATCCCGAGGAGATTGGGGCCGGAAACGGCGCCCTGAATCTTGAGACCCCCATCAAGGAATTGTTGGCCAATGAAGGAGCTGCGTCCATCCTGGAATGTCACTTCCCCGGCTTTCAGGACAATCCGCTCTTGAAGCCGGCCGTCAATGCGTCGCTCCTCCAGATTGCCAACTTTGCGCCCGGCCTCTTCACGGCCGCCAGGTTGAAAGCCGTCGCCGCCGAGCTGGAACGCCTGGATGAAGAAGACGCAGCCCTTCCTCCGCCTGAGCCATAGAGCCGGTAGCCGGCGGCGCAATTTAAACCTGCCGGAAGATTTGACCAAGCTTTTTACAAGTCAAGCCATCGCCGTTCTTTCCCCTTTGGACAGAATCTCAATTGCGCCCAAAGGTGGATAAAGCCGGGCAAAATTAGTTGACCACCCAGGAGCTGAGGCCCGAAGCCTGCCCTGGACGCAGCGCCGCAGGCAGCAGTGCAAGCATGCGCCTGTCGTCAACTCATTTTGAAGTCATCCGTTTGTATACGCCCGAGTGAAATCTCGTTATCCCCTGTCTTGTACTGACAATCGCAACCTTTGCACAAGCGAGGCGCCTATCGAACAGATACAAAACCATCAGTCCGAAAGCAGGAAACCGGAACGCTGTTCCATTTGCTCCCTACTCTACAACTGTGAGGAAAATCATGAAATCGAAATTTCGACTGTATGGAATCATCATACTGACGATTGCTGCGCTGACCCTGGCGGCCTGCGGCGGCGGTCGCACGGAGACCTCTTCCACTGGCGCGGTCGCGACCGACGGCGCGACCGCGGAATCCGCTGACGCAGCCCCGGCGGATTCGGGCGCGCCGACCAGCATTCGCATCAGCTATCTGCAACAATTCACCGATCTGAACCCTTTCAACGTCAACAACCCGGCAGCTACCGGCGTCGCTATCGGACTCTTCGACACGCTTGTACGGGTGGATGATGACGGCAACGTGATCCCGTGGCTGGCCGATTCGTGGGAAGTTTCGGAAGACGGACAGACGATCACCTTCCATCTTCGGAACGATGTGACCTTTAGCGACGGCACGCCCCTCAATGCGGATGCGGTTATCTACAGCGCGGACCTGTTCCAGGATCCCGACCTCTTCCTGGGCACCTCCGTCCTGACCTTATCCGGTTGGGAAGCGCTGGATGAATCTACGGTTCAATTCACCTTCAGTCAGCCTGACGTTACGGCGCTCTATGCGCTGTCGCAACCCAACACGTCCATCGTTTCACCGACTGCATATGAAGAGGCGGGCACAGACGCCTTTGGCATCAATCCGGTAGGCAGCGGCCCCTACACCCTGGAAAAGTGGGAGCCGGGCGTAGAAGTCATTCTGGCCAAGAACCCCAACTACTGGCAGGAAGGCGTGGGGCTGGCCGACCGTATTATCTGGCGCAACTTCCAGGACGGCGCGTCGGCGCTGTTGGCGGCCCAAAGCGGCGAGCTGGATCTGCTCCATGAACAGGAGCCGAAAGATGTGCCCCTGTTCGAAGCCATCCCCGGCTTCCAGGTGGGCAGCGACCAGACTGGCTGGTATTCGTTGGTGCTCAACACCCGCATCCCGCCCTTCGACAAGCTGGAGAACCGCCTGGCATTCGCCTACGCGATCGACTACGACGTGCTCATCAACGTAGGGTTTGAGGGCTACGGCACCGCGGCCGACGGTTTGATTCCGCCCGGCAGTTGGGCCTATGAGCCGGCGGGCGAGGCGCTGCACCGTGATGTGGAAAAAGCCAAAGAGATGCTGGCCGCGGCCGGCAATCCCGACGGCTACACCTTCAAAGTTTCGGTAACGCCCCAGCCTTTCCGCTCCCAACTCCTGCAGATGATGCAGAGCAGCCTGGCTGAAGTAGGCATCAAGCTGGAAATCGAAGTCAACGAATTTGCCCGTCACATCGAAATTCTGCGCCAGGATCACAACAGCGCCAATGCCGGTTTTGTCGTGCAGCAGAACCTGCACGTTGATCCGGCCACCTGGCTGCGCCTCTACGCAGGCTGTAACGCGAGCGTGGGCATGAGCGGTTGGTGCGATCCCGACGATCCCACCTTTGATGACTTGCTTCTCCAATCCACCGCCACCTTTGATACGGAAGAGCGCATGGCTATTCTCCACGAAGCAAACGTCATGGAATACGAAGCCATGGTGGTGGTCCCGTACATATTCCAGGAGACCCTCTACACGTGGAACGCCGACAAGCTGGGCGACTATCACACCACCTTCGTCGGCGGATATAACTATCTCTATCTCCAACCCCAAAGCGACTGATCCTCGGTGCAAGGTCAGTCCGGAGAATTACGTCCCCGGCGTCGGCCGGCGCCGGGGACGTTCAGGGAGTTCAAATCTCTGACGCAGCCTTACTCCATTACGGCGGCGCACGGTGAGGCGGCTCAACCCGCAAGAGTTACAGAGTAAATCCCGATGGAAATAAGCCGACGGTTCCGACTAGAGACAGAAGACTCTAATTTCCGCCGGGATATGTACGCCCGACTGTACGAGGCCTATCGACAAATCAACGGCAGAGAGCGTCGCGCCCGGCGAGCAAAACGCTCATTCCGCAGATTTGCCGATCAGATACCAAAAATGGTGATCAAATGATTCAATACATTATCCGACGGCTGTTGGCAACCATCCCGGTTCTGCTCATTGTAACGTTTATTGTCTTTACGCTGATGTTCATGGCGCCTGGCGACCCGATTTATCTGCTGGTAGATGTCGAACAGACGGATGGCTTGACCGAAGTGCAAATGGACGCGCTGCGCCATGAGCTGGGGCTGGATCGTCCCCTCATCGTGCAGTACGGAGACTGGCTCTGGCATGCGCTGCAAGGAGACCTGGGCACGTCCATCCGCGGCGGTCGGCAGGTCAGTGACATGCTCAAGAGTGCGTTTCCCGTCTCCATGGAGCTGGCCCTGCTCTCCATCGTTTTTGCGCTGGTGATTGCCATCCCAATCGGCATTTATGCTGCGCTCAAGCCGAATTCTTTCGGCGACCTGCTGGGGACGAGCCTGGCTATCGGCGGCATTTCAGCGCCGAACTTTTGGGTCGCGCTCCTGCTTGTTTACCTCTTTGCCGTCAAGTTAAGCCTGCTTCCCTCCAGCGGATTTGTCCGGTTCAGCGAAGACATCCCGGCCAACCTGGAGAGGATGGTGCTGCCCGTCATCACCCTGGGCATCGGGCTGATGGCTTCGGTCATGCGCATGACCCGCTCCGGCATGTTGGAGGTGATGCACCAGGATTACATTCGCACGGCCCGGGCCAAAGGCGCCAAAGAGGGGCGCGTTGTCTTTAAGCACGCCTTTCGCAACGCCATGCTGCCGGTACTGACCATCATCGGCCTCCAGTTCGGCGCGCTTCTGGGCGGAGCAGTAGTCATCGAGCAGATATTCTCCCTGCCCGGCATGGGACGTCTGGGGCTCGACGCCATCTTCATCCGCGACTTTCCAGTCGTTCAGGGCGTGGTGCTGGTGATCACCCTGAGCTACCTGACGGTCAATCTGGTAGTAGACCTGCTTTACGGCCTGCTGGATCCCCGCATTCGGGTTTCATAACGTAAGGAGATTAAGAAATGACTGCACAAACCATGAGCAATGCAGGCGATCCCGCTCCGCCGGAGACAGTCCGGGAGAGCCGCAAGCGCAGCAATCGCACCGGCTATCGCTATTTTCTGCGCCGCCTGTTTCGACGCATTCTGCCCCGCATAGGGGCCGTCATCGTAGTGCTTTTTCTCATCGGCGCGGTCTTTGCGCCGCTGCTGACGCCCTACGATCCCATCGTGCCGGATTACGAAGCCGTGCGTCAGCCGCCCAGCAGCGCACACTGGATGGGAACGGATGATCTGGGCCGCGATCTCTACACCCGCATACTCTACGGCGGCCGCATATCCATCTTCGCCGCCTTTATCCCCCTGCTCATCTCATCCAGCATCGGGGTGACCCTGGGGCTCATTGCCGGTACGGTGCGCGGCCCGGTGGAGACAATCATCATGCGGGTCATGGACGCGCTGCTTTCCATTCCCTCCATCCTGCTCATGATCGTGATTGCAGGCCTGCTGGGGCCGAATCTGATCAATGCCCTCATTGCCATCGGCATCGTCGGCGTGGCTCGCTATGCCCGCATCGTCTATGCCGAGACGCTCTCCGTCGCGGAGCGGGAATATGTTCTGGCTACGCGCGCGTTGGGCAAATCGACGGCCGGCATTCTGTTCCAGGAAATCCTGCCCAACGTTACCGCGCCCATCATCGTCATCGCCTCCCTGAGCATCGGCGGCATTATCCTGGCCGAGGCGACGCTGAGCTTTCTGGGGCTGGGCATTCAGCCGCCTACGCCCAGCTGGGGCAGCATGGTCGCCACGGGCAATCGCTACCTGCAACTGGCGCCCTGGATGTCCCTGGCGCCCGGCGCCGCGATTTTTCTCATGGTGATGGCGGTTAACTTCCTGGGCGACGGCGTCCGGGACGCGCTGGATCCATACCTGTCGGGCAAAATGTAGTAAATCCCGTCGGGAATAATGCAACAGTTAGTTGAACGCTTTACCAGAGAAAAAAGCGGACATTATTTCTGCCGCGGTATTTACGCCGCAATGTAGTAGGGTCTATCCGACCGAGCTTCAAGGAGGCAATGATGGCGAACAAGCAACAACCGCTCTTGCAGGTAAACGATCTGCATACCTATTTCTATACAGAAGACGGCGTAGTCAAGGCCGTAGACGGCGTCAATTTTCACGTTAGCCGGGGCGAGGTACTGGGCCTGGTCGGGGAATCGGGGTCAGGCAAAAGCGTGACTTCGCTTTCCATCATGCGCCTGATCGGCCCGCCGGGAAAAATCGTTTCCGGTGAGATTCTCTTCGATGGAAAGCCGCTGCAGACCATGAGCGAAAAGGAGATGGTGCATATCCGGGGTGACGCCGTCTCCATGATCTTTCAGCAACCCCAAAGCAGCCTGAACCCAGTCTACACGACCGGCGACCAGGTAGCCGAAGTCTTCAAGCTGCATTCGAAGATGGATGGTGCGGAGATCGACACCCGCACCACGGAGATGTTCCGCATGGTGGGCATCCCCGACCCGGCCCAGAAGGTTAAAGCCTACCCCCACGAGATGTCGGGCGGCCAGGCCCAACGCGTCATGATTGCCATGGGCCTGGCGCTGTCGCCCAAGCTCCTGATTGCGGACGAACCCACAACCGCGCTGGATGTCACCATTCAGGCCCAAATTCTGGACCTCATCCGCAATCTGAAAGAGCAATTGGAAACAGCCGTCATCCTCATCACCCACGATCTGGGCGTCATTGCCGAGATGGCGGACCGGGTGGCGGTGATGTATGCCGGTCAAATTGTGGAGCAGGCGCCGGTGGAGACCCTCTTTGCCCAGCCCAAACATCCGTATACCCAAGGGCTGCTGGCCTCGATTCCGGTGTTGGGCACGGTCAAAGATCGGCTGGACGCCATTCCGGGCGCCGTTCCAAATTTAGTCGATCTGCCGCCGGGATGTCACTTCGCAGCGCGTTGCAGCGCCCGAATCGAGTATGGCCTGGATATCTGTCGGCACAAAGAACCTGATCTGCTCCAGGTAGGCGCCAATCAGGAGGCTAAGTGCTGGCTCTACCAGAGCGACGGCGATCATGTCGCGCCCTTGGCGGGCGTCGCCCCGGTGGAAAAGCCCAAGGCCGCGTCGGATCCCGCCCCGGTCGCGCCGGCCGAAGTCCATGCCCAACGAACGACGCGTACGACAACCGCGAAAACATTGCTGGATGTTAAAAAACTCCGCAAATATTACCCGGTGCGCGGCGGCGTGATGCGGCGGGTAATGGCCAACGTCAAAGCGGTGGACGGCGTGAGCTTCACCATCCGGGCAGGCGAGACCCTGGGGCTGGTGGGCGAATCAGGCTGCGGCAAATCCACCATCGGACGCACCATCCTGCGCCTGCAGGAGCCCACTGACGGCAGCGTCCAGTTTGACGGGCAGGACGTCTTCTCCATGAGTCGCCAGGAGTTGAAGGGCCTGCGCCGGGATATGCAGATTGTCTTACAGGACCCTTACGCTTCATTGAACCCGCGCAAGCAAATCGGCCAATCAATTGCCGACGGCCTCAAGGTGCACAATATCGGCACAGCCAAAGAGCGCAAGGATATCATCATCGACATGCTGCGTAAGGTAGGTCTGGAAGATTACCACGCGCTGCGCTATCCTCATGAGTTCTCCGGAGGGCAACGTCAGCGCATCGGCATCGCCCGGGCCCTGGCCCTGAATCCAAAATTCATCGTGTGCGACGAGCCGGTCTCCGCGCTGGACGTGTCGATCCAATCTCAGGTTCTGAACCTGCTCAATGACCTGCAGGACGAGTTCGATCTGACCTATCTTTTTGTCGCCCACGATCTGTCGGTGGTGGAACACATTTCCGACCGGGTAGCCATCATGTATCTGGGTAAAATGGTGGAGCTGGCCAGCCGCGATGATCTTTTCCGCAACCCGCTGCATCCTTACACACAGTCCCTTATGTCAGCCGTGCCGATTCCCGATCCGACCCTGAAAAAAGAACGGATCATTCTCAAGGGCGATGTGCCCAGCCCGCTCAGTCCGCCTACGGGCTGCCGCTTCCACACCCGCTGTCCCCTGGCTGTAGATCGCTGCAAAATGGAGGAGCCGCCCTTCGAAGAGAAGCGCCCCGATCACTTTGCCGCCTGCTGGGAAGTTAGCTAAAAGGAAAAGAACATGGCCTCCCGGAATGCGCAACGTCCAAATATTCTCTGGATTAGCACCCACGACATCAACCCCCACCTGGGCTGCTATGCCGGCATCTATCCCGACGCGGCCTATGCCTGCACGCCCAACCTGGACCGTATGGCCGGCGAAGGCGTGCGCTATGACAATGCATTGGCCACCACGCCGGTCTGCGGGCCGTCGCGTTCGGCCATCATCACCGGCATGTATCCTACGGCAATCGGAACCATGCACATGCGCACCAAGGCCGTACCGCCGGCAGAGGTGCGGCCCATCCCCGAGATCTTGCGCGGGGCGGGCTATTACTGCACCAACAACGCCTTTACCGACTATCAGTTTCACACGCCGGCCACGGTCTTTGACGACTTCGGCCCCCAGGCCCACTGGCGCAATCGCCCAGATCCAGATCAGCCGTTCTTTGCCATGTTCCACGGCATGGTTACCCACGAATCCCAGATCTATACCGATGATGAGCGCTTCGCCCATAATACCCGCCGCCTGACCGCGGCCCAACGTCACGATCCTGATGCCGCGCCCGTACCGCCCGTCTACCCGGATACGCCGGTCTTTCGCCAGGCAGTGGCCCGCTACAACGATCTGATTACTGCGATGGACTATTGGGCGGGCGATATTCTGGACCAGTTGGCGGAAGACGGCCTGGCCCACAACACGCTGGTCATCTTCTGGAGCGACCACGGACGGGGCTTTCCTCGGGAAAAACGCTGGCCCTACGAATGCGGACTGCGCGTACCGCTCATTGCGCGCTGGCCGGGCAAGCTCGCGCCGGGCACGCACCGGACCGCGCCCGTTTGCACCATGGATCTGGCCGCCACCATGCCGGCGGTGGCCGGTCTACCCGTTCCGGCCTATATGCAGGCGCGGCCGCTCTTCGACGCGGCGGGCGTACACGCCCCCGTGCGTGACTACATCTTCGGTCATCGGGACCGCATGGGCGAAACGGAGGACACGGTGCGCACCGTACGCGACGCGCGCTTCCGCTATCTGCGCAATCTGCATCCCGATCGCCCCTACATGCAGCATCAGGAGTATGCCGATCAGGTCGCTTCCACCTGGCAAGAGTTGCGGACAATGCGCTTCCAGGAGGCCGGTGCGCTCAATTTGGGTCTTCTGCCCACGCTGCTCACGCCCGCACAGCGCCATTTTCTCAGCACAACCAAGCCGCCGGAAGAACTGTATGACCTGACGGCCGATCCCTATGAAACCAACAACCTGGCCGCGGATCCGGCCTATGCCGGGGAGTTGCTGCGCCTAAGCGAGGCCCTGGACGCGTGGGGAGCAGCCTATCCGGACCTGGGCATGCTGCCCGAAGCGGAATTGCTGCAAAGCCGGCGCCCCACAGGCCGTTTTGCCTGGACTGAAGCGCCCCAGGTAAGCAGCGCAAACGGGCTGCTTACCGCCACGTGCGCTACACCCGGCGGGGTAATCGGCTGGACGGATATCCCGCCCGGCCACGAAGCATCATCCGACCAGGAAGACCCGTTGGCGGCTATCAAAAATGCCGCGGGCGATCCGGAAGAAGACGGCCGGGCCTGGCGACTGTATACCGGCCCGTTTTCCTCGCCGGTTCCGGGCCCGCTCTGGTTCCGGGCCCATCGTATCGGTTTTCTGGCCAGCCGGGAGACCGCATATCCTAAGGAATGAAGCATGCGCATTCTCTACATTGATATTGACAGCCTGCGCCCGGATCATCTGGGCTGCTACGGATACCACCGCGATACCAGCCCCGCGATTGACGCCCTCGCCACCCAGGGCGTGCGCTTTGACAATTGCTACATCTCCGATGCGCCTTGCCTGCCCTCCCGCACGGCCCTGTGGAGCGGGCGCTGCGGTTTTCATACGGGCGTGGTCAATCACGGAGGCACAGCGGCACAGCCCTTCATCGAAGGCGCCAGGCGCGGCTTTTCCGATACTTTCCGGCTAACGAGCTGGATGAGCGCGCTGCGGGATGCCGGTCACCGGACGGCAACGGTCAGTTCGTTCGGCGAACGCCATGCAGCCTGGCACTGGTATGCCGGCTACAACGAAATTTACAATCCGGGCAAGTGGGGCATGGACATCGCTGACGACGTCACGCCCTACGCTCTCCATTGGCTGGAACGCAACGCCCAGGTGGAAAACTGGTTCCTCCACGTCAACTACTGGGATCCTCACACGCCCTTCCGCACGCCGGAAGCGTTGGGCAATCCTTTTGCCGACGATCCCCTGCCGGGTTGGCTGACGGAGGCGGCGTGGCAGCGCATGTGGGACGGCTTTGGCCCCCACAGCCCCCAGGAGCCCCACGGTTTCGGTGACGCAACCCTGCCCCATGAACAGTTCTACAAGCAGTTCCACAACCCGGATCAAATTGACGGGCCGGAAGCCATGAAGTGGTGGATCGACCGTTACGATACGGCCATCCGCTATGTGGACATGCACGTCAGCCGCCTGCTGGATGCGCTGGCAGAGCATGGCGTCCTGGATGAGACAATGGTTATCATCAGCGCAGATCACGGCGAGAACCAGGGCGAGCTAAACATTTGGGGCGATCACCAGACAGCGGATGCAATTACCTGCCGCGTGCCCCTCATCGTGCGCGCACCGGGCGCATACAATCCGGGACGCGTAGACGCCGCGCTCCACTATCATTTTGACTGGGCTGCAACCCTCATCGAACTGGCGGGCGGCCGGGTTCCCGGCAACTGGGACGGGCGGGCCTTCACGGATGCATTCCAGGCCGGCGAAGAAGCCGGACGCGCATACCTGGTCACGAGTCAGCAGACCTGGTCATGCCAGCGGGGCGTACGCTTTGACGATTACATGCTCTTGCGCACGTATCACGACGGTTACAAGGAGATTGACCCGGTTATGCTGTGGAATGTGGCCCAGGATCCCCATGAGCAGTATAATCTGGCTGACACACACCCTGAACTTGTTCAAAAAGGGCTGAGCTTGCTGGCCGAATGGTACGGCGAGATGGCCCTGACCGGCAGCAACGACGTTGATCCCATGCTCACAGTACTGCGGGAAGGCGGCCCCTTTCACACCCGAGGCATGTTACCCAATTACCTGGCTCGCCTGCGCGCCACGGGCCGGGATCAACACGCAGATCGCCTCATGCGGCTGCATCCCCATGCAGCGGGATAAACGTTACCCATTACGCATTAAAAAGTCCGGCACGTATCACGTTCCTATCAACCCTCGTCAACGGAAAGGGAATCATGTCAAACGATGAAATCAGGCTGGACGCAACCGTCGCCCGACACTCCACGCTGCTGCGCACGGAAGAGGGCGTCACTTTTCGGGATCTGAATAAGAACGGCCTTCTTGATGTCTATGAGGACCCGCGGCGGCCCATTGATGAGCGCATCGCAGACCTGCTGTCCCAGATGACCCTGACGGAAAAAGCGGGCATGCTCTTCATGGACGGCGTGCGGGTCAATCCCGACGGTTCCATCGAGGAGGCGAGCGGCGAGCAAGCCTTCACAGGGTTCGGCACGCCGGTCAAGACCAAAGTCACCGACCTGAAGATGAATCACTTCAACGTCTGGCAGATCCCCGGCGCAAGCTCCCTGGCAACGTGGTACAACAACCTCCAGCGCCTGGCGGAGCAGGAGCGCCTGGGCATTCCCGTGACCCTGGCTTCGGATCCCCGCCATCACCTGGGCAAAAATGTCGTCTCCATGGATGTGGAAGATTTTTCCCAGTGGTGCGAAACGACCGGCCTGGGCGCGATTGACGATCCCGACCTGGTGCGTCAGTTCGCCGAAATCGCGCGGGAAGAGTACCTGGCCGTGGGCATTCGGGTGGCGCTTCATCCCCAGATTGACCTGGCGACGGAGCCCCGCTGGGCGCGCATCAGCGGCACCTTCGGCGAGGACGCCGAAGTCAGCGCACGCCTGGTAACGGCCTACATCCGGGGCTTCCAGGGCGACCAACTCGGCCCCCACAGCGTAGCCTGCATGACCAAGCATTTTCCCGGCGGCGGACCGCAAAAAGAGGGGCTGGATCCCCATTTCGAATTTCAGGAAGGACAGATTTACCCCGGCGACAATTTTGATTACCACCTCATCCCCTTTGAAGCAGCCATAGAAGCCGGGACCGCATCCATGATGCCCTATTACGGCATTCCCGTGGACCAGACGGATGAAGAGGTGGCCATGTCGTTCAACAAAACCATCATTACCACCTTGCTGCGCGAAAAATACGGCTACGACGGCGTCGTTTGTACCGACTGGGGCCTGATCACCGACATGCACGGCGACGGTTTTATCTGGCCGGCCCGGGCCTGGGGCGTAGAAGAGTTGAGCGGGCCTGAACGGGTAGGAAAAGCCCTGGATGCAGGCGTGGATCAATTCGGCGGCGAAAGCCTGCCCCACTTTGTGCTGAAACTGGTGGAAAGCGGACAATTGACCGAAGCGCGTATAGACCAATCCGTGTGGCGACTGTTGAAGCAAAAGTTCGAGCTGGGCCTCTTCGACAACCCCTTCATCGATGAAGCCCGGGTTGCTCAGGTCTTTGGCAATCCCGCTTCCCTGGCCGCCGGGCTGGCGTCCCAGAGTCGGGCTATGACCCTGCTCAAAAACGAAGGTGACGTCCTGCCCCTAACGGATGGACCCAAAGTTTTCGTCAAAAACCTGGACCTGGAAACGGCCGGCGAGTATACTCAGGTCGTCGATACGCCCGAAGCAGCCGACTTCGCCATCCTGCGCCTGGATACGCCTTGGGTTCCGGTAGAGACCAGGAACGCCTTTGCCGCCGGCTTCCACCACGGCGATCTGGACTTCAAAGCCGAAGCCAAAGCCGAGATTCTTGAACTCCTGAACACAACGCCTACGATCGTAGTGATCTATCTGGATCGCCCCGCGGTGATCCCCGAGATCAGCGCCGCGGCCCAGGCGCTCCTGGCCGATTTCGGCGCAAGCGACCGGGCCGTTCTGGACGTGATCTTCGGCCGGGCTCGCCCCGAAGGCAAGCTGCCCTTTGAACTTCCATCGTCCATGGAGGCCGTACGCAACCAGCAGACGGACGTCCCTTACGATTCCGCGGATCCACTCTATCCTTTCGGCTTTGGGCTGCGTTACGCAGACGAAGGGTAAGCCAATCGGTTTGGATGCGGCGTGATGCGTGAAGGAGCCCATCGTCGCGCATCACGCTACATCCAATATTCACCTGTCCAACATCAGTCAGCCATATGAAATTCGGTTGACTCGCCACTCTCTATGAAACCAGCCATGCCGTCCCCAATTCGCGCGTTCCACGTCATGACCAAGCCGTCCGGTGCAATTTGCAACCTGGACTGCAAATATTGTTACTTCCTTTCCAAGGAGATGATGTATCCCGGCAGCCGCTTCCGCATGGCCGATGAGTTGCTGGAGTCCTTTGTACGCCAATACATCGAAGCCCAGTCCGTGCCGGAAGTGACCTTTGCGTGGCAGGGCGGCGAGCCTACGCTCATGGGCGTGGCATTTTTTGAACGGGTTATCCACTACCAGCAGAAGTACGCCCGGCCGGGGATGACCATCCACAATGCGCTGCAAACCAACGGCACCCTGCTGGATGAGGCGTGGTGTCGCTTCTTCAAGCAGCACGATTTCCTCATCGGCATCAGCATCGACGGGCCCGAGGCTCTGCACGACGCCTACCGGGTGAACAAAGGCGGCGCGGGCAGCTTCCGCCAGGTCATGCGCGGCCGGCAACTGTTGGCCGATCACGGCGTGGCGTTCAACATCCTCTGCACCGTCCATGCGGCCAATCAGGCTTATCCGCTGGAAGTCTATCGCTTCTTTCGGGATGAACTGGAAGCCGAATTTATCCAGTTTATCCCCATCATCGAGCGCACAAACGCGGAGACGCTGCTCCTGGCCGACCAGGGCTGGAGCCCCCGGGACGGCGGTGAGCGCCCGCTCTATACTCAGTCCGGGAATCTGGTGACGGCGCGCTCGGTGAAGGCGGAGGCGTACGGCGCTTTCCTCACGGCCATTTTCGACGAGTGGGTGCGGCGGGATGTGGGCCGGGTCTACGTGCAGATGTTTGACGTAGCCCTGGGCGCATGGCTGGGTCAACCGGGCGGTCTGTGCATCTTTGCCCCGACCTGCGGTCAGGCCCTGGCCCTGGAGCACAACGGCGATCTCTACAGCTGCGATCACTTTGTCGAGCCGGATTACCTGTTGGGCAACATCCAGCACGACCCCATGCTAAAGTTGGTTTCATCCGAGCGGCAGCGCCGGTTCGGCGCGGACAAACAGGCGACGCTGCCCGCCTACTGTCGGCGATGCGAGGTGCGCTTTGCCTGCCACGGCGGCTGTCCCAAAAATCGCTTCATCACCACGCCCGACGGCGAGTCGGGGCTCAACTACCTCTGTGCGGGCTACAAGGCTTTTTTCAACCACGTGGACCGCCCCATGCGCATCATGGCCGACCTCATCCGGAGGCAGCGCCCGCCCGCGGCGATCATGGACATCCTCGCACAGGAAGAAGCCGGGCAGAGCCAAGCCTTCGCCCGCGCTGGGCGCAACGATCCCTGCCCCTGCGGCAGCGGAAAGAAGTTCAAGCAGTGCCATGGGCGGGGGTAATGGACCATCTTTGACGGTGTAAGTCGATTCAGTGTAGGCCTTTAGACAGCATGGGATAGTATTACGATATCGCCGTAGATCATCAGAAATGCCGTCGAAAATGGCAGGCCTGCTGCGAGGGCGTGCAGTAGGAGATTGCATACTGCATAACGCAATTGTAAGGCAATAGGCGCCTAACAATCCTATAAACGAAAGTCTTGACTTCCTCAACCGCCCTACCTATAATTCCCTCTACGCATCTTGGTATCCCACTATGACATCGCCCAAAAGGAGACTTTTGAATGCAACATAAAACGATATTCAGACTATTTTCTTTGTTCTTGATTCTGATTGTGGCTTTTACGGCATCCGCGTGCGCGCCTGTATCAACACCACAGACAACAGAAAAGAGTGCTGGTGACTACAAGATTGTCTTGCTACTCCCTGGTCCGATTAATGATCAAAGTTGGAACGCAACCAACTATGCAGGGCTGGAAAAAGCTAATGCAACGCTGGGCACCGAGATGGAATATATTGAGAATGTACAATCGGCAGACTTTGAATCGACATTCCGCAACTATGCTGAACGCGGTTACGATCTGATTATGGCTGCAGGTACGCAATTTGATGAGGCGGCAAACAAAGTAGCGAAGGATTACCCGGACACCAAATTCACGGTCGTCAACGGGATGATGAGTGATGGTGCAAACGTTGCGCCAATCTTTCCAAAAGAATATGAAGCCAGCTACATTGCAGGTATGATTGCCGGCGAGGTATCGCCCAACGGACAGTTTGCTACAATCGGCGGGTTCCCCAATGATGCTATGGAGAAATTGCTTGATGTATACGAAGCAACGGCGGTGAGCATTGCCAAAGAACGCGATCTGGCGGATGCCCAAGCAACGCGTTCCTATGCGAATAGTTGGGACGATATTGCGCTTGGCAAACAGATGGCCGAGTCTATGATTGACAGCGGCACCGACACCCTCTTCGTCTACGCCAATCAGGTCGGCTTAGGAGCCATCCAGGCGGCGAAAGAGAAAGACGTTAAGTTTGTCGGTTTCTCCGGTGATCAGAACTCAATAGCCCCCGGAACCGTCGTAGCTTCTGTTGTATTCGACTTTGAAACATTCTACACATGGACGATCGATAAGTTCCTCAAAGGCGAATTGGCCGGCAACACAGTTCACCAGGCGGGCATTGCTGAAGGTATCTTCAATCCAGTCTACACGGACCAGATCACCCCGGAAGTGCAGGCAAAAGTCGAATCTGGCATGCAGGCGGTTATCGATGGAGATATCGATCTGACGACCATGTTTAAGCAGGAGTAAGCGCAGCGCGTTAAAAAGGCCTTTTCGGTATTGAACCGAAAAGGCCTTTTTTTCAGCATGCCGTAAAGAAAGGACCAAGCACTTGCCGGAAACGCCGTTTGTTGAGCTTAGAAATATTAGCAAGTACTTCGCCAAAGTTATTGCCAACCAGGATGTATCGTTAGAGATACGCAAGGGTGAGGTGCTTGCGTTGCTGGGCGAAAACGGAGCGGGGAAGAGCACAATTATGAAGGTGCTCTACGGCCTGTATAAAGCCGATGAAGGCCAGATTCTTATAGACGGTGAAACAAAAATTATCCGTTCGCCCAAAGACGCTATGCAGTTGGGGATTGCTATGATCCAACAGCATTTTGCGCTGGTTCAGGCCAATACGGTGACGGAAAATATCATCCTGGGCCTTGTCCACGGCCGTTATGACATCAAGCATTATGACAAAATTGTCGCCGATTTAGCCGCACAACATGGATTTGACGTGGATCCAACGTCAATCGTCGGCGACCTGCCTGTCGGCATTCAGCAAAAAGTAGAAATCCTCAAGGCACTCTATCAAAATGCTCAACTGCTGATCATGGATGAGCCGACGGCGGTCCTGACTCCGCAGGAATCTACGGTCCTGATGAATTTTGTGCAACAAAACACGAGTGCGGGTAAGGCGGTCGTCTTCATAACACACAAACTACGTGAAGTGATGGAAGTTGCTGATCGTATCATTGTCATGCGCGATGGCAGGGTTGTCGGCGATCTGCGCAGGAACGAGACAAACGAACTTGAACTGTCAAAGCTAATGGTCGGCAGAGAAATTCATGAGCGCACCTATGTAGAAGCTGTTGTTACGCCCAACCAAGCGGTCGGCCTGGAACTCCAGAATGTCAGCATCCGTGATCCAAAAGACAATGTCTTCCAAATCAAGGACATCAGCTTGCAGGTACATGAGGGGGAGATTCTGGGTATTGCCGGCGTCAGCGGCAATGGGCAAGATGCATTGTGCAATGCCCTTAGCGGCTATCGCCGCTTGACGAAAGGAAAAATCTTACTGGGTGGTCAAGACATCAGCAACACGACTGTACGCGAACGCATCCGATTAGGGCTGGGCTACGTTCCTTCTGACCGTCATCGATATAGCTTAATCATGCCGATGAAATTGACCGAGAATATGTTTCTGAAGCGCAGCTACGGGACAATATGGCGTAAATATGCCCTGATCGATCAAAAAAGCCTCAACGCTTATACAGCCGAAAAGATTCACGCCTACGATATCAAGGCTACCGGACCTGATGCGACGGCGAAGAGTCTTTCGGGCGGCAACCAGCAAAAAGTTGTCTTGGCGCGTGAGGTCGACCTGGGCAAAAGGGTAATCGTTTTCGACCAGCCGACCCGCGGGCTTGACCTCGGCGCTATCGACAACATCCACCGCACCATTCTTAATGAAAAAAAGAAGGGCAAAACCATCATTCTGATTTCCACGGAACTGTCAGAGATTTTTGGCTTGTCCGATCGGATTGCCGTCATCTACCGCGGCGAGATTGTTGGCATTTACAAAAATCATGACCTGGATACGCAAAAAATCGGCTTGTTGATGGCCGGCTATACGCCGGACACTACATCAGACCAGGTACTGCATGAAAAGTGAGGTGAGCCTACGAACAGCAAACTGAGGGACCTTTTAGTCACCAATGTTTTGGCCGTATTATTGGGGTTAATAGTTAGCGGACTGCTGCTGCTCTTTCTAGGCGAAAATCCCCTGACGGCAATGGCAATGCTTTTTAGCTCGCTTTTTCGGGATGGCTATACCTTTGCCGACATCTTCGTCAAAGCAACACCGCTAATGTTTACAGCGCTGGCTTTTGCTCTGGCATTTCAGGCCAATTTATTCAATATCGGCGCACAAGGCCAATTCTATATTGGATCGATCGTCGCTGTCTCGGCCTCATTGTTATTGCAGGACAAATTGCCTGGGGGATTGGTTCTCATTATTGTTGCTGCTGCCACCATTCTGGCCGGGGGCGTGTGGGGCGGATTGATTGGTTGGCTCAAAGCCAGATTCAACGCTAACGAATTCCTTGTTAGTATGATGTCAACGTATGTCGCGCTGAATATAATGAACTATCTTCTACGCACATGGCTTCTTGAAAGCAAGGGAGAATACCCACAAACAAATCCTCTGGACAAAACCGTCTGGCTGCCGATCATTTTCCCTGGGACAAGGCTGCATAGCGGTTTTATTCTAGCTCTTCTTACCTGTATCGGCGTCTGGATACTACTGTATAAACTGCCGCTTGGCTTCCGTATTCGCGCGGCAGGCCAGGGCAAAGATGCCACGGCTATGGCGGGAATCAACTACAAAACGCTTTACATTATCGCGTTTTTTATCAGCGGCGCCCTAGCTGCATTAGGCGGATTTGTCGAGGTCAATGGCGCCCAGCACATGCTGGTGCAAGGATTCAACCCGGATGTGGGCGCGGCCGGCATCGGAATCGCCATCTTGGCCAACGGCAACCCGATTGGAATCATCTTTGCATCGATCCTGTTTGGGGCTCTGAAGGTCGGCGGTACAATTATGGGTCAGCTTGCAGGCATACCTTCAAGTATTACCGAGCTGATGCTGGGGTCGGTGATGGTGTTCGTTATTCTCGGCTACTTTGTACGTGAGAAGTTGGAAGAGAACCGGGAAAAAGCTAAATTGAAGGAAGCTGTAAGCGTATGATTGGATTGCTGAGCCGGACAATTCTTATGGGAACGCCGCTATTGTACGGCTCCCTATCGGAGGTCTACGCCGAACGCAGCGGCGTGATGAATACAGCGATTGAGGGCATCTTTCTGATGGGCGCCTGGGCCGGCTTTGTGGCCGCCTATCAGACCGGTGGCAACCTAGTTATTGGCTTGCTTGCTGCTATGGGCGCGGGCGTGTTGACTGCGGTGCTATACGGATGGATCACCATCTATCTGAAGCAGCAGCAAATTGTCACTGGGGTTGCCATCAACATCCTGGCGCTTGGTATCTGCTCCTTCTTTCAGCGCGTCATTTTTGGCGTTCCCCTCACACCGTTAATCGTTGAACCGCTACAACCAATCGCCATTCCCATACTATCTAATGTGCCCGTCATCGGTTCTATTCTATTTAATCAAAACATTCTGACATACTTACTCTTTGTCCTGGTTCCGGTAGCCAGTTTTGTACTCTACAAGACATCTCTTGGTCTTTCAATCCGCTCTATCGGCGAGAATCCAGAGGCAGGTGACGTTGCCGGCCTCCGGGTAGATCGACTCCGCTTCTTGACCATCCTGTTTGCCGGTGTGATGTGCGGCATCGGCGGCGCATTCTATTCTATCGGCTACTTGGGAATGTTTACTACGACCATTATCGGGGGGCGCGGCTGGATTGCGTTTGCGATCTGTTTTCTGGGCAATTGGAAGCCGTATGGCGTATTGATCGGCACGCTGATCTTTGGCCTGGCCGAAGCATTGGCTATCTCCATGCAGTCCAGCGGACAAAGTATATTTCCAAACGAATTGTTTATTGCATTGCCGTACATACTCACCATTGTACTGACCGTTGCCCGCAGGTCGTTCAATGTCCCCGCAGAACTGGGCATCCCCTATCGAAAAGAAGGCTGATCCTGTATCCGAGTGACCGAGCACTTATAAAGGGCGCTCATCCTTGGATAACATCGGGCGAGGCAGGCCGGGGAAGATGCATTAGGCCTGCCCAGCGTAAACCAGTTAGCGAACACGGCTGGTCCTTGACAGCAAATTGCCCGCAGGCCCGCTCATGGGTAAGATAGGGCATCCTGTCAATGAACGTTCGTCACCCAAGGAGCAATAGATGGAACTCGGCACATTTTCAATCAGTCTGACCGTGAAGGATATCCACAAATCCAAAGCCTTTTATGAAAAACTCGGCTTCGAGGACCTGGGAGGCGATATCTCCCAAAACTGGCTGATCCTCAAAAACGGCGACCATGTAATCGGTCTCTTTCAGGGCATGTTTGACAAGAACATTCTGACCTTCAACCCCGGCTGGGACAGCAGCGCCCAACCGCTGGCCGACTTTACCGATGTACGCGAACTTCAGCGTCAACTGAAGGAACAGGGCATCGAATTTGAAAGCGAAGCGGACGAAGAGACCACCGGCCCGGCCAGCTTTATCATCCTGGACCCGGACGGAAACCCCATTCTGGTCGATCAACATCGTTAACGCAGACGGGGTAGTATCCATCATTTCCAAATCGCAGTGAGCGAACGCCATGCGTTTCCAACCCGCTATTCTCAACAACAATCCGACTGCCCGCCGCCCCGTTCTCCAGATTTTAGACGCGGCCTTGAATGCGGCGGATCCCTTTATCGCGGTCACCCGGGCCCTCGTGCTTGACGGCCATCGCCTGGCGGTCGGCGCCAAAAGCTACGACCTGACCGCCTATAACCGCATCTTCGTGGTGGGCGCAGGCAAGGCGGGCGCGCCCATGGCCCAGGCCGCGGAGGCCGTGCTGGGCTCGCGCATCAACGCGGGCCTGGTGGTCGTAAAGGCGGGCCACGGCGGCGCGACGACAGGCGTAGAGATCGTGGAAGCAGCGCATCCTGTGCCGGATACAGCGGGCGCCGCAGCAGGCGCGCGCATTTTGGAAATTGCCGAAAACGCCGGCAGCCGCGATCTGGTCATCGCCCTCATCTCCGGCGGCGGATCGGCTCTGCTCACCGCGCCCGCGCTGGGCGTCAGCCTGGCCGATCTGCGTCAAATGACCGACGCCCTGTTGGCCTGCGGGGCGACCATCGGCGAGATCAACTGCCTGCGCAAGCATTGCAGCCGGGTCAAAGGCGGGCAGCTGGCCCGGGCCGCGGCGCCGGCCACGCTCATTACCCTGGTGCTGAGCGACGTGGTGGGCAGCCCTTTGGACGTCATCGCCAGCGGGCCCACGGTCCCCGATGCCGGCACGTGGGCGGATGCATGGGCCGTTGTGGAACGCTACGATCTGGCGGAGAAGCTGCCGCCGCCCATTATTGGCCGCATTCAGGCGGGCCTGGCCTCGCCTGGAGCCGCCCCAGGAGGCCAAGCGCCCGCAGATACGCCAAAGCCCGGCGATCCCATCTTCGCCGGGAGCCAAACCGTCATCATCGGCGATAACCGCCTGGCGGCCCTGGCGGCCCGGCAACGTGCGGTCGAGCTGGGCTACAACGCAGCTCTCCTTACCACCTTTCTTGAAGGCGAGGCCCAGGATGCGGCGCGTCTGGCCGTGGCCCTGGCGCGAGAAGTAAAGGCCAGCAGCAATCCCGTCCAGGAGCCGGCCTGCCTGATTCTGGGCGGCGAAACGACCGTCACCCTGAAGCCCAATCCCGGGAAGGGCGGCCGCAACCAGACCATCGCCCTGGCCGCGGGACTCCTGCTAGATGGCCTTTCGCCGGACGAACGGGCCGGAATTACCATCGCCGCGCTGGCCACCGACGGCACCGACGGCCCCACCGACAGCGCAGGCGGCCTGGCAGACGGCGAGACAGTCGTTCGGGGCCGCGCCCGCGGGCTGGACGCCGCGACTCATCTCCGGGAGAATAACGCCTACCCCTTCCTGGCCGGAATCGGCGATCTGCTGCTCAGCGGGCCGACGCGCACCAACGTCAACGATCTGCTCTTCGTATTCAGCGGAATACCGGAAAATTGTGAGGCGTCATACGACGAGGAAGAAAAAAGTCGTTCATGATGGGGACGTTTTACTATTGATCATCCAAATCATCATTGCGAAGGAAAAACAATGCCCGTTCTAACTGTTGAAGGTTTTGAGCCGGTGGAAGTGCCGGAAGGCAAGCGTTTGGTGCTGGCCCTGATAGATGAAGTAGGCGTCGATCAGCTCCACGCTTGCGGCGGAAACTGCCGCTGCACCACCTGCCGCGTCGAGTTTATAGAAGGCGAGCCGGAAGAGATGACCCTAGCTGAAAAAGAAAAGCTGGCCGAGAAGGGACTGGAAGGCGTTCGTCTCTCCTGCCAGATATTAGCCGACCACGATATGACCGTACGCGCCATCAGCCGCCTTGCCGGCTCCGGCCGGCCCGATCCCGGCAGCCGCCCGGCGGACGAGATTCATCCAGACCCCGTATGGGTTGACCGCGCCTAAGACACGCGTCGCGGCAAAGACAAACCCATCGCTCGTCTTGCAATACATTATGGGCGAAAGTCTGCAAAAGCCCTCAGGACGGCCTCCGCCTCCTGGGGGCTTTTGCTTTGGAGGAGCTTCACGCGTTGGGGAACGGGCATGCCCATGCGCCGGGCGTAGGCGTTGAGGTGCTTGCGCATGGGCGGGAAATGATAGCGTTTGGCATGACGAAACGTGGCTTCAAAAAGATAACCGTGCTCCATGGCGATGGGTCCCAGCCGCATATCGGGCACGGAGAGGGGAGCAGTCTGAAAAACGAAAGGATTGCCCAGCGCCGCACGGCCGATGAGCGCGCCATCCAGCCCATATTCAACCACCCGAGCGACGCCCTCATTACGTGAGGCGAGATCGCCGTTGCCCAAAATGAGCGTAGGCGTACCCTGCGCTAATTCCGCGGCCCGAGCAATAGACGTCCAGTCGGCTCGGCCCCGATAGGCCTGGCTCAGCGTACGGCCGTGGAGCGCGATGGCAGCCGGTTCCGTTTCCAGCAGCGCGGGAATCCACTCTTCGACAACCGGCGCATCATAGCCGATGCGCGTCTTTATGCTGACGGGGATGGCCCGGTGCAGGCGTGCAGCCGGCGGAAGCTTCGCCGAGCGCCGCTCCACCTCTCCCGCGATATTAGGGTGGATGGAAGGGCAATCGCGCACAGTCGCGCCGTTGGCCCAGGCAGAAACGCCCGCCCGCACGGCCCGGACAATTTCCTGAGCCAGTCCGGGAGTTTGGATCAGGCCGGCTCCGGCGCCGCCGCCCGCCACGTTTTTGGAAGGGCAGCCCATGTTGATGTCCACGCCCTGGAAGCCGAGCTGGCAGACCAGAATTGCGGTCTGACGGAATGCCTCGGGATCCACGCCGTAGATTTGGGCAATGACGGGGCGCTGGATTTCTGAGTAGAGAAAGTTCTCCAACACCGTGATCTGCCGCGCGCGGCAGATACCCTCCACCCGGGTAAATTCGGTATAGACGACGTCCGGGCGGCCGTGGGCGGCCTGGATATGGCGGAAAGGATGATCGCTCACGCCGTCCATGGGCGCAAGGCCGATAATGGGGCGGGGAAGCGCATCCCAAAAAGAAGCCGGCGCAGCATGAATGCGTGCGCCGACCGGGTTGGATGCTTGTTCGGTTGATTGCATGATCGTGCAGGCGTCAATCAGAACGGTAAGCGGAGCGAGATATCGACCACGGATGCGGGCACGTTATAGAAGAGATGATCGACGCCCATGGCCAGGAAGAGCAGGGCCAGGTAGATCAGGCTGAAGCGATAGAGGCGCCAGATAGTCTGATTATTGGGTGTGCGGCGAATGGCAATGGCCTGCCAAAGAAAGAGGCCGTTGAGCGCCAGCGCGGCGACCAGGTAAATAGGCCCCAGCAGGCGCAAAAAGACCGGGGCCAGAGAAATCAACGTGAGCAGAATGCTGTAGAGCACAATCTGATTATGGGTTTCCCGCTCGCCCGCGATGACCGGGAGCATGGGCACGCCGGCCGCCCGATATTCTTTCTGACGCATGAGCGCCAACGCCCAGAAATGAGGCGGCGTCCAGTAAAAGACGATAAAAAAGAGAAAGATGGGCAGGAGCGAAATCTCGTTGGCCACGGCCGCCCAGCCCACCAGCGGCGGAACAGCGCCGGCCGCGCCGCCGATGACAATGTTTTGGGTGCTGTGGCGCTTGAGCAGTTGAGAGTAGATGACCACATAGAAAAAGATGCCAAAAAGTCCCAGAAGCGCGGTCAACAGATTGGCGCTCCACCAGAGCACAACAAAGCTCAGAGCGCTGATAGCCAGGCCAAAGAAAAGCACCTGGTTGGGCGTCATGCGGCCGCTGGGCAGGGGACGTTTGCGCGTACGCACCATAACGTGATCGATGTCCCGATCAATGTATTGGTTGATGGTGTTGGCCCCGCCCGCGGCCAGAAACCCGCCCACCATCACCCACAGGATGAGCCAGCCGCTGGGCCCGCCGTCGCCGGCCAGGAACATAGGAACGAGGGTGGTCACCAACAGCAGCGAAATAATACGCGGCTTGGTGAGGGCCACGTAGTCGCTCAGCGCCAGTCGGGTCAACGCCTGATCACGCGTGAGCGGCTGCTCGGCAGGGGCCGAATTATTTACAATCGAACTGGGAAAAGACATGCAAGGAGCCCTATATACATATAAATTGCACGGCTGCGCCGCACGCGACAACTCATCCAACCTTGGCCTCTTGCCCGGCTTGGGCAATACGGCGGGCGCGCTGTTCTGAATAACGCACAAAGAAAATATAGCCGATCCCTAAAATTGTGGCAAACATGAACCACTGAATTGCGTAGCTAAAATGATTGCCCTCGGTCAGGACGATGGGCTCGACGCGTATGGGCAGCTGGCTGAAGGAGCGCCCTTCTTCCGGCAGTTGCAGAATGAAAAAAGGCGACAACGCGTAAGGCATTTGGGGCTGAATCGCGTCGATGTTGAGGAAGTTCCAGGCGCGCTGCCCGCCTGCCGGGACGGTAATTTCGCCGCCGCCGGGCATGGTTTGGCTTTCCTGAATATAGCCCACAATGCCGCCGGCGGCCGATTCCTGGTGCGTCTCGACCATGCCCGGTTCCGCCTCATCCAGGGGAACCCACCCCCGAACCACGAGTACGGCCTGGTTCGGGGCATAAATCAGCGGCGTAACCAGATAAACGCCGGGCGCGCCGCCCATCATGGAACCGACTCCATCGCCCAGGCTCTGATTCTGGAGCACGATCTCATGCGTGAAATCATACTCGCCCGTCACCTGAATACGCTGGAATTCCAGTTCGGTCAAATCAGGCGGCAGCGGATTCCGGTTCAGATCGAACGGCTCCTCGCGCCACTTGGCCGCGATGTTGGCGTTAAAAGCCCGCCGCTGATCCAGGCGATCCAGCTGCCAGACGCCCAGCCACACCTGAGCAATGACGCCCAAAATAACGAGAATAGTGACCCACCACCAACGCCGGCTCACCAGCAGACGCACGGTTTCTAAAGCTGATGCCATCAGGAACTTCCTTATTCTGCATCTCTCGTTGCAAGAGACGGCTGAAATTTTTGTAGATCGACGCTTCCGGCCTGACGAAAA
Source organism: Caldilineaceae bacterium (assembly GCA_020433455.1). Classification (GTDB taxonomy): domain Bacteria; phylum Chloroflexota; class Anaerolineae; order Caldilineales; family Caldilineaceae; genus JAGRCP01. The sequence goes on along the minus strand of JAGRCP010000008.1, from coordinate 18,112 downwards.
TCAAATATGCAGAGAGTCGGCCTGAGACGCCCGTTTCTGGTCAATGATTCTGGCCGGACGTCCCTGCCCGGCCTACTGCCTGCCTATCTTCGCCGGGACTTGCCGGAAGGCTGCGACGCCTTCGGCTTGCCGCCGCGCAAGCCCAAAAGTGCGACCAGAGCCAGGACGCCCAGGACGCCGCCGCCCAGCCACAGCCAGTTCATGCGCCGGGCGGGCAGAGCCTGCATGGCGAACGATGTGCCGCCCGCGCCCAGCGGCCCTTCCACAATTACGCCGACCTCCCAATCGCCCGCCATGAGCAGCTTCGTATCCGTCTCATAGTAAATGCCCCCCAACTGGCTCTGAGGCGGGGCGGGCAGTTCAAATGGGTCGCTGCTGTCGGGCGGAAAGAAATGCACGCGGACGGTTGCATCGGTAACCGGCTTGTCCAGCTGATTGGTGAGCACGGTTTCGTCGATTTCCGTCCCCTCCGGCGGCGGCAGGGTAATCGCGACGGTAATGTGCACGTCACCGGCGCGCCAGGGTTCCGGCTCCGTCCAGACAAAAACCCGATAGGGGCCCGCTTCCGCGTCGATGACCTGGGGCGCGCCGCCGCCATGGGCGAGGATAACGCCCGCAGTCGCCGCCAGCCCAATCACCAAAACGGCGAACAGGAATCCGCCCTGACGAAGCAGCTTGCCGTTCATGACTGATGAGATTCGGAATCAGAAAGAGGCGGGCCCGAACGCTCCAGGCGACGCCAGCGATTTTGGATGACCCGGTTCTCCAGCCCGGGCGCAATAAGGGTCGCATCGTCGTAGAGAGCCGCGGAGGTTGAGGGAGCCTCCTGGCCGTCGCCGCTGAGCAGCTTGCTCACAAAAACCAGGGCCGCAATCAAAAACATCATGCTGCCGGGAATCCACATGATCACGCCTGCGGCCATTTGATCCTGCAAGACGGTATAGCCCCAAATGCGGGGAACGCTTTCGTAGTAGGTGTAAATGACGGTGGGGGAGAGAGCAATCATGATGCCTGCGATCATGTTGGGGGGAATCATGGCCAACAGGTAGACGATGCGCGCCCAGATGGGGAATTGGCCGTGAAGGCGAGGGCCCGCCCCGGTCACGTGCCACCAGTAGAGCATGGAACCGACAAAAAAGGTGATGTGCTGAAAGTCGTGTACGCCGTCCCGCCGCAAGGCCAGCGTATAAAATTCAGGATCGTGCCAGCCCAGGTAGATGACAAGATAGAGAAACCAAACGATGCTGGGCCGGGTCACATAAGTCAGCGCGCGGCGGAACCAGGAATCGTGCACAAAGCCCGAGGCGACTACCCTGCGCAGAGGCGTCGGCAACCCCCACAGGCCGATAGGGAACGGGTTAGACAAGGCAAGCAGCGGCGCAGCGACCATCATGGTCAGCAAATGCTGAATCATGTGCATGAAGAAAAGCTGACCGCCCAACAGGTCAATGGGCGACATCAGCGAGGTCATCAGCACAACCATGCCGCCGATGTAGGCCGCCAGCCGCCAGTAGTTGGCCAGGCGGGAGCGCCCGCCCAGGCGGCGGCGGATAGTAAGCCAACCCGTCACGTATATGACGGCCAAAATACCCAGCGGAATGAGAATAATAAGGCGCCACTCCCATTGCGAGAATAGCGCCTGCATAAGCGGAGACATGGAATCAATTTACCGATTTTGTGATTACAATGTAGTCATGCTCATCTAATAACGCCCCGTTGCGGCACTGCGGACAGCCGCCGAGCGAGCGCTCCTATCATCGATCCCTTTGGATATACGCCCAATCTAATCGGCTAATGGGCCACATGACCGATAAGATAGAGCGCAGGATAGAAGAAAATCCAGACCACATCCACAAAGTGCCAGTAGATGGCGCAGGATTCCACGCCCCAGTGGCGCTCGGGAGAATAGGAGCCCTTACGCCCCAGGTTCCAAACGATGGCGATAAAAGCCAGCCCGGTAATGACGTGCAGGGCGTGCATGCCAGTCATGGCGAAGACAACCGCGCCGTAAACGTTCTCTCCGGGCGTCAGATGTCCCTCATAGAAGGCGGGAAAAAGACCCCACTCAAAGACCATAACGCCGACCAGAAAGACCAGGCCGAAGACAAAGGTAAAGACCAAGCCGCCCAGGAAGAGGCGTCGATTGTTATGCTCCAGTCCTTTTTCAGACAGGTTCATAGAAAGCGAGCTAAGCAGCAACACCGACGTAACAATCAGGCCGATGCTCTGATCCAATTCCGGTCGAGTATTGCCCCAGAGATAAAAGCGGGTTGCCAACAGGCCGCCGAAGAGAAAGACTTCGGACACGAAGAAGAGCCAAAGCCCCATTCGGTTCATGCGCAGTTGGGTGCGATAGGCTTCCGCGGTTGTGGTAGCGCTGGACATGGATTAGTGTTCCCCTTCCGTCTTCCAGAGACGCTGCACGTGCATGTAAAAATTGATGACCAGAACGGCCTTAAATAGAGCAAGCAGCATCAGAATCACCAGGCTGTTCATCTGCACTGCTACAAAAAATTCGATTACGGTCAAAACCGCCAAAACCAGAGCAACGATAACGCTCTGACGATAACCTGCTCCGGCACTGCCGTTGTTTTCACTCATATTTCTAAGCTCCTCATTCCTGCTGAATAGCCGATATTAGCGTTAATCATCGCCTGCTGTGGCCATGGTCACATAAGTCGAACCGGGCAGGCCGTAGTCATAGGGTTCGCCGACGACGCGGATAGGCGTAGCGTAGCTGTGTTCCGGCGCAGGTGAAGGAATCTGCCATTCGGGAGAACGGGAACGCCACGGATTGTTGCCGGCCAGTGCGCCCACTTCAGCGCTGTTCAGCAAGTTATAAATCATCAACAGGATAGAAAAGGCAATCAGAAAAGCCGAGATGGTCACGACCGTCTGACCGATCTCCACCGCGCTCAGGCCGCTGGAGGTCATGCCGCCCAGCATGGGGTCATAGTCGGCGATACGGCGGCGCATGCCCATGACGCCCACGGACATCTGCCCGACGCTCATCATCCAGAAGGCCGGCGTCATGATCCAGAAATGGAGCTTGCCCAGGGTTTCATTGTACATGCGACCGGTCACCTTGGGATACCAGAAGTAAAGGGCCGCAAGGAAGGGGAAGACAAAACCGCCGAAAATGGTGGCGTGGAAATGACCGATCACGAAGTAGCTGTCGTGAAGGAAGAGATCGGAGCCAACCAGCGCCAGGGGCGGACCGCTGAGGCCGCCAAGAAGGAAGACCGAAATGGCCCCCAAGGCAAAGAGCATGGGCGTGGGGAAAGTCAGCTTGCCGCCCCACAGGGTGCCTAGCCAGCTGAAGAATTTAACGCCCGTCGGCACGGCCACCAGCAGCGTCGCCAACATGAAGGGCGCACGCAAGGAGTTGGCATAACCGGAGGTGAACATGTGATGTCCCCAGACGAGAAAACCGACCAGAGCGATGGCAATGCTGGAAAGGGCAATCCAGCGATAGCCGAAGAGGGGCTTGCGAGCGAAAACGGGCAAAATCTCACTAATCACACCCAGCCCCGGCAACACCCACACATAAACAGCCGGATGGGAGTAGAACCAGAAAAGGTGCTGGAAGAGCAGGGGCGAACCGCCGCCGTCCGGGTTGAAAAAGGGCATCCCCAGCGTGCGCTCGAAGGAAAGCATGAGGAACGATTGGGCGATGAACTGAGTAGCCGTCAACTGAATGATGCTGGCTCCCATCACGCCCCAACAGAAGATAGGCATTCGGAAAAGGCTCATCCCCTTGGGCCGCATCATCAACATCGTGGCGATCAGGTTAAGCGAACCGAGAATTGAGGAAAAGCCTAGCAGGAAGACGGAGAGGAAGACAAATTGAAAGCCCGGCTCCCCCCGGGTGCTGAGCAAGGGGTAGAGGGTCCAACCAGCATCCCAGCCATGATAGAGGCTGGCCAACAGCCACACAATGGCGGGAATGTTGATCCAGAAGGCAAAGGCGTTAAGGCGAGGAAAGGCCATATCCTCGGCGCCGATCATCAGCGGGACCAGGTAGTTTGCCATGCCGCCAATACCAATGAAGATGGCGAAAATTGCGGCCCAGCCGTGCATGCCGATGAAGGTATTGTACTGTCCGGGGTTCAGGAACTGGAGCCCCGAACGGGCTAATTCCGTCCGGAATATAATAGCGAAAGCTCCGCCTACGGCCAGCATAAAAATGGCTGTAATCGTATACTGAATGCCGATGACCTTATGATTGTAGTCCACGCCGAAATAGCGAGTCCAGGCCGGCTTACCCTTAGGCGGACCGTGGCGCATGGGCGTGTCAATGCCCACCATCCACTTGAACCAATCGGTCATAGAGCCGACGCCGATTAGGAAGCCCATGGAGCCGAACAGAATAGCAACCACCCAGACCGGCTCCGTCGCCCAAGGGGACATACCCATCATCAGGCGCATGGCCACGGCAAAGACAATGCCGATTATGGTGCCTGCAATCTGCCAGACAAAGCCCCGGACAATTCCCAAAGACATTAGTGACATAGCTTGCTCTCCTTCACCCATTTTAGCACGCTTTTGACGCACAGCATCGCTGAAAAACCGTCGCGTTTTAGTTCAAAAAATTGGCGCAGAAATAATTAGGCAACCGCGCTTAATTGCTCGCGGTCGTAATAGCCGCGGCCTGGCTGCTCTGCTGGGCCAACCAGGCGTCATACTCTTCAGGAGATACGATACGCACGCTGGCCAGCATATTCCAGTGGCTCAGACCGCATAACTCTGCGCAACGCAGTTTATAATCGCCCTCAATGGTGGGCGTAAAGCGTAAGACAGTAGTTTGGCCGGGCAGCACGTCCTGCTTGACCCGCATCTCCACAATCCAGAAGCTATGGTTAACGTCACGCGAACTCATTTCCATACGCGCAGGCTGATCCACCGGCAGTACCAACTCGGTGCTGGTAAATTCTCCGGAGTCGGTGGGGTAGGTAAAAAGCCAACTCCACTGGAAGCCTTCAACCTGAACGACGACCTCATTTTCCTGCGCCTTGGTGATGTCCGTCAGAGTCGTAACGCCGATGTAGCCGAAGAGAACCACCAAAAGCAACGGCACAACCGTCCAGATGATTTCCAGGGCCGTATTGCCCTCGAAGTGCTCGCCTTCGCCCGTATCGCCCCGACGACGGCGGAAGACGATAACAGTGTAGAGCATAAAGACCACCACCAGAGAAAAAAGAAAGGCGATGGCGATTAGCGTCCACTGAAAGACCTGATCAACGGTCTGGGCCTGGATGGAGGCCTGAATAGGCATGGGCAATGCGCTGTCCAACAACCAGAACATCACCGCAGTCCCGATAAGTACCAAAACGCTCACGGTAATAAAGTGGCGCTTGTCCGTAGATGATTGACGCATGTCAAAACGACTCCTCGTCAGTAGATCTTTGTTCAGCAGATCACGGATTCGGTTATGAAACCAACTAAATGACTTGATTTGGACGCATTCAAAAACGAGTTGGGCCGGGAGGAACGCGCCCTGCGAGGCCGCCCGCGGCGCGTCAGCCAATTCGGCTTGCGCTGCAGGCGCCTGACGTCCGCAGACCTAATCGAGTTTGATACGATTTGAATACGAAAGTCAAGGCATCAGGCTCGCCCATACGCTCCGGGAAGCCAACGCCAATCCTACAGTCAGCAAAAGGGGCAAGACGGTGAGCAACACTTCACGCGGGCGCGTCAGCCCGAAAGCTTTGGCCGTTACACGGCTCGAACCCGAGCGAAAAAAGCCGACGGCTTCTACCGTCAACCACGCCTGAATCAGCAAAAATAAGCCGACGCCGCCGATTAACAAAAAGCGAAATGCCAAATTAGCGCCGGCGGGGAACGCAACCGTCCCCAACGTCACCATAGATTCGGGCAGGTAGCTAAAAACAAGCCACAAAATGACGCACAACAGCCCCGCATATGAAAGAATTTTACGCAAAGTCAGATTCTCATTGAGTATAGGTGGTTAGCTGTCTCGCGCGGCGATTGTAGCAGAGTTCACAAGGGCTTGTCAAACGAAATACAGTAAATCACGCGTTTAGCCAGATCAACAAAAGAATCTGCGGTTCCGCGTCTTATTTCGAACCATTCAAAATAAGACTTGACAAACTCAACAAAATAGGCAATAATAGGCCATAATTGTTTAGAACGATTCAAAATAAAATGCGTGAGTATCTATGCAAAATCAAACGCCGTCAGGCACAGAGCAAACAAAGAGCAAAGAGGATATTTTCCTCGTTGGTCTACGCCGGGCGGGTATGCGCATTACGGCCCAACGCCGAACCATCTGCGCCTACCTGGCCAATACCGACAGCCACCCGTCGCCTTATGATGTCTATCAGGCCGTGGCGGCCGAACACCCTTCCATCAGCCGTGCGACGGTCTACAACACGCTCAACACGCTACAGCAGTTGGGCCTCATTGTTGAAATCAGCGTGGGCTCGGATCACACGCACTACGATACCGATCCCGAGCCCCATGTCAACGTCATCTGCCTGCGCTGTCATAAGATTTACGATTACGAAGGCGATATGGGCATGGACGCACTCTATACGGCTGTGCAGGAGGAACTCGACTTTCAGCCCGTAGGCGCACGCGTAACGCTGGTCGGCTTCTGTTCCGACTGTCGCACCCAGCGGCGCACGGAAATCGTCGCCCAATGGACGGAGCAACAGACAGAACAACAGGCGACTGCATCCGGCAAACCCGTGCCGGCGTCCCCTGAACGAAATGATGATTAAGCAAATCCTGAGGAGGAGAAACGAGAAAGCACTATGACTATCAACAGCACTTCCGCCGGCGTCGCAGGCTCGCCCCCCAGCCGCGCCGCATGGACCAATCCTATTCATCTGTGGCGAACGAATATGGGGTTGTTATTGGCTGCCATCACGCTGATTGCACTGCTAATCGGCTGGATCGGCGGCAGCCTGACGGGCGCATTGCCCCCATGGGCCGTGACCGCGGCCGCGCTCGTCGCATTCATCGCAGGCGGCTATTCGGGTCTTACGGGGGCCATTGAAGAGGCCCGGGAAGGTCGACTGGACATCGACTTCCTCATGATCGCGGCTGCGTTGGGTGCGGCCCTCATCGGCGAATGGGAAGAAGGCGCACTGCTGCTTTTCCTCTTTACCCTGAGCGGCGCGCTGGAAGAATTTGCCATGGATCGCACCCGGGATGCCATCACCGCCCTCTCCGACCTGCGACCGGATACCGCAACCGTGTTGCGCAACGACGAAGAAATAACCATGTCCGTGGATGATCTGACGCCGGGCGAAGTCGTTCTGGTGCGGCCGGGCGAGCGTTTGCCCGTAGACGGCCGGGTGATCCAAGGCGCCACCAGCATTGACCAAAGCCCCATTACCGGCGAGAGCGTTCCCGTGCGCAAAGAAGTGGACGACCAGGTCTTTGCCGGAACCATCAACGGCGGCGGCTCGATCCAGGTGGAAGTGACCGCGCGGGCGGGCGAAAGCACGCTGAGTAAAATTATTACCATGGTGGCGGAAGCTCAGGAAAATACCACGCCGGTTCAGCAATTCATCGATCGCTTCAGCCAGCCGTACACCTATGTGGTCATCGGCGCGACCCTATTGGCCATTCTCCTGCCCTGGCTCTTCCTGGACGAACCTTTTGCCGATACGCTCTATCGGGCTATGACCCTGCTGGTCGTGGCCAGTCCCTGTGCGCTCATCATCAGCACGCCGGCCAGCGTACTCAGCGCAATTGCCGCGGCGGCCCGGGGCGGCGTGCTCTTCAAGGGCGGCGCCTATATTCAAAAACTGGCCGACATCAATATGCTGGCTTTTGACAAAACGGGCACGCTGACCGTCGGCCGCCCGGTTGTCACCAACCTTCATCCCATGACGGGCCACACCACGGAAGAGCTGCTCCGGCTGGCCGGCAGCGCGGAGACGCTGAGCGAGCACCACATCGCCCGGGCCATCATCGAAGAAGCGGAAGCCCGGGACATTATGCTGGAGGCGCCCACCGGCTTTGAGGCGATTGCCGGGCAGGGCGTGCAGGCAAAATTTCAGCGAAAAAATTATGTAGAGACGGTCTACATCGGCAATGAGCGGCTATATATGAGCGAGGAGATGGACATCTCGCCGGCCATTCGCATGATCGGCGAAGCGCTGCGCAAGCAGGGCAAGACAGCCATGCTCGTCGTGCGACGCAGCACGGTGGAAGACACGTTAGGCTCAGAAAGAGATTGGGAAGTTGTGGGCTTTATCGCTGTGGCTGACGCTGTCCGCCCTGAGGCCAAAGCGAGCATCGCCGCACTGCGCGAGCTGGGCGTCCAGCGCATCGCCATGCTCACCGGCGATAACGATGCAGTCGCCGAAACCATCGCAGGAGAGATCGGCATTGATGAGGTCTACAGCAGCCTTTTGCCCGAACAGAAGGTGGAAATCATCCAAAAAATAGCGGCGGAAGACGAGATCGGCATGGTGGGCGACGGGGTCAATGACGCGCCCGCGCTGGCGACCGCGACGGTTGGCGTAGCCATGGGAGCGGGCGGCACGGATGTGGCGCTGGAGACGGCGGATATCGTGCTCATGTCCAGCGACCTCTCGCGTCTCCCCTTCGTGCTGGAGCTAAGCCGCAAGGCGGACCGCATCGTGCGTCAGAATATTTTCTTCTCCGTCGGGGTCATCATTACGCTGGTGACGCTTACGATTCTGGTTCCGATTTTCGTGCCCCACTTCATGCTGCCCCTGCCGCTGGGCGTCGTCGGCCACGAAGGCAGCACGCTGCTGGTGGTCATGAACGGCCTGCGCCTGTTAACCATGCGGCCGGCACGGTGAAAGAGGGTTCAGCCGGCCGGCACGCGGCTGTCGGATGCGGAACGGGGCGCGGCAATATTTGATCTGCGCCCTATAAGCGGCGCGAAAAGGTGCGGATTCCTTGCAAGGAATCCGCACCTTTTCGTTTGGTCCGCTCCGGCGATCGTGCCAAAGCGCTATGCGACTCGCTGGCAGTTACTTACTGAATACGGTGGCGATAGACGCCGTCCGCGGCATTCACCCACAGGACATTGGGATTGCTCTCGGTGAGGAGCAGGCTGTCAAGAGGCGTCAGGCTGTACGCTTCCCCCTTTACCTGTTCCCAGGCATCCGCCGCGGGGGGAAGGACGTATAGCCCCCGCTTGCCGGCCAGGAAGAGCTGCCCGGTGGCGGGCGCATAAGCCAGATCGGTAATGGCCGCAGCCGAATTGGCGCTGCCGCCCTGCAATATCCGTCCCAGCCCGTCGCTGATGAGCGTCCAGCTCGCCCCAAAGTCTTGCGTCATCCAGACGCCCTGACTGTCAGCCGCCCAGAGAGAACCCGCGGTATAGGGGTCCGCCTCCAGCACGCTCACGTCGGTGGGAACATCCCCTTCCTCAGGCGTCATGGCGGTCCAGGTGACGCCTCCATCTTCACTGTAGGCGAGAATATACTCGCCCGCTGCGGTGACGCCGGCTGCGTAGAGCGCGTTCCAGGCCGGGCCGCCTTCCTCATCGCCGCTCCCGGCCAACTCTGTCGCAGCCATGACCGTCATGCGAGCAGTCAGCCAGGGCGAAGAAGAACGATCGCCGGGCTGGGCCATCCACGTCGCACCGCCGTCTTCAGACACAAAAGGCAGATCGCAGTCCGCGGCGAAGATGTGCAGCGCATCGGACGGATCGATCACAAGCGGGGTCAGACCCGCGCCCTGCGCCATCTCATCCCACTGCTTGCCGCGGCTGTCGGAGTAGTAGAAGGGAGCAGGCTCAGCGGCTTCTTCGCTGCAATCATTGCCGGCGCCGCTATAGAGCGTCAGCGGGTCGGCCGAACTCATCATAAAGTCCTCAACTTCGGGGCGCGTTGTGACGTAACGCCAAAGCAATCCGTCATCGGGCGACCAGTAAACCCGCTCTGAAGCCGTGAAGCCGTAGATGACCGGTGACAGGCGATCGCCGATAACCTTGAGGAGGACGTCATCGCCGATGCGCGCATAGCCGCGGCTGTTCTCGGCAGGCGCAGCCCTGTTGGGCGCGGGCGGAACCGGACGCGGCGGCGGGGCAGGATTGGTGGGCCGAGGCGTCGGCCGGGGCGGCGTTACGGGCCGGGTCGTTGATGTGGGCGTGGGCAACGGTGAAGTTGGAACAGTACCCGGAACGGTCCCGCTTTGATAGACGGGGTTGGCGCCGTCGCTCGTCATATTGCGTGCGGCGGATGCGGCCATGGGCAACAAAGCCAGACTGCCCGCTATCAGGCATAACAGTGCGCCTAAGCGCAGGGTGCGTCGAATCACTTCTCTACCTCCTGTCAGCAGAGCTATGGTTATTTACGTATTCATTTTCGCGCGCTAGCAACGCGGACGTGCATGGGTTTGCCAAACGCCGGGGGCGGAGATGAACTGCCTTCCTCGCGGCAGATGAAGAATCACGGAAATTCGATGACGCCCCCGGTGCGGCGTATGGGAAGCATTCTGCCCGGCTCCTCACACACGATTCATGACGAGGCGCCGAAGGGATAGTTACGGTCAATTGGATTGAATTAGCGGATGGACGCGAATCGGGGCTTGCTTTTATGCAGAAATTGACAGGGCCGGTCGCTTTGCGTAGGATTCAGCTATCTAAGCTAAACAGGAAAGAAAGCGGATAAATTATGGCATTACGCGAAATTGTTACCCTCGGTTCACCGACTGAACCGGTTCTACATCAGACCGCCGAGCGCGTACGCGTCTTTGACGGCGATCTCCACCAACTGCTGGACGACATGCTGGAAACCATGCGCGAGGCGCCGGGCGTTGGCCTGGCCGCTCCCCAAATCGGCGTTTCCCGCCGTATTGCGGTGATTGAGTATCCGGAGGACGAAGAAAATCCCCAAGGGACCGGCCGGGTATATGAGCTAATCAATCCGGAGATCATCAAAGCCAAAGGCTCCGAAGTCGCGCAGGAAGGCTGTTTGAGCTTGCCCAACATCGCCGCGGATGTGGACCGGGCCACCCAGGTGGTCGTGCGCGCCCAGGACCGTACGGGCGCAGAGGTGCGCCTGAAAGCCTATGGCTGGCTGGCGCGCATCTTTCAGCACGAAATCGACCATCTCCACGGCGTGCTGATGACCGAACGGGCGGAACAAGTTTATCGCCTGATGGAAGATGAATCGGGCAAGATCGTTGCCGTGCCCTTGGAGCGCGAGACCTAATCGGAAGATGGCGGCCCGGACGTATCTCCACATCCCACGGTTCAACTATTCACGGGGCCCGCATCAGTCGGCCGCATGAAATCCGGTGGAACAAAAAAGCCTCTCGTCGCGGCGAGAGGCTTTTTTTGTAATAGGATCGTCTCTCCTCAGGAGCAAATCTCACACCTGATTGAAAGGACCGCGCGCCAGAAGCTGACGAAGATGCCCCAAATCACCTAATTCTGCACGGTGATGCTGACGCGGCAAGGAGGCGGGAAGTTTCCCGTCGCATCGACAACGGTCAATTGCACAGTGTATGCGCCGTTGCCCAAAGCCGTTGTATTCAGCGTACCCAGCAGCCCGCCGCTCACGGGACTCTCCGCGCCCGCAAAATAAACGAAACCGCCTTCGGCATTGGCGCCCGGGGCAAATTCCAACTTGTAATAGCCGAACGCCTCGTGGGCGGCAGTGCCGGTGACGGCCACAGGACCGCTCACCACCTGGCCCGCGCCGGGCGTAAGAATGAGCGAACGGCCGTCCGCGCAGGCAGGCGGCACGACAACCGGCTCAGGCGTTGGTTCCTCGGTAGGCGTGGCCGTGGGTTCCAGCACGACGGGCGTAGCCGTAGGCGGTTCCGGCGTGGGAGGCTCGGGCGTGGGCTCTTCAACGACCGGCGCTTCCGTCGGCGCGCTGTCAACAATCTCCGCAACGGTAGGCGTAGCCGTGGGAATCAACGCGGCCAAAGCGCCGGAGCCTGACGGGGATTCGGTAGCTGTTGCGGCGTCGCCGCCGTCGTTGGCGTCGCTCTCGGACGAATTTGGCATGGCGTCAGAGCCTGTTACCGTTTCGCCCGATCCCGACGCCTGGGGAACCTGTCCTGACGCCGAAACCGAGTCGGATGCAGCCGGCGCATCACTTGCCGCACCGTCTATGTTTTGCGGATTGACCACGCCGGCGGCGGAAGAAGAAGCGGATAGAGTTGCTTGGGCGGGCGACGCTTCGCGTTGGGCCGTCAGATTGGCGAACTGGGCCTGAATGCCGTCTACGATACCGGTAGCCGCGCCGCCGATGGTATCGCGGCCGAACCAGAGCAGCACGGCCAGCGCCAGCACAGCCAACGCGGCCAGGATAGGCGTCATGCGGATGTCCCGGGTCTCCATGACATCGGGCTCATCCCGCAGATCGACCTCCTTGGGGCGATAATCAACCTGGCGTACGGGCGGCAGCATGGAGCCGGCGCTGGTGCCGACCAATTGACCGCTCAACACAGGCTCGGTGATGGAGCGACGGCGCTCAATGATTTCGGTGGGTTCCAGCCCCAGATAGGTCGCATAATTGCGCAGAAAGCCCCGGCCGACAACCTCTCCCGGCAGCAGTTGCCATTCATCAGATTCCAAAGCCGCGAGATATTTTTGGCGAATGCGGGTTGCAACTTCCGCTTCGGCCAGGGTTACGCCCATCGCCTCGCGCCGTTCGCGCAGCACCCCGCCCAGGCCGTTCGGTCCCATGGTCGGAGCGCCGTTACGGCGAGCGGTTTCGTAAATTTGTTGAGTCGAGGCCTCGGCATTGCGCCGTGCGCCAAAGGTGAATCGAGATGCCATCCGTTTTTTTTAACCGTTCATTTATTAACCGCAATCAAAAGTGTAGCCTGCGCCCTATGCTTTGTCAATATCGCCATGCTATACCAAAACCAAATTGTTGAAGCGCGCTGTCGCCCGTTACAATGAGGCAAATATACGACGTTTACTGACCGCCGCCCGCTATGCGCCATTCACTCATTCAAAGAATTCAACGAATTCTCATCTTGATCGGTTTCATAATCATACTGGCCATAGGACTAGTCGGCGCGCGTTGGGCGGGATTTGGGCTGCCGGGCCTGGATGGCCTGGCGCCCCAAGGCGTAAATCCTGCGGCCTTTAACCAGTCGGTCGTCCTGATTAGCGGTCACGCGGGTTTCGATTCCGGCGCAGTCTGCGAAGACGCCGACGGCGCCATCACCCTGCGCGAGGCTGACGTCAATGCCGAAATTGCCCGACTCACCGCCGCACGCCTGCGCCGGGCCGGGGCCGACGTCACGGTAATGCAAGAATATGACGCCCGGCTGGAAGGGCTACAGGCTGACGTGCTCCTCAGCCTTCACGCCGATAGCTGTATTGAAGCCAGCGGTTACAAGGCGGCCGTAAGCGAGGAGCGCACCACGACGGCCGGTGATAATCGACTGCTCCAGTGCATTGACCGATACTATGTCGGCGCAACGGGTCTGCCGGCTCACCCTAACTCAGTGACCCATGATATGACCCAGTATCATGCTTTTCGTCGCATTGCACCGACCACGCCCGCGGCCATTCTTGAGCTTGGTTTTCTGGGCGGCGACAACGCCCTGCTCACCCGATCGCCCCAATTGGCAGCCAAGGGCGTTACGGATGCACTGCTCTGCTTTTTCGATGACGACCTCTTTCTTGCAACGCCGGACCCGGCCGGATAGAAATCGGCTCAGAGCCGGTCCATTAATCGAAGCCTAACGCGCTGAAGCGCGTTTCCCATAGGGGGAGCCGAATTGATTCGGCGGCTCGCTTAGAGAACCAAATCCGTAAAGGCAGGTATGTATGTCTTCGTATGCTTCCCAGGCCGTTACGCTAACCGCCTGGGAGACGTTAAGTGCAGAGCAAGTTGAGCAGGCGGCCGGCCTGTGGAATGAGGCCGCCACGCCGGAATTCGCCCTCTCTCCGCGCCTGATCGCCTACAATCTGCACACGCCGTCTCAGGGTGCGGTACGGGTGTGGCTGGCTACGGTGCAGGATGAACTCGCCGGCTTTGTGATTGCCAATGCTCTCCACAGTTCGTCGCTGACCCTCTCCGCTACCGGCTGGATCAGTGCGCTGGCGGTGAGTCCCGCCTACGCACGGCAGGGTATCGGCACGGCGCTCCTTCAGACGGCAGAACAATGGTTAATCGAACAGGACGCATATCGACTGATGCTGGGCGGCGATCTGCGTGCGCTCCTGCCCGGCGTGCCCCTTGCATTGAACAGTACGGCCTTCTTTGCGCGTCTGGGCTACGGTCCGACCATTTATGGCGACAGCGACGGGATTGCCTGGGATCTGGCCCGGGATATGAGCGATTACCAGACACCTGCAAGCGTCATCAAAATTCCTGGCGCCGTACGAGCCGCCCAATCCAGCGAAGAGGGATTACTGCTCGATTTCCTGAAGCGGGAATATCCTGGTCGCTGGTATGAAGAAGCCGCCATTCTGCTCCAGGAGCAAGCACGATTAAGCGACTGGATGCTGCTGTGGACGGAGCGAGGCGTAGAGGGCTTTTGCATGATAACCTTCGAGGACTCGATCCGACCCATCGAACGCTTTTATCCCTACGAGCTGCCGCGCCCGTGGGGCCATGTGGGGCCGGTGGGCATCAGCCATGGACTACGCGGACAGGGCTATGGCCGTGCGCTGATGGATGCGGCGCTACGCCGTCTCCACAACAGCGGCATCAAAGGCTGCGTCATTGACTGCGCCGGCCTCGTTGATTTCTACGCGCAATTCGGCTTTGAACGTTATCACGCCTACCAGCAGATGCACCGCATGGCGTAAGGCCAATTTGGCCCTCCTCAAACGCCCTCGGTACGGTCGAACCAAAAAAGGCGGGATGACGCTCAATTGGTCATCCCGCCTTTTTCACATCCAATCACAGCCTAGCTGTAATCGCCTTCCATATCATCCGAATCATCATTGCGCAGCGACGCGAGATCAATTATCTCGTTGTCGTCGTCGTCATCCGAGAGGGATGCGCCCACGCCCAAGGGTTCCATGCCCAATTCGGCCACGCCCGAGAGATCGCTGGTGTCGATGTCATCCAGCTCCAGATCATCGAAGTCCAACTCGCCATCCTCACCCAGCGAATCCAGATCATCGAAGAATTCCATCTCGTCTTCAGCATCCTCATAGGGCTGCTCCAGACGGGCGTGGAAGCCTGTCCCCACGGGGATAAGCTTGCCGATGATGACGTTCTCCTTGAGGCCGCGCAGGTCGTCGACCTGGCCGCGAATGGCCGCCTCGGTGAGCACCCGGGTCGTTTCCTGGAAGCTGGCCGCGGCCAGGAAGCTCTCGGTGTTGAGCGCCGCCTTGGTCAGGCCGAGCACAACGGGCTCGCCCCGGGCCGGCTTACCGCCCCGGGCAATGACCGCACTGTTGATATCCTCAAAGAGGAAGCGGTCCACCAACTCGCCGGGCAACAGTTCCGTATCGCCCGTGCCCCGCACCATAATGCGGCGCAAAAGCTGGCGCAGCACGACTTCGATATGCTTGTCGTGGATGCCCACACCCTGACTGCGATAGACCTTTTGCACCTCGGCCAGCAGGTAGAGCTGACAGGCCTCCCGCCCCTGGATACGCAGAATCTCCTTGGGATTCTTGGCGCCCTCGGTGAGCTGTTCGCCTGCGGTCACTTCGTCGCCCTTGTCGATGCGCATGCGCGCGCTGGCGGGAATATCCTGCTCCCACACTTCCGTATCTTCCCGGCGAATCACGGCCTTCTGGCTGCCGTCTTTTTGCGCTTCCAGGAAGATTTCGCCTTCCATGCCGGCAACAATCTCCGCGCCTTCGGGCAGATTGCCGTCTTCGTCTTCCTGGACGTCCGTCAGGCGGGCGATGACCATGTCTTCCTGCACCCGGTCCTCGCTCTCCACCAGGAGAGCATACCCGGCGGGAATCTCCACTTCCCGGCGCTTCAGGTCCGTGCGCGTCACCCGCACCATGCGGACTTCGCCTTCCCAGAAGATGTCGGCCACGCCGTCAATTTCACTGATGATCGCTTCGCCCTTGGGGTTGCGCGCTTCAAACAGTTCTTCGACGCGGGGCAGACCCTGGGTAATGTCGTCAGCACCGGCCACACCGCCGGTGTGGAAAGTGCGCAGCGTCAACTGGGTGCCCGGCTCACCGATGGACTGGGCGGCGATAATGCCCACCGCTTCGCCCATGCTGATCAGGCCGCCCCGGGCCAGATCCAGGCCGTAGCACTTCCGGCAAAGGCCGAAGCGCGACTCACAAGTCAGCGGATTGCGCACGTAGGCTTCCGTGATGTTGTGGCGCTGCATGGTGGCCAGCGCCGCCTCATCCAGCAGCGTGTCCCTGGCCAACAGCACCTCGCCCGTCTCCGGGTCGGTGATATCGCCCACCAGGAAGCGACCGGCAACCCGCTCGTAGATGGTTTCACCCATCTGCTTGGATTCTTCCGCCGTCACCCAGATGCCTGCGTTCGTTTCGCAGTCAATCTCGGTGATAATCACGTCCTGGGCCACATCGACCAGACGCCGGGTCAGATAACCCGCATCGGCTGTGCGCAGCGCGGTATCGGCCAGACCCTTGCGTGCGCCATGGGTGCTCAGGAAGTACTCCAACGCGCTCAACCCCTCGCGGAAGTTAGAGCGAATCGGCAACGGAATGATGCGCCCGTTGGGGTCGGCCATCAGGCCGCGCATGCCCGCCAACTGGCGAATCGGGTTGATGCCGCCCTTGGTGGCGCCGGATTGGGCCATGGCGCCCAGACCGTCAATCGGGCTGAGCAACGCCTTAACCGCGTCAGTTACGTCATCGGTTGCCCGGGTCCACAGCTCAACAATCTTGTTGTATTGCTCTTCCGACGTGATGAGGCCGCGACGATACTGCTGCTCCGACTTCTCCACTTCGGCCGTAGTGAGATTGATAATCTCCTGTTTTTCATCAGGCACGCGGATATCGCTGACCGCGATCGTGATGCCCGAACGGGTGGCAAATCGGAAACCCAGGTCCTTAATGTTATCTACCGCGTCAGCCGTTACCCCCCGGCCCAGGTGCTTGTAGATGCGCTCTACAACCTGATTAACGCCCTTCTTGTCCAACAAGTCGTTGACGAACCAGATCTCCTGAGGCAGGGCCCGATTGAAAATAATGCGCCCCACCGTGGTGGCGATGATGCGCTCCAGGGGCCAGGATGCGCCCAGCAGGCCCAGGCGCCGCAGGGCTTCCCGGGTCTCGTCCATGGCCACGGCCCCGAAGCCGGGAATCTCGTCAATCATCTGCCGCTCGCCCCGAGCGTAGATGTCCATGACATCGCCCACGGTCGCCAGACCATAATCCCGCAGCGTCTCCAGCACCCGTTCGCTGATGCCGATACGACCTTCGGGATAGGCGACAGTCTCTTCCGTCTCCTGATCGACAACCAGCTCATCGTCGGCTGCGGCAGCGCCATTCATCGCGTCATCGAGCTCAAAATCGAACTCCGATCCGCCCTCATCCGTGACCTCCGCCGCTGCTTGGGGGGTCGGCTCAATGGCCGTTAGCTCCTCCAGCGGCATACCGTCAAACTTGGTCTCGAAGCGCACGCGGATAGGCTGGCGCAAACCGATAATGCCCATATCCAACGCATATTCCGCCTCGTCCATGCTGCTGAAAACCGGCGGCTTGTAGTCCTCGTCATCCGGATCTTCCATGACGGTCAGGTAATAGACGCCCATGACCATATCCTTGGAAGGTCCGACAATGGGTTCACCGCTGCTGGGCTTGAGCAGGTTCTGGCTGGAGAGCATCAGCTCTCGGGCTTCCCGCACGGCAGGCTCGCTCAGCGGCACGTGAACAGCCATCTGGTCGCCGTCAAAGTCGGCGTTGAAGGCCGCGCAGGTCAGCGGATGAAGCTGAATCGCGCTGCCCTCAATCAGCACTACTTCAAAAGCCTGAATGCCCAGGCGATGCAGCGTCGGCGCGCGGTTGAGCAGCACCGGGCGCTCCTTGGTAATCTCCTCCAGCACATCCCAAACTTCAGGCGACTGGCGATCCACCATGCGCTTGGCGCTCTTAATGTTGTGCGCGTAGTTGTACTCCACCAGCCGGCGCATGACGAAGGGCTTGAACAGCTCCAGCGCCATGGCCTTGGGCAGGCCGCACTGGTGCAGCTTCAGCTGCGGGCCAACCACGATGACCGAGCGGCCC
>JAGRCP010000044.1 GCA_020433455.1 Caldilineaceae bacterium | reverse complement strand
CTGCCAATTTTCTCGCCGCATACGAAAGCCGTCACCGATCCCATGAAGCTATTCCTCATACTGCCTGCTGAGCGACGCGTGTTACAGCGTAGCCGACCTCTTCTTTTCTTCGCCTCTCTTGTCCTGTTGCTCGTGCTGTTGGCCGGCTGTCGGGGCGGCCGGGAGGATGCGGCGCTCTGGACGCCGGTGCCCACCTGGACGCCCACGCCCATGGGCGCGGATCCGCCCGCCCAGGTCGCGGCAGGAGGCGAAGAGGTCCAGCAGCCGGCTGCTGTTGATGCCCAGGTTGTGCAGCCGGTTACCGTCGCGCCCGAACCCACGGCGACCGCTACGTCCATTCCTACGGCTACCCCCGTTCCGCCCACTGCTACGCCGGAGCCCACGGCGACGCCCGAGCCTACGGCAACGCCCACGGAGACGCTGGAACCCACAGCGACGCCCACGCCTGCTTACGGGTTTGATTTGGAGACGGCCGAAAAATTTCCCACCGAAGGCTTGGCCCCCAATGTGGTGCGGATTTACGCCTATATCTACTCTCCGGCTGAGTTGGGCCTGCCCGACTATCGCATCAGCGTGCTCCATGACGGCAATGAGCTGGTTGCCGAGAGCGAATCTGTGGGCGGCATGCCCAGCCCCACCCGAGCCGAGCCGGGACCCTACACCCGCTTTACCAACTACAGCGTGATCCTCGTGGAGCCCCAGGCCGGCGAATGGGTTCTTCAGCTTGTGGACAGCGACGGTGCGCCGGTTGGTCCGCCCGCGTCCTTCACCCTCTCTGCAGACGAAAATACGCGTGAACTCTACGTGCGTTACGTCGCAAAGTAACACGGCCCATACGGATCGCATACGGTTATCCGACACGTGACGCATCACCCGTCACGTTTCAGATTTTATGCTGACAGATTTTCCGCCGTCACTTGATCCGTGACGAGAACGTTGATCCAGCCGCCCCGTAGGGCGCCGAGGATGGCGTCAAACTTCCTCTGCCCGCCGGCGATGCCGACGGAGCGCTCGACCAGGCGCAATTGCTCCAGAGTCATGGAGGCCACCCGGTTGTTCAGCGGCGAGTTGACCGGCCGACCGTCGGCATCGAAGAAGCGAAGCAATATATCCCCCACCGCGCCTTGCTCACGCAGGGTTTCCAACTCAGCAGCCGAAAATTGATTGCCGCTTTGGGCCAGTAGTTTGGACGGCTCAACGTCGCCGATGCCGACCAGGGCCATATCCACATCGGCAAAAAGCGTTTGCACCCGCTGAACGTAAGGATCGTTGAGGAAGACCGACATGGATTCTTCCGTCCCCATGATGCCCGGAGCGGGCAGATTGATGGCCGTCCCCCGCACCAGGCGGGCGAAGCGTTCCAGCAGGCGCGTGGCGTGGGCTTCCGCCGCGGGGTTGCCGATGCCGCCCAGAATCTGGATGACCTGGGCATTGGTCGCGCGGGGCAACTGATGCATGGCGTCCACCATGGCCAGCAGCGTCTCGCTCCACGAAGAGAGACCGACGATCTGATTTTGGCGGATCGTCGTCTCCACATAGTAGGCCGCGGCCGCGCCGATATTGCGCTGCAGCAATTCATCATCATTGCCTCCGCTGTCCACCACAATGGCGTTCTGGAGGCCGAAGCGCGCCATCAGCGTCTCTTCCAGCTCGGTATAGATGCCCGGCGGCATGTTCACGCTGATGCGAACGATGCCTTCGTCCTGGGCGCGTTTGAGGAAGCGTGAAACAGACGCCTGGGAGAGAGTGAGCCGCGTGGCAATCTCCGACTGACGCATTCCCTGTTCGTAATAGAGCCGCGCAATTTTGGTCATCAAGCGCAATTCATCTAGCCGTGCCATAGCGATAAAAATTCCCCCCTTGACAAACGCCTGAAAGTCAGGTATTCTATCTGTGTGAATAAAATTTCTATATTGAATAAATATTCATGCTCCCAGTTTCCCACACTTTTGTAACTTTGGCAAGCACCAATTTTTTTCGGCTTTTCAACTTCCAGCCTGACATAAAATCAGTCGGGCGGAGCCGACAGACAGGGTAAACAGCTGAATGTATTCACTCCAGGAACTCGAACAAAAATCCATCGAATATCGCAAGACGGTCTTGCGGATTATCGTACAGGCCAATGCGGGGCATACCGGCGGCAGCCTCTCTTGCGTCGATATTCTCAACGTCCTTTATAACCGCGTGCTGAACGTTTCGCCGGCCACCTTCGGCGACCCGAATCGGGACCGCTACATCCAGAGCAAGGGCCATTCGGTCGAGGCGCTTTTTACCGTGTTGGCCGATGTGGGATTTTATGCTGAAAGCGAGCTGGACACGCTGGGCCGCTTCGGCTCTCACTTTATCGGCCACCCGACGCGTAAAGTGCCGGGCATTGAACAGAATACCGGGGCGCTGGGCCATGGTCTTCCCCTTGCCGTGGGCACGGCTTTGGCCGCCAAGCTGGATGACCGCTCCTATCGCGTCTTCACCTTGCTGGGGGACGGCGAACTGACGGAAGGCTCCAACTGGGAGGCGTCCATGGCCGCGGCCCACTACAAGCTCGATAACCTTGTGGTGATCGTCGATCGCAACGGCTTGCAGATCTCCGGCCCCACCGAAGAGGTCAACGGGCTGGAGCCGCTGACTGCCAAGTTTGAGGCCTTTGGCTATGCCGTGCGCGAGGTCAACGGCAACAGCATTCCCGATCTGGTCGCCTGTTTCGACCAGGTCCCGTTTGCGCCGGGCAAGCCCAGCTTGGTTATTGCCAAAACCATCAAGGGGCGGGGCGTCAGCTTTATCGAGAACGCCGTTGCCTGGCACCATCATGTGCCCAACGCTGACGAATATGCGGTGGCCCTGCAAGAGTTGAACCAAGCGGAAGAAGCACTGTTGGAGGCGCAATCATGGAGCTAGGACGTCCCAATCTGGAAGAATTCGGCGCGACCCTCCTGGAAATGGGGCGGCAGAATCCGGATCTTCTCGTCGTCACCAGCGACTCGCGCGGATCGGGCAAGCTGGGCCCCTTTGCCAAGGCGCTGCCGAAGCAGATCGTGGAAGTCGGTATTGCCGAGCAAAATCTGGTTGGCGTATCGGCCGGACTGGCGTCGGCGGGCAAGATCGTTTTTGCCGTTTCTCCTGCGTGTTTTCTTACTACCCGCTCTCTGGAACAGATCAAAAATGATGTAGCGTATTCGGACAACCCGGTCAGCCTCATCGGCATCAGCGCCGGCGTCAGTTATGGCGCACTGGGATCGACCCATCATTCGCTGCATGATTTTGCCGCACTGCGCGCCACCAACAACATCAGCATCGTGGCGCCGGCAGACAACTTCGAGACCCGGGCCGCGATTTATGCGGCTGCAGCCCATCCCAAGCCTATCTACATCCGCTTCGGCAAGCGCCCCATGCCGCACCTTCACGCGCCTGATACCCAATTTGAAATCGGCAAGGCCATCACGCTGGCCGAGGGGACGGACGTTACGTTTGTGGCCACAGGCGAGCCGGTTGTCCAGGCCATGCAGGCCCGGGCTTTGCTGGAAGCCCAGGGCGTCTCATGCGGCGTCATCAGCATGCATACGGTGAAGCCGCTGGATGAGGAAGCGCTGCTGAACGCGGCCGCCCACAGCCGCGTCATCATCACCGTTGAAGAGCACAGCGTCTTTGGCGGCTTAGGCAGCGCCTGCGCCGAAGTGTTGATGCAGGTCGGCGCAGATGTTCGTTTCAAGATCGTCGGCATTCCCGACGAATATACCATTACCGGCAGCCAGGTGGAGATTTTTAATTACTACGGCATCACGCCTGAAGGATTGGCTGAGCAGGCCCAAGCGCTGTTGGGGTCGGCGGTTGCTGTCTAACCATCCCTTTTTAATGATTATGGTAAGGTTGAACGAATGCGTAGCGGCTCCATTCTCGCCCTTGATCAGGGCACGACCAACACCAAGGCCATTCTGGTCGATTCATTCGGCCGGGTAACAAAGCGGGCCTCCCGGAGTCAATCGGTCACATATCCGCGGCCGACTTGGGTTGAGCAGGATGCCCAGGCTATCTGGCGCAGCGTCCAGGCCGTGATCGACCAGGCGCTGGAAGACGGTCCCGAAATTGCGGCCGTAGCTGTCTCCAATCAGCGCGAGTCCGTCATCCTCTGGGAGCGGGAAAGCGGACAACCGCTCGGCCCGTGCGTCGTTTGGCAATGCCAGCGGGGAACCGAGTTTTGTCAGACGTTACGCGCCCAGGGGCTGGCGTCGCTGGTGCAAGAACGTACCGGGCTGACCCTGGACCCCATGTTTTCCGGGACCAAGATGCGCTGGTTGCTGGACCATACAGAGGACGGTCACGCCCGGGCCGCGGCAGGCGAACTCTGTCTGGGCACGGTGGATAGCTGGGTGCTCTACAACCTGACCGGCGGGCAAGTTTTTGCCTGCGATATGACCAACGCTTCCCGCACCCAACTCTTTAATTTACATACCTTGCAGTGGGATGCCGAACTGTGCGAAGCGTTCGGGATTCCCGTGGCCGCGTTGCCCAACGTGCGCCCGTCGAGCACGGTCTACGGCGAGACGGTGGTGCTGGGCAGCCTGCCTGCCGGCATTCCTGTGGCCGCGCTGGTAGGCGATTCCCATGGCGCGCTTTATGGGCATGCCGGGTTTCAGCCCGGCTCGATTAAGGCGACCTACGGTACGGGCTCCTCGTTGATGACGCCTATTGACCAGCCGATCCTCTCCCGGAGCGGGCTGGCGACGACCGTGGCCTGGGCGACGGAAGCGGGCGTTACTTATGCATTGGAAGGCAATATTTACGTGACCGGCGCGGCCGTGGCCTGGCTGGGGCAGTTGCTGGGGCTGACCGATCCGGTTGACGAGGTCGATGCCCTGGCCGGGAGCGTGACGGACAGCAACGGCGTCTATCTTGTGCCGGCCTTTGTGGGCCTGGGCGCACCCCACTGGAGCGATTCCGCCCGGGGTACTATCACCGGCCTGACCCAGGGCACGACTTTGGGCCACCTGGCCCGGGCTACATTGGAGTCCATCGCCTACCAGATCCGCGACGTGTTTGACGCTATGCAGGCCGAAGCCGGCGTGCCCTTGACTACGCTGCTGGCTGACGGCGGTCCCAGCCGCAATGATGGACTTATGCAGTTCCAGGCCGACATTTTGCACGCCGATGTGGTGCGCAGCGCGACGGCCGAGGTTTCGGCCCTGGGTGCGGCCTATTTGGCCGGGCTGGCGGTTGGCGTTTGGGCATCGGAAGCCGAAATCAGCAACCTATCCCGAGATCAAGAGCGGTTTGCGCCGCACATGACCGCGGAGGAACGGGAGGCGCTGTATGCCGGCTGGCTGGCGGCAATCGCCAAGGTCATGCTTCCGACTGCGTAATTATCCGCTTTCAAGTTAACGACGGGTTGTTGCGGCCGACGCCCGGGAGCGCCGGACTCCAGTCCGGCGGTAATGCCAAGCCGGCTTCTGGCGATAAAATAATCGGGTAGCGGCTTGACTGCCTAAAATCGGGGAAATTATGGAGCTTTTTCGCTTAGACAACCAGGTTGCTTTTGTGACCGGGGCGGGCAGCGGCATAGGCCAGCGCCTGGCGATTGGTCTGGCTGAAGCCGGAGCAGATGTTGCTTGCTTCGACTTGCCCGCTAGCCGCGGGCTGGGACAGACCGCGGCGCAGATCGAGGAGTTGGGCAGGCGCGCGCTGATCGTCACGGGCGATGTGAGGCAAAAGAACGACCTCCGGCAGGCCATGGGCATGCTCGAGTCCGGGCTCGGTCCGCTACGCGTAGCCATTAACTGTGCGGGCATTGCCAACGCTCATCCCGCCGAAGATATGCCGCTTGATCAGTGGCAAACCATGTTGGACATCAATTTGACCGGCCTGTTCTTGTCGTGTCAGGCGGAAGCGCGATCCATGTGGGCCCATGGCGGCAGTATCGTCAACATTGCCTCCATGTCCGGGTCGATTGTGAATCGGGGGCTGCTGCAGGCGCACTACAATACTTCCAAGGCCGGCGTTATCCACCTGACCAAGAGCCTGGCCATGGAGTGGTGTCAAACGGGCATCCGCGTGAATGCCATCAGCCCCGGCTATACGGCCACGCCCATGAATCTGCGTAGTGAGGTGGCCGAGCAGGTCAAGCAATTTGAGGCCGATACGCCTCTTGGCCGCATGGCCACAGTGGATGAGCTTGTGGGGCCTGCAATATTTCTGGCAAGTCAGGCGTCGTCCTTTTGTACGGGCATCAATCTTGTCGTAGACGGCGGTTTTGTCTGTTGGTAGCTGGGCAATCCGGGGCAGACCGGCATATGCGACGATCATCTGCCTCATGTCTCAAAACCGCACCATTTCCATTATCACCACCGGCTCTGTGAAAGGGTAGTTGCGCATGTCTATCCGTCCCTGGCACGAGTATGAGATCATCCTGACGTCATCACAGGATCTGGCCAATCCGTATACGGACGTTGAGGTGACGGTAGAATACGTGCATGAGAGCGGCCTGACTTTGCAGCGTCCGGCTTTCTGGGACGGCGGGCGAATCTGGAAAGCCCGCTTTGCCTCGCCGGGCATGCCGGGCGAGTGGACCTGGCGCAGCCGCAGCATCCCTCAAGTGAACGGTCTTGATCACCAAACCGGCGAATTTTCCTGCCGGCCGGCAACGAACCCCCCCAATCGCTTTTATCGCCACGGATTCTGGCGCATGTCGCCCGGCGGGCGCAGTCTGGTCCATGCCGACGGCACGGCGGCCATTCTGGCGGCGGATACTGCCTGGGGACTTCCGTGGCGGGCGACTGTGGAGCAGTGCCGAATCTACGCTGCCGATCGCCGCGCCAAGGGGTTCAACGGGGTCCTGTTGATGAGCGTTCAGCCCGATATGCACGCCCGGGGTCCCCGGAATCGCTCTGCAGATGAAGGGTTCGATGTGGGGTTTGAGGATCTCCAGGACGGACATCTCAACCGGCTCAACCCGGCCTATTTCCAATACTTTGATCGGCTGATCGACGTTTTGATCGCGCACGAGATTGTGCCAATATATCAGCCGGTCTTCATGGGCTTCGGCTGGAAAGGGCTGGAAGTGGCGGGGCCGGTCGTGCCGCCGCAAGAATACGCCCGCTACTGCCGCTATCTGGTTGCGCGTTACGGTGCGCGTCCTGCGCTTTACCTGGTGGGCGGAGACGGCTCCGGCTACGAAGCCCAGGTTCCGGCCGGCGGCGAGGAGATCGAGCGCCAGGACGCCTATCGCCAACCCACCGGCATCCACTACCGGCCCCATGCCGATAATCGTGCGCATCAGGACGCGGACTGGCTGGATTTTCAGTGGTGTCAGACGGGCCATAGCGGGGAGCATATTCCCGAGCGCGTCATGGACATGTGGCGCAACACGCCCGTCAAAGGCGTGGCAAACGGCGAGCCGTCTTATGAAAACACGGGCGTCCCCGGTTTGGCGGCAGGGTGGTGGCAGGGGCATGAGGCCTGGTCCAACCTGTGCGCCGGGGGGACGATGGGCGTCTTCTACGGGGCTGCCGGCCTGTGGCAGTGGCGCCTGCATTCTGATGAACCGGGCCATGCCGAATATTTCCTGGCCGAAGGGGCCGGCTGGCGTGAAGCGCTGGACTATGGGGGATCGGCCTATGTGGGCATGGTCGCCCGCATTCTGGACGGATTGCCCACCACGGATATGGCCCCCAATTGGCAGGTTAGCCTGGGCAGGCGGGGATTATTAACTCCCGGCGTTCTTTACATTGGATATCTGGCAGCAGGCGGGCCCATGAAGATATTCGCCGACGGCGAGGTTCCATTGCCGTATCGCGTATACGATCCGCTGACGGGTGAGGTGATTCGGCAAGGCGTACGCGCGGCCCCTGATGACTGGATCCCGGATGACGGCGGCGGACCACGCGTTTATATCTGTTATGCAGAATGGTTATGAGGATGCGAAATGAATGGTAAAAGAGCGATTTTTGTCTTATCGGCATTGCTGGCAGTTGTGCTGCTCTCCGGCTGTACCGTCGTCCCTATCGACGAAGTAGAAGCCCAGGCCGCCAGCGAGGAGTTCGACCCCGTCACCTTTGTGGACGGCGTATGGGGCAGTCAGGTGCAGCCGGCTATCGTCGAAAATGCCCGGGACCTGCCGACGGTGCTCAACGCCATTGAGTCGGACCTGGAAGCCGGCGGGGATGAATACGGCCTCTTTGTGGGCGGCGCTTATAACTTCATGGTCAAGGGCAGCGGCGTTATTCAGGAGGTCCTCACCGAGTCGCGTAACGGCACGGTGATTGTGGCTCTGGATGATTATGACGGTCCGGCCACCATCATTTTGCAGGTTGGGCCGCTGATTCGGGGCAACTCGACGCGTGACGCCACGGGTCTGATCGAATTCGGCCAGTTTAAGGAACAGACCGAGTTTGGTCAGGTCGCTAAGGAGCTGAATAAGCGCGTGGCCGATGATGTGATCGGCGACATGGACCTGACGAACTTGCAAGGCAAGCAGGTTGATTTCGACGGCACCTTCTCGGTCAGCATCACCAACCAGACCAATATCGATCTGTCCGAGATCACGATCGCGCCGGTGGTGTTCGCTGTGGAGTAAGAACCCGCCCCCAATGGATACGGATATGAACAAGATGGCACAGAGAGCAGATTCAGCCGACGCTATTGTCCTGCGCGCGGAACAGATTACCAAGGTTTTTCCCGGCACAATTGCCCTGGATAAGGTTGACTTCAACGTTTACGCGGGCAAGGTCAACGTGCTCGTGGGCGAGAACGGCGCGGGCAAATCGACCCTCATGAAGATTCTGGCCGGCGTGGAGCGGGCCACGTCAGGCAAGCTGTTGCTGGACGGTAAGGTGATCGACATTCACTCACCCCATGATGCAGCGGAGCACGGCATCGGCATCATCTATCAGGAGATGAACCTCTTTCCCAACCTGAACGTGACTGAGAACATTTTTATGGCTCACGAAAAGGTCACAAATGGGATCGTCATCGACCGCAAGGAGCAGCGGCGCGTTACCCAATCGTTGCTCGATCGGCTGGAGCAGGAGATTGATCCAGATGAATCGGTCAGCAACCTGCGCATCGGTCAGCAGCAGATTGTGGAAATCGCCAAGGCTCTGGCTCAGGACGTGCGCATCCTCATCATGGATGAGCCGACCTCGGCCTTGAGCGCCAGCGAGGTGGACGTGCTCTTCGGCGTCATCCGGGATTTGCAGGCGGAGGGCGTCGCCGTCATCTATATCTCCCATAAGCTGGATGAGCTGCTCCAGATCGGCAACTACGTAACCGTGCTGCGGGACGGCAAACTCATGGCCGAAAGGCCGGCCGATGAAATCGATGTCTCATGGATCATCGAGCAGATGGTGGGGCGCAATCCGGCTTCCCTCTTTCATTACCAGGCCCGGGAATTGGGCGGTGAGCTGTTGCGCGTCGAGAATATGTCATTGCCTCGCCTGGGGGGCGGCTTTACGGTAGACCACGTCTCCTTTACCCTGCGCCGCGGCGAGATTCTGGGCATCTACGGGCTCATGGGGGCGGGCCGTTCCGAGCTGTTCGAGAGCCTGCTGGGGCTGCACCCCGAAGGGTCCGGCACGGTCTGGCTCGACGGCGAGGAAGTTAAAGCGTCCACGATTCGCCAGCGCATTCAACTGGGCATGACGTTGGTGCCCGAGGATCGCCAGCGCGAAGGATTGGTGCAAAGCATGTCCGTAGCCGATAACATGGTGCTGGCCAGCCTGAAAAAGTACCTCAACGGCTTCTACCTTTCGCGGCGCAAGGAGAGTGCAAGCGTGGACCGCATGATCGACGAGATGTCGGTTAAAACGGCCGGCCCGCAACAGTTGATTTCGGCCCTGAGCGGCGGCAATCAGCAGAAGGTTGTCGTCGCCAAGAGCCTGCTCACCAATCCCCAGGTGCTGTTGCTGGATGAACCCACACGCGGCATCGATGTGGGGGCCAAAGCCGAAATTTTCGAGATTATGAACCGCCTGGCGGGTGAGGGATACGGCATCATCTTTATTTCATCGGAGTTGAAAGAGGTACTGGCTATGTCGGATCGCATCCTGGTCATGTCCAAGGGCAAGATTACCGGCGAGTTTAGTCGGGGCGAAGCCGGCGAAGAAGCGCTGGTTGCTGCGTCTGCCGGCGGTCATGGCCCTTCCGCGCGGCGTAGTCATGAGGGTGAAGCAGAGCGTCCGGTTTCAAGTTTCAGATCAAGGAGCAGTAGATGAGTCAGGCAGAAGCAACAGTATCCAATCGATCCAGGCTGAGTGGCGCCGAGATCCAGCAGTTGTTATTGCGGGCGCGGGCATTTATTGCGCTCTTTGTGCTGGTGATCATTTTTTCCATTCTCTCCCCCACTTTTTTGACGCCGGCTAACATCGTCATCATGTCCAAGCATGTGGCCATCAACGCTATCCTGGGCATCGGCATGACGTTCGTCATTCTCACCGGCGGCATTGACCTGTCGGTCGGCTCTATTGTGGGCCTCTGCGCCATGATTGCAGGCGGACTCATCAACGAGGGCATTATCCTGGAGATGTTCGGCGTGGTCGTCTATCCCCACGTGTGGACCATCATGTTGATGACGCTAGGGGCGGGCCTGCTCATGGGCGCGGTCAGCGGCCTGGTGATCACGCGTTTCAACGTGGCCCCGTTTATCGCCACCCTGGGCATGCTCTACGTGGCTCGAGGGCTGGCGCTGCTCCGTTCCAACGGGAATACCTTCGCCAACCTGGTAGGGCGCCCCGAGTTGGGAAATACCGGCTTTCCCGTCTTGGGGGCGGGTAATTTCCTGGGCATCAACTACTCCATCTGGATTATGATTCTGTTTGCCGTGGTTGCGGCCTTCGTCACCCAGCGCACGCCCTTCGGCCGCCAGGTTTACGCCATCGGCGGCAATGAGCGCGCGGCCGAACTGTCCGGCGTGCGCGTCAACCGGGTGAAGGTGCTCGTTTACATGATCTCCGGGTTTTGTGCGGCCATGGTCGGCCTGATTATCTCGTCGCAACTGGTGGCGGCGCATCCGGCTACCGGCACTTTTTTCGAGCTTAATGCCATTGCCGCCGTGGTTTTGGGCGGTACGTCTCTGAGCGGCGGCCGGGGCAGCATCAGCGGCACGATCATCGGCGCCTTCGTAATTGGGGTGCTGACCGACGGGCTGATCGGATTGGGCGTCTCGTCTTTCTGGCAGCAGGTTATCAAGGGAGCTGTAATCGTGCTGGCTGTCATCATCGATCAGCTTCAGGCGCGTCTGCAGGAGCGGGCTGCCTTGCAAAGGCAACAGCAACTCGCATAAATTAGGTAGTCGATGTCCAACTGTATAACGCATTCTACTTTTTCGTAAGTTTACCATTCAACCCAAGAAGGAGAATCGATCTATGAAACATCGCAAGCTATTTCTGATCTTGAGCTTGTTGCTCATTGCCGTGTTGGCCCTCGGTGCATGCGGCCGTGGCGGCGGCAATGAGGCCCCAGCGGCTGAGGAACCGGCTGCGGCGGAAGAAGTTGCCGAAACGCCTACCGAAGAGGCGACTGTTGAGGAAGAAGCGCCGGCCGAAGCGGCCCCGACGGAAGAGGCCGCGGCTTCTGACGGCCGGCTCATCGTGGTGATCACGCCGTCCCACGACAATCCGTTCTTCGGCGCCATGGCCGACATTGCGGTGGCCAAGGCCGAGGAATTGGGCTACACGACCCTTTCGCTGGTGCATGACGACGACGCCAACAAGCAGGATGAACTCTTCGATACGGCCATCGCGCAGGGCGCGGCCGCCATCATCTTGGACAATGCAGGCGCCGACGCCAGCATCGCCGCGGTGCAGAAAGCCGCTGACGCAGGCATTCCCAGCTTCCTGGTGGATCGGGAGATCACCCAGGAAGGCATTGCCGTAGCCCAGATCGTCTCCAACAACTATCAGGGTGCGACCGCGGCGGGCGAGTATTTCGTGGAGCTGATGGGTGAGGAAGGTCAGTACGTGGAGCTGACGGGCAAGGATTCGGACACCAACGCCCACGTGCGTTCCCAAGGCTACCACGACGTGATCGACGAGTACCCGGACCTGGAGATGGTGGCGCAGCAGACGGCCAACTGGAGCCAGACCGAGGGCTTTGACGTCATGGAGACCATTCTCCAGGCCAATCCCGATATCAAGGGCGTGATTGCAGGCAACGACACCATGGCCCTGGGCGCGCAGGCTGCGCTCCTGGCCGCGGGACGTGATGACGTCTTTGTGGTGGGCTTTGACGGTTCCGATGACGCGATTGCGTCCATCGTGGCCGGCGAACTGGACGCGACCGCGCTCCAGCCCGTGGCCGAGATGGCGAATCAGGCCGTGATTCAGGCTGACGC
>JAGRCP010000043.1 GCA_020433455.1 Caldilineaceae bacterium | reverse complement strand
CACCGGGGTCAAACCCCGGTGCTACAAAACGACGCCCCGTAAACGGGGCTTGGACAACCCAACGTCGGCGGAAACCGTAGGGGAGGGCCTCCGTGCCCTCCCGCCGCCGATCAACGCGACATCGGCAGGATACCCAAGCCCGGTTCAGCGGGCGTTGTTCAATAGCCCGACCGTTTGACGGTCGGGCGGACGCCGCGTGCGCCTGCACCTGGGAACGCCCAGCTCCAGCTTGGAATGCCTACCGGACTGGGGTCCGGCGCTCCCGGAGGCGGACGATGAAAAAAAGGCGTTCTCTCCGAAAATTCTGGAAAGAACGCCTTTTCCTTGGCACGCCCGGTAGGATTCGAACCCACAACCCCTTGATCCGAAGTCAAGTGCTCTAATCCATTGAGCTACGGGCGCACGTCTATTGATAGTTCCGATTGTACAACAGGGGCGCGCAAAATCCGAAAAGAGGAATAAGCCGCGGATAATGTCGGGCGGCGAATTAGCACAGACGCGCCAATGGAATCCCCCCGTTCAATCTTCTCTGTCTCTGCCGTACGCGGCCTGTTTTTGATTGACAAATGGCCCCGGCGCGTGTACGCTCCCTTTAATTCATCGACAACCATTTCCGTGCCGGCGACGCTGCTCCCCCTTCTCCGGTGCGCAGACGAGGACGCTCTCACTCATGAAACTGACATTTTACGGTGCAGCCCGGGAAGTCACCGGCAGCATGCACATGCTCGAGGTGAACGATCAGCGCATCCTGCTGGACTGCGGCTTTTACCAGGGACGGCGCGATGAGACCTACGCGCGCAACCTGAACTTTGCCTTTGACCCCCAAAGCGTGGATGCAGTCGTGCTGAGCCACGCGCACATTGACCACTCGGGCAATCTGCCCAATCTGGTCAAGCAGGGCTTTGGCGGCGCGATCTGGTGTACCGCGGCCACCCGGAATCTTTGCGCCTACATGCTCATGGACAGCGGCCACATCCTGGAAAAGGACGTCGAGTACCTGAACCGTAAGCGACGCAAAGCCGGCGAGCCCCTGCTGGAGCCCATCTACACCCAGGATGACGCGCAGCGCGCCCTGGAGAGCATGATGAGCGTGGGGCTGCATCGCAGCTTTCCCGTGGCCGACGGCGTGACCTGCACCTTCTTCGAGGCCGGACACATCCTGGGCGCGGCCATTGTGCAGCTGGACATCAAGGAGCACAGCACGGGCAAGGCGTGGCGGCTGGTCTTCAGCGGCGATTTGGGGCGCACCGGCTCTCCCATCCTGCATAATCCGGAGCGCATTCCCGCAGCTGACATCGTCATCATGGAAAGCACCTACGGCGATAAGCTCCACGGCGATTATGCTTCGGCCGGTAAGCGCCTGCGTCAGGTTATCAACGAAACGGCCAGGCGCCGGGGCAAGGTCATCATCCCTGCCTTTGCTGTAGGACGCACCCAGGAGCTGGTCTACGCTATGAACCAACTGGACGCCGCGGGCGATATCCCGCCCCATCTGCCCCTTTTTGTGGACAGCCCCCTGGCCGTCAATGCCACGGACATCTTTCGCATGCATCCGGAAGAGTGGAATGAAGAGGTCAAGGAATTTGTGGAAGAAGGCCAACGGCGCAGCCCCTTCGACTATGAATATGTGGAGTATGTGCGCAGCGTTCGGCGCAGCAAGCAGCTCAACACCCTGACCGAACCGGCCATCATCATCAGCGCCAGCGGTATGGCGGAGAACGGACGCATTCTCCACCATTTGAAGAACAATATTGAAAGCCCGGCCAACACGGTGCTGCTGGTTAGCTTTATGGCCGAGCATACCCTGGGCCGCAAGATTAAGGACGGCGTCTCCCCCGTGCGCATCTTCGGCGAGATGTATGATGTGCGCGCGGAGGTGGATTCCATTGACGGCTACAGCGCGCATGGGGATCAGGCTGAACTCATGGCGTGGGCCGGCGCTTTTGACCCGGAGCGCCTGGAAAAAGTCTTTCTGGTCCATGGCGAACCGGAGCCCATGGATGTGTTGGCCGCCAAGCTGCGCAGCGAGCTGGGCCTGAATGTAGCTACGCCGTCGCGTACAAATTCGTTTACGTTTTAAGGACCGAGTATCTGCACAGGCTTCTCCGGGAGGGTACGCGGAAAATCCGCCGGGTCCAGAGAGGAATCTCCTGGAGGCTGTACAGAAACAGAACCGATTTTCGCATAAGGAGTTGGGCCTATGCCGCCATGGCCGTTGCTTTGGTATGTGCTGGCCGGGTTTATTCTGGGTTTTGCCGTTTCCCTGCTCTGGGAGTGGGCTTACTTTCGCGGGCGGCGGCTGGCATGGCACGACGCCGAGATCGAACGGCTGCAAGGCGAGCTGCGCCAGGCTGAGTTGCATAATGCCGAGTTGCGCAATGCAGAACTGCGGGCTGACCTGCGTACTGACATTCGCAATGCTGTCCGCAGTGATGTCCGCAGCGAGCGTTCTTCCGCCTATCAAAGCCCGCCCGTTTTCCTGGACAGTGAGGAGGCGGAAGCGCTTCATGAGCGGGGCGTCGCTGACGCCGCGCCCTACGAGCCCCTGCCGCCGGCCGCCGTTTACGCCGCCCGTTCGCAGGTCGAAACGCCGGATGACGAATCGCCCCGCGTGACCTCTCGGTCCCCGGTCCGCCATGTGAATGACGCGCAGGAAGACGTGTCCAGCCGGCCGTCCGCAGAAAGCGCTGACGCAGGCCCCCGTGGGCAGGAGCCTGAAGATGACCGGGCAGCTGATCTACGCCTAATTCGGCAGCAGACAGAGTCGGCGGATGAGCGGGCGGTTGCGCAACGCTTTACTGCCTTTGTCCCGGCCGCAGAGGATGACAGCCGCACCGTCGCCCCGCAGACAGACCGGCCACAGCGGATTACGATTACGGACGCAGACCATGATCCCGCGCCCCTGGATGCCTCTGCACGAGACGATGCAGGCTCAACCCATGCCTCGCCCGAGGAGGATAGGCCCGTAGACGCGCCGAATGCCGACGCGCGCGTCGCTGCATTGGTTGATGAGGCAGAGGTGCTGGACGTGCCCCTTCTCGCCTGGGAGCTGGCATCTTCCCGCCGCTCTATCCCGACGCGGGAAGGCGAACCAGGCCCCGCGGGTGAGGAGGAAGTCCTCCTGGCCGTGGATTCGGACGCGGGGAAATCGGCCGCTTCGTTGCCCTTCGTTTCGGAGATCGACGGGCCCCATCTGCCGGAGCATGACCCGGCTCCGCTCATGGTCATTGCCGAGGAAGAAGCATCCCGGATTGAGGATGCCGTCGTAGAAGGCGAGGATCTGCCGCTGACTCGCTCGGCGTCCGAGCCCGCGCTTGCCGTTTCGTCGTCGGCCCATCCGGACAATCTGCAACTGATCGACGGCATTGGCCCTGCTTATATGGCGCGGCTCAATGCCGGGGGCATCTTTACGTTCCACCAGCTGGCTATGACCAGCGATGAGACGCTTCAGTCCCTCAGTCGGGCCTTGCCTACGGCCAAACCCGGCGACTGGACGAAGCAGGCAAGTGCGCTGGCGGCCGAATACGATCGGGCCGGCGCCGCTTACGCCGGACCGCCGCCCGACAATTTCCGGCAATTGCGCGGAATAGACGCTGAATCTGTTCAGCGCCTCTACGGGGCCGGCATCTATACCCTGGCTGATTTGGCCCGACAGACGTCTGCTACGCTGGCGACCCTCATCCCCGAGCGTGAGGAGAGCGCGCTTGCCCGCTGGATTGCCCGGGCTGCGGCTTTGGGCAAGGATAAGGAGGCGGTCGGCTAATGGATCCCGCTCGACGGCCTTACATTATTTGGTCTTTGGACCGTTGGAAAGTGCTGCTGCTCTTTTTGCTCTTTTGCCTATTGGTAGCCGGCGCGTTGTTTGGGCCTTTGGGGACGCCCTAAGCGGCTGAGTTGGAATGCAGCCTAAACCGAGGCGGCTTTTTGCCCGCCAATGCCGGCCTGTGCTATGATTGCCTGACTGTTCGGGTCCCTAGCTCAATTGGCAGAGCAGCGGCCTTTTAAGCCGCGGGTTCTGGGTTCGAGTCCCAGGGGGCTCATTTATTTTTTATAAAGACCGCTCTCTGTCGGGAGCGGTCTTTGTTTGCAATGTTTTCCGTCATCAATTCCAGATCACCCATTGGCGGTAAGGGCGGTCACAATGGCGTGCAGCCGCGCCGTAATTCGCTCCTCATTACAATAATTCGTATAGTGAAGCCTGCCTGCTCGCGCCAGTTTCTCTCGGTAAGCCGGTTCCGCGGCGAGGGTACGGATGGCGCCGGCCAGTGCATTCGGGTCAGCGGGCGGAATGAGGTATGCATTTTCCCCGTGGGTCAGCAGCTCCCGGTTGCCCGGCGCGTCCGCGGCGATGACCGGACGCCCCACGGCCAGCATCTGGTAAATTTTGCCGGGGATAACCCGCCCCGCTTTGCCGCCGGCATAGAAGTGGCCGCCCAGGCAGATATCCGCGCGGGCAATAGCTGAGGCCACTTCCGTCTGGGAGATGGGAGGCTCAAACGTTACGTTGCTCAGCGCCAGCTCAGCGGCCAGCGCCTGCATCTGGCCAAAGGCTGGACCGTCGCCGATAAGGCGGAAGTGCAAGGGCTCTCCATTCAGTTGCGCCGCGGCCTGCAGGATGACGTCAATGCCGTGGAGAGGCAAAAAAGTGCTGTAATAGAGGATATCCAGCGCCTTTTTTTGTTGCTGCGTGCTGTTCTGGGTGATGGGTGCCGGCTGATAGACGTCATCGCTGCATCCTACGGGTACGGCGGAGAAGCCTTCATGCGTTATGCCGAACGTCTCCACGAAATAATCGATGTGGCTTTGCGTATCCAACAATACGTGATCGGCGCGTCGAAGCGCGCTGCTGTCCAATGCAAAAGCCGCGCGGCCCATAGGCGAGTCGGGCGCATAGAGGGCCCGATCAAAGCAGAGCGTGTCATAAGTAGAGATGAAGGCGTCGAAGAGCAGGGGGCTGCGTACCAGCGGCCCAATCATCCGCAGGATGAGGTGACCGTAGAAACCGACAAAAACCAGGTCATAGCGGTTACGCAAAAGGAGGGGCGTAGCTTGCGCTGCAATGCTCAGACTATTAGCGAGCAGGGATTGAGGCTTATGGACTGCTGCCACCGTATCGACATGGGCGAAACGGCTGAAGGCGTTGTGCAGCACCTGATTGCGAGCATATCCGATTTCCCGGCCGACCAGAAAAAGTACGTGCATGGAAATAAAAAGAGTTGTGCCCTGATGAGACTCGCATGCTTGTTTATATCGCAGTCAGTGTAATTCAGGGCGTTGTATCCTTTAAACTTCTGTTGAAACCCGCTTTGAATTTGTATTTCAAAGGCGTAGTATGCCAAGTGTGCGCATAGGGATCAAATATACCTATATGCGGAATTAATCTTACCCGTTTCGTGCATAGGAAAATTCCGCCATACGCGTCGGCCACAGTATACTGGAACGATGAGCTTGTATGTACCTCAGCCCTTGTCATCTATCGCGGTGGTCATTCTAAATTGGAATCTGGCCGATGAAACCGCGGCTTGTGTAGAATCGTTTCTGGCCGGCGACCGCCTTCCGGATCAGATCATTGTGGTCGATAACGGCTCCGAAGATGACTCCGTCGCTACACTGCGCACACGCTTCGGCGACCGCATCACGCTTATCGAGAGCGGACGAAATTTGGGCTTTGCCGGCGGGAACAATCTGGGCATTCAACGTGGGTTGTCAGGCGGCTCTGATTGGGTTTTTCTGGCCAATAACGATACGGTTGTGGCCTCTGATTGCCTCAGCCGCCTGCTGGAAGTCGGCGCCGCCGTGCCCGCCTTGCGTCTGCTGGGGCCGCTGATTCTCTATCACGCTGAGCCGACCCGCATCTGGTCACTGGGCGATCGGAGCGTAGGCAATACGCTATTGACCCGGAGCATGTTACGCGATGCGCCCGCACCCCCCGATCTGCCGGCTCTTCTGCCGGTTGATTACCTGACGGCGTGCGGGCTGCTTGTGCATCGCTCTGTCTTTGCGAAAATCGGTCTGCTGGATGAAGCATTTTTTATGTATGCTGAAGACGCGGATTTTTGTCGCCGGGCGCATGATGCGGGTTTCCGGCTTGCCTGTGTGACCAGGGCGCGCATGTGGCATAAGGTATCCCGCAGCACAGGCATCCATCATCCCCTGGCTCGGTCTTGGCGTACGGCTAACCAAATCCGCTTTTATCGCCGTCACAGTCATGGCGGCGAGCGCATGCTGCTTTGGCTCTTTACCGCGGCGCGTCTAGCGCTCATGAGCTTGCGTGATCTGCTCCATGGACGCATCGGCCTTTTGGGGCCGACCTGGCGAGCGTGGGCGGAGGGCTGGTTTGATGGCGATTAATGATGACGATTAATAAGGGGAATGGTGTGAACGTATGCCCGAAAGCGTAGCTTGTAACCTGTGCGGGTCTGACCGCAGTCGCCCTTATGGCGTTATCCCGGATCTGTTGTTGGATCGGCCGGACGTATGCGCCACGCTGGTCCAGTGTACGGAGTGCGGCCTGGTCTATCAGAATCCGCGGCCTACGCCCGAAGAGATTGGCGCACACTATCCGCCCGAGTATGAGCCGTATACGGATATAACTCAAGGCAAGCGGAGTTGGCTCTTGCAGCGTGCGATTAACTACGGCATCCAAAAGCGCTGCCGCTTTATTACCCGCCATCGCCCGCCGGGTCGGCTGTTGGATATCGGTTGCGCAGCAGGAACCTTTATGCTGGGCATGGCGCAAAACGGCTGGGAGACGGTAGGCGTAGAGCTGAGCCAGGATGTGGCGGCGCTGGCGCGCAGTCGGCATGGCCTGAACGTTTATACCGGCACGTTGGAGCAGGCCCGGTTTGAGGATGAGTCCTTTGACGCCGTGACCATGTGGGACGTGCTGGAGCACGTGCATGATCCTGCCGCCACCTTGCGGGAGATTCGCCGCATCCTGCGCCCGGGCGGGCTGCTGCTGGTGCGCGTGCCCAATCTGGCAAGCTGGGATGCGCGTCTCTTCAGCGAGTACTGGGCAGGGTTGGACGCCCCCCGCCATCTCTACGTCTTCACGCCGGGGACGTTGAGCCGGCTCATGGGTCGGGCGGGCTTCCAGGTAATAGACGAGAGCACCAACATCGGCGGATATCCCACCTTTGCCCTGAGCGTTCGCTTTCGCATGACGGCTAACCGGGCTACGGCTGAGCAGGCATATCGTACAACTCGCCTGCTCTATCACCCCGCCACTCGTTTGGCGAGTGCGCCCTTCTTTTTTCTGCCCAGTATGACTGGCCGCGGTCCTTTATTGGTAACCACAGCGCGTAAATAATTGGTGCGCAAGTAAGCATTGTACATTAGCGAGATAGAGATTATGTTGGAAATTCGCCATCGGGCACTGCATGACGGACAGTCTATCCAGGATGCATATGACGATCTGTTTCAGACGCGTGACTTGCTCATGCGTGATTCGTTCTATCTCTGGCTTATCGAGCTGTTGGGCCCGCCGCCGGGCAGCACCCTCCTGGATGTGGCCTGCGGCAACGGCCGTCTGGTAGAGTTAGCCGCCGAGCAGGGAATCCGTGCCATGGGGGTTGACCTGTCATTTGAGGGTCTGCTCCACGGCTCTGCGGATGCTTCCCCGGCTCAGTGGATCGTGGGGGATGGTCAGATCATTCCCTTTCCCGCTGGTTCGGTTGATTTTGTCATGAGCATCGGCAGCCTGGAGCATTATGATAACCCCCTTCAAGGCGTACGGGAGATTGCTCGGGTGCTTAAGCCCCATGGTCGGGCCTGCATTCTGCTGCCCAATATGTTCGGTTTGATGGGCAATATTCGCTACGTACGTCGCACCGGCGAGGTGTTTGACGATGAGCAGCCGCGCCAGCGTTACGCGACTCGTGCAACTTGGCAGACTATGCTGGAGATGGGGGGGCTGTTGATCGATGAAGTCGTCCCCTGGGGTGAGGTCACCCGACCCCGTACAACCAGCGACTGGATCTGGTCGGCGCTGCGGCCCCAGAAGGCGCTGCGCGGGGCCGTTGCCGCAATCACGCCGCTCAATCTGGCCAATCACTTTATTTTTCTTGCTCGGCCAGGGCGCGTCTCCACTGCGCCTGTTTACTATCCTATGCTGTCTTGGTCATGATCAAGCGTTTGGGGCGGCAGTGGCGTCGGATTGGGCTAACGCTCATTACCCTTGCCGTGGCAGCCACCATTTTGGGCGCGTTACTCTATCGTGAACGCGCGGTGCTGCTTGCCTATGACTGGGACCTGAAGTGGCGTAACCTCGCTCTGGCCTTGCCCGTTCTGGTTGGCGGATTGCTGCTGGCCGCCTATATCTGGGGCGACATTATGCGGACAGTGGGCAGCCGGGCGCCCATGTCCCTCCACGTGCGCTACTATGCCCTCTCTCAGCTTGCCCGACGCCTGCCGGGTACGCTTTGGTACGTGGCAGGGCGGGGGTACCTCTACCGCCGACACGGTGATTCCGTGCGTCTGGTCACGTTGGCCAGTGGCCTGGAGTTGATTGTCAGCGTAGCGTCGGGCGCTCTTTTTACCCTGGCCCTGGCCGGGTACGTTTTGGCTGGTCTGCCTCGTTACTATGGTGGAGGACTGATCTTGACCGCGCTTCTGGGCCTTGCAGCCATGCATCCGCGCTTTATCCGCTATCTTCTGATTCGTATCGGCCGTGAAGATGCTCCGTTCATACCTTATCCGCGGCTAATCGGCTGGCTGGTCGGTTATGCCGTGCTTTGGTGTGTAGGGGGCTTTGTTCTCTATCTGATTGCCGACGCGGTCTATCCCCTGCCCCTTTCCACACTCCCTTATCTGGCCGGCAGCTTCAGCTTGATGGGCACGCTGTCGGTTTTGGTCTTCTTTCTGCCCAGTAATTTCGGTTTTACCGAAGTAGGGTTAAGCCTGCTCCTCAGCGCATTGGTTCCTTCCTCCTTCGCCGTTCTCATTGCCGTGCTAAATCGGATCCTGGTCATGCTTTACGAGTTGATCGGCCTTGGCCTGATCATGTTGATCGGACGCATAAACGGCGCAGATTCATCATCCGCCCCGCCAATCCAGGCGGATGATCCTGCCGTCATGTGAGGAGTCCGTACTTTGCGCGGATAGGGTTGCTTCCAGAGGGAATACCCCGTATGGGGTAGGGGGTATTTGCCTGTTTTACCGTCAATGCACCGGGTGGCCAGAGAGGAAATTTGATCTAATCCGGCAAGATACCCCAAACGATGTATTGATATTTTTTCGTCCTACTACTATTCTGTGGGCGCAGTAGTATGCTCGGCCGTTCATTCGGCGCCCCGTAGCAGGGTGCAGACTGCTGCAACAACATTAGTGTTCACTTTTTTACTTTAATGTGCAGGTAGAACTAAGGAGAAAGTTTCATGAAAAATCGAGTGCGTTTTTTGATTGTGCTGGCGCTGGTCGCGGTTTTGGCCGTGGCTGCTGTCGGCTCTGTAATGGCGCAGACCAAATTCAGCGCCTATGTTTCCGGTATTCAGGTTGCCAACCTGGAGACCTCGCCCGCGACCGTGACGCTGGCCGCCTATAACTCTGACGGTACTAAGAATGGCAGCGACATTGTCGATACCATTCCTGGCAGCGGCTCCAAGACCTACTTCCCGCTGAGCAATGTTTCGCAGGGCTTTAGCGGTTCGGTCATCATCTCTTCTGATAAGAATGTGGCCGCGATTTCTAACATCCTGTCTTCCGATTACTCGGCTGGCGGCTCCTATGTTGGCCGCAGCAGCGGCGCGACGCAGGTGCAGATGCCTCTCTTGAACAAGAATAATAGCGGCTTCACTACCTGGTATAGCGTACAGAATGCCAGCACTGATCCGGCTACCGTCAATGTCGAATATAGCGATGGCACCAGTGCCGGTCCGGTTACGATTCAGCCTGGCGCTGCGTCTGTCTTCTATCAGGATAATGAAACCCACAATTCCGCTGTCTTCTCGGGTATTGTCACCAGCGATAAGCCGATTGTTGCCGCAGGCATCCAGGAGAGCAGTGACATTATCTTCTCCTACACTGGCTTCACCGGCGGCGCAGCCAGCCCGGTCTTTCCTCTGATCAACGCCAATAATTCCGGCTATGTTACTGGTCTGCAAATTCAGAATACAGGGGATCAGGCGACTGATGTAGAAGTTACCTACACTGCCACTGTGGGGACCAATTGCACGGAGACTCAGACCATTCCCGCCCGTGGCTCGAATACCTTTGCTTTGGCAGCGTTTGCTAACGGGCAGAACTCTGATTGTGCCGCAGGTGCTAGATTTGTCGGCTCCGCCAAAGTTACCGGGAATAGCACCGGCCAGCTCTTGGTGGGTATCGGCAACCAGTTGTTGCCCGGTACCAATGGTGAAGCATACGTTTCCTTTGATGCAGATGCGGCCACCAGCACGGTTGTGATGCCGTTGATTATGGATCGCAACAGCGGTTACTTTACCGGCTTCAATATTCAGAATGTTGGCGATTCCCGCACGACCGTTACTTGTGAGTTCACCAACACAGACTATACGGTGTCCGGCACTATCGACCCCCGCGCGGCGCTGAATGCAATTCAGAACAATGAGATCGCCGACGGGTACGTAGGCTCAGGTCGCTGTACCGCCAGTGATTCCAATGCCAAGATCGTGGCCGTCGTGAACCAGCTCGGCAGCGCTGCCGGCGCTGACCAGTTCCTGGTCTACGAGGGCGTGAACGTAGAGTAACCGTTCGATTCTCTTAAACGCCCGGAGGGGGTGGCCTTGCGCCACCCCCTTTTTATGTGCAGGCTGATCACCAGTTTTTGATATGAACTCCTGTCCGAATTTGCTCATAAGATTGAACCGAATAGAATATAGAGCGCAAGTTTGAGTAAAAATTCCTTTGAAACCAAGACGTGGGGCAGAATAATGAAACGCGTATCCCTTATTTTTACATTGATGTTACTCGTTGCGGCATTGGCCGCGTGCGGCGGTCGCGATCGGGACGAAGTCGTTCCCGCGACGGCTACTCCCGCCGCAGCAGTTGACGCGGGCGATGCAGCCGGCGATTCCGCTGCGGCAAATGCTGCCGCGGATGAGGATGCTACCGCTACCCCGGAGCCTGCAGCGATGGAAAGCGAGGCCGCCGATGCTGTTGCCGCCGACGCTTCGGAGTCCCCTGTTTCCCCGATAGATGCGCCGGAATCGCCTCTGCCCCTTGTGGAAGAGCCGCCAAGCTTGCCTACGGAAACCGGGGAGGGGACGGGCGCCTTTACCGGCCGCATCATGATCAAGAATGGCGCCGGCGAGCGGCCGGTGGCCAATATGATCGTCGCGCTGGCTGACGTGCTGTATGACGGCGATACGCCGCTCATTGCCGGTTATGACGCGACCACCAGGAACAAAACCGCTACGGATGAATTGGGCCGCTTTGCCATGAATAATGTGCCTGAGGGTAACTATGCCATTATTCTTGATGCGGTCATGACCTCCGTTCTTTTAGCTGATCCGGAAATGGGCGATCCGATTCTGCTGGAAATTACGGCAGGCGATGTGACCGATTTGGGACGCGTTGATTACGAATCTCTTGCCTTGCCGGGATATCTTGAATAAAATCTTCCAGTTGCAGGGGTAAATTATGTCGTCACCCAAACAGACTATTCTGGTTGTGGATGATGAACCGCGTATGGTGCGCTTCATCAAAATGAACCTGGACTTGGAGGGTTACCTGACATTAGAGGCCAATAACGGCTTACAGGCGCTGGAGAAAGTGCGCGACCATAACCCTGACCTGGTCTTGTTGGATGTGGAAATGCCCGGCCTGGATGGATTTGAAACGCTCCGTCGTCTGCGCGAGATGAGCGATGCGGCCGTCATTATGTTGACCGTGCGCGGGGATGAAGAGGATCGCATCAAGGGACTGGACCTGGGTGCGGACGACTATGTGACCAAGCCCTTTAGTCCCCGCGAGCTTTCCAGCCGCATCCGCGCTGTCCTCCGGCGCTTTGAAACGCCGGGCCGGCCGGAGGAGCAGATTATCAAGATCGATGATCGCTTGCAGGTAGACCTGCAACGGCGTGACGTTATTGTTAATGGCGAGCGCATTAGCCTGCGTCCTACCGAATATCGTCTGCTCTATCACTTGATTCAAAATGCGGGCTGGGTTGTCCCCCATGAGACGCTACTGACCAAAGTCTGGGGTCATGAGTATATCAACGACAATCATCTATTGCGTCTCTACATTACTTATCTGCGTAAGAAAATTGAAGAGGAACCCTCCAATCCCCATTATATCTTTACTGAGCGAGGACTAGGCTACCGTTTTCTCGACTATAAGAAGTATCAAGGAGGGGGGTGAGGGCGTCTTTCGGAACTCCTTATTTCCCTTGTGCGTCAGAGAACTGCGTCCGAAAACGTAGTGTAAAAAGCGGAGGGTTTTTTGATTATATGTTGTCGGCTGTGTTATAATTAGCAATTGGCGTATATACAAAGCGTCAATTGCTGATTATTTTTTATCTTACACGCTTCGGGACCGGTCAGCCGGGTGCCGACGGCGTTTCGCTCCTTTCGTCTTGAAGCTGCCGGAGGGAATGCGAGACGATCGCCGGTGTGTTGCCGGGATGAATGAAGCGGAAGTCGAACCCAAAGAGGAGTCAGATCATGGCAAAAGTAACGATGAAGCAGCTTTTGGAGGCCGGCGTTCATTTTGGTCACCGGACCCGACGCTGGAATCCCAAGATGCGCCCGTACATTTTTACCGAGCGCAGCGGCATCCACATTATTGACCTGCAGCAGACTATGTTGCGCCTCAATGAATACGCCGATATGGTGCGCAATCATGTGGCCAAAGGCGGTACGGTGCTCTTTGTGGGCACCAAGCGCCAGGCTCAGGCCACCATCGCCAAAGAAGCTGAGCGCAGCGGGATGCCTTACGTCAATGTTCGCTGGTTGGGCGGTACGCTGACTAACTGGCAGACGATTAAGCAGCGTATTGATTATC
The DNA here is from genome assembly GCA_020433455.1 of Caldilineaceae bacterium. Lineage (GTDB taxonomy): Bacteria > Chloroflexota > Anaerolineae > Caldilineales > Caldilineaceae > JAGRCP01. Next base: position 51,309 of record JAGRCP010000043.1, on the reverse strand, counting down.
TGCTCAGGATGGAACGTCGTCGGGATGCCGGTGAATTTCGCAATCTCTCCAAGAAGGAACAGTTGGAGATCGATCGGGAAATTGAGAAACTGAATCGTCGATTGGGTGGCCTTAAGGTCCTGCGTGATCTGCCCGGCATGGTCTTTGTCGTCGATACCAATATGGAAGATCTGGCGGTTAAGGAAGCCAATAAGCTCAAAATTCCCTTATTGGGCATGGTGGATACGAACTGCGATCCCGATGATGTGGATTATGTCATTCCGTGTAACGATGACGCCATTCGTTCTGTGAAGCTGATCGTGTCAACTATCGCTGATGCCGCCGAGGAAGGCGCCCGCATCCGTGAGGTGGACATGGTGGATACTGGCAAGCTCAATGAGCGGGACTTTGCTGACAATGAGCAGTATCTTGGACCGAGCACCCTGGCCAAGCTCCAATTCGAGTCTGATGAGGCGGACGGTGAAGAGGAAGTCGCCGTTGAAGAAGTCGTCCTTGAGGAAGTCGTCCTTGAGGAGGTCGTCCCTGAGGAAGTCATTGTTGTTGAGGAAGTCGATCTCGGCGGAGATGATGCCGATGATGAAACTGCGAGCGCTTCCCAAGAGGAAGCCGCCTAACGTGTGCTCGGGCATGCTCTTTACTTTAAAGGCAGCCATCTATCATCAAATATGTAAGGAAGACGAAGCGCTGTTAAGGCGCTTCGTCTATGTCGAATAACTATAAACCAGAATAAATGATTGGGGGGTATCCCTATGGCAGAAATTACTGCACAAATGGTAAAAGAATTACGCGAGGCGACAAACGCCGGTGTGCTGGATTGTAAAAAGGCTTTGGCCGAGTCCGACGGGAATTTTGAGCTGGCAGTCGAGGCCCTGCGCAAGAAGGGCCTTTCGGCAGCGGCTAAGAAGGCCGAGCGGGATGCCAAGGACGGGCTGATCGGGGTCTATGTTCATCCCGGGGCCAAGATGGCCGGCATGGTTTCTTTGGCCTGTGAGACGGATTTTGTCGCCCGCACCGAGCAATTCCAGCAGCTCGCCTATGATTTGGCCATGCACGTTGTGGCCGCGCGACCCGAGTACGTCAGCCGCGAAGACGTGCCCGTCCAAGCGGTGGAAGCGGAGAAGGCTATCTACGCTGAACAGATGGCCAACAGCGGCAAGCCGGAGCATGTCATCGGCACAATTGTCGAAGGCAAGCTGGATAAGTGGTACAGCGAGAATTGCTTGCTGGAGCAGCCCTTTATCAAGAATCCCGATATCACCATCGACGCCATGCTCAAGGAGAGCATCGCAGCCCTTGGTGAAAACATCAAGGTGAACGACTTTGCCCGTCTGGAAATCGGCGGGTAAGCTCATCCGCTACACTGAATGCCCAGTCGAATTCGACTGGGCATTCTTGTGTCTGCATAAGTTTGTCAGAGGAAAATGGGAGAAAACGTATGGCGGATTTGCGATTTCGGCGCGTGCTGCTCAAGCTGGGCGGCGAGGCATTGGCCGGCGAAGGCGGGTTCGGTATCAACCCCAGCCGAGCCGACTTTGTGGCCCGGCGCGTACTGGATGTGGTCAATATGGGCGTCCAGATCGCCGTAGTCATCGGCGCGGGCAATTTGTGGCGCGGTAAGCAGGACGGCCTGGACCACGGCATGGAGCGGGTAACCGCCGATCACATGGGCATGTTGGCCACTGTGATGAATTCACTGGCCGTGCAGGATGCGCTGGAGCGCCGGGGCGTTCCCACCCGGGTTCTTACCGGAATTGAAGTGCGCGCTGTCGCTGAACCCTATATTCAGCGGCGCGCCGTGCGTCATCTGGAAAAGGGGCGCGTCGTCATCTTCGGTGCGGGAACGGGTAACCCCTACTTTACCACCGACACCGCGGCTTCCCTGCGCGCCATGGAGATTGACGCCGAAACCCTGATCAAGGCGACCAAGGTAGATGCAGTTTATGATAAGGATCCCAAGGTCTATGCCGACGCTAAGCGTTTTGAGCATTTGACCTACATTGATGCCCTAAATATGCGCGTCGGCGTCATGGACAGCACGGCTATGGCCATGTGCATGGATAATGATCTGCCCATTCACGTCGTCAATCTGTGGCAGGAAGGCAGCCTGGAGAAGGTGGTTCTGGGCGAGCCGGTGGGCACTCTCATTTCGGCTTGATTTCCGCCTCTCAGATGAATTTGCTAAAATAGATCCGCTCGATCGAGTCGTTCCGATTCAGACCCCAACGCTGCATTGAAATATGCGCCTGCATAAGCAGACGCCGGCATTGAGCGGCGGTGCGGGTTCCTCATCATATGAGCCGGAGGTTAGAGATGATCAAAGATATATTAGCTAATGCTGAGAAACGCATGGACAAAGCGGTGGAAGCCATGGAGAATGACCTCATGGCCATTCGTACCGGTCGGGCTTCGCCTTCTCTGGTCGAGCGCCTGACGGTCGATTATTATAATATGCCTACGCCTCTGCAACAGCTGGCCGCTATTTCGATTCCCGACGCGCAGACGATTCAGATTCGCCCTTACACGGCTAATGATATCCCCGCTATCGAACGGGCCATTGCCCTTTCGGATCTGGGCCTTACGCCCAACAATGACGGCCAGAATATTCGCTTGATCATTCCGCCCCTGACCGAAGAGCGTCGGCGCGATCTCTCCAAGGTGGTCCATAAGCGAGCGGAAGAGGCACGGGTGGCCGTGCGCAATATCCGTCGGGATGAAATCAACGATCTGCGTGAGATGGAACGGGAGAGCATGATCTCCGAGGACGATCTCCATCGGGGCCAGGATCGCATCCAAGACAAGACTGATGAGCATATTAAGCACATTGACGACCTCGCGAAGGAAAAAGAAAAAGAAATCATGACGCTTTAACCCGTACTTGTCGGGGATTAGAAGAGTCGATATCTCTGTACGGGGTGAGGTGCGCTCACCCCGTCTTTTACATGGCGGGTATGACGGCTGCCGGGCGGCAAGCGACGTGCGGGCAGGTAAGGAGAGACCAGGGTGAGCAGCGAAGATTACGGCGACGATAATCTATTTCAATCCGTTCCGCACCACATTGGCATTATTATGGACGGCAATGGTCGCTGGGCCCAGGCCCGGGGGTTGCCTCGTTTGGCCGGCCATCAGGCGGGCGTGGACAACATCAAGCGGATTCTAGAGGAATCTGTTCGCCATGGGATCAAGGTGCTTACCATCTACGCCTTTTCCACGGAGAATTGGCATCGTCCCCCCGACGAGGTAAGCGGTCTCATGCGGCTTTTGGGGCTGACGATCCAACGTCAGTTAAAGGAGCTGGATCGGAACGGCGTGCGCATTCTGCACAGCGGGCGTATGGACGGCATTAACCGCCACCTGCAAAAACAGATCCGCCATGCCGTCGAATTCACGGCCCAAAACGACACCATCATCCTCAACGTCGCTTTCAACTATGGTGGACGGGCCGAGATTCTGGACGCAACCCGCCGCATTATTGAGGATGGCCTGGACCCGGCCGCCCTCACGGAAGAGCGCTTTAGTCAGTATATGTACCATGATCTGCCGGACCCCGATCTTATCATTCGCACCGGCGGCGAGTGGCGCCTGAGCAATTTTCTTATTTGGCAGGCGGCTTATGCCGAGTACTACACTACTCCTACCTATTGGCCTGACTTTGACGAAACCGAGTTGCGTAAGGCCTTGGAGGAGTTTAACCTGCGCGAACGCCGTTTCGGTCGCGTCCTGAATCCGTAAAGCCTGCGGTGAGCCCTCCGCGCTGGACCAAATCGATTGCCTCTGCTCTGCCCGATCTGTCGCTTCGCCTCATAGCGGCGCTGATCGCGTTACCCTTCGCCCTGCTCTTTGTCTATTTGGGCGGCGCGTGGGGTGCGCTCTTGCTGCTGATTTTAGGACTCGTGGCGGGATGGGAGTTTTTCCACATGATGACGGTGGGAGGCTATCACCCGGCGCGCTGGGCGGGGTTGCCCTGGCTTACAGCTATCTGGCTAAGCCTGCTTCGCCCCAATTTGATGCCCCTTTCGTTCGTGTTGGCTATCGGCCTCATCGGCACCATGGCTATCTCTCTCTTTACCCGTAATCGTCCTGCAGATACCTGGTTCTCCACCGTCACCGGCTCGATTTACCTGGGGATTGCCCTGGGGATGACTGCGCTGCTGCGCACATCCGCCTATGGCATGTGGTGGCTCTACTTCGCCCTCCTCACCGCATGGGCAAACGACACCATGGCCTACTTCGTCGGCGTTTTTTGGGGCGCTCATAAGCTCTGGCCCCGCGTCAGCCCCAAAAAAACCTGGGAAGGTTCCATCGGCGGTTGGGTCGGCGCCGCGTTGATGGCGCTTCTGTTCGCCTGGTTTTCGCCTATTCCCTTGCGTCCGCTCCCTGCGCTTATCATCGGCGTGCTGGTCGGCGTGCTCGCCCTCATCGGCGATCTCACCATTAGCATGTTGAAACGCCAGGTAGGCGTTAAGGACTCGGGGCGCATCTTCCCTGGCCACGGCGGCGTATTGGATCGGATGGACAGCCTCTTGTTTGTCGTGCCGGTCGTCTACATGATCGTGGCAACATTTTTTTAACCGCTTTTTATTGGTGCGCTTTTTGAATGTCTGAGTCCCATACTTCTCCTATCACCGGCCGTCGTGTCCTGGTTAATACGGGCGCATTAGCCGGCTCCAGCATCTGGCGCATTTTGATCAGCTTTGTGCTCCAGGTGCTTATTACCCGAGTGTTGGGGGTGGCGCAGTTTGGTCAATACGTGAGTGCGCTGGCCTTTCTGAACGTAGCCCAGATTGCATCTGAGTTAGGGCTGCCTAACCTGCTCGTGCGCGATTTGGCCCAGAATCCTACCGAACGACGCAGTTACTTCCAGGTCGCTCTGGCGATTCAGCTGCTGTCAGCGCTGGCCACCTGGGCCGTTCTGATTCTCCTCAGTTTTGTGTTGCCCTTGTCGCCGGGACTGCGCGTCGCACTTCGGCTGGCCGGCGCTTCCCTGCCTTTTTATGCCGTCACGTCCGTCTGTCAGACCCTCTTCCAGGCCGGTGAGCGGATGGAATTGGTGATGCTGGTCGAGGGGATGATCAATCTGCTTATTGCCGGGTTGAGCATTGCCGTACTTTTTCAGGGCGGTCAGGTGGAGCATCTCATCGGCGTCATGGTGATCACGCAGGCCGTCTCCGCCGTACTCTGCCTCTATCTGACCTGGCGCACGCATCTCCTGACCGGCAATGGCAAATTGTCCATAAATTTGGCCCAATTATGGCGCGAGGCGCGGCCTTTTTATTGGCTCTCTCTGGCTGATGTACTGCTCCATCGTTTGGATATTCTGCTGCTCAACGTGGTTACGGGCGATTATCTTACCGGCCTTTATTCTATTGCCTATAGCCTGGTGCGGGTCGTGGTTAAGTTGATTCAAAGCTACTGGAAGGCTCTCTATCCAACCCTGAGTCGCCTGCGCCATGAATCAGCTCGCCACTACCGCCGCCTGGCTGATTTAAGCCTGCGCTACGGCCTCATGGTGGTGTTGCCCGGCGCGGCCCTGACCGTGGGCGTAGCCGCGCCGGTTCTCACGCTGCTCTACGGCGTGGATGCCGAAGCTTCCGGCGCAACGCTGCAAATATTGGTCTGGATGACGCCCTTCTTTCTGCTGGAAACCTACGCAATTACGTTACTCATGGCTGACCATGCGCCCGGCCGCAGCCTCTTCCTTACCTGTCTGCACATCGCCGCTGTGATCCTTCTCTTGCCGTGGCTGACGCGCGGCTGGGGCGCGCCCGGTGCGGCCGCGGCTATGGTCGTGGCCTCCGCATTCGGTGCGGCAGCGGGCCTTGGGCTTCTCCACCGGCGCGGTCTGCCTATTCACGTGAGTAAACTCGGCTTCCTTCTGATCGCGACTGGTGTAGGCGGTCTTCTTAACTATTTCTTGCCTGGGTCGTGGCTTGTGCGTACGGTCATCAGCGCATTGGCTTATCTCGTCATAATTGGGGTGACGGGCGTTTTTGCCGTTTCGGATCGGGATCTTCTTCGCCGTACGCTGCGTGTAGCCCAACGATCACCAGTCGTTGATGTGTGAGATGTAAGCGAAATGCAACGTGCGGAATTCGACGTTGACAGCGTAAAGCAACCCAAAAATAAAAAAATCGCCAAACGCTGTTGGTTGCATTTGGCGATTGGTACAGGATCAATTTTAGGGCCATATTGGGCAGCCTACGGTGCTGTTTCGGTCAGCGTTATAGGTCAGCCGAGATGAGTGTTGCAGCATCCGTTCAAGGCTTTGCTATCAGTTGAACGTGCAAAATTTATAGACGGATCAAGCGGACTCCGGACAGGCCGTATAGCTATTCAGGATCTTTTACACTGAGATGTGATAATATCACATCCGTTCCATTGCCGTTAGTATAGCTGTCCTTTTGTCTGTTCTTGGTAAACGGTTTGGGCGGCGTTGCCTGTGCCGATGAGCTGGAGATTTCATCATCGCGACGATAGTAGCGACGGTAGTAGTTGTAGTAGTAATAATAATACGATGATCCACGCGTAGGCATACGGTTGAGGACGACTCCAACCAGGCGTCCCCCCACTTGATCCAATGCAGCCTTGGCCCGTTTGGCCATTTCCCCGCTCGTCCGGCCGGCATACAGCACCAGCAGCACCCCATCAACCTGGGTCGATAACACGGCCGTGTCAGCCACTGCGGTGGCCGGAGGGCTGTCCACAATGACGATGTCAGCTTGCTCTTTCACCCGGTTTAGCAGTTCGTACATGCGCTGGGAACCCAATAGTTCAGCCGGATTGGGGGCCAGCGGACCGGTTGTGAGTACGCGTAAAGTGGGGACTTTGGTCGGCTGCAAAAACGAGTTGAACTCTTTAGGATCGCCCAGGAGCACAGAGGTTAGCCCAATGTTATTGACAAGTTGAAAAAGCCGATGTTGACGTGGCCGGTGCATATCCGCATCGATGAGTACAACGTTCCGACCGGATTGCCCCAGAGCAACGGCTAAATTGGCTGCTGTTGTGGATTTCCCCTCGCGAGGCGATGGGCTGGTGATCATAAGAATATCCAGCTTGTTAGCCACTGATGCATACTGAAGATTGGTGCGCAGCACGCGGTAGGCTTCAGCCGCCGGCGAATGAGTCCGCTCTAACATAATTAGATTCTCATCCTCTTTCCCGTCCAGGATGGGAATCGCACCGACCGCAGCAATGCCCAATTTTTTTTGTACGTCATCCGAATTTTTCAGAGTGTCATCCAGATATTCGATGAGATAAGCCCCCATCGCGGCCAGTACAAAACCGATTGCAGCCGCAGTCAGTAGGGTCAACCAGATTTTGCCGGCAATAGGCGTACCTGCCCGTGGCGCTTCGATCACTGAAATCGTGTTTACCGCACCCTTTTGGGTCGTGGCCAGAAGATTCGTAAAGTTGGTCTGCATGATTGCGACTTTATCTTCCAATGCCTGGATCTGACTCTGCGTATCCGCGATTTGACGAGCGCTGAAAAGATCGACTAACTCATCTTGCTTGCGTGCGATTTCCTCCTTGTTCTGTTCGATTCCAGCCTGCAATTCATCCAACTGCGCATTGATGAAATCCTCGCGGTGCTGCTTGTCGCTGCCCGCGGGGCTGGCCAGGATAAGCTGCCGGATGAGTTCATTGGCCACCGCCTGCGCACGCATCGGATCCGTATCGATCACCGATAGTTCCATGAGCTGGGTATTGGGTACTGCACGCGCTGTATACTCGGGCAACCAGGTCAACCCCAAAGCCTCCATAGTCGGTTGGCGAATGGTGTCACGCACGATCAGATCTGTGTACGTGGTAATCAATTGCTGTGCAATGTAGAGTCCGGAGTTGTCGGGATTCGGATCGCGAATCGACCCGCCGACCATGATTGTCGCGCGTGATTGATACTGTTCCGGCTGCGATACAGCAAAGAAGGCGCTCGATGCCACAGCCACCAGCACGGAGAGCGCCAATAACCACCACCAGCGCAGCAGCGGCTTGATATAGTCACGAAGTTCAGTCGTTTCCATTGAATATCTGTCCGAAAACTTTCTGGTTAGTTTTGACGATTTACCATACCCAAATTGGGTCCCAATCTTCGTACTCATTTCCGCTGATGTTGGTCTGATTGCTGCCATCACTATTCATGAGCCAGAGCTGGCGACGTCCTGTATCCCGATTCGAGTAGAAGACAATCCGGCTGCCGTCAGGCGACCAGGTTGGATGTTTGTCCCATTCCCACTGATTGTGGGTCAACATCGTCATGCCCTCACCTTCGGGAGAAATGGTGTAGATTTCATCGTTGCCGCTACCGGTACTAACAAACACAATGCGATCTCCGTTTGGCGACCAGGCAGGATCATAGGTCATGTTCTCCAGATAAGTGATCTCTTTCGTTGTATTGTATTCAAAAGAATGCACCTGAATTTGAAGGCGTCCCCGGTCATCTGCGCCGACCTGCGCCATCCGTTTTCTATCGGGCGAATAGGCCAAGTCCCTGGCCGCAAGAGGATAAACCCAAGGCTGGGTAACCAGGCTGACGTCGCCGGTGGCAAGGTCAAGGACATAAACTCCTTCGCTCCCGCTGCGGTTTGACTTGAAAAGGATTTTTCCGTGTACAAAATCCGGCAACACATCCGGCGGAAGTTCCGTCGGCGTCGGCGTCGGCGTAAACTCATTGCTGGAAATGAAGAGCGGAATCGGCGTAGGTTCCTTTTTTACATCAGGGACTTTGGTGATGACGACGGCATTCCAGGGCAACGGCGTTGACGTACCGTCCACCTGAGCCTTGTCGATGGCCGCCTGCTGCATGGTCGCCGCTGCTTCAGCGTTGGTCGGGCGGGGCGTTGCATACACATATTGGGCCAGGACAGCATTGTACGGTAACGGCGTTGATGTCGGACGGAGCAGTACCGAAGCCGCTTCCGTCGCTTTGAGCACGCGGGCTGCTGCGGTGGCGACATTCTCGGCCGGCGGCGAGGGCAGGATGAGGGCGGGCGTCACTGCATTGGTCGGCACCGGCGTATAGGTACCGGTTGTCAGGGCGACCGCGGTTGCCAACTCAGATTGGGTTTTGGCCTCAGCTGCATTGGCCGGGGTCGGCGTATCCGGTACTATGGGCGGCAGGCCGAGGAACAATGCCACAGCTTGTACGGTGGCCAAATTTTCCGGGAAAGGCGTCGGCGTCTGCACATCATAGGGTAGCGGCGTGTAAGTGCCGACGGTTTCAGCAACCGCGGTTGCTGTATTGGCCTGGGCGACGACTGTGACCAGATTCTCCGGCACCGGCGTCAGTGTTGCCACCACAAAGGGCTTGGTGGGTAACGGCGGCGGTGTGGGCGGCGGCTCACCGATGCTCAACGTCAGTGTGGGCGCGTTGCCTGCGGTTTCGGGGCCGACGCCGCTGTCCCAGGCGAAGAGCGTCTCGCCATCGGTGTCGGCCAGCAGGCGCACGCTCATCGACTGGGCGCCATTGAGCAGTTGCTGTTCCAGCCAAAGCAGCACGGCCGGTTCAAATTCAAATGCGTTGGCCTTGCCGGCCGCCAATTCCTCGCTGCTGAGCAAAGCCAGGGTGATGGACGCGGGCGCGCTGTATGCGGTCAGGAAGTCGGCCTCATTCAGTGCATCGAGTGATTCCTGGGCCACTAGTTGCACCAGCCAGGTTGCTTCCACCGCAGGATCGAAGCGATCATCTCGTAAACCGGTTAAGCGTAACGTCGCCGCGTGGATCGGCGCGCCCCGCGCCACACCGGATAAACTGAACTGAGCCGCCGAGATGTAGGTCTGATCTGCGAGGGATCCGACATACAGAAAAGAATCATCCAAGTGATTGCGCCGGTCGTCCCGGCTGGTCCACCAACCCGCGATGCCTGTCTGAGGAGAAAGGTTGATTACCCGATCCGTCGGCACAGGAGACGGCTGCAGCAAATTAACAGACGCTGTCGTTGTGTCGGCCACAGCCGCCGATTGAGGAGTTGACGTAGACGGCGTCGGTGTTACCGATGGCGTGGGCCGGATGGTTGCTGCCGTCTGCTCCGTTGGCGCAAATGCAATGGGCGCTTCCCCCATGTCAGGTACATGCAGCCAGTCGAGACCGTAGATATAGACTACTCCGGCCAGCAGCGTCATTATCAGGGCGGCCAGTCCGGTTGCAAGCCAATTGCGCCGATGCTGCCTCTGGCGGACCGCCGAGGACGTCTGATAGGCGCCTTCCAGGCCGCCCTCTTTGGGCATGGTGAAGTGGGGGCAGGAAGCATATTCGCCGCTCAGGCAATACTCATTCTGGTGCTCACCGCCAATCGACGCCGGCGGACGCTGTGCATAGCAGCGGTGTCCTTGGGTTTCTACTGTGCGCACAATGCTGCTGTCATCAAAGAGGCCCAGAAAAGGACAGGGAATGACAACCGCGCGTACAGGCTGTTCAGGCATGAATCATCATCTCCGCTATCACCAGCGGAGCCTCATCTTCTCCATACACGTCCGCCCAAGCCGGATAGACACGCAGCCAATCGTACTGTTCTTCCACCGTAGCTCGTCCAGAAGCCCCAAGCGAGTCCGCCAAAGCGGGCGCAGAGAAAAGGTCGAGGACCCTGTCCGCAAACTCCACCGGTCCGTCGGCAAGCAATATATTTCGGCCCTGCTGTGTCTCAATTCCTTCCGCTCCGACGGACGTGGAGACAATTGGCAAGCCCCACGTCCATCCATCAATGATCTTAACGCGCATTCCTCCTCCGGCACGGAGGGGAACGATGAAGGCTGCGGTTTCCGCTAGATACGGCAGCAGATCATCCACATAACCTGTCACTTCGACATTAAGCGCGCTTTCACTCGCTTCGATCAGGTCGGCTGGGGGATCTGCGCCGATGATGGTCAGGCGTGCATGCGGTTTGTGCGCGACGATCCGCGGCCAGATTTCATGCAACATCCAGCGGACGCCATCCGCGTTGGGCGGCCAATGCAGCGGCCCGATGAACGTGACGCGGAACGGTCGGTCGATGGTTTGCACCACCGGTTGCGCAGCGGGTTCGCGACAAATCGGGATTACTGCGGCGGAAGGGAGATCAAAATCCGCCCGATCCTCTTCAGTGACAAAGACCACGTGGTCGAATCGCGCATAGGCCTCCTTTTCATAGCGGGCCAATCGCTTTGCCTCACGCTGCAAAAGGCGGTGCATCACCGGATTCCGTTGCGCTTCGGCCAAACGCGTGACGACTTTAAAAAGGGCGTTGTGGGCATCGAGCACGAGTACAGGCTTTATTCCTGGGCCGACGAGCCGGTCCTGCACCCATCGTGCATAGCGCACCATGGAGGTCTGATCGGCATGGATATAATCATATTCGCCCTCAGCAACAACTTGCTCTAATAGTTGATACATGGCTGCCGTCTCATCGCGCTCGATCAACAGCGGCAGCCCCGTGCCCAATGAACGCAGTGCCGCTGTTGCCGTTAGGCGACGTGAGCGGTGCATGGGCGCGGTCTGCACCGAGGCGCAAAATTGGCGCAAATGCGCCACTGCATCTTCGCTATCGTTCGCCCGAATAAAAGAAACCAGGCTCACCGTATGGTGTTGCGTCAAATAGCGCAATACGTAATAAGCCCTCACCTTGGCCCCCGAATTGAGCGGATAAGGCAATACCTGCGTCAAAAACAGGATGCGCGCCATGGGCTACAAGCCCTTCATGCGCAGGACCACATTGGCTGTACGCACCAGGATGCGCAGGTCCAGAAAAAGCGAAAGATGCTTCACATAGTAGAGATCATATTCCAGCTTGATCCGAGCATCATCTACTGAATTGCCGTAGGAATAGTGAACTTGCGCCCAACCGGTCAGCCCCGGCTTGACCGCGTGGCGGGCTCGATAGAAGGGCACCTCAATCACGAGCTGGTCGACGAATTCCGGTCGTTCGGGGCGCGGGCCAACCAGGCTCATCTCGCCCCGCACCATATTGAGACATTGGGGCAACTCATCCAGGCGAAGACGTCGCAGCCAGCGGCCAAGCGGCGTCACGCGCGGATCGTTCTCCTGCGACCAGACTGCACCGCTCTGCTGCTCGGCATCGGGAATCATGGTGCGGAATTTGAAGATCAAAAAGGATTCACCGGCTCGGCCGACGCGTTGTTGTCGGTAGAAGAGCGGACCCGGCGATGTGACACGGTTGATTATCCAAAATAGCGGCGCCAACAGGGCCACGACCAGCAAGCCAAGCCCGCCAGCCATCAGATCGATGAGGCGCTTGGCGGCCAAAGTCAAACGTTCGCCGGGATTCTCTCGCGTATCGAGCACGTTCGCCAGATTATTGCCCACCAGAAGAACCGGTACTCGTCCCAGAATCCGCTCGTAAAGTTCAGCTAACGAACAGACATGCATGCCCAATTCGCTACAACGTAACACTGCATCGACCATAGCGTCCGACAACGGCACATTTCCATCCTGAACTAATACCACCTCATCCGTGTCCAAGGTTTGGGCTACGTCGGTCAATTCAGTGTAGCCGCCCAGGACGGGGATGCCGTAGACGGTTCGCCCTACGTACGCAGGATTCGGATCGATAAAGGCGACAACCTGAGTTCCGGTTGCTTTGAAGGGATTGGGGGTTTCGACTCGTTCACGCAGGGCCATAGCCAGTTCGCGGCCGGATGCACCCGCACCGACCAACAGCGCCCGCTGGATATACCAAGGCTGGCCCAAAATGCCGGCGTAAAAACCGCGCCAGGCCAGCACGCCTATCAAAGCCGCTCCCCAAAAGAGAAAAAGTTGACCGCGCGACTGGAGCGGCGGCGTTACCACGGGGATAAAGGTGTAAAGCAGAACCGTGACCAGGACGGCGCCACCAGTAGCACGGAACGTCTCCGGCAGGTTGGAGGCACGCGGCAGATTATAGACATCAAAAAAGACGGCAACGCCGAGCCAAAGGATGGTTAGTGTAAAAAACCACTTACTTACTGCTCCGTAAAAGGCCGGCGACGTCGGATACCCGGCACGCCATTGTAAGGACATCACTAACGCGCCGTTGATCAATATCAAATCTGCAATCAATAACAAAAGTCTGCGTTCAGAGACGCGCAGTCGAGGTCGATGTATATGCGCTTGCACTCCACGATTTGTGAGTGGGTGTGAGGGGGGTAAATGCCGATACTGTTCCTGATCAAAGCTGCGAATCATGGCTCACCTGCTCCAATTCCTCTGATGAATGGGTTCGTCCATCAGCTTTTGTCCTACGGTAGCGACTTTGGGCAAATCCGCTTGCGTGCGAAGAAGCCCCTGATAAATCCCTTGCAGTAACTGGGGTTGCGCAGCCCGTTCTTTTTCATAACGCCGGCGGCCGGCAAGTCCCATTACGGTGAGCTGTTCTCTATTATTCAATGCCTCAGTCAGAACGTTTGCCAATGCCGTTTCATCATTGACAGGTACGACCCAACCGGTTTCTTTCGGAGTAACATATTCAGCCAACGCGCCGCTGTTGGTGACAATGACTGGTTTTGCATAGGCGTATGCTGCCGCGATCAGCGCCGATTGAGACGCATCCACATAGGGCAAGACCAGCAATGCTGCCCGTGAAAAAAGCTCATCTCCCTCTGTGTCATCAATAAGATGGTCTCGAACGGAGACGCCATAGGGGAGCAATCCGGGCCATATTTTCCCCAGTTCGCCCGGGCCGGCAAGAATAACCTCACCGGATGGCCCATCGCTCCAGATCTGCTGTTCCACAGCTAAAAGCAAGTTGGGTAGCCCTTTGTACGGTAACAGACGACCAAAAAAGAGTATCAACGGTTCATATGCAACGGAGGGAAGCGCCTGTCTGAGCGTCTCAGCTTTTTCGTATCCCAGAAAGCTGTGAACCAGGGGTAAAAAGGAGACGCGATTTGGATCTACACCCGCTTGCACCAACCGCTCTCGATAACAACAGCCATGTACGAGGATGTGATCGGCGCGATGTAGCACCAGACGATTCCAAAAGCGAATCAGACGGGCAAACCGAACGCCCATATGGGGATCCAGGTCGTGTAACGTGTGCACCACAAGAATATTCCGGCGGTGTAACAAATCAAGCAAGGAAATATTCCAGAGATGGACGCCCGTCACATGGACGACATCCGGTCTGCCGGCCACAACGGCACGATAGACTTCGCGAACGGATACCGGGTTCAGACCTTCAGGCGCAAAACCGGTACCGTTCGTGGTCACCGGTGTGCTGACATCCACGGCCGGCGGATAGCAGTGCAAGGGCGCCGTGGCAGTCGTCACCAAATGAACCGTATGCCCGATGCGCAGCATGTCTGCAGCCAGGTCCGCTGTATAAAGATGCATACCATAAGTTGGTGAAAGTAAGACGTAAGTGATACGCATGGAATATTCATCTCTTCGTTTCGAACAGCAGGTGATTTCAAATCAAACACGTGTACAAAGTACAAACGCGGCTATCTACTTCCTGTGAAAGCTGGCGTTTACAACACGTTTTGCGGTATAGCTCGATAATAAAACCAAGGAGCGGGCAGCGAAGATCAACAGCACAGCATCGACTGGCAGACGATATCGAGTCATTGCCCAGGTCAGGATATGCAATAAGCTGTAGAAAAAGATAAAGATCAGCAACAGCGCCAGCGGCGTCATCGTAAAATCCAACCAGCGTCGCTGCGAAAGCTGTTGATTCTCACGCAGCGCTAGCCCAATGCCCGCAACCATAAAAGGCAGGAAGAGGGTAAACGAAAGCAGGCGTCCCAAGTTGAAAATCAGGCCGCTGTCACTGGTCGGCCAGAATTCAAAATAGTCGGCGATACGCGAAAGCGACAAACGCAGATAACGAATCGGCTCGTCCAGCACAAATTGAATGCCCAGGCGCATCAACGTCCGATCCCACTGGGCCTCGTTCTGCGGTATGGGATCCAGATCGGCGGGCAGCGGCGCGGCGGCATACGCTTGGAAACTTGTGCCGTGCATGGGATGCTGGGCCGAATACATGGCGTAGCCGGCATTGGAATTGAGCAATAGAAAATCGCCGTAAGCACGATAGTTCAACAGACTGAAGGGCAGAATAAAGAGAGCAACCAACGCTACAATAACCAACGCTGCCAAGAAGGTAGGCTTAAATACCCGCTTGCGTAGACCAACCCAGAGCAACCACACTAGTACCGCAACGATCCAGGGAAGGATCGATTGGCGCAAGAGCGTGGCCAAGCCAAAAGCAATGCCGAGCCAAAAGGCGTCTTGGAACCGAAAGTCTCTATCTATTTTCTGAGATAACGCGATTGTCCTCTCCAACGACCAGAGTAATGCGATGATGAAGAATGTCTCGGTCATCAATTGGGCGCTGAACAAAATGAAGTAGGCGTAGATCGCGGCCAGGAAAGCGGCAACCAACGGCGTGACAGCTTGCCGTGATATCACCACGCGATCAGTTTTCAGTGCAGACCGTGAATTGGCGGCATAGAATCGACTGGACAACACATACACCACTACCGGTAACAGCGCACCGCCGATCACAGCAGTGAGCAGACGCACGGCTAGCGGATGTAGACCAACCAGTCTGTAGACAGCGGCCACGTAGAGCGTAAAAAAGAAGGACCAGTGGGCGGTGTGTACGTCGGGCAGCGTAAATGGATACCAAGCTTGTGAGAAGCTGAATCCGTTACCTTCGGCCAAGCGGAACGCCAGTGTGGAGTAGGAAGTCTCATCCTTGGCCGGCGGCGTGGCGTCTCCCAGATAGAAGGCAGCGCTTACCCGCAGAAACACGGCTATGCCAATAATGGCGAATAAAATCAAGCTGCGTTGCTTGCCGGCCAAATTGGGGATGATATAGCCTCACATGCCCGGTAGTTGAGCCAACAGGCGACGATATGTCCGAGAACGAGTATGCCAGCCTGGTCGGATCAGGGAAAGGGCCAACGCCAAAGTCCAACGCAGAAGATAGGCAAAGGCAAAGGAAAGTTTTGCCCGCCACACCAGAGGACGCCCGCCAAACTTATAAAAAAACTGGATCTTGCTGCGATAGAGCTGCATGTACATCTCTTCAGCCGCCAGCGCGCTGCTCTGGCCGCCCCAATGCGTGACAACCGCAATTGGTACATACCAGAGCTGCCGGTCGACCAGCGCCAATCGATAGCAGAGATCGACCTCTTCCGTATACATAAAATAGCGGTCATCCAAGAGTCCAATTTCGTCTAGCGCTTGACGGCGTAAAAGCAGGCAAGCCCCTTTAATTGTCTCAACACGGCGCGGCTCAACACCGTTCCAGCGTGCCATGGGATAGGTTGCCCGCGGATAGAGATGGTCAAGGAAGAGCAGACGCCAAACTTCCCGCTGCGGCGACAGCATAGGATGGCAAGCGTGCTGCAATGTGCCGTCCCCATTTAGCAATCGAGCGCCGCAAGCTCCCGCCAAGGGATGTCCATCCATAAACGTGACCAATTCCTCCAGCGCCCCAGGGTGGACTATGGTATCGCTGTTGAGCAGGAGCACATACCGGCCGCGACTTTGGACGATAGCTTGATTATTAGCGAGGGCAAAGCCGACGTTGTGATCGTTTTCGATCAGTCGAACCCAGGGAAATTTTCGATGCACCATATCAATACTGCCGTCCTGGGATGCGTTGTCAACGACAATCACCTCGCATGACGGAGCGGTTTGACATTTCTGCATCATTGGATGGCCACAGATATTGATTCGCTCATCTTCCAGAGATGTCAGGCATGTGCATAGAAGATCACGCGTATTCCAATTGACGACTAGAATTGAAAGGTCGACTGTGTTCATCTAATGCGTTGAAGGTTGTGGAGTGGGTACATCCCCGATAACATCACCAATTCAAATCCTTACAATACCCGAGTTCTATCAATTCCCGGCCCGCAATACGTTTGAAGATACTCTTGCGGCGTCTCGACCAGTCACGCCAACGTCCTCTGGGATCAAAGCCCTCCGGTTTTGCGACAGCCGCCCATTCAATAGCACCGGATGAGAATAACTCAGAAGAGCCATGTACGGGTACGGACAGACTATCTTCATAGGGGAAACGGGTCGGTTCCAAATCAAATCGTTTACATGCCTCTCGGGCAAACGCGTCCGGTGCGGCTACGGCATCTTCAAATTTCCCCAACCAATATCCGTGTTGCTTGCAGGACATCTCACGGTCATAGTCCAGTGCCATCCGGGCTGAACGTTGCCAGCGACGACAAGCCATAGAAAACCCGATCTGCGGCCAGGTTTTTACTGTCGAAGCAACAACATCACGTCCGTCACGAACCAATACGAGTAGATGTTCCGCCGGGAAAGTTGCCGAAAAGAGATGTAAATATTCCACACTCGGCACTTTGAGCATGATTCGCTTGCCCTGTGGCGCATCCCCATATAAATAGTTGACGATAGCGGCGCCAAAAACAGGGAGGAAATCGCCGTCTTGTATCTTGTCCATATTCTGCTCATAAGACCACAGAAAGCGATCTTCTAATTGTTGAATATCGGCGGCATGTTGCAGAAAAGGCAGCTCCCATATATTGTAGGGAAACGCATGGATATCCAGATGTTTGCGTAACAGCTCACCTACATATACCGTGCCGGATCGAGGCATCAGGCCGTGGACGAACAATGCTGCGCCATGCGTTTCGCCCCGAATGCGATGCGCCGCAGCAAGTGAACGTGCGGAGGGCATCGTATCGCTAAAATGAGCGTCGAAGGGCTTTCGGTCAAATAAATAGTGAAAATATTTTTTTGCGTCTTGCCAGAGCACTTCTCGGCGTGAACGTACTGCAACTCGGTGGGAGCCCATTATTGACGTTCTGCCGGCAACTCAGGCGTCAAACAATCAGCGTTTCTAAACTCGGCTTCTTTATCTATCCTGTCAAGTGAGACCAGGCCACCCAGAAAAAGCCAAACCAATACGCTTGCCTGGAATCCCGGAAAGCCGATATTGTAAACAAAAGGCAGAATCCAATCGGCGAATAACATCAGGATGAGCGATGCCGCGCCGGCAGCGAGTATGCCGTTGATATAGCCGCCGGCAAAACCGTGTTGGTACTGCTTACGTAACCGCAGCCCCAGCCCCAGCCGCATTACTTCAATTGCGAACCAGAAGAAAAGAGTCACTCCTAACAGGCCGCCATGGGAGAATAAATCCACATAATTGTTATGAGAGTTGACCCGAGGGTCAACCCAGAAGATATGTGCATAGACCAATGGTTCCATATTAGCGTAGAGACGATAGGCAGCAGGGCCCAGGCCAGTGACGGGGTTGCGCATGGTCACCTCGACAACCCGGCTGATAAGCGCCCAGCGTGAGCCGCCGGTACGAAACCAATCATCATCGCCGCCGGCGAAATCATAAACCGTCGGGAATAATACGCCCGTTAAAGAAAGAATCACTATTGCAGCTATAAGCGGTAAACGCAGGCCCGGAAAACGTAGCCAGATCAGGACACCTAACGCTGCACCCACACCAATCCAGGTCGAGGAGGATTCACGATTTACGAAGAATGCATAATAAAGTCCCGTCAACAGCACTGTAGCTAAGAAGAGCTTCCACAGTATGGATAATCGGTGATTCCAGAGCAACTGTCCGCCGGCTACTGCCGTCAGTAACGCCCAAAGAGGTGCGCGGATAAAAGCGATGGTCGTAAAACGCCCCATCTGGCCGTCCAATCCGGGAAGCAAGCGCAAGATGGCTAGTGTGCCTCCAACAGTCAGGAAAGTTGCTGTCATACGCCAGAGGAAAACTTTATCCTGCACCAAGTTAGCCGTTAACCAAAAAGCGCCTGCCGAGAAGGCGAAGATGGCCCACTGTGCCGTTTGAACGAGATAGAAACTGTTATGCACGGGCACAGCCGGATCCCAGGTTGCGCGGCCGACAAAAAGAGAAAACAGGCTGGCAACGAGGAACAAAAAAAGAGGTAGATTGGCAGGTGATGGAGTCATACGCCGATCCTGATTCAGGACCATATTCAACAGCCAGAAGGTCAGTACGGCTGGAATTAGCAAGGTTACAGGATTGAGTATCACCGCTGTACCTGTTTCGATATCCAATCGCAATGTGAGCCCGGCGATTACAATTCCAATAGTGCCTAGAACAGGTTGACGGATTAGAAACAGGCTGGCTGCCACCCCAATCAAAAGCATTAACAGATGAACAGACGGTTGTTGGCCTAACAGAGATGTTAGAGCTAATACAACAATTGTGACTGCAAAAGTCGTGAACCAACATCGGCTGTTAATAACAGAAGCTAAGCTCCAAGCGAAATTCATCCGGCAAGTTTACCCCTCTTGGGCGTAGCCACAATATAGGCAAAATCGCTATCCAGATATCCCGTCTCGATGAGCGTATCCTCAATAGTATATAGCATTTGCAAAAGAGACTCACTGGCTTCATTCTGTTCAAAGTTGCCCGCGATATCGGCAAGCAAAAATTGCAAAATTGTCCCGCCCAAAGACTTGTATTCCACAATCTCAAAATAATCTTTCAGAACGGGAACTATCTCTGCTGAATGCACTGCCTCAGAGGGATCGACGGAAATAACAGAACGTTCAGTAGGTAAGAAGGCGCAGCTCTTCTCTAGCCCCGTCCCACTATTGGCAGCAAACAAAAAACGCAGCCGGCGCCCTATGGCGGTTAATAGGTCACCATCTCGCCATTTATTGAGCAGCCGCTGAGGCAGTCTGGATGGTAAAATATCGCTCCAACCGGATGTTTTGCTATTTACCACATCCGGCGCCATTTGACGGTAGGCAGCAGGTAGCAGGTCGAGACAAGCCTGGATAGCCTGACGCTGGGCAAGTGGAAACTGAAAGCGGCTCGGACCTATGTATTCATTGAGGATAAAAAGTCCATTCGGCTTGAGTGCAGTAGCGACTGTCGCAAAGACGTGATCCAGACACTCAAAATGGTGAATTGATGCATGAGCCCAAACAGCATCGTATGTTTGGGGCTGTAGGGTGAGAGCATTGGCGTTTTTAACTGTATAGATGATATTTGTCAGCCCTTCGGCAATTGCAGCACGTTGAGCTTCAGCGATAGCACCGTCAGAGATATCCGATGCCTCACAAAGAATAAATGCTTCTGAACGGGCCAATTGGCGTTCAACCTCACCGTGTCCACAACCCAGGCTGTAACACCGTGCCAAAGGCAATTTTCCGGTGAAGTAGCGATGCAAGGTGTAATTAAGCCAATCTTGGCAATCATTGCCTGACACCTTGTGATTGAGACGACTTTGCACCGACGTCAAATCTGTCCAATATAGGCCAAGCTGTGCGTTTTGGGGTTTTGCCCAGTGTTCAGCGGTACGATTCAGATCCGATGTCATGCCTTTACCTCATGCCGGTGCTGCATCAGCCCCTCCTGGTAACCGCGGAAGATATACCCACTGATAACCCAACGGTAAAGTCGCACCAGCATTTTGGACGTCGGTGCATAGCGCTCTACGACAGGGGTTGCCGCCTCGAGCCCTCGCATGACAACTTGCGATGAAGCGCTCTGTCGAGCAAGTTTCTGGATGATGAGCGGAAACGGATCCTGCCGCCAAGCGACAGGCTCTTTGTCGCGGAACATCGGGATCTGCCCCTGCAAGGCCGGATACTTAGCGAAGAGATCTTGTACTGCATAGGAAACTCGATAGTTGCGTTGACAGCGAGTCCCCAATGAAGCGAGCGCGCTATCATGATGAAGTGCGATGGCATTGGGAGCGCGCCAGAAACCGAGCCTATGCTGGTGTGCCCGGTAGCCAATGTCGATTCCGCCCCAAATGTTACGTCCTTCGCCAGAGCGCAAGGGCTGCATCGCGCCGATCTCGAAGAATTCGCAACGAGAGATGCTGATGATCCCGCTCATACAGTCAATAAAGGTTACAGATTCAGCTTCGGCATCCGATGAACGAGCATGATGCGTTTCTTGAATTGTATGTAAAGTTAAGCCCTTTGCATTCGCCAAAATTTCCACTAGCGTTCCCAACACCACGGCTTGGCCATGCTTTTTATGGGCTGCTGCCAACATTGCCAGATAATCCGGATTAACCTCAATATCATCATCTAAGAATACCAGCAGTTTTCCTGTACTGCGGTCGGCGCCTGTGTTACGTGCCACAATCTCCCCCTGATTCTCCTGCCGGATATAGTGGAGAGCATAAGGGTAGGTTTGCTGCGTAATCGCATCTGTTCCATCATTTCCGCCATCATCTACAACGATTACCTCAAAGTCCTTGACAGGATAGGATTGCCGGCTGAGAGAATCCAAGGTGCGCCGGAGTGATTTTTTTCGATTATAGGTTGGAATAATAACGCTGATCGAAAGTGGCATAGAGTTATTTGATTTCAACGATGACATCATTGAAAATAGCTTCCAAAGTAGACAGATGGCGTTTCGCTCCATACCGTTCCACAACAGCGTGCTGGCCAGTTAGCCCCATGATTTGCTGACGAGCAGGATCCTCGAGTAGGGTTCTTATCTTTGTCGCTAAATGAGTACTATCTGTGGGTTTAGCCAATAGACCGGTAACACTCTCTTCTACCCAATCCGGGATACCTCCCACAGCAAAGGCTACTACGGGACGGCCATGAGCCATTGCCTCGACGCCTGCTTTACCGAAGGACTCGGGGCAAATGGAGGGCATTACAAGCAGAGCACAGCGCTGGTAGCAATGTTCCATTTCTTCCGCATCAATCCAGCCGAGAAACTCAGTCCGGTCGGCTAAGCCTAACTCGGCGCTCAGACGCTCATACTGCGAGCGTAACGTACCGTCGCCTGCCACCACCAGGCGCACATGATCCGGAAGCAAGCTTAAGGCTTGCAGCAGGTAAGGGACGCCCTTCTCAACCTCAAGACGACCCGCATAGAGAATGCTATTGGGTTCTTCCGGCGGGCAGTAGTTTAATTGAATATCATTTTGCAAAAAATGGGGCGGCAGAATAGTGATCTTCTCAGGCGAGAAGCTGTTCTGCGCCAATAAATCGGCCATATAGCGCGACCCGACCAGGACACGAGGCAGTTGCAGAAACGCTTGACGTAACGCTTCCGTGCTCTGCATCAGCCGGGCTAACGTAGAAGGGCGTCGCGCGGATGAACAGCGGCGCAGATAGTGCATAGGCACGCAACCCCAGCCAAAAGGTCGTCCGCATACCTGATCTCCGCGGCGGAAGTACTTGGCCAGGCCAGGACAAACTGCCGTAAAACCATGTACGTAAGCGACCGCCGGAAGCACATCTGCCACAGCTGCTACCAGAGTGGATGAGGCGACATGATGGATATAGGCCACATCTGGCTGCTCCTGCGCAATCGCGTCCTGTAATCTGCGTACTAGCATCGCCTCATCACCACCTTCCACGTGATAGGCAGGCCATGGGCCATCCTGAACCGTATGTGCCGATTGTTGATGATAGGCGATAGCGTTTGAATGACCGCCGGAAGCCAGCAATCCGGCCACGGCCACGAGATATTGTTGTACGCCGCCGCGATGATCGTAGGTGTCGTTGACGTGCAGGATTTTCATGAAGTACAGAGTTCCAAAAAGGCGCTATCGGCTACCCGCCTTGTTTTTTGTATCCGCCGCCGCCATGCCAAACTGCCCGGTAACATGATTAAGGCTGCCAGCGTGGCGCGCAAGGCGTAGCGGTTGCGGGTAAGAAACCAGCGTCGGATAATGGGGGCGGCATAAGTACGCAGCGTTCGTGGTTGATAGAGCTTGAGCAGAGTTGTTAACTGATTGCGATAGCCCCAGAACATGCGCTGCTCTGCATGACTATCGGAGCCGGTCATGCGGTGATAGACAATTGCCGTCGGCACGTCCAGTACGCGATAACCGGCAATCCAGGCTCGCAATGATAGGTCCACATCCTCCACGTACATAAAGTAGCGCTCATCAAACAGACCAATATGCTGTAGTGCGCTGCAGCGCACCAGCATTGCGCAGCCCGAAGCAAAGGGCGTAGGCTCAGCGAGATCGACCGGCATTGCTGGGGTGCGTTCTTGCTCTGCCTCGGCCCACTCGGGGATGAAGCGGAAGCGGATTGCATGGCTGCCGTCCCAAGTACGTTGACGGGCCTGACAAATAGCGATATCGGAATCGGTCTCTGCCGCAGAAACCAGTGCCGCCAGCCAGCCCGGCTCTACACGGGTATCGTTGTTGAGTAATACAGCGTAGTCCATGCCTGCTGTCATGGCTTGGCGCAGACCGACATTGTTTGCCGCAGCAAAACCTAGGTTGTGGCCCAAGGCTACAACGTCAACGTTGGGATAGGCGCCTCGCAGCCAGGCCACGGAGTCATCGTTCGAGCCGTTGTCGTAAATCGTGACGCGAAAGTTTGGATATTCCGTTGCCAGCAGGCTAGGTAAGCCGTCAATAAGATGCCGTAGACCATTCCAGTTGATGATAATCACAAGGACACTGGGGAAGCGTTTAATAACCGGAGTCACGACGATGCACCTATCTTGGCCGCTTCGTACAAGTGTCGCTCTATACTGTCCACAGTGCTTCCCCAGGTAAAATTATTGCGTGCGTTGGTAACGCCTCCCGTGCCCAAGCAAGCGGCTAAGGCAGGATCCGTGAGGATACGACCTAAAGCTGTTGCAAATTCGTGTGGGTCACGCTTCGTCAAAAGTCCCGTCCTTCCATCTTCTACTGACTCAGCCACACCGCCTTCACCTACTGCCACAACCGGCGTGCCACAGGCCATGGCCTCTATCGCGGCCAGTCCCCATGGCTCTCGAATCGGCGCATAGACGAAGGCCGCAGCCCGGTTGTACAGGCTGGCCATCTCTGCTGCATCGGCTACATTGTGTACATTAAGCGCTACATTCAGCTCCGCTGCTAACGCTTGCAGCGTGCGTAATTCATCTGGTTCAGCGCTGTTAGCGGCGATGATTAGTGTTGGACGTTTGTCCTGTGATAGCTTGGCCAACGACTGGAGTAGGAATCGATAGCCCTTATACGGATGCACGGCGCCGACACTCAGCACAAAACGTTCGCGCGACAAGCCCAGCGGCCGGAAGACCGTTATGTCTACACCGAGGATGCAGACCTCAGCTGTGACATGAAAGGCATTGTATAACTCAGCCGCAGCGAAGCGGGAGTTGGTCAACACGCGCCCAACGGCACGCAGGTTGCGCTTAGCCTGGCGAAAGCGCAGACAGGGATAAATTCGGTGGGCTGGAGCGTAGTATGCGGTTTTTATCTTTGCCGATAATACCGTTTTCGGTTTTGAATACCCTCGCTTAATTTCTTCTAGCCCACGGCCCCCGACGTGGAAGTAGTGTATGGACGGCAGATGCAGGAATCGAAGTACGTCTGGAACCAGCGTAAGCTGACAGTCATGGGTAAAGGCTACGTCATAGCCTTGTTGATCGATACGCCGGGCAGCCTCTTCACCGACTGCGGCCATAGCACGCAGATCGCTAATTAGTCGGACTGTGGTGATATAGGGTGTTAATAAAGGAACCCTGTCCTTAGCGACGCCGCGTGCTTCAAAGGGTAGCACTGTTGTTCGCCGTACAATGCCATTCAGCGGAAGAAAGGACTGATCGGCTGTTTCCGGGCAGTATTCATCTATGCTGTGACCGCGTGCGGCCAGGCCCCTAACCATTTCAACCATGGCGCGTCGTGCGCCGCCGGAAGGCAGGTTATGGTACAGGGCGATGTTCATGGATTAATAATTCGATTCCGGCGGAGCGGAGCCTTGAAGCTCACGCTCCGCGATTTCCTGTATGACGATATCAGGAGACTCAAGAAGGATCGTTGATTCATCAAAGCTGTATTGATGGAGGTATAAACTCCGACGAAAGTGCTCTGAGAGAAAAGGAATGAGTGATTTACCGAACGAATCTCGAAACATAATGAGCGCCGGCAACTCGATATCAGACATTTCTCTTGCCTCCGGCTGATTCCAATCAGGCACATCGGGCGGCAGAGTAATATCTGTATCGGCTGGGTATGCGCTGTTAGACCTTAACGCCTCCACCACGATTCCGTCGTCACTAAGCGAGTCGCCGAGCGCCATCATACGTGCAAGATCGCCGCCAGGCATTTTCTCCTCGTTAAATGTATAGTCCCCAATGTTGGGAGGCTGCATATCCGGGAAGTTTTTGGTTAGCTCAACTATGATGCTCTGAGAGACCAAAAAAGCTCCCCAATCATTCCAGTGAGTGTCGGTGCGATAATATGTCGGATGTTCTGTACGCCCACGCACGAGTACAGGGCGGAGATCGATTACTTGTAGGTTAGAGTTCTCGGCAAAATAGGTCATCAATTGGTCCATACGCGTCTGGGTTCCAATTCTGGGTATGTTTGCGGGCATAAACTCTGGGTAGATTGTCGATTTTTCAGGGGCAATCACCAGCAAATAATCAATTCCTTGCGCGGCAAGCCAATCGCGACGGCGCTCAAGTTCTGCTTTCCAACTCACCAGTTCATCTGTGCTGAAAGACGTACTGGCCTGGTACGACTCTCTCGTTCTTGCTTCCCCTAAGAATAGATAGCCATTCCGACCGATGATTACATTGCCTTTGGCCGGCCAACCAGATAAGGCCATATGGCTATGCATACGCACGAGACTCTTCCGAAAACCAAAATGATCATTGTAATAACGGTTGAAGTTGGACGGATACCTGGCTACAGTTTGTAGAAGCTCATACCAGGCGTCAATATCCGCCGGATTTTCCATGACGGAAACTGTTGGCAATATGAGATTGGGCGCCTGATTCAACGTGCGGTTTTCCGTTAACGAAGCAGTTGCATCGAATTGAAAAAAATGATCGACCATGGGTAAATATATGCATCCTAAGAACATCAGAGCCAGTAGAACGTTGCGAATGCGATTATGAATGAAATGGGGTAGCACTATATACGTTTAAAACCGGAAGTAGATGAAAGGGTTGTAGGTATCGGCTGCGACTTGAATCAATGAGAGAACAAGGATGAGAAAGATTGAAATCACTTCCATCGCTACTGAGGCTGATGATACAAGAGTTGATTCAATACGCCGACGTTCTATCCATTGCGGCCTGTACGAAGAGAGTAAATACGGGAGAATTGGGGTCGATCCAATGAAACCGACAATCATGACCAAAACCAATCCTGGGCTCAGGTAACTGTCAGCACTGATCTGCAAGTCATCTATCCGAGAAAATCCGAACATGGCAGCGATGTAAGCACCTGCGCTGGACAGGGTTTCGGCACGAAAAAGAACCCACCCCATCATCACAATCAGCAACGTATAGGTATGGCGAAAGAATCTTGACCACCCGGCCAGTTTTGCCCCAAGGCCTGCACGTTCAAGCGCTAGAAAGGCTCCATGAAATAGGCCCGGTTCTTTCGGAATCGATGTGGTATCGACATGAATTGAGTTGATGTAAACTGTGATGTCAAAAGCCAATAAGGAGGGCATGATGACATCGCAAAAGACAGCAATGATTCAAATTCCGCTGGACATTCCGCAGGTGGAGGTGTTGAGCACAGAAATCCAACCGGGCGGGAAGTTGCTGATTCGAGTGGAAAGTCAAGTTGAAACAACGCCTTGCGGTGTCTGCGGCCAGGATGTGCGCTGCACCTTTGGCCATGGTCAAGAGATTCAATTGCGTCACCTATCGGTCTTGGGACTGGAAACCTATATCTGTATCCGGCCACGTCGATGTCGTTGTTATGAATGTGAGACAGAGCCAACAACAACGCAGGTTCTACCCTGGTATGAGCAGCGAAGTCCCGACACGAAAGCCTACGACCGCTATCTGCTCAAGCAACTGGTTAACAGCACCATCGAAGACGTGAGCCTGAGCGAAAATGTGGGCTACGACGCCATAGTCGGCGCACTCAATCGTCAGGTTGATGACGCAGTCAACTGGGACGAAGTAGACGACTTGAACACGGTGGGCATTGATGAAATCGCCATGCGCAAAGGGCGCAACAACTACGCCGCCATCATCACAGCCCGCCAGCACAACGGCAAGGTTCAGGTGCTGGCTGTGCTCCCAGACCGAAAAAAACGACAGTGAGCGCCTTTCTGGACCAGATTCCCGCCCGGCTACGTCCCACGATTCGCGCCTTTACCACCGATATGTGGGACGGATACCTGAATGCGATCGAGGAGTATATCCAAGCCCATGAGGATGTTACCGCCTATCTGGTTGTCGACCGTTTCCATGTGGCCGAAAATTATCGGGATGATTTCGACTCCTTGCGCAAAACGGAGATGAAGCGTCTCAAAAAAGAACTGCATGAAGAGACCTACGAGCAAGAGTGCAAAGGCATGCTTTGGACATTACGCAAAAACCATGAGGACCTGAATGATGATGAGCGCAAACGGCTACGCCAACTCTTTCGCCATACGCCGCTACTCCATCAAGCCTACACTTTGCGTACTGAACTGACCGTTATTTTCAATCAAGCGAAAACCGTCGATGAAGCCGAACACCGACTTAACCAATGGATTCAAAAAGCCGAACGGCTTGACGTTGCTTGCTTCCGTCCTTTTATCAAGACATTAACCCGCTATTGGTCTCCCATCGTCAGCTATTTTGAGGACCGAGTCAATAGCGGCTTCGTTGAAGGACTCAACAACAAAATTAAGACCATCAAACGTCGATGCTATGGCATCGGCAAGACATCGACGCTCTTCCAGCGTCTCTGGCTCGACCTGGCTGGTTACAAAAGTTTCATGCCCAATGGCCCTTTTGCCTTGTCAACCACATGAGATCCGGAAGAGCCATACAAATCGGGGAAGCAATTTTTATAGACACAATTGCCGTATCTTTGACGCCTATTCAGGGGTTAAGAATCAACTGTTAACGATTGACAATCATTAGTGCACATAGTATTTCACATATCAAATTTGTTGTCAACAGATGATTTTTGGTGCTTATGAGGGGCGCCTCATATCAATCGGACGGCAAAACGCAAAGCGGATTGTCATCCGTCTGCTAACGAATGGCAACCCGCCTGTTTACGTGCGGCTAGGCTTTACTTGCGATCTCTTTTCGATATCAAAATCTGTATCGTGCCGAGGCTTGGTTGGTATGTTAATTCAGGCGGGTTGTGGTGAAGCTTCGCCCTTACTCACATACGCCCCCAATCCGCTGGTCATGACGGCGCGGCCGTCGCTGTTGATTTGGTAGCCTTCGCACGCGGTGCGCGTCTCGATGAAGTCGATGCCGGCCCGCCCCATGGCGAAGGCGGCGGTAGCGAAACGGTCGGCTTCAAAGATATTCTCCCCCACCACGGTGAGGCTGGCCACCTGATTCAGGAGATCGTCGGCTTGATGGGGGTTGTAGATGTGGCGGCCTCGCTCATAGAGGGCGGAGGTCGCCACGCCGCCTGTCGTCAGCGTCAACACCTTGACGATGCGGTCCGGCTCGAAGGGGTTGCGAATGCCGATGCGCCACGCTTCTCCCTCTCCATTGCGGCCGGCAACGGCTACGTCGCCGCCCGCATCCACGTAGAAATCCCGCCACCCTTCATTGCTGAGCAGAGAGGCGGCTCGGTGAATGGCCCATCCTTTTACCAGGCCGCTGGGGTTGAAAACGCCGTCATGCATGACGCTGAAGTAGCCGTCAGTCTGGCGCGTGGTCTCGCTCGCCAGGGCCAGCACTTCACGCATCTCTGGAGAGAGCGCATCCCAATCCAGTTCCCGGAGATTGAGACGGGCGACCTCGCTTTGGGGCTTGAAGGGGCTGAACTGCTCATCCACGTTACGGAAGAGGGTGAAGACCCGGTCGAAGACGGCATCGTCTTCGATCGCGCCCGCGATCTCCACCAGAATGGGCATGCCCATGATCAGCGCGTGCTTGCGCATGATGATTATGCTCCGCCGATATGAGCTGCTTCCAGAGCCGTCTCCAGCGAACGGATAAACGCAACGCTGGTATCGGTGGCCCGGGAGACGATGTTGATATCGGCATCCTGATTGGTAATGGCTTCGCTGATGAGGCTGGGGATCGCACCCCGGCTGATAATGTCCGAACGGCCCGTGCTGCGCGGATAATCCAGAATTTCGATGGCGGTCAGATCGCCGTTTTCGATGATTGCCCGCACCTGCATATTACCCCAGCGATCGGCTCTCTCGCTGCTGCCCACATAGACGCCGTCCTGGTAATAGGCGCTTGATGCGATTGCCGGTTCGGGGGTCGCAGTAGGCGGCACAGCTGTGGGCGTAAAGGTCGGCGCGGGGATGACTGCTGTTGCCGGCGTCGCCGTCACCAGCGCCGCTAACTCCGGCGTGAGCGTGGCCCGGAGCAGACTGTCATCGGCTGCAGCGGCGGCATCTGCGGCAGCCGATGACTGATTGGCGTTTTGATTGGCTGAAGGTAGCGTGCACCCGTAGAGCGTTCCGCTGATGGCGGCGATTGCTCCCAGGCCCTGTAACGTGGCGCGCAGATTGCGCTGTCCGGTTTTTTTGTCGTTCATGATAGTTCCTCGTTGTCAAAAGAAATGTTACCCTGTACAGCCTCTTCCGTTAAGCCACCCTGTGGACGCGCCTCCCCTGGGACTTGTTGCGGTCCAGCATGAGCTTGAGCAGAGGCCCGGCGACTAACACGATCGCGGTGGCAGCCAGGCAAAACCAGAGATCGTAAAGCATGGTGTTTGCCTCGTCCCAGCGGATATCAATGGCGGCCTGATTGCGATCGCCCGGCGGCTCCGCGCCCTCGGCCGGTCTGGTGGGAGCGGACTGCCCTTCGGCGTCCGGAGATACCAACGTGAAGCCCTGGTCTTCGCTTGCCCGCTGAAAGGCCAGCGTGCTGCTAATGGCGGTGAAGGGGTTGTCGGTCAAACCCTGGGTGTTGAGCCAATAGCCGCTCACCGCTACGAAAAGAATGAACAGAGCTGTCCCCAAGATGTAGCGACGACCATACCTATCGCGGGATGCGGACATGAGAATCCTCCTTTTCCATAACAAAAACGGGCGCCGGCGAGCCGATCAGGGGTTTTCTCTCCGTGCCGCGTGACAGGCTGGGCACGCGGAAGAGATAGCGCTTGCACGCGTTGATGATCCACTTCCAATGCATGGCGACATGAAGCGCAACCAGCGCCAATACCAGTTGGGCGGAAAAGATATGGGCCATCTTCCAAAACTGCATCGCATTTTGGGCAAAGGGAATGGTTACCCCCAGCGTGCGCGAGATAAAGATGCCCGTCACCGCAACCACGACCATATCGATGAACAGGAGCAGGTTGATGACGTAGTTAAGCCGCGATTCATGCAGGAGCCGGTGAAAAAAGGTGCGGGTAAGGCTGACGATCCACTGCCAGTGGAGCACAATGTGAATAACCAATAACCCGGTAAAGAGCAAGCCAAGCAGTTCGTGGAGGCGTAATCCGGTAAAATGTTCCTCCATCTCAGCCACGAACAGCGCCAGCAGAAAAATGTCCAAAAACAGATTGACCTTATTGCGACTCACTTTACCGGTCCGCTGTGGTTGCGTTTGCCTTTGGCGCACCGGATTCAATGCTGCCATAATGTTTCTCCATTTCTATTCTTCGCAGCAGGCCCCGCGGGGCGTTGCTGCCGTCTGCCGTTGTCGATCTCGAATGACCGACGTTGGGCAGTATAACGGCGAATTGTTTAGAAAATTTGAAGATAAAAATAAGATTTTGTGTATGGAAACAGGCTTCTGCTACATCAACAAAAATGGTTGGCAGCCTGTGGGCCGGCAGATGCGTGCCTCTGCCTCTTTACCTGCACAGTCGGCGCAAAGCGCCAACAAGCTGAGTGAAAAGCGTCCCTTAATCCAACATGAATTTGACATATCAAAATATCATTGGTAACTTTTTGTAAGAAATAATGTTCAGGAATTCTGCATGCGTTTCCGGGCTTATTTCCTCGTTTTATATATCCTCTCACCGGATCTTACCGCTGAAATTTTCAGGTATAGATCACCAGCGAAACCGAATGTCTGCCGTTTATTGGTATTGAGCTGTGCCGTATTTCATTGCAATCCACCACAATTCAAGGAGCATTAAAATGGCTAGCCAAGACACTTCTGCGGTTTACAACATTGTTGCCTATGCCTTCCCCGGCAAGAACAAGGCAGCCGAAATAGTCGAAACCATCAAAGATTCAGACATGCTGGCGGATGTTGACGTTGTGGCACAGGCGATTGTCTCCGTTGATGAAAACGGGAAAAGCCACATCTCCGAGCCTGGACACGGTGTGCTGGGCACGAGCATCGGCGCGGTGACGGGCGGTCTGTTGGGCCTCATCGGCGGTCCCGCCGGCCTGTTGGCCTGGACCGTTGCCGGCGCGGTAATCGGCGGCGTCTCGGGCAAGTACCTCGGCCAGATGATTCCCCCGGAAGATCTGGAACAGGTCGGTGCGGCAATGCAGCCCAATACCTCTATGTTTATGATGATCGTGGAAGATTCCGTGAGTGAGCAGGCCATCAAGGACCTGGGCGGTATCAATGCGAACGCCATTACGCTGACCGTGGGCGACGCCGTCTCCGGCGAACTGGCTCAGTATGTCGCCGCCGCGGTTGGACCGGCGGACGACGGCAATGCGTCGGATGACGGTGATTCATCAGATGACAGCGATGCCTAAGCCTGTTGCGCGGCTTGCTGTTTTGGTCGCCGCCCGGCAGTAAGGCCAGGCTGCGGCTTGGCGCTCCTGAAACGGCCTGCCGCCGCTATGTCATTTACGAACAATTGATACGCATGCAAAAAATGCGGGCGTCGGATTGATCCGACGCCCGCATTTTTTGATTGGGACGCGTTGTCGCTTATCTGATTTACCCCACCATTTCGATCCAATAATCCACAAGTTGGGCATCCATGCGCCAGCCCTCGACGCGGGTCGCGACGTTTTGCAGCTGTCGATGGGCCAGCGCACCATTTTGACTGACGCAGACTACTTCCAGCACGGCGCGGGAGAGAACATCCTGGGCGTCAGACTCGCAAACGGAGACGTTATACTCGCGCCGCAGCCGGACAATCAGCGGCTTGAGAATCCCGCGCTTGCCCTTGAGGCTGTGATTCAAGGGCAGATAGAGTTCGAGTGTGAGAAGTCCAATCGCCATGGTCAGAACAGAGTTCCTGCCGGCGCGCTACCGCGCCCCAATCCAGTCGGGGCGGGTAAATTGGGTTCGGATGAGGTCGGCGGCCCGACGCATTTCATTCGGCATGGGCTGGGCAGGCTTAAATTCCAGGTCCAGCATTTCCGCAAACCCCTGGGCCAGGGCGGCCTGAACGCGGTCGTAGCGGACCGCGTCGTCTTCGTCCGCTACGCCCAGCGCCGCGGCCAGGGTACAGGCGCGTTGGGACAGGTCCGCGCGCAAGGCCGCGGCCGCGTCCGGCTCCAGCAGCAGCACGTCAATGAGGCGGGTGATATCGCCGGTGAGGGGCAGGCTGCCGTGCTGAAGCACATACCCTGCCCGGCGGCTCTGGGCGCTGCCCATGAGCTTGCGTTCCCGGCTGGTGATTTCATAGGCGCTGGGCACTTCAAAACAGGCCGCCGAAACGTCCTTGCCCGTGCGCGCACTGCCCGGCGCTTTGGCCACATCCCGCGCGCCCGCATTGCGCAACCCCGCCACCAGCGCATTGCTCAGGCGCAGGTACGCGTCCATGACGCCCCCCCGCACCCGCGGTTCGTCGGCGGGCGCGGCGACCGAATAGGTCAGCTCATCGGTGTGGAGGATGGCCCGCCCGCCGGTGGGGCGCCGCACAATTTCGTAGCCGGCGGCAGTAATGGCGGCTTGATTCAGGTCCGCCAGAGGCTGATGTCGTCCCAGGCTGACCGCGGGCGGCTGCCAGCGATAGAAGCGCAGCGTAGGCAGGCTTTCACCCGCGGCCGCGGCTTCGGCCAAAGCCTGATCCAGGGCCATATTGGCCGCGCCCGAGCGGGGCGCGTCGTCCACGATGATGCGCCAGATGGCAGGCTCGAACCGTTCCCGGGTCAAGGCATCGCCTTCGGTAAAGACGTCCGTGGCGGGGCTGCTCATGTTGCCGCCTCTCTTTCGGCCGGCGGGATGACCTGGGCGGTGACGCCGTCAACCAGCACCACCGCGTCCGCTTCTGCGTAGGCGCGCTTGAGCACGGCCAGGGCCAGATACGCATTGAGTGCCGGACTGTAGGCCGCGCTGGTAATGGCGCCCGCGTTCTTGTCGCCTGCCGTGACGCTTGCGCCGGGTGCAAGCGGTTCGGCGCTGCGCAGGGTGACCAGATACTTTGTCACTTTGTCGTAGGTGATCTGGCGGGCGATGATTTCCTGACCGGTATAACAGCCCTTGTTCTCTGCACAGACCCAGGCCATGCCCGTTTCCAACGGCGTGTACGCATTCACGATCTCTGCGCCCGGGCGAGGACGCCCCAATTCGATGCGTCGGGCTTCGTAAGCTTCGTTGCGCTGGAGCACGTGCGCGCCTATGGTCTGCAAGCGCCTAATCAGGTCATCAACACCCGCCGCGGGCTGAAGCAAAACATAGCCGGGCACGTCATAGGCGAACTGCTTGATTACGGTCAGTTCGCCCGCCCGTTGCCATCCACCGTCGGGCGTGTCGGTCAACTCCACGCCTGCTTGGGCCAGAATTCCATCCGCTTCCGGCCCCATGAGGCGCAGGCGCTTAACCGGTGCGCTGATGTTGGCGACCGTCACCTTGTCCATGAAAAATATTTTGCTCTGCAACTCCTGCGCCAGGGCGGCGGCCTCGCCCGGGCCCGGTAAGAGGAGAAAGTCTTCGTCCCGGCAGACGACGGTAAAGGCGAAGCGATTGCGGGCCGTGTCGCTGGTGAGAATTGTGACGGCCGATTGGCCCGGGACCAATGCCGCGATGTCGTTGGTTGTCATGCGCTGTAAAAAAGCGCTGCGGTCCGGCCCGGCCAATAGCAGTACGCCGTAGTCCGACCGCACCTGGACCGCCGCGCTTGCGGTCAGAGCGGCGTAGTCGGGGTGAAATTCATCCGATAGAGCGATGGGCATAAAGTCATCCTCAATTGCATTTTTGGTTCAAGCGAATGGCATGTAGCTGTTGCATGGGCAATGCGCAGAACTGCGCTCGCCAGTCGCTACGCGTTATTCGTTACGCATCAGAAAACCGCGTGGATTCCTGAATAATTGCCGAATCCACCACCTATTGTACATCAGAATTCCCGGTCGGTTGGTAACGCTGTACGAAATCGAGAATACGGTAGAACATTTCCTCACCTGCTGGCGTCAGGTCAGCGCCGATCTGGAGGTAGTGGCTCACGTCTTCGTAGTAGAAGGTCTCCACGGGTACGCCCGCGTCGGACAAGGCCCCGGCCAGGGCATGGGCTTGCGCAACGGGCAGAATGCGGTCGGCTGTGGTGTGGATGATGAGCGTGGGCGGCAATTCGCCGGCATGGGCGACGGGCGAGTAGTCCAGGAGCTCCCGCGCGGCCAGATTGGGCGGTCCCATGGCCGGGATGACGTAGGCGTATGCGGGCGGCAGTTCAAGCTTGCCGGCATAGAAAGCCTCCGCTCCGCTGAAGGCGTCGGCAATGCCGCCCAGCGTCACCCAGGCCGAATAGCAGTCGGGTTGCATCAGGATCAGGCGATAGAGAATCGCACTGGTGAAGCTGCCGCCCATGACGATGATGGGTTCGTCCGTGGCAATGTGCGGCGTGAGCGCGCCCTGTCGCGCCAGAGCCAGCGCAATGCGGGCGTCTTCGGCGTGGGCGCGTACGTCCAGCCCCCGTTCCCCCGCGGGCGAAAGCGCAACCAATGCATAGCCCTGCGCGGCGAAGGCCACGCTTACGTCCTGCCAGCCGTCTACATCGCCGGGATAGCTGAAAAAGAGGAGGGGCAGGCGCGCGTCCGGCGCAAGATGTCCGGGCAGGTAGACGCGCAGGGAGTCCACCGTAACGCCGTCGCGGACGAAACGATAGCTCAGCACCTGGGCGGCGGAACCGGGCGGAAAGGTCGTGGCGGCCGAGAATGCCGCGGTTTGGGTGAGGGCGACAGCTGCCGCCGCATCCTGCGGCAGCGCTTCGACGCGGACCGGCTCGAGGCGGATGGGCGGCCCCTGGGTTAGCGCGTCCGCGGTGACGTGCAGGGCGACGGGATAGCCGGCTTCATTTCGCGGATCGCCGTCAGCGTAGCCGGTCGCGGCTGCGGCGGGCGTATACCAGCCCGGCGGCAGGCCGTCGATGCGGTAGTAACCGGCGGCGTCGGTGCGATCCGTATACGCCTTCCCCCGTGGATCGGCTGCGACGACCAGCGCATGGGCCACGGGACCATCATCAGCCATGACCCGGCCCGCCAGCGTGCCGGTTGCGCCTCCGGTCGGCGTCCGGTCATAAACGCCGGTCCGCCGTGCGACTTCGTAGCGCAGCACGTTGAACGCTGGCATGGCCCGGCAGCCGGTGAGCAACAGCAAGCTGAGCAAGGCCATTGCCGCAGGGACTTGCTTCCCGCTACGGCGTATTTTCATGGGGCTGAGTGCGGATTTCATGACAGGCGATTATAGCATGTAATTTGGGCAGGCGGCAGGCGGCGGAGATGCGGAGTGGCAGGGTAGGGGAAAGTCTCCGTGCCTTCTCGCTGCGGGCCGCGGGCGCGGTTGTGCGGTAGGGGAGACCGCCGCGCCCTCCCGCCGTGGGCTGGTGCAACAAACCTGGGTTGGCCCTCATTTTGCGCTCGCGATATAATATCCGCTTCGCGTACGCTTGACTGCACCTATTCACATTTGGATTTACATTCGGAGTGAACCTTCGCCATGAGCAATGCCGGCTACTATCGTTATCCCGCCATCCATGATGACGTTATCGTTTTTGTCTCGGAAGATGATCTGTGGACCGTTGCGGCCCAAGGCGGCGTGGCTCGTCGTCTGACCGCCAATCGGGGGCTGACCACCTATCCTCGCCTTTCGCCCGATGGCGCACAGTTGGCCTTTGTGGGGCGGGAAGAGGGCGCGCCCGACATCTATATAATGCCGGCTGAAGGCGGCCCCCAACGCCGCCTGACGTATGCGGGCGCGGCCATGCAGCTTATCGGCTGGGATCCCCAGGGAACCCACATTCTTTTTGCCTCCGCTTACGGCCAGATGGACAGCCGGGAGATGGGCCTATTTCGCATCGCGGCGGCCGCGGACAACGGACAGATCGAGCCGCTGCCTGTGGGGCCGGCCCGGGCCATCGCCTATGGACCCCAGGGCGCGGCCGTGCTGGGGCGCAATACCGATGACCCCGCACGGCGCAAGCGCTATCGGGGCGGCACGGCCGGCCACCTCTGGATCGACCGCAACGGCGACGGCGAATTCGAGCGCTTCCTGACTGATCTGGACGGCAACATTGCCGCGCCCATGTGGCTGGATGCGGCGGGCGCGTCGCGCATCTATTTTGTGAGCGATCACCAGGGCGTGGGCAATCTCTACAGCGTCGCGCCGGACGGCAGCGATCTGCGCCGCCATACGGACCATGACGACTTTTATGTGCGTCATCCCGCCACCGACGGCCGCCGTATCGTCTATCACGCCGGGGCCGATCTCTTCCTCTTTACGCCGGAAACCGACGCAACCCAGGCGCTGATCATCACGTGCAACAGTCCCCGGGGGCAGCGGGATCGCAAGTTTGTCTCGGCGAGCCGCTATCTCCAGGGCGCGCGGCTTCATCCTTCGGGGGAAGCGGTGGCCCTCACCAGCCGGGGAAAGGCCTTCACCTTCTTCAATTTTGACGGTCCTGTGGTGCAGCACGGCAAGCGGGACGGCGTGCGCTATCGTCTGGCCGACTGGCTTAACGACGGCCGTCGTCTGGTCATGATTAGCGACGATCCGGGCGAAGAGACATTGGAAATTCATGACACCATGCCCGGCGGCGAGATCGTGCGCCTGGAGGGGCTGGATATCGGCCGGGTTACCACGCTCAACGTTTCGCCTACAGCCGATAAGGTTGCGCTGACCAATCACCGCCAGGAGCTTTTGGTCGTTGACCTGGAAACCCAAAGCCTGACCATTGCCGATCGCAGCCCGTTCCGCCGCGTTGCCGGCGTGGACTGGTCGCCGGACGGTCGCTGGCTGGCCTACGGCTTCAGCCGTTCCCTGCAAACGACGGAGATTCGCCTTTATCGGGTCGATCCGGGGCAGGAAGAAAACGCGTCTGACTCGGCGGAGGAAACGCCGCAGCCCAATCCCGTGACCGTTACCCAACCCGTGCTGCATGATGTACGTCCCGCCTTTGATCCCGGCGGCCGCTATCTTTATTTTCTGAGCGAGCGGGAATTTAATCCGGTGTACGATGCGCTCCACTTCGATCTTGGCTTTCCCTGGGGAATGCGGCCTTACCTGCTCACCCTGCGGGACGATCTGCCCAATCCCTTTACGCCCCATCCTGAGATGGGCCAGAGCGGGACCGATGACGACGACGCCGATGACGACGACGCCGATGACGGCGATGACGACATGGACGGGGATGATGAGGAGGGCGAAGGCGATGAGGGCGATGAGGAAGCAATCGCCGCGGCCGAGCTGATCGCCTCTGAGTCGCCTGCCGATGGCCCGACCCCGGAGGAGCCATCTGCCGATGCGGCTGCCGATCCCTCGGTTGACGCCGGGGAGGATGGTGCGGACGAAAATCCGGCCCAGAAGTTGCCCGCGCTTCGCATCGATCTGGACGGCATCGAACAGCGCATCTTCGCCTTTCCGGTACAGGATGCGCGCTATGCAAAGATTGTGGGCGTCAAGGACAAGGCCCTCTTCAGCGAGTTCCCCATCCACGGCACGCTGGATGATGAATACGAAACCGCGGATGAAGATGAGCCGGAGCGGGGCGCGCTGCGCGCATACCTCTTCAAGGAATATAAAACTGAGACGCTGGTTGACAACATGAGCTGGTTCCGCCTTGCGCGCAATCGGGAGAAGCTCCTCTATGGACAGGGCAGCCGGTTGCGGGTGGTCAAGGCGGGCGAGAAGCCGCCTTCGGGCGGCGGCCATCCCCGTAAAACCGGCTGGCTGGACACCGGGCGCGTCAAGGTCTCCATCGATCCCCAGAGCGAATGGGAGCAGATGTTTCGGGAGGCGTGGCGGCTCCAGCGGGACCAATTCTGGACCGCGGACATGAGCAGCGTGAACTGGCAGGAAGTCTATCGTCGCTACTTTCCCCTCATTCAGCGCGTCAGCTCCCGGGCCGAGTTCAGCGATCTCATGTGGGAAATGCAGGGTGAGCTGGGCACCAGCCACGCCTACGAATACGGCGGCGACTATCGCGCCCGTCCTTATTATCGACAGGGCTATCTGGGGGCGAATTTCGCGTGGGACGGCGCTGCCGGCGGCTATCGGGTCAGCGACATCGTCCAGGGCGATGCCTGGAACCGCAAGGCGACCTCGCCCCTGGCCGGGTCGGGCGTGGATATTCGCGAAGGGGACCTGTTGGTCGCGATCAACGGTCAGCGGCTGGATGAAGTGACCGGACCGGGCCAACTGCTGGTCAATCTGGCGAATGAGGAGGTGCTGCTCACATTCGCCCAGCGTGATGAAGGAAAAAACGACGAAAGCCGCAATGGCAGCCGGCGGAATTTGGTCGTGCGTACGCTGGCCGATGAAACGCCCGCCCGCTATCGCGCCTGGGTGGAAGAGAATCGCCGCCGGGTGCATGAGTTGTCCGACGGCCAGGTGGGCTACGTTCATATCCCCGACATGGGGCCGGCTGGCTATGCTGAATTTCATCGCGGCTATCTGGCTGAGGTGGATCGTCAGGGCCTGGTCATCGACGTGCGCTACAACAGCGGCGGTCACGTAAGCCAGCTCCTGCTGGAGAAGTTGGCCCGTCGCCGTATCGGGTATGATCTCTCCCGTTGGGGCGGCATGATGCCGTACCCGCAGGAGTCGGTGGCCGGTCCGCTGGTGGCGTTGACCAATGAACACGCAGGCAGCGACGGCGACATTTTCTGTCATAGCTTCAAGCTCATGGGATTGGGGCCGCTGGTCGGTAAGCGCACCTGGGGGGGCGTCATCGGCATCCACCCGCGCCATTCGCTGGTGGACGGCACGGTGACGACCCAGCCCGAATTCAGTTTCTGGTTTGAGGACGTGGGGTGGCGGGTGGAAAATTACGGCACGGACCCGGATATTGAAGTCGAAATCAGTCCCCAGGACTATGCTCAGGGTCAGGATCCGCAACTGGCCCGGGCCGTGGCCGAGTGCCTGCGCCTCTTGGCGGAGTCGCCGGTTCAGACGCCCGATTTGACGCAACGCCCCAATCTGGGCTTGCCGACTTTGCCGCCGCGTTAAAAAGAAAGTGAGAGAAAAGCGAAATATTGCATCTTCGGCTTTTCTGGTATAATGTTGCGTGTAAAATCACGCATGCTTTTTTAAACAAAGGCCCGGATACAATAGGATGATGAGGACTGAAAGATTGCGGATTTCCGTGACCTGCTTGTCCATTCTTTATGCGTTTTTTTAACCTTCTGTCGCTTCGCTGTACGACACATAAGCAGATAGGCGTGAGCAGATAAATGTGTTGGGCGCTCCCCATACGGCAGAATTTTTTCTCTTGCGATTCAATTCGCCCCCATGATCCGGTGTGCAGCCCCGAATTGGCATCGGATGTTATGCTTGGATGGTCCGGGTTGGATCGCTCTCCCTGGCGGAGATGAGACATCACTCTAACCTTTAGCAAAAACCTACTGATGTGCAGATCCGTTGGATTCTAACGGTTGCAACTTTTGTTTGTTTATCTACCTATCGTAACCTATTGCAAAAGGAGAAAAACATGCGCAATAGACTGTTGATTTTGCTGTCCCTACTGGTCATCTCCGCCATGGTGCTGGCTGCCTGCGGCGGCGCTGCGACCCCGGCTGCGCCGGCTGAAGAAGCGACTGTCGCTGAAGCGACCGAAGCCCCGGCTGAAGAAGCGCCCGCTGAAGAGGAAGCGCCCGCTGAAGCAACCGAGGCCCCGGCTGAAGAGGCCGGAAGCGATGCGGCGGCTGCTACGGACGGTCCTACGCTGACCATCTGGACCGACAGCAACCGCGCGCCGGTGCTGGAAGAAATCGGCGCCGCTTTTGCCGAGGAGAACGGCGTCACCCTGGATATCGTGCAGAAGGGCTTCGGCGATTTGCGCGGCGACTTCATCGTGGCTGCCCCCACGGGGGAAGGTCCCGATATCCTGCTGGGCGCGCATGACTGGATCGGCGAATTGAATGCCAGCGGTCTTTTGTCTCCCATTGATCTGGGCGATAACGCCGATAACTTTGCCGAGAATGCCGTGGCCGCGTTCACCTACCCTGACGGAAATCTCTACGGCATGCCCTTGGCCGTGGAAAATATCGCCCTCATCTACAACACCGATATGGTTCCCGAAGCGCCCGCTACCTTTGACGAAGTGGCGACCATTTCGCAGGAACTCAAGGACGGCGGCGCCAAGTACGGGTTCCTGCGCATGGCGGGCGATCCGTATCATTTCTATCCCATCCAGACGGCCTTCGGCGGCTACATCTTCGGCAAGAATGATGACGGCTCCTACAACGCCGAGGACCTGGGCCTGAACAATGAAGGCTCCGTCGCGTCGCTGGAGTGGTACAACAGCCTCTTTGAAGACGGTCTGCTGGACGTCGGCGCCAATATCGATCACGATCTCATGACCTCCGCCTTCCAGAACGGCGAAGCCGCCATGTTTATCGGCGGCCCGTGGACGCTGGCCGGCATCCGGGAAGCCGGCGTGCCCTATGCCATCGCCAACATCCCCAGCGGCACCGAGCCGGGTCGTCCGTTCCTGGGCGTTCAGGGTCTGATGATCAATTCCTTCAGCGAAAATCAGCTGCTGGCCCAGGCGTTCCTGCAGAACGTGATCGCCACCGACGAGTCCATGCAGGCTTTCTACGATACCGATCCGCGCTTGCCCGCCTGGAAACCCACGGCTGACAGCATCGAGGACCCGGATCTTCAGGCCTTCCTGGCCGCCGGCGCCAATGCCGATCCCATGCCCAACATCCCCGAGATGAACGCTGTCTGGGGCGGTTGGGGCGACGCGATTACGCTCATCGCCAATGGCACTGCCACGCCGCAGGAAGCCGCCGATCAGGCGCAGGAGCAAGTCTCGTCCGCAATCGCGGGTGAATAACTGACCATGAGCACCCGACTCCAGGGTGCGCCGGGGGGCGCGCAAGCGCCCCCTGATGCGGCGCCCAACAGCCTCACTGCACTCCTCTTCCGTATTGTCCTGCTCGCTGTCATCGACGCCATGGCCATCTGGATCGTCTATCGGATGGTAGGTGACGGCTATTGGCCCCTTGCCGCGGTGCTGATCTTTATCACCATCGGCTTGAACATCGTCTTCCTTTCGGGACGCATGTATCCCTTGCGCTATATCGCACCCGGCCTGGCGCTGATGATTATCATGGTGCTCTATCCGATTTTGTTTACCGTTTACGTCTCGTTTACCAATTACGGACAAGGCCATCTGGTGAGCAAGCAGGATGCTATCGGACAGATTGAATCCCAGACCTATCTGCCGGAAGATGCCGCCGTCTATAGCTGGACGGCCTATCAGAATCCGGCCACCAATGCCTACATGCTGTGGATGACGAATCCAGACACGGGCGAGAGCTTCACCGTCACCGAAGGGGAAGCGCCTGTGGCCCGCAGCGGAGAAGCGCCCGCACAAATCGATGATTTTGTGCAGGTGCCGCAAAATCAGCTCTTTTCCAAATTAACCGAAATCGCGGCGATCAGCTTTGGCCTGCCGCCGGATCAGGTCTTTCAGGTCAGCCAAACCCGTCTCGGCCAGGCGGCCCAATATGAGTCCCTCTACACGTATGATGCGGCCCAGGACGCCATGCTGAATCAGCAGACGGGCGAACTCTATCGCAACGTCAACGGCGTCTACGCCAGTGAGAGCGGACAGCAGCTTTCGCCCGGCTTTGCAACGCCCGTGGGCGTCAACAATTACCAGCGCCTCTTCGGCGATCCGGCCCTGCGCTCGTCCTTCCTGCTCGTCTTTCTCTGGACGCTGATTTTTGCTGCACTGTCGGTCCTGTTTACCTTTGCCCTGGGCATGTTCCTGGCCATCATGTTCGACGTGCCGGAGATGCCCCTGCGCGCGCCCCTGCGCTCGCTCCTCCTCATTCCGTATACGATTCCCGCCTTTGTGGCCGTGCCGGTTTGGGTGGGCCTGCTGAATCCCCAGTTCGGCATTATTTCCGAAACGATGTATACGTTAATCGGCTGGGCCCCGCCCTGGTTCTCGGATCCCTTCTGGGCCAAGGTAGGCGTGCTGCTGGTTCAGCTCTGGCTGGGGTTTCCCTACATGTTCGTCGTGGTGACGGGCGCCCTGCAGACGTTGCCCAAGGATATCTACGAAGCGGCCGACATCGACGGGGCCAACGCCTGGAACAAGTTCCGCTCTATGACCCTGCCGCTGCTTCTGGTGACGGTGGGGCCGCTGCTGGTTGCGTCATTTGCGTTTAACTTCAACAACTTTACGGTGATCGACCTGTACGCACGGGGAGGTCCGCCCATGACGGGCGTTTCAACGCCGGTGGGCCATACCGATATTCTTGCCACGTACACCTACCGCATCGCGTTCGGCTCTACCGGGCGTTCGGATTACGGCTATGCGTCGGCCATCACCATGATGATTTTCATCATCCTTTTCTTTATTACCCAGCTTCAGTTCCGCTATACGAACATGCTGGAAGAAAGGGGGCGCAATGTCTAGCAGCGGACGTCTTACCCAGTCGGTGGGCTCTATCCGACGGGGCAAGCGCATCACGTTGGCTTTCCGCATCATTCTGGCCATCATCATGCTCTTTTTCGCGCTCTTCCCCGTGGTGTGGATTGTCTCGGCATCCTTCAACCCGACCAATTCCCTGGTCGGTCAGCCCTTGATCCCGCCCAATCCGACGCTTGATAACTATCGCGAGCTTTTCAACAATTCAACCAATCCTTACGGGCGCTGGTATCTCAACTCGCTTATGATCTCCTCTATCGTAACGGTCATCGGGACGGCCATTACGACGCTGGCGGCCTACGCCTTTTCCCGCTTTAACTTCAGCGGGCGCAGGGGCTTGTTGCAGGCAATCCTGTTGATTCAGGTTTTTCCTAACTTTCTCAACATGGTGGCCATCTTCCTTATCCTGCAACAGTTGGGACGGTACCTCCCGCCCTTTGGCCTCAACACGTACGGCGGCCTTTTCCTGGTCTATCTCGGCGGCACATTGGGGGCCAACACCTGGCTTACCAAGGGGTATTTCGATTCACTGCCCCGGGATTTGGACGAAGCGGCCATCGTTGACGGGGCTTCCGGGTGGCAGGTCTTTACCCAGGTCTTGCTGCCGTTGGTGCGGCCGATTCTGGTCGTGGTCGGTCTGCTCACCTTCATCGGCACATACTCCGAGTACGTGCTGGCCCGGGTCCTGCTCACCAACAAGCAAATGTACACGCTTTCCGTGGGCTTGAACCAGATGGTCGCGGAGCAGTTTGCCAGCAGTTGGGGCGTCTTCTCCGCCGGTGCGCTTCTGGCCGCGCTGCCCACGGTCCTGCTCTTCATGTTCTTCCAGCGTTATCTGGTCGGCGGTTTGACGGCCGGCTCGGTCAAGGGTTAGAAAATCCGCGCCGGAATTAACAACCGGAATACGAAAAAAGCGACCGACGAATTCATCGGTCGCTTTTTTCGTATTCCGACAATTTCCCCCGGCTATGCTAAAGTATCAGCATGAAATGGTCAGATTTAGAACGAGAACGGGCGCGCCTGGGGCGCCCTTTTGTGATTGCCCACCGGGGCGCGCCCAAAGAGGAGCCGGAGAATACCCTCGCCTCCTTCGCCCGCGCGTTGAAGCAAGGCGCCGACGTGCTGGAGACGGACCTGCGCTTTTCCCGCGACGGCGAGATCGTTCTCTTTCACGACGCCACGCTGGAGCGTATGACCGACGGCGCGGGAACCGTGAGCGAGCAGAGCCTGGCCCGGCTCAAACGCCTGGAGACGCGCCGGCCCAACGGTACGCTTACGGCCGAACGGATTCCTACCCTGGTGGAACTCCTGGCCATGACCGGCGCACAGACGCCGCTGCTGTTGGAGCTGAAGGACGAACGCTTTATTGAGGAACGCTATGCGCGCCGCTTTATCGATACCCTGGCCGGCTACGGTATGCTGGATCGGGCGGCGGTGATCTCCTTTCAACCGGCCCTGGTACATGCAGTCCGGCAGCTATATCCGCCCCTCATTGCCGGCTACGTGACCTTGAGCAACCCGCGCCCGCCCCGGGATGCGCAACTGGCCGGACCGTTCTGGCCCCTGCTGCTGCTCAACCCTCTCTACGTGCGCACCGTCCATCGTCGGGGCAGCATCATTGCGCCCCTGGATCCCAATCCTCTGCCCCGACTGGCCCTCTATCGGGCGCTGGGCGTGGATGCGCTCCTGGCCGATGAACCCGGCCCGGTGGTTCGGGCGCTCACCTCTACGAACGGATAATTGTATGGACGCCAAAATCACCGCGCGTCAGGTTTACAAGCGGTACCCATCTGTTGACGGCGGTGAGATTACCGCGCTGGAGGACTTTAGCCTGGATGTGGCCGACGGCGAGTTTGTCTGCATTGTGGGCCCGTCAGGCTGCGGCAAGTCCACGTTTTTGCGCATCCTGGCCGGGCTGGACACAGCCAGCGCGGGCAGCGTGACGATCACGCCGGGCGCCGACCCCCGCAAGCCGCTGAACAACGTGGTTTTTCAGGAGTACGCCATCTTTCCCTGGAAGACGGTGCTGGATAACGTAGCCTTTGGGTTGGAGATGCGGGGCGTGGGCAAAGCCGAGCGGGAGGCCACTGCCCGAGAATGGATCGAGCGGGTCGGGCTGACCAAGTTCGCCGGCTACTATCCCCATCAGATTTCCGGCGGCATGAAGCAGCGGGTGAGCATCGCCCGGGCCCTGGCCAATGACCCCGAAGTGCTGCTCATGGACGAACCATTGGGCGCGCTGGACGCTCA
The DNA here is from genome assembly GCA_020433455.1 of Caldilineaceae bacterium. GTDB lineage: Bacteria > Chloroflexota > Anaerolineae > Caldilineales > Caldilineaceae > JAGRCP01. The sequence continues at coordinate 6,504 of JAGRCP010000043.1, read as the reverse complement.
GACGCGCAAGGTCTTGCAGCAGGAGTTTATGCGCATTTGGGAAGAGACGCGCAAGACCGTGGTCTACATCACCCACAGCATTGATGAAGCGGTTCTCTTGGGTGACCGGGTCATCCTCATGACCGCCCATCCGGGGCGCACCAAGGCCGTTTTTGCGGTGGATATCCCGCGCCCCCGCTCGGTTGAATCCACGGCCCTGCCCGCCTTCAGCGACCTGACCTATCGCATCTGGCAAGAGTTGGAGGGAGAGGTGGTGAGGGCTATGGGGGAAGAGGGGCAAATAAAGATTGAAGAGTGAAAATTGGTAAGAGAACGTTTCGAGTTGTCAAACAGATGCCGGACACGACAATATCCGGCGTTCCGAATCTCCAATCTTTATTTTTCAATCTTCACTTATGAGGAACCTCATGACCCGCAACACGCTTCTTATCGCTTTAACGCTCATTGCCTGGAACCTGCTCTTTTTCATCGCGGGGTGGTGGCAGCCCCTCTGGTGGTTGGGGCTGGGCGTGGGCTTCGCTCTCTTTATCTGGCTGGCCGATGAGGCGGGCAAGACGGCGCCCCTGCGTTATCAGCGCACCTACGAAGTGGGATTAGCCGTGGCCTTTCCCGTGCTGCTGCTGCTGGCTTGGGAGCTGATTGCGCGTAACGAAATCCTGAATCCCCGCTGGTTCCCGCCTCCGACGCGCATCGCGGCCGCGCTGTGGGACCTGACCATCCACTACGACACCTTCAACAAGACGAGTATGTTCGGGCGGCCCTGGCTCTTTCCCCAGACGCTGGCCGCCGAAGGCTGGCCCGCCGCGTGGAGTCTCTTCACCGAAAGCCACGTGCTGACCACGCTCTGGCGCGTCTTTGCCGGCTTTATCATCGGCGTGATTCCCGGCATCTTCGTAGGCATGATCATGGGCATGAACCGCACCGTACGCACCATGCTGGACGGCGTCATGTCGGCCATCTACGTCCTGCCCAAGATCGCCATTTTTCCCATCATGATGCTGGTCTTCGCCAATCCCTTCGGCGAGGGGCCCAAAATCGCTGTGGTGGCGATTTCGGCTTTCTTTCTGGTGGCCATCAACACCATGGCCGGCGTGCGGGACATCGATCCCGTCTACATTCAGGCCGGAAGGAACTACGGCGCAAACCGGCTGCAACTCTTTCGCCACGTGATTCTGCCCGGCGCGTTGCCGGTTATCTTTGCCGGGCTGCGCCTGGCGCTGGGCACCGCGCTTATCGTCATTGTGGCCATCGAGTTTGTGCGCGCGCGTAAGGGCGTGGGCTTCGTCACCTTCTACTATTGGGAAGTGCTGGTCACTGAAAAGATGTACGCGGGGCTCTTCGTGGTTATGGCCCTGGGCGTTCTCCTCACGTTTAGCCTTCAGTGGCTGGAGCGGCGCATCATGCCCTGGCGCTGACGGCTTGCCTGGGCCTGCAGGACGGCTTCCATAATCTCATCCGGATTATTGTTCCCGCTTGACTCGCGAAAATCGCGTATCATTTCCGGCAGTCGCGCCTGACTTTTTTTCCAATTCTCATAGACGGCAAGCGGCACAATTGCGGCTGATAATGTACTTGTCCCCCTGAAATCGCGGCTAACCGCAAGTCGGCGTACCGACACGCAGACAGCATACTTGCATTCAGATCGTGAATGCGTTACCTTCTTACATTACCCTGGCATTACCGTATCAAAATCTATCCTCCCCATCGCCTTGGCGATGATTTACGCTAACGGGCCTTCCATGTCATCTCAAACCGCAACGCCAACAAAATCCGCTTCCGCTCCGTCCCAGGAAGACAACTTCCACACCGACCAGGTGATGACCATAACGGGCGGCCACTTCATGCACGACACCTTTTCAGCGTTTCTGCCGCCTCTCCTCAAGGAGATCATGACGACGCTGGGGACCAATTACACGGCCGCGGGCAGCCTGGTCATCTTTACCCAGTTGCCCAGCGTGCTCAATCCTTTTATCGGCTTCCTGGCCGACCGTATGAGCCTGCGTTACTTCGTCATTCTGGCGCCGGCGGCCACGGCCACCCTCATGAGCGCCATCGGCCTGGTCCACAGCTACTTCGCGCTCATGCTGATCCTGTTGGCCGCGGGCGTGAGCATCGCTGCATTCCACGCGCCCGCGCCCGCCATGATCGCTCGGGTGTCGGGCAAGCGCGTGGGGACGGGCATGAGCTTGTTTATGGCCGGCGGCGAGCTGGGCCGCACCGTAGGCCCCATTGTGGTGGCAAGCGCCGTGGTTTGGTGGGGGATCGACGGCATCTGGCGATTGGCGGCCCTGGGCTGGCTCACCAGCGCTGTGCTCTGGTGGCGACTGCATGACGTTAAAGCCGATCCCAACCGTGCGACTCCTTCTCTACAGACCATGCTGCCTCGCATGCAGCGCGTCTTTCCCGTCCTGCTCTGGATCATGCTGCCCAAGGCCTTCATGGTGGTGGCGTTGACCACCTATCTGCCCGTCTTCATGCGTGATGTGCAGCATGCCGATCTCTGGATTTCCGCCGCGGCGCTCACCATCCTGGAAGGCGCGGGCGTGGTCGGCGCGCTCCTTACCGGCACGGTGAGCGACCGCATCGGCCGTGCACAGATGCTGCTCATCGTGCTGATTCTGGCACCCATCTTGCTGGCCGCCTTCCTTTTCGGACCGGACTGGCTCATCGTGCCAGCGCTCATCGGTTTGGGGCTGACGGCTATTTCACCCACGCCGGTACTCATGGCCGTCGTCCAGGACGAATTTCCCGATAACCGAGCCGCGGCCAATGGCATCTTCATGTTCTTTACTTTTTTGGTGCGGGCCGGGGCAATTGCCGTCGTCGGGCTCATGGCGGACCGGGGCGGCCTATCCCAGGCATTCTTTTGGAGCGGCGTGTTGGCGGTGCTGAGCATTCCCGCGGTCTTCCGGCTGCCTGCCGCCCGGGTCTACCGGGGAGGAGGGGCATAATGTCCAAGCCTGATGACGATCTGAAGGACGAGGAACTGCGCAAAAAGCTGGATGAAGTCGAATTGGCTCCCGGCATGGAGCCGTTGACGCCGGACGAAAAAGAGGCTTTCCTGCGCCGGGTGCGGGCCGAGGGCCGTTCCCTCACATCGGCGGAACAGTACGCGCTCTTTGGTCCGCCGCCCGAACCGGAGGCGCCTGCCGCGCCCATAGAGGATGTGGAAGAGATGGAGCCGGCCCGCCTCGACCGTACGCAGCTCAGTGCGCTGGAGGCAAATTTTTTTCCCGAATTGCCGCTGGCCGACCGTCCGACCCAACGTCTGGTGCAGGGAATTATTTTTGACTTTGACTATACGCTGGCCGCGCTCACCCGCCCTCTCGAAGAGCTAATGACCGCGGGCGCGCGGGAAGCCGCCGCCTACATGCGCGCTACGGGCATGGAGCTGCCGGATGAGGTTGCGCAGGACATCGTGGACGCCCGGGTCTTTGCCGAGGAGAAGTCGGAGGAAGAGCAGGAGGAGCACATTGCCGATGACGCCATGAGTTTTTTGCTCCAGTTTATCGGCTATCCCGTAAGCAAAATGGACCCGGCCGTGTTGCGCCGGGCCGTGGACACCTTTTACGCCCCCGAGATGACGGCCTGGGCGCTCCGTCCCGGCGTGATCGAGATGTTGGATGCGCTGCGCCGCGACGGTTACAAGTTGGCCCTATTGGCCAACTACAATTGTGACCGGGTCTTTCAGCGCACGGTTGATTACCTGGGCCTGCGCCCTTACTTTGACATGGTGCTGACCAGCGCCGGCGTTGAATACCGCAAGCCCGATCCCCAAATTTTTGACCTCATTCTGGAACGGTGGGGCGTGCTGGGTTACGAGACGGTCGTCGTGGGCGACAGCCTGCGCCATGACGTCGCGGGCGGCGTGGAGATCGGCGCGCAGACCGTGTTCGTTGACATGGGCACGACGCCGCAGATCGCGCATCAAAACCAGGAAGATGCGGAACGCATCGTGGCTGATGCAAAGATTGAGGATATGCACCATTTGCCCGCATTAATCCGCGCCTGGCAGTAGGTCGGGCCGGAGGCCCGCCGTCAATTCACAACGCCTCGATGGCCAACGCCGTGGCCCCGCCCATGCCGTGGCAGAGCGCGGCCAGGCCCAGCTTGCCGTTGGTCTCCCGCAGCGCGTGAATCAGCGTCACGACGATGCGCGCACCGCTGCACCCGATGGGATGGCCCAGGGCAATCGCCCCGCCCCGCACGTTGAGCTTTTCATACGGAATGCCCAACTCCCGGTTGAAGAGCACGCTGTTGACGGCAAACGCCTCGTTGTTCTCCACCAAATCAAAATCTTCCACACCCACGCCCAGCTTCTTGCTGAGCTTCTGCACCGCGGGGACGGGCGCCTCGGCAAAGCGCCACGTCTCGCCCGCTGACCAGACGCCGCCCAAATAACGGGCCAGGGGCGTCAGGCTGTGGCGCGTCACCGCCTCTTCGCCGGCCAGGATGAGCGCGGCCGCGCCGTCGCTGATCTGGCTGGCATTGCCCGCGGTGATGGTTCCGTCGTCAGTGAAGGCCGGGCGCAGCTTGGCCAGCGTCGCCTGCGTCGTGCCGGGACGGATGCCTTCGTCGTCGGTCATCATGCGCGTCTCGCCGCGCGCGGTAATTTCCACCGGCACGATCTCCTGGGTAAAAGCGCCCGCCGCGGTCGCGGCTTCGGCGCGCTGATGGGAGAGGGCGGCTACCTGGTCCATCTCCTCCCGGGTGACGCCGTAGGCCGCGGCCAGGCGCTCCGTCTCTACGCCCATTCCTTCTTCCGTTGCGGGATCGGTCAGGCCGTCGGTTGTGAGGGTGTCGAACAGGGGGGCGGAGCCGGACGGGACCATCTTGTAGCCCCAGCGGGCCTGATGAGAGAGGGCGAATGCGGCCTGGGACATAGACTCCGCGCCGCCCGCCAGGACGATGTCCGCCTCGCCCGCCTTGATGGCCATGGCCCCGTTCATGACCGCCATCATGCCCGACGAGCAGACCATGTCCAGCGTATAGCCGTCCACGTACGCGGGCACGCCGGCCTTGAGCGCGGCCTGGCGCGCGATGAGTTGCCCGTGGTTTGTGCGCAGGATGTTGCCCAGAATGTAGAGGTCGAGGTCTTTTCCGCTGAGGCCGGCCCGGCTCAGCGCGCCGCGCAGGGCGATTGCGCCCAGGTCAGTGGGGGAATGGCGCATGAGGCTGCCGCCGAATTTGCCGATGGGCGTGCGCACGGCGGCCACAATGTAAACCTGGGACATGGGGTGCTCCTTTGTTGGACAAGCGGGGGAGTCAGGCGGTATGCCCATCGTTCTGTTTTGCCGCCAGAATCCGCTGTTGCAGTAACTCAGCCGGAATTGCCGTCATATGGTCATCCCGATGAACGAGAATCGCCTGCTGGCCGGCGGCCGTTGCCGCAATGAACGCATCAATCAACGGCAAGCGTTGGGGAGTGCGACAGCCCATTACAAAAGCCAGCTTGGCGATGGCGGGATCGACCTCAATAATTTCGGTGAAAAGAAGCGCATAGGTATCCATGACGAAAAGGATATCCGCCTCTTTCGCCCCCAGCGTCTTGAGACGACGCCCAAACTCCGCCAGGGAAACAACGGACCAAAAAATCTCTGCATCTTCCGTTTCAAACAGGGTCTGGACCTCTTGCCAGCCTGCCTCTTGACGATAGTGGGCAAGAATGGCTGAGGTATCAAGCAAATAGCGCACAGGTTACTCTTCCTCTTCCGCCCTGCGCGCTTCGATTAGCTCCTGAACCGCATCCCGTTCCGGTGCGTATTGATGGCCCTGCCCCAGCAGGCGACGCGCCAGTTCCGCCCGGCTGGGAATTACGCGAATCAGAATCTCGTCCTCCCCATCGATCTTCTGCCATTCGAAGCGGAAGCCGGGCTTTATGCCATACTCACGCGCAATGCTTGCTGGTATGGTAATCATATTTTTCTTGGTAACTGTAGTAATCATGGGTAGATTATATTTCATAGAATACGATCTGGTCAAGTGAATATTTGTTTTCCCCAGCATTGACACCTGAGCCAATTTTGCTGCACTGACCCGCGTATCCACCAGATTCGCTTTTAGCTCAACGGGATCTCATGTGGTAGGTCGGCGCCTCCGGCCCGACAGACTCGGTTCAGCAACCGGTCGGGCAGGGATGCACCGACCTACGCGGGTTGTGTTGCCATGTCAACCATTTGAGATCCGCCGGACTCGCTTTTTCACACTCACACAGGAACATAGCCATGCGTTGCCTCGTCGCCCTGGATCCCGCTTTGCCGAGTTCAAGGATCAGCACAGCCTCAGCATTGCTGTGGAAAATATCGCCCGGCTCTGGCAGGCAAGTGACTAGGTGGATGATCCCGCCGACTTCTGTGCGCGTGGTCCGCCCGGCCGTCAAACGGCCGGGCTATTGAACAACGCCCGCTGAACCGGGCTTGGGTAATCCGGCCGATGTCGCGCTGATCGGCGGCGGGAGGGCACGGGGGCCCTCCCCTACGGGTTTCGGCCGACGTCGGGTTGTCC
>JAGRCP010000042.1 GCA_020433455.1 Caldilineaceae bacterium | reverse complement strand
CGGCTGACCGCCCGTCGAAGCTCACGCGGTAGGTGACGCCGCTGGTCAGGCTTAAGTTTGTCTGATAGAGCTGCTTGACCCCGCCGCCGGATGTGATGGTAACCCGGGCTGCCTTCCCGCAAGCGCCGTCGCTGACGATGCTAAAGGCGCCGCCGCTGCCGTTGTACGACCAGCCGGCTTTGTCAGCCTCAAAGCCCGGATTGTTAATCAAGTTGCCGGTCGGGCTGCTGCATCCGCCGCCTGATGACGTAGTGGGCGTCGGGGTCATTGTCGGCGTACTGGTCGAAACAATGATGGGCGTGGCAGTAGGCGTGGCAGTGGCTCCGCTGGGCGGCGTGGGTGTAGCGGTGGCGGCCGGAAGAGGCGTATTGGTGGGCGTCGAGTTCCCGCCGCTGTGGATCGGGCTGCTGTAGAGCGTGCTCACGTCGCTGCCGGTGAGGGCGCAGGTGTAGATGCCCACCCGATGTAGTTCACCCAGCCAGGGACGGCTGCCGTCGGCTTCGTTGCCCAGAATCAGCTTGTAGGCCGTGTCCCAGTTGCTCAGGTTGCCGTCAATGGTTCCGCTCTTGACCTGGCTCCCGTTGACATAGATGCGCGCCGTGCCGCCGGCGTCCCGGGTATAGACCACGTGCTGGAGCGCGGTTGTGGCGCTGCCCGCGGGCGCGCGCAGATCGGGGCTGGAGCCGTTCAGGTTGTTGGTGGTGGTGCGCAGGCGTACGTTATAGAGTTCTGACGCTTGCGTCCCCCACAATCCCTGCCCCAACGTCACGTTGCGGTTGTTCGCATCAGCCGAGATGCTCACGATGCGGGCCGGTCCGTCCTGGGTTACGTTGGCCGGCTTGACCCACGCTTCGATGGTCAGGGCGTTGTTGCTCACGGCGTCGGAGATTATCTTGCTCGCCGCGCCCGAAGAGGCAATGGTCGTGCTGCCGTTGAGGGCCAGTCCGCCTCCGCTCAGCCGAGTTACGCTACCGCTAATGGTCAGGTTGAGGGGCGCGCCGCTGCCCGACACGTCAGTTACCGTGTTGCCGCCGCCTTCTTCAAAACGGTAGAGGGCCAGGGGGCCGCTCACCAGGCAGGCGCTGCCCGAGATGACGGGCGTGGGGGTAGGCGGGGCGGGGGTATTGATGGTCACATTGCGCACGCCCCAATAGTATCCATTGGGCGGATTATACAGGTTATCAAAGATGATTTGGTTCTGACTCGAATTGTTGATCAGTGAGTCAGACAATGTGACGCTATACGTTCCGCTCCATGTTTCATTAACCGGGTTCGCCGGCGGGACAAAGACTATCTGGCCGTTTACGCGAACCTCGACTTCGTTACCACCTGAGAGGCCATCGATATCATAGAGTTGGAAACTCAGTTCAACCGAACCGCTTTGACCAGGGAAGGTATAAATCACCTCATCCTTGTGGGACGTATCGCCTGTTGAAGCGCCTCTGATGTTGCCGTAGGCGCCGGTATTGGGCAGAGGAATGGGCAAGGGCGTGGCCGTAGGCTGGGGCGTGGGGGTCGGCGTGTTTGTGGCGGCCGGCGGCGACGTCGGCGTGTAGGTCGGCGTCTGCGTCGGTGTGGCTGTGGGTGTGGCTGTGGACGGAGGCGTAGTCGGCCCGGGCGTTGCCGTCGTCTGCTCGGTGACCACCTTTACTTCGTAGTGGGGGAAGGGATAGTACCAGGTCGTGTCGCCGCTTACTTTCTTGACTCGCCGGCCGTCGGGATCGTAGCTATACTCTTCCGTACCGTTCTGGCCGATCACCTTCTCCAAGCGATTTTCTCTGTTCCACTCCAAACTTTGGTTTCCACTCGTTCTTTCCCGACTTGTCATGTTGCCGTTGGCATCGTATTGATACTCCTTGGCGCCGACTCGACTGGCGGCATGCTTGTGGTCCGCGTCCCCATAAACGACCGTCGCCCCCTCAAACGCTGCCAGATTGCCGCCCGGCCGCCACGTGTAGCTCTTGCTGAAGGCGCCGGTCACCCGGTTCTGGTCATCGTAGCTCGGGGCAAAGGTCTGAGAAGCGCCGTTGTTATATTTCTCCGTCAGCTCGGCGATGTTGGCAAAGCTGTCATATTTATAGGATAGATGAAGCCGATTGCTTTGATTGTCTCCATTATCTGAAGTACCGACCTGAATTTCCTCAAGCAGGCCGTTGCCGTTAGTACTGTTTGTGTTCCACCCATAGTAGGTCTGAGTGCGGTAGAGCGCACTTGTGCCGGTTCCCATTGTCATCTCGGTCAGTCGGGCGGCCTCATCATAAACGACGTTGCTGACGAATAGGGGATTGCTGCCCGCCTCGCTATCCAGTTCAGAGGGCAGCCCCATGCCGTTGAAGGTCGTTTTCACCCATTCACCGTCATTGCCAGGATATTTAATACGGTGGAGACGGTGGTAAGCGTCGTAATCGTACTCAGTGGTGTAGGATGTCTCGGGCGCACCCGCAATATGCACCGTCTCCTGCAGCAAAAGCCCCTTGCTATTGTAAGTCAGCTCTTTGCTGTAGGAGTTGTCGCGGTACTTGACCAGAGTCAACTGCCCCTTGGCGCCGCCCTCCGTGCCGTATGCGTAGATGACGTCTGCGTTCGAGGCGCTGGCGGATGTGGGGCAGGCCGCGCCGCCGGTCAGGAAGCGCTTGTAAAGCAGGCGGTCCAATGCATCATAATAGAGGCAGGTGACATCTTGTCTGGCATCCACCTGACGGATGAGATTGCCCTTGCGGTCATAGGCGTAGCTCCAGGCGCCCAGGTCCACATCATCCATGGTTTTTTTATGACCCAGTAGGTCATAGGTCATGGTGGACGTGCCGCCGTTATCGGCATGGGTCACGCTAAGGAGATTGCCGGTGACGCTATGCTGGAGCTTTACAGTCGCATCCAATATCCAACCGGTATCGTTACCGTTCCGATTATAGGTGCGTGTTTGGGCCAAGTTTCCCAAGGGATCAACGGCTGTCCAACTTACAATCTTGTCATGGCCGCCGCTCAGCGTCTTGGCCGTGATGGACGTGGCCCGAATTTTGCCCGCGCCCGACCAGTCCAGAGCGGCATATTTATAGACATTCGTTTGACCGTTGGGCGCTTCGATCTTGGTTACCCGGTCTAGAGCGTCGTATTCCGTACGCGTGTGGGGCACAGTACTCCACGTCGCTGTCGCCGTCCAATCCTTAAAGCCCTCCTCGCGCGGCACGCTCACCCGGGTCTGACGCCCCAGACCATCGTACCCGTAATTTACGTGAATCTCATTGCCGCTGCTGGTCGTCCAGTTGCTGTAGGGCGTCTGCTCCAGCACCAGTTGGCCGATACCGTTATAGTGGCGGCGGACAAAGTTGCCTTCGCTGCGCGGGTTATGCCACTCGGTTACCATGTAGGTGCTCAGGACGATATTATTCTGGTTGGTCAGGGAGCCGGGCGCATTATAGCTCCAGACCGTTGCCGCATTGTTGCCGGTGTGGCCATTCCACGTCGTTCTTTCCGCCCCCGACGCATAAACCACCCAATCCCACCGGTACCGAGGGCGACCAAATTCGTCATAGCTCTGGTGGGTGCAAACGCCGTTCACGCCGCAGTGTTCGGCCATTGCGCCCCAGTAGGCTTGACCGACTTGTACGTTTTCTCCATATTCCATATTCACGCCGAAATATTTGGCGCTTTCGGTATGGTCGATTATCTCTTGATCAACAGTGATGCTTATCGCTTGAGTGATGGGGAAAATGTGAAAATCGCTGTCATAGGCGATATCCATCTGGGTAGCAGGCGTATGGCTGTCGCCCACGCTGCGTATCTTTGTGGCGTTGCCGTAAGCGTCATAGTCGCTCACATCCGTCTGCCACGGCCCGCTGTTGCAGCTGCCGGTAGACCGGTCGATGCGTGCCGGCAGGGGCACGGCAGGCGGCGTCTGATAGCTGTCCGTGGTCAGATCGCTGTAGGCCGCAGCATATGCTGTGCGTGTTTCAGACAGGCACTCATTGCTCTGCCGGTCGTAGATGCGCACCCGGGCCGGCAGGTTCACAATATACGTGCTCGTGTTGGGGGAGTAGGTGGTTTCCGTCTCGCGTAATCTCACGTTGTCCGTCCAGTCCTCCACCCGCGTCAGATTACCGTATTGCAGGCCGTCCTGCAGGCTCGCATCGTAGTAGAACCGACGTTCATTTTCCGCGCCCGTATAGTCCTCACTGTATTCCCTGTTCTGGCGTATCCATAGCGCAGGGTAGACGCGTTCTTCCATACCCGGATCACCCTCCAGGTACCAGGTATGGGGCGCCTGTGAAATATCCTGCCAGTCCCCGTTTCGAAACTCGTAAACTCCTCGTTCCGTTTGTGTGGTACTCAAAGTAACCGCACCTGTGTTATTGCAGGGCTGGTCGCAGATGCGTCTCTCTTTCAGCATTCCGGCCCGAGGGTCTGGATTATCGCCAATGATCTCCCACGCGCCTACATAAGGATAGGCCGCCCGGTAACGCAGCACCGTCCCGTCCACATCATAATCGATGGCGTGGGCCTCCTTGAAGCCATAGAAGCTGCCGTCGTCGCCGATGGCCCCCCAACGGTCATTATCGCCATAATGAGGACCGTAAAAATAAGTACTCTTACGCGTATTTCCCAGACCGTCCTCTACTCGTAAGATCGTTACGGCATAGCGCAAGGAATTTTCCGCACACGCTCCATCAGATCCACAGAGCACGTCATACTCTCCGTACCCGTAGTGAACTACGCCGCCCCAGCCGTTGTCGGCCGTTTCAAGATGCACCATGTTGGGCGCACTCTTGACATACGTAAAGGTCTGCTCGCGCAATTCTCCGTTTTTAGAGCCGCTCTCTTTCACGCTGTCCAGCAGGAGACGGTATTGGGTGGGGTGTCCGGAAGAAGGGAAGGGGTGGGTAGAGTGGGTCAGACTATATTTGCGCAGCGTGCGCCAGACATCGTCACTCTCTTTGACCTTTACAATGATCTCGTTGAGCTGATCTTCAAGGCCGAAATAGGGCATAACGCAGTCATGCGCATCTTCGCCGTAGATACGAACCAGACTGGTATTGCCGAAACGGCTGCCGCGCACGAATTGCACCTCCATGCGGTGGCTCTCCCATTCGCCCTGTCCGCTCCACCGAATCGCCGTGGGATAGATGGCCGTGGTGTACCAGTTGTGGCCATTCGCTTCCCAGCTTCCCTTTACGCAATCCCCGTTCCCTTCATATGCATACTCCTGCTTGTAGGCAAATTCCATGCGATTGCCCAAGGCGTCGGTGACCCGGCGCAGATACCAGCGATTGGCGGCGCGACGAGAATCATCACCATCGTAACTGTTATACAAAAGCGTAGAAACGGCGCTCTGCTGTACGGTTGAGCTGGTTTCATCGACGTTGAAGTTGGTGGAGTCACCAAACTCATAGACGGTTCCATCGCCGGTGGTGATTGTCCACATGGCGAAGTCGTCCGCCCTGCGCTGATTATCCTCTCCGACGGATGAGGCGCCGCTCCATTCAATCTTGGCAAAGAGCTCAGGAGCGGTTCCCCAGCGCACGCACTGGCCGTTAACGTTGCCGTTGCGCTCGGCGCAGGTAATGGTGACGCTCTGGCCATTGAGGGCCAGGGTAAAACGCTTTTCCTGGTCAGGACTTGTGTAGTTGCCGCTTGCGTTGGCAATATAGCCGACGCCGCTTAAAGACCAGCCCGTACCCACGGGGCTTTCCTGCTCTCGTTTGACATAGCGATTGCCTTCGTTGTGTTGCGGTTCAAAGTATTTGGTATTCCATGCTCCATAACGATTGCGCTGGCCGTCTATGCCCAGATTGGAATAGGAGAGTGCGAGGTTGGGTCCCAGTCCGCCTGGTCCCGCCGGCGCCCCAATCGGGATGGATGCCTGGGCCGCACCGGTCAATTCTCCAGACGTAAAGGCCTTGACGCTGGGTAGAACCTCTCCTGAACTGATGAGTCCCTCACCCAGACTGAAGTCGGTCAGATGATCCACTTTGGCGCGGACATGCTCCTCCACAGGATCGTAAACCGAGGGGACCATTCGCCACTCGTCGCCCTCTGCCTGGCGCGTCCAGATGCGCAAGGCAACCGGGCTCACGCCCTGGGCCAATAGGGAAGTCACATCCACGTCCAGCACGATCTCACTCGTTAGCTGTTGGAGGGATTCATTTTCCTGATTCGCATAAAGGCGCCACTCTTTAAAAAGATGCACTCCATCGACAAAACGTCCTACCTGATTTTCCGCCGAGGCGGCAGTAATCTCCCCACCTGCATCCGTCGCTTCTGCAGCAGGATCCTGCCAATCGTAAACCGGCGTGTAGGCAAAGGTTGCGCCCACCGCGGCCGCGGCGGAAGGAATAATGATGCCCACATCCTCATATTCATTCTCTAACGCCGTACCGTTATCGGTCTGCGTCGTAACAGGCGCGGGGTCGGGCCGGCCGCCTCGCCGTTCGACGATGCCTAAATAGAATTCGCGTTGGTTAATCACCGTCTGCTCAACACCGTAGCGGAGCGTGGCCTCCAGCCGCGCGGCCGCGGGCAGCAGTGAGCGGTCATTGGTTGCCTTCACGATGACCCGTATCTGTTCGGTCTGCCCCGGTTCCAATATCGGCAGCGTCCACGAAGTCGCCTGATTACCGGCCGTGGTCAGCAGATTTTGGGGGAGGGTTACATCCAGCATCAGGCCGGTAACGGGCTCGGCGCCGGCACTGGTAACCTCGATGGTCAATTGGGTGGCGCTGTTGGGCGTCAAGACCGCCTTGCGCGTGCTGATGGATAGATCTGCGCTGACGGGCATAGCGCCTTCGTCCGGTGAAGGCGTCGGCGTAACCGGCTCCGGCGTGGGCGTCACGGGCGGCGTCACGGTCGTATCGCTGAGGGTCGCCATGCCCCAGGCTGCCGGGCGTGCGGCCGTGGCTTCATCGTGGCCGGCCCAGCCCAGGCTTTGGGTCCGTCCGCTACCGTCATCATCATGGACGCGCAGGTCAAAGCCGAAGGTAGCGCCTGGCGTCGGGGCAATATTGAGTGCGGCCAGGGGCAAAGCAATCTCCAGCCAATAGCCGCCGGATGTCTCGGTCGCGGCAAAGAGTATTCCTGGCGGCAGCGGCGCACTGCCCGCTCCGAGCGAGACAGTCTCGTCGTTCCAACGCAAAATGAGGCGCCGGTCATCGACGCCGTCATATTGCTCGCCTCGGCTCGCATCGCCGTCCAGCAGGATTTCGACTGCATCGCCCGTGGCCGGATCCGCGCCATCACCGGCTGACAGGATATCATCCTGCGCCTCAACCAGCAGGAAAAACGTCGCATCGTCATGCAGAAGGCGGAAGGTTGCGCTCAAGTTTTCGGCCGGCGCGTCATTTTCGCCTGTCAGGGGAATCGCTTCCACTTCTTCCCAGACAGAATCGATGAAGCCGTCTACCAGCGGCGCCGTTCCTGCCCGCAAGACCGTGGTTGCTAACGGCGCAGGCGGCAGCGTGCCCGGCGCATCCGGCTCGGGACCCGGGTCAATTTGGCGCGCTAAATCCGCCCCCCCCCCCCGATGCAGCGGCAGGCGCGGCTGTAAGCAGGGGCTGGACAAGAATGGCGAAGATGAGCAGGAAGGCGATGGCTCGGCTTTTGCGCAGGCTAACTTGCCGAGACGGAAGGTTGAACCGATGCAGGCTTTTGCTGTCGGGGGTCATGAATTACTCCTCGTGGGATTGGGAATTTATGCAGCGTTTCCTATTGTAAGCGTAGACCTTGGCCTACGCAAATGGTTGGATGCCCTGCGTGCAGGGTGACATATGTCCCATAAATGCCCGTCCCGCGCGCCCGTTTTGGGCAACCCTTTCCCCATCCGCTAGAATGAACCGCTATCCGACGGAACGGCGCGCCGCGCGCCGTCGTCTTCAGGTCTATCACCTTTACTATTCAGCGGACGCCTGCGTATGCGCCAGCGCCTTCAGGAAATTTATCGTCGGCACCAGGGCTTTCTTCTGCTCTTCCTGCTCTTTGTCGCGCTGCGCGTCATGGCCCTGATCTTGCTGCGTTCGGACGCCACCGACTTCGATTTCTACTATGCCTGGGGTCAGTTGACGTCTATGGGCCACGTGCCCTTTGTGGACATGTGGGCCGCATATCCGCCCCTCTTTCCCGCGCTTATGCTGCCGGTTTATGAATTGGCTTCCCGCATCCCGCCGTGGATCGAACCCCGCTTCTTCTTCGATCTCCTCTTCGGCCTCTGGCTGTTGGTTTTTGAGGCCGGCAACCTGATTCTCATCTATCGACTGGGGGGGCGATTAGAGAATGGGGAATCAGAAACGAGAAATGGGGAACGGGTGGGCTGGGACGCGCCGGGGTTGGCGGGCGCGGCCATCTATGCGCTCCTCTTTGCGCCGCTCCACGTCATGCTGGGCTGGTTTGAGCCCATGCCACTCTTCTTCCTGCTCCTGGGCCTGGAACTGTTGCTGATTGAACGACCGTGGGGCTGGACAGGCAGCGCCGTCGCCGCGGCCCTGGGCACGCTCATCAAGCTGACGCCTCTGCTCCTCGTGCCCGTGGCCGTGCGCCGTTTGGGCGCCCGGCTTAGCCTGACCGCGGCCCGGGACGAATGGTTCAAGCGCAAGTCGTCGGGCAACCTCCTGCGTCCGGCCCTCTACGTGTTGATCTACCTGGCCGTTACCCTGGGGCTGGGTTTGTGGCTGGCCCACGGCAACGCCGAACTCGCCGTGAGCAGCTTGCAGGTCAACGCCATGCGCGCGCCCTGGCAGAGCGTCTGGGCCCTCATCGACGGCTACTACGGCTACGGTCTGGTGCCCGTTGACATGCGCAATCTGGTCGGGTTGGAGACGCGCCAATGGCAGGGCAATGTACCGTGGCCCGCGGTGACGCTGATTTTTCTCGGGCTCTATCTTTTGCTCTATACCCGGCGCTATGACTGGCGCGCCATACGCACACCCATCGCCTTCACCGGCGTCAGCATTATCTGGCTTTTCCTCTACAGCAAGGGCTGGAGCCCCCAGTTCCTTATCTGGATTCTGGCCTTTACGGTCATCCTGACGCCCACGTTCTGGGGCGCTTGTCTGGCCATTGCCTTGAGCCTTATCAACATCGTTGAATCGACAGTTTTTCTGACCATGCTGCCCGATGAGCATTGGATTCTGTTCGGTACGGTCATTCTGCGCACCTTCTTGCTGATCCTCCTGGCCGGAGAATTTCTGGGGCAAATTTGGCCGAATCCGGTCGCGGGTCGCCGCCTGAGCCGAACAAGTCGCAATCTGGCCTGGGGCGCCATGCTCGCGGGCCTCGTGGCCGGGGTGATCATGACGCCCCGGGCTGCCCAGGCCTATGGCGCCCGGCGTCTGGCCGAGCATCCCTGCGCGCCCGCCATCGAATTCCTGCGCGGGACGGATCAGGGGCCGCAGACGATTCTCATGCAAGACGTGACGCTGTGGCAGGACCTCTATCCCTGGCTGCGGCGAGCGTATACGCTGCGGGTCATCGACAGCTACAGTTCTGTTGACGAACCGCCTGCCGACGTCGTCGCCGGGACGCTGGATGACCTGCTGCGCGACGGCCGCGCGGTCTGGTGGATCCAGGGAGAAGAGTCCAGCCTGGCCGAGCAAGGCTATTTCACCCGCGCCGACGTCCATCAATTTGAGGAGCAGGCGCTGGGCGCATGCTTCCTGCGCCAGATCGTGCGCCTGGATCAAGCCGCGCCCCTGGCGACTGCGGCAAGCGGTCCCATTCGCCTCCTGGCCGCGGACACGAACGCCAAGAAGAATGGGCTGGACGTAGTCCTCTACTGGCAGGCCGATGGGCCTGTAGCCGAGAGCTACACCGTTTTCGTCCAGCTTTTTGACGCCGCAGGCAAAATGCTCGCGCAGCAGGACAATTTGCCCGTCAACGGCCTTGCGCCTACCGACACGTGGACGCCAGGCACGGTCATCCGCGACGCCTACCGGCTCACCCCCTCCGCCGATCTCGCGCCCGGCGGAACTTATGAACTCTACGTCGGGTTGTATAATGACGCCGGACGACAAACGCTCATCCTGGCCGACGGTCAACCGTCAGATTATGTTGCGTTGCCCGTTGCGCTTGAACAGGAATAAAAATCAGAGATTGAGGGATTGGGAGACTGAGAGATTGGCTCGTCCCAATCTCCAATCTCATACATCTCCAATCTCATAATCCCTCTATCAACCAGTGAATCATTCAACCCGCCACCGCCCAACCAATCGCAGCATTGCCTTTCTTCTCTTTGGCTTTCTATTCGCCTGGTATCTTTTTACCTACACCGGCGTAATCCAGAGTAGCGATGGGTTGGCCATGTTCGCCACCGTGGAGAGCATGGCGCGCCGAGGCGCCATCGACAGCAACCAACTGCTTTGGATGGGCGTGCAGCAGGGCAGCTACGGCGTGGACGGCTCTCTTTACAGCCGCAAGGGGTTGGGCATGCCGCTATTGGCCCTGCCCCTGGTCTGGCTGGCCAAACAGTGGGCGATTGTCGGTCTGGTCCAGGCCGCGCTTCTGCTCAATCCCCTGCTCACCGCGTGGACGGGAAGTCTGGTCTACCGCACGGGCGCCCGCCTGGGTTGGCGTCGCCGCGCGGCCATAAGCGCCGCACTCATCTACGGCCTGGCCACCATGGCCTGGCCCTACACCCAGACTTTCTTCAGCGATCCGGTTTGTGCGTTTGGTCTCTTCGCCGCGGCCTATGGCCTCCTGGCCTATAGCCAAACCGGACGCAAGCGCTATCTACTCCTGGGCGGATTGGCCTGGAGCATCGCCTATCTGGCCCGGGTCATCAATCTGCTGACCCTGCCGATTTATCTTGTCGGCCTCATCATGGTCCTCCATCGCCGGTCCGTGCGCGAGGGCCGGCCCTTTACGCTGACGCGCGATGGCCTGCGTTATGCGCTCGACAACGATTGGCGCCCCATTGTCAGCTTCCTCATCCCCATTGTCCTGGCCGGGCTGCTCTCCCTGTGGTGGAATGCTGTCCGCTACGGCAATATTTTTACCAGCGGCTATGCCGAAAGCGAGCGCTTTGATGCGACCTGGTATTTTGGTATCTTCGGCCAATTGCTTTCCCCCGGCCGCGGCTTGCTCTGGTACAGCCCGATTTTGCTCCTGGCCATTCCCGGGGGCGTCTGGTTCTGGCGCAATCAGCGGCGTATTTTCTGGATGACCTTGACCCTTGTCGGGCTCTACATCCTCGTCTACGGTAAGTGGTACATGTGGCACGGCGGCTTCAGTTGGGGACCCCGTTTTCTGGTTCCCATATTGCCTTTTCTGGCCCTTCTCGCCGGGCCGGCCTGGACCGCGCTCTTCCAGCAGGAGCGGCTGGGCAAAGCGGGCAAGCTGGGCGCGGCGCTGCTGCTTACCCTCTCCCTGGGCGTTCAGTGGCTGGGGATGCTTGTGCCCTTCGGGTTGGTTCAGGATTGGCTTGCCGCCACGGTTGAGCCCCTTTTTGCGCCCGAAACCTTCATGCAGTGGCGTTATTCGCCCCTGGTGCGCCAATGGGCGTATCTCACGCCCGACAACATCCATCTGGCCTGGTGGCGGGCCGGCTATCAGAGCGGCGGCGTTAATTGGCTGGCGCTGCTCATGCCCCTCTCCGCAGTGGTTGTCGGCATCGTGGTTTTGCGTAGCCAGCTTAACTTGCGCGATCCTGAGCAGGAAAGCAACGCGCCCGGCAACTGGATCTACGGCGGCGCGCTCTTTATCATCGGGCTGGCCATTCTCACCTACTATCTCCCTTTTCTGAGCGACGCCGAAGTACGCGCCGCGGCCGGACGCATTGCCGGGCAGGAAAAGCCGGGCGACGCTGTCGTGCTCCTGGACCCCGCCCGCACCCAGCAATTCGCCAACGCCTATCATGGGGATTTGCCCGTTTACGGCTTTTTCCAGCGCGAAGATATGGACGCTCAGGATGGGGAATGGCTGGCGCGTCTCCAGCGGGAGCAGACGCGTCTCTGGCTCATTCCTGATTATCTGCCGCCCGCCCAGTCAGCCTGGGAACGCACCCTGCGCGAAGAGGAATATTTGCTCAGCGAAACCAATCCCACAGGAGCCGCCGGCCGCCGTTTGGCCCTGTACGTACTGGGGAGGGCGTACGATCTGCCCGTTACCGGTATTGCCACAATTTTCGGTAATCCGACCGGCGAGGAGCGAGTTACGGAAGCAAACGGCTGGTTTCAGCTGGAGAGCTATGCGGTAACGCCCCGGGCCCAGCCGGGCGGAGAAGTGCTCCTGTCCCTGAATTGGCGCACGCTGCAAGCCATCGATTACGATTATCACGTCTTTGTTCATCTGCTCAACGCCAACGACAGTAAGTTGGCCCAGCGTGACGGTCAGCCCGTTCAGTGGCTGCGCCCCACCAGCACCTGGCAGCCGGGCGAGCGCATCGTCGATCACTATGCGCTGGAACTGCCCGACGATCTGCCGCCGGACCGCTACCACATCAACGTGGGCCTCTATGATCCCGTAAGCGGCCTCCGCCTGCCCATTAGCGCCGGTCCCCAGGACTACGCCATCGAGGTGGGGCCGATTGTGGTCGAGAGTAAAGAGTAATGCGTGAGAGAGCCTATTCGCCAACCGTCACGTACCGCTTGTCATGTTTCAGAAAAGGAAGCATTTATTGAATACGTCGCAACCTGCTCAAGTTCTGATTTTCTTCCGCCAAACGAATACGCTGCGCATGATACGTCTCTGCCTGTTCACGATCATGCTGCTGCTGCCGGCCGCCTGCGGAGGAGGGAGCCCGGCGGTTGAGGAGGAGACGATTCCGGCTGTGACGGCCACGCCCACGGCTGTCGTTCGCGTAGTCGTCACGCCCACGGCCGATACCCGCATTCCCGTCATTACCCTGGAAGCCGCGGAAACGTATCCTGCCGCGGACGCGCCCATGCCGGCCGACCCGTCTGTTGCCGAAGGCGGAAGCGCGGTCAGCGCATTGGACGCCGTCAAGACCACGGCCTGCGAAATTGAATCGGACCTGGACCTGGCCGGCTATCCCGATCTGGAGGAGGTCATGGGCTGCCCCACGGCTCCGGCTGACTTCAGCCCGGTGGCCATCAACGAATTCGGCGAGAGCGCGGAGACGGATCGCTTCATGCTCTGGTTCAGCAGCGATGACCTGATCTACGTCCTCTTGCCCGACGGCGTCTGGACAACCTATGAGGATACATGGGACGAAAGCCAGCCCGAATATCTTTGCAATCCCTACGGCGGCGAAATGACTTCGCCTCCCTTGCCCCGGCGAGGGTTCGGCAAGCTCTGGTGCGAGGACGCGGACCTGCAGGCCATACTGGGGCCGGTGCCCCGGGAGGAACGCCTTTGTCAGCACACCGTTGTGCAGCCTTTCCATTCGGGCCGCATGTTGGCCTGTTTTGAAGATGCCACCATTCGCTATTTTCAGCTGCATGACGACCGGACATGGACGCTGGACGTGCAGCGGTGATGCATCATCCACGTCTCAGGAGCCTTTTCTATGAATAACGAGCTAATTGACCGTCTACGCGCGGCTTTGCCGGCAGGCGTGGACCTGGAACTCCCGCCCAAATGCTTCGTAGACATGCAGGGCGAGTTTGTGGCCTATGAGGACGGACTCTCGCTCACGGTGCGTTATCCCGTGCTGGAGCGCTATGAAAACCCGCTCCGCTACATGCAGGGCGGCATGATCGTCGCGGCCATCGACAATACTATCGGCCCCCTCAGCTATCTGGTTGCGCCGCCCAGCGTGACTACGCAACTTAACGTCTCCTATATTCGCCCCGTTACGCACGCGGATGAGTACTTGACCGTTACGGGCATGGTGGACGAACAGACGCGCCGCTACCTCTTTTTGAAGGCCGAAGTGACCAACTCCGCCCATAAGCTGGTCGCGCTTTGTCATGCAACCTTTGCCGTGCTTTAATCACGCTCATGCCGAAGGATACGGATCTGGCCCCAACGCAGCAGGAAGCGCCCGCGGCTCTCATGACCCTGGCCGGGCGGAACTTCGATCACGCCTACATCCAACGCCCGCGCCGCTGGTTGGCGGTTATCCTCATCGCCTATCTGCTGGTTGCAGGGCAGTACGCGGTGCGTACGCCCGCCTGGCAGGCGCCCGATGAGCCCGCCCACTACAACTACATCGCACAGATCGCAGCAACCGGCCGCCTGCCGGTGCTGGAGCCCGGCGACTATAGCCAAAGTCGCCTCAACCATTTGCTGGCGGAACGCTTTGCAAACCCAGGCGCCATCGAACAGGTGCAATATGAAGACTACCAGCCGCCCCTCTACTACATTCTGGTCACACCCGTCTTCTGGCTAACCGGCGGCAGCCTTATCGCGCTGCGCCTCTTTAGCGTCTTACTGGGCGCTATCACTCTCCTGCTCCTCTATCGCTGTCTGGAAGTGGTCTTCCCCGAAAAGCCCCTCATCAGCGTGACGGCTACAGCGTTTGCCGCCATGCTGCCCATGCACGTGGCCATGAGCGCATCCGTCAACAATGACAACCTTTCCGAAGCGCTGATCATGGCTGCGTTTCTCATGCTTTTGCAGTGGATGCACGGCGTCTATTACCGAAGCGGGAAAGATAACGCGGCCCCTGCGTCGGACGCATCGCCACGCCAAACCCGGCGCTTGATTTGGCTGGGCGTTCTGCTGGGGTTAGGGATGGCGACCAAATTTTACGCCTACCTTCTGGCCCCCGTTGTCGTGCTTGTGGTGTTTGTTGTGGCCTGGCTCCGCCCCCGGGCCGATCCGCAGCGTGCCGGGTCGGCTGCATCCGCTTCCGGTCCGGGGCGTGCCGCAGGTCAGGCATTGCGGGTGATTGGGCCCGCATTCCTCATCGGGCTGCCGGTCTGGCTGCGCAATATGCGTCTCTATGGTCCGGGCGATCCCCTGGGCCTGGCCCGCCATGATGCCGTGGTCGTGGGCCAACCCGCCACGGCCGACTGGATCGCACATAACGGCTGGGTTGCGTACAGTGAACGCGCCTTTTCCTTTACCTTCAATAGCTTTTGGGGCGTCTTCGGCTGGATGGGCGTCTTCATGGATGAACGCATCTACACTGCGCTCCTCATCTTCACCGGCGTCATATTTCTGGGCTTGCTTTGGGCCACGGTGCGCCTCATCTCCGGCCCGCCCGATACCGATATGGACCGTTACCAGACCCATGTCCAGATTCTCTTTGCCCTGTTGATCGGGATGGTTTTTCTGGCCTACCTTCTGTATAATGCCAAATTCGTTCAGCATCAGGGCCGCTATTTCTTTTGGGGCCTGTTGCCCATCAGCGCCATGTTTGCCATGGGCTGGCGCGAGGTCCTGCATCCTATCCAAGGCGTGATTACCGGTTTTCTGGGCGCAGTTCTGGCCGTCTCCCTGGGGGTGACGGGCTACATGAGCGGCAACGTGGACAAGTGGCCCGATCTGCTGCTTTTCTTGATATCGCTGCTGCTTTTGTTACAGCCCTTACTGTTGGCGGACCTGGATGAGCGTACAATCAAGCGACTGCCGTCCAGCCTGCGCAGGCTGTTCCGCCGCCCGCCGGTTGCCCGGCTTATGCGCCCGTTGCGCCTTGCCGCCTGGTCTGTTCCGTTTGTCCTGCTCTTCCTGCTCAATCTTCTGATTCCGACTCTTTACCTAATGCCGCAACTCACGCCCTGACTATGGCCGCCATTTCACCCGCTTCTTCATCCCGTATCCGCCGTACGCCGTTAGACTTTGCCGGCATCTTTGCCGGCCTGTTGCTGATCGTCATTTTGCTGAGCGCGCTTTTCTGGCAATTCTGGCACAGCGAGCGCATCTTCACCGGCGTCAGCGTGGATGGCGTCGCGCTGGGCGGGTTAACCCGCGCCGCCGCGGTCAACCGCCTCTCCCGCCAATTGGACATGGTCCTGCCGCCGGTCCAACTGACCTACGATGCCGAAAGTCGCCCCTTGCCCGCCGGCACGCTGCGGGCTCAGACCAATCCCCTGGACGCGGCCAATCAGGCCTACCTGGTGGGGCGTCAGGGCGGCTTCTCCCAGCGCGCGCGGGAGCAACTGGTCGCGGCTTTGGGCGGGCTGGACCTGGCTCCCGCACGTCAGTTCGATGCGGGCGCTCTGCGCTACGGCGTGGAGGAGATCGCCCGGACAGTCCGTACGCCGGCTCGCCCTGCCGTGCAGGCGGGCGACGTTCTGATTCCCGCCCGGCCGGGCATTGACGTAGACGTGGACGCCACTGTCCAGGACCTTATGAATCGGTTGACCTCCTACTATTCCGGCATGCCCCTCAACGTGCCGCTGGCGGTTGTTTCGTCGCCGCCGCCTAACGAAACGGTGAATTTAGCCGAAAACCCGACCGCGATTTTGCCCGCGACGGCGCCCCTCCTCCTGCGCGATGATCGTTACGGGTTGAGCATGGCCCTGGACGGCGACACGCTGGACCGCATCGTTTACACCCGGCAGCCGCTACGCATTGACCGGGACGCGCTCAACGCCGTGCTCGACGAGTGGGCGGTTCAACTGGCGGTTGCGCCCCGGAATGCCCGCCTTCGCTTCGATCCTGTCGGCGGGGGGATTTCCATCCTCCAGGCCAGCCGCCCGGGCCGTGCGCTGGACGTTGCGGCCACAGCCGCGGCCGTGGAAGAGGCAGTGACGGCGGGACAGGAGCAGACGCAACTGGTCATGAATGACGTCGCGCCCGCTGTAGACAGCAGCCGCATCGGGGAGATGGGCATCCGCGAACTGGTCGCCTCGGGCGTGAGCTACTTCGCCGGTTCCAGCGCCGACCGCATCCGCAACATTGAGGTTGCAGCCGAAAAGATGGCCGGCGTGGTCATTCCGCCGGACGCAATTTTCAGCTTCAATCAATACGTGGAGGATGTCAGCGCAGCCAACGGATTTGAGGATTCTCTTATCATCTGGGGCGACCGCACGGCCGTGGGCGTAGGCGGCGGCGTTTGCCAGGTGAGCACTACCCTCTTCCGCGCGGCTTACCAAGCGGGCCTGCCCATTGTCGAACGGTATAATCACGGCTATGTGGTGGATTGGTACGGCGAGCCCGGCTTTGACGCTACGATCTTTACGCCCACAGTAGACTTCCGCTTCCGCAACGATACGGCCAATTATTTGCTGGTTCAGCCCGTGGTAGACAGCGCCAACGGCGTGATTGCCTTCAACCTCTACGGCACAAAACCCGACCGTCAAGTGCTCATCGGCGCGCCCGTCATCACCGATGAGCAGGACCCGCCCGAGCCCGCGTATCAGGTGGATGAATCCCTGGCCCGGGATGAGCGCCGGCAGGTAGAGTGGGCCAAAGCGGGCATGACCGTCAACGTCGAGCGCACCGTCATTCAGGACGGTGAAAGCCGCACCGATACGCTGACCAGCGTCTACCAACCTTGGCGCGCCGTCTATTTGGTCGGCCCGGGCACGCCCGTCCCCGCCACGCCAACGCCGGAAGCAGAGCAATCATAGGAGAGTCGGCCCCATGAGTATACGCACGGACGCCCTGCTGGCCGCTGCGGCAAGCGAAGACGAAGTCCGCGCCGATGCCGCGGTCCATGCCGTGCAGGCCGAGGATGAGCCTTCGCTGCTGGCGGCCCTGGCTCAGACATCGGACCATGCGCCGGACGCAGTGAGCTGGTGGCTGCTCTACGCCCTCTCCCGCTGCGGATCGGCGCGCAGCGTGCCCGCAGTTGCCGCACGGCTGGACCACGCTGATGCCGAGTTGCGGAGCGCGGCCGTGATGACGCTGGGAAACATCGGCCAGCGCGATGGCGCGGCCGTGCGTCCCGTCACTCAGCAGATGAGCGCGCTGCTGGCCGACGATGACGGCCTGGTGCGCCGGGCCGCTGCGGACGCTCTGGCCCGCTGCGGTGATGTCGCCGTACCCGCGCTGGCTGCCGTTCTGCAAAGCCCCCACGAGGGCGCCCGTTCCCAGGCCATGTCGGCCCTGCGCAGAATCGCCACGCTGGAAGCGGCCAAAATTATGTATCCTCATTTGGAAGACGCCAATTACCTGGTGCGCACCTGGGCCTATGAAGGGCTGGACGAAATGGGGCTGCTGGAAAACATTTTGTTGCGGCCGTAGGAGCCCTCAATGCATTGGGCGTGACTGATAACTCATGCTATAGTTACCCTCGTTTGTGCACCAAATTAACCCGGAAATTTCTCTTTCAGCAGAAGTCAACTCATATGCGCGCACATTTCTTTTCTTACTTACCGTCCTGCCCCTCTTCCCGAGTTCCGCTTATGCGCTACGCACGTTGGGGAGGGCTGGTTGCCTTGCTTTTTCTCCTGGCCGCGTGTCAGGTTGGGCCCCAGCAGGCTACGCCGCCCGCCAACGCGCCGATTGTGGATAGCCCCTATCTTGACGCGCTCGCCGACTATGTTCCTCTGGCCGAAGCAACCCAGGAGCCGACCGAAGAAGCTGTTCCGGATGCCGCGGAGGCGGATGGAACCATTCCCGCAGCGGATGAAAAGCAGTATGTTGTGGTGGCCACCCAGGGCGCGCGGGCCAACATGCGCAGCGCACCCGATCTGGACGCCGAAATTATCGGTAAGGGCAATCCCGGAACCGTTTTTGAGGTCATCGAACAGAGCGACGAGGGCGATTGGTACAACGTCTGTTGCGTTGCACCGCTGGACAACCCTGACGGTGAGCCTGTGGAAGCGTGGGTTGCCGCCCAGGTGGTTGAGCCGTCTGACGGCGAGGGCTTTACGGTCCCGGTTGCCGGCGCTGCAGCAGAGGGCGGAGAGCCGCTCCTGCCGGCGGACGCTGAGGCTACGTGGTCGGTAGACTGGACCTGCGGATCAGATCGCTGCACCTTGAATGCCTGTTCCGCCACCGTAACGGCCCGGGCCGATTCGACGAACCTTCAGTTTTTGCAGGTCGCCCATGAGGTGGTCTGGGATGACGCCTGCTTTGCCACCGATAGCTGGATTTTCGAGGTGGATCCCATGACGGGCGACGAGCGTACGGGCGATTTCGCCGAAAATTTCCTGTACGGCTATTGGCTGGGCGCCGATTCGGGCGAGGCGAATGCAGTCTATCGCTATGACGATGAGCTGGGCGTCATGGTCGTCTGTGCCGACGATCAGGAGGTGGAGATTGATGAGGGCGACGGCTGGACGACTGTCTACTCCGGGGCCACTTGCCACGATATAAAGACGGGCATGCTGGTCTTGCTTACGTACACCAAGCGTTGGCTCTATTCGGGTGAATATGACGGCCAAACCTACAGCCGGGCCTACTTCGGCGACAGCGAAACCCTGGAGCAGCGGCTCGTCGATACCAACATCGACCTGAGCTTTGCCGAGCCCAGGTAGCCAAACTGATTGAGTCCAAATTGAGCGAATGAAGAAAGAAACCGGGCTTTTCCAGAGGCTCGGTTTTTTGTTGCGGTCGTGTACAATACGAGCACACGATGGCGTAAATGCCCCGGCAGCAATAGCAGCAGCCTGGCTCCGGGATTTACGCGTCAGCCGATCGCCTATGCAAAGAGACACGTTGCCATGTCCACCCTTCCTTCCCGTCAGCGCAACCCGAGAGACCTCCTGACCTTCCCGCCCCTCAAGCGGTTTGCCCACTGGCGGCATGGCCGCACTGCGTTGCAGCTTCTCCTCTTCGCCGCGGCTGCGATCATGCTGATCGACGGTTGGGTTGGTACGCCCTTGGCCGCCAAAAATATGGCTACCATCGGCGCGTGGGTCCACTATCGGGGGTTGATTGTGCTGGCCCTGCTCCTTGTGGGCAACCTATTCTGTGCGAGCTGTCCGTTTCTTCTCACCCGGACGCTGGCCCGCCGTCTGGGGCGGCCCACCCGCCGCTGGCCCAAGGCGCTGCGCAACAAGTGGCTTGCCCTGGCCGGACTGATCGCTATGCTCTTTCTTTACGAGTGGCTTGATCTGTGGGCCAGTCCGTGGCTTACCGCGTGGGTAATCTTTGCTTATTTTGCCGCAGCTTTTCTGTTTGAAGCCTTCTTCACCCGAGACGCCTTCTGCCTCTACGTTTGCCCCCTGGGAACCTTTAATTTCCTCTACAGCGCCGTCAGCCCTACGCAAATTACCAACCGCAGCGATCAGGTCTGCCGCGACTGCGTGGGCCATGACTGCATCAACGGCCGTTTTGATACGCAAGACAATCTCCTTCAGCAAGGATGTCAGCTGGAACTGTATCCGCCCACCCTGGCGAGTAACCTCAACTGCACGCTCTGCCTTGATTGCGTACGTGCATGTCCCCACGACAACGTTTCCCTGGTCGCCCGGGCCTCTGATACCGAGTTGCTGACCCGACCCTGGCCCCGACGGCTTGATTATGCGCTGCTGGCCGTAGCCGCCGCTTTTCTGGGTCTGGTCAACGCCTTTGCCATGACGCCGCCCGTCTATGCGTTGGAGGCCGCCCTGGCCGCGCGCCTGGGCACGCAGCGAGAGGTCATCGTGCTGGCGCTGATCTTTGGAACGGGCGTGATTCTGTTGCCGGGGCTGCTGCTGCTGTCGGCCGCCTACCTGAGCCGCGCTCAGGGCGTAACGCTGCGCCGCACCATCATTCGCTATGCCTACGGCTTCGTGCCTGTGGGATTCGCTATCTGGACGGCCCACTACCTCTTTCATTTTCTTATCGGGCCGCTGACCATTATTCCTGCACTTCAGGAGTTCTTCGTCAATGTTATGGGCGCGCCTCTTCTTGGCCGGCCGGACTGGACGTTGGCGGCCCGGGCCGTTATGCCCCTTCCGGTAATCCGCGTCATTCAACTAAGCGCCCTGGCGATAGGATGGTGGTTCGGCAGCCGGGCGGTCCTTCATGCCGCCGGGGACGTCACCGCCGGCGCGCCCCTGCGGCGGGCCTGGCCGTGGCTGGTTATCCTTGCTCTGCTGACGCTGGCCGCGGCCTATGTCTTCCTGCTTCCCATGGAAATGCGCGGTAATGCTCTGGGGTAATTCCCAACGCCTGGAAATAAGCCGGGAATAAAAAAAAGAAGACCTCAATTTGAGGTCTTCTTTCGTGTGCCGCAGGAGGGACTTGAACCCCCACGAGCCTATGCCCACTACGCCCTGAACGTAGCGCGTCTGCCAATTCCGCCACTGCGGCCCGTTTGCCGGATTTGCATACCGAGCGCAAACGAACAGCGCCTACTATAGCATTGACGGGAAATTCTTGTCAAATTTTTGGGCAGGATTAAGCCGAAAGGTTATTCCTCGGCATCGATCGGCGTCGCGCCTGGGGCAAGCGGCGGTGCGTCGGCCGGCGCCTGATTAACCGGTACGCGTCGGGTCAGCTTGTACCAGTCTGAAAAAGTCAGAAAACGTTCGGAGGCAAGGTTCAGCGCGCCGATCTGTACGTTGTACACGTCGGTGCTGACGCCATAGGTGTAGACTGGGTAATAGAGGGGCAGCGCCGGCAGCTCGGTCATGAAAATTTCCTGAAATCGAGCATACAACTGGGCACGGATCGTTTCGTCAATGATGGCTCGGGCCTGCTCCATGATTGCGTCAGCTTCAGGATTGTCCCAACCGCTGTAGTTTTGTCCGCCGCCGGTGGCCTGGGTGCTGTGCCACAGGGGATACGGATCCGGATCGCCCAATTGTTCCCATCCGACCAGCGCGCTGTCAAAGCTGCGCGGTCCCAGGAAGTCGGTAATCAGGTCGTTGAACGAAACCGCCTCCGCCGTCACCTGGACGCCGAGCCGCCCCCAATCGGCGGCAATCTGCTCGATGAGCCCGGCGCGCAGGCCGTCATCGTTGGTGTGCAGGCGAAACGCCAGAGGCCGCCCATCCTGATCCCGGATGCCGTCGCCGTTACTGTCCACCCAGCCCGCCTCATCCAGCAGCTGATTGGCGCGCGCCGGATCGTAGGCGTATGTTTCCGCGGTATGGTGGGCCCAGTTCTCGGGCAAAAAGGGACTGTCGGCGATGAGGCCCTGTCCATTGGCCGCTTCATCAATCAGGCGCTGGCGGTCAAGGCCATAGTAGAGGGCTTGCCGCACCCGGTCGTCTTGCAGAAAGGGCGCGTCCGGGTTGTTGAGGTTAAAAATAACGTTGAGATAGCTGGACTCGGTCGTCGAAAACAGCTGCAAGTCGTCGCGTTGGCTGGCCGCCGGGATTTCAGCCGGCAGGATATGACTCACCCC
The DNA here is from genome assembly GCA_020433455.1 of Caldilineaceae bacterium. Lineage (GTDB taxonomy): Bacteria > Chloroflexota > Anaerolineae > Caldilineales > Caldilineaceae > JAGRCP01. Next base: position 47,302 of record JAGRCP010000042.1, on the reverse strand, counting down.
GTCGATTTCGCCATTCTGAAAAGCCGTGAAGAGGCTGGCGTAGTCGGGATAAAAACGCATATCCAACCCGTCCAGATAGGGACGCTTGCCGGGATAGAATTCGCTGGGGGTGAGCAGGATATGGTCGGCTTCAATCTCCTCTACGCGCAGGGGACCGCTGCCGATGGGCATTGCGTCCAGGGACGAGCGGGTAAGGGTGTCCGCATCAACATCGCGCCAGATGTGGGCGGGCAAGAGCCCCATGGCCGTATAGTCCAAAAACGGCGTAAACGGCTCACTGAGCGTAAAGCGCACCGTCATATCATCCACCTTCTCCATAATGACCGACCGCCACAGCCCGGTTAGACCGGGTAGGGTGGAGAGGTTGGGATCCTGCAAAATACCAAAGGTGAAGAGAACGTCGTCTGCGGTAATGGGCGTGCCGTCATGCCAGAACTGATCGGGCTTCAGGCGGAAGGTATAGGCGGTGTCATTGGTGACGGTCCACTCGGCGGCCAGATCGGGGACTGCCTGACCGTGCTTGTCGATGCGCGTCAGGCCGCGGTAGAGCAGCGCGCAGAGGTCCATATCCGCGTCGCCGGCATTACAGAGCAGCGGATTGAGGTATTGGGGATTGCCGGCTATGCCTTCCCGAAAGACGCCGCCCTCATCGGGAATCAGCACGGTAGCGACGTTATAAGTCGAGTAGCCCAACAGCGTTGCGAGCAGAAGAATGCCGACCAGGGCCAGCGCAATTTGCCAGCGCATGTGCTTGCTGATGGATTCGACGGGTGAGGCGGAGAAAGTCATTGTAAAAAAGAATGGGCGACAGAAAAGAGAAACGGTTCCTTAATCCAGATGCGCTCTGTTTCAGGAACCGTTTTTGTTCTCTGTTTTCTGTTTTCTTACTGCTTTATTCAAACATCACGGCGAAGAGCGACAGAAGCGCAAAGACGCCGGCCAGCAAAAAGGTCGCATTGTAGAGGGTCTTTTCGATGCCCCGACGGGTGCGATAGATATCCGTGCCGCCGAAGACGCTGCCCAGACCGCTGCTGGATTGGCCCTGAATGATCACGACGCCGATGAGAGCGATGGCTACGATATCGGCCGCAAGCATGAGATAACCGGTAAAGCCCATAAATCAACTCCTTTTGCCCGGCTAAAAATCGGGCGAAAATGAAAACGCAGCCAAAGCTGCCGATTTTGACGCGACGAGTAGTATAGCAAGCGCCCGGACTGATCACCAAATCGTCAGGTGAGCGCGGAATTGTAGACCCCGCCGGTATTCACGCCTGTTTGCGCCGCCTACGCAACCTGGGGCAAATGGGCCAGGCTGGCTTCGATGGCCGCTTCCGGATACTCGTAATCTACCAGTTGGTTGTCGAGATAGGACTCATAGGCCGTCAAATCGAAGTGACCGTGGCCGGAGAGATTGAAGACAATGGTCTCGCTTGCACCGCTTTCTTTGCAGCGCAGCGCTTCCTGCATGGCCCCCAGAACGGCATGCGACGCCTCCGGCGCGGGCAGAATGCCTTCCGCTCGGGTGAAGCTGAGCGCGGCGTCAAAGATGGCTTTCTGCTGCACGTTGACGGCTTCGATCAGTCCGGCCGCCTTCACCGCGCTGACCAGGCTGCTCATGCCGTGATAGCGGAGGCCGCCGGCGTGAATAGGCGCCGGCACAAAGTCATGGCCCAGGGTGTGCATCTTCATGAGGGGCGTCATCTGCGCGGTATCGCCAAAGTCGTAGGCATATCTGCCCCGGGTCAGGCTGGGCGCAGCAGCGGGCTCAACGGCAACGATGCGCGTCTGCTTGCCGTTGACGATGTTCTCGCGCAGGAAGGGAAAGGCCAGGCCGCCGAAGTTGCTGCCGCCGCCGGTGCAGCCGACGATGACGTCGGGCCACTCCTCTTCAAAGATCTCCAGCTGCTTGATTACCTCTTGACCGATGACGGTCTGATGGAGGAGGACGTGATTGAGGACGCTGCCCAAGGCGTATTTGGTATCATCGCGCAGGGCAGCTTCCTCCACCGCTTCGGATATGGCAATGCCCAGACTGCCCGTACTGTCGGGATCGGCGGCCAGGATGGCGCGCCCGGCATTGGTTTGGGTGCTGGGGCTGGGGACGACTGTTGCGCCCCACGTCTGCATGAGCAACTTGCGGTAGGGCTTCTGCTCATAGCTGACCTTCACCATATAGACCTTGCATTCAATGTCAAACATCTGGCAGGCAAAGCTGAGTGCGCTGCCCCACTGGCCGGCCCCCGTCTCCGTCGTGAGGCGCGTGACCCCTTCCTTCATGTTGTAGTAGGCTTGGGGCACGGCCGTATTGGGCTTGTGGCTGCCCGCGGGGCTGACGCCTTCGTATTTGTAGTAAATGCGGGCTGGCGTGTCCAGCGCTTCCTCCCAGCGGCGAGCGCGGTAGAGGGGGGTAGGCCGCCACAACTTGTAAATTTCCTGCACCTGGTCGGGGATTTCAATGTAGCGTTCCGTGCTTACTTCCTGCATGATCAGCGCCATGGGGAAGATGGGGGCAAGGCCATCCGGTCCCAGCGGCTCACCCGTGGCCGGATTAAGCGGGGGCGGCAGTTCTACGCCTGCCGTCGGCAGATCGGCCGCGATGTTATACCAGTGGGTGGGCATGTCTTGTTCGCTGAGGATAACCTTGGTGAGACCAGTCATGGCGGAGTTCCTTGTATGGAGTGGCATTTGAACAGAATTATGCTTCGGTGATTATTCTACCATTAAACGTCCTCTTCGCCTCGACTGGAAAAATATACGGCGGCCCTGTTTAGGCGCTCCCAGCCTTGATCCAGCAAGTCGTCCAATTGAACCAGCGTACGGTGAAACACTGCGTCAGAACGTCCGATGGGATCGTCTATGTCATAGGCAAAGCCTGTTGCGGCTTCGGCCAGCGTATAGATGCGGTCAGCCGCGCTGGGGAACTCGGAGCGTAGGGCATCCCGCTGACTGGTTTCCATGGTCAGAATCAGATCGAAGCGATTCAAATCCACCGCATCTACAGAACGCGAGCGGTGGGACGAAATGTCCATACCGTATTGAGCGGCCACAGACATTGCTGACGCCATTGGCGGGCGGTCCGGTTGCGCCCAGGTACCGGCCGACTCGATCTGCCATACATCTGCGGGATCGAGATCGGCTTGTTGTTTTAGCTTGGAGCGGAAAAGATATTCGGCTAAAGGGGAGCGAATACGGTTTGCTGTACACACAAACAAAAGTGAGGGCATGCCTACATTCTTCTTAAAGCTGAGTTTTTATGCGTAAGGCTCTACCCGACAGAAACCGACTGCCGTTGTTGCTGATGAATTGATGAACGTAGACAACGGGTTAATCATCGAATTGACGCGCCATCCAAAGATTTCCGCGCCGCAAAAGATTTTGAAACCCCAGACATTTTTCCGTTACCGCCGCCTTCTTCATCTTCATCGTCCGTTTCGGCGCCGTAATACTCATAAGCATAGTAATAATACGTATATCCGTGCGCCTTCTGGGAAACCTGATTTAGAATCGCGCCCATGATGGGGACTTTGACCTGTACAAGCGATTCCAGCGCGCGATAAACCGCCCCGCTTGAAGTTTTGCGCGTGTTAATGACGACCATCATGCCGTCTGCCAGGCGTCCGATAATTTGGGCGTCAGTAACAGCCAGGAGCGGCGGCGTATCGAAGATGATGACGTCGACGGACTCGTGTAATTTTCTCAGTACCTCAGACATGCGGTTCGAGCTGAGCAACTCGGCCGGATTGGGCGCCTTCTCGCCCGCGGTCATGACATAGAGATTGGGAATCTCCGGGATGCGCTTGCACAAGGAAAACGGATCGAAGTCATTGCCGGCTTGAAACGCTGCATTGCCCGCCTGGCGCGGAGAAAGCGTGTCAAACGCACCGGCCGGGGCATACGTGTGCTGATAAATCAGCGCTTCCGCCAGGCCGGGCTTGCGCGGCAGGCCAAATAGCCGGTGGACTTTGGGCTTGCGCATATCTGCGTCAATCAATAGGACCTTCACGCCTGATTGGGCCATGACGACGGCCAGATTGCCCGCTGTCATGGACTTTCCTTCAGACGGATTGGCGCTCGTGACGGCAATCGTCTGGAGGGGCTGGTCAATATTGTAGTATTGCAAATTGGTGCGCAGCCGGCGGTACGATTCGACAATGGGGTGGCGAGGCTGCTGGACGCTAATCAGGCGATTGAGCGATGCGTCCTCATCATCGTCGGACGGTATAACGCCGATTACGCCCAGGACCGGGGCATCCGTAATGCGGCGGAGTTCTTCAGGGGTGCGTACCCGGTCATCCAAAAACTCCATGAGGAACACAACGCCCAGAGCCAGCATGGCTCCCACCAGTCCGGCCAGGAGCGTGTTGGTTTGGGTACGCGGGCGAACCGGGGAAGAGGGGATCGTCGCCGCTTCCATTACCACGACATTATCCGTGGAGCGGATTTCCGCCAGGCGCAAATTCTCATAACTCTGCAAGACGCCGGCATAGCTGCTTTGGTATTGGGTCAGTGCGTTTTGTAACCGCCCGTACTCTACTTCCTCCTGGGCATTGCGCACCTGGCTTTCCAATCCGGAAACTCTCAGCTGGGTTTCTTCAATTTGCCGCTCCAGCGTGGTGAGTTGATCTTCAAAGCTCTGCCGGGAATCGGCGAATTGATTCGATTGAATTGCTTGAAGCTCGGTGACAAAAACCTGGGGCAGCGTATTCGCGACCGCGGCAATTAACTGGGGATTCGTCCCCTCAACAGTCAGATCGATTAGCTGAGTATCCCGCACGGGGGTAACCGAAATGGCCCCAATCTGACGCATAGCCGAGCTGGACTGGTTATCCAATCCCAACTGGGTCAGCGCATCCCGCAGCACTGTTCGCCGTTTCAGCAGTTCAGCATAGGTACGCGCGGCCCGCTCATTCGCAAGCAGGTCACTGTAGTTCACGGCGGCCGCGCCGGCCTGAGAACTGCTGAGCATGAGCCGCGTCTTGGCTCGGTATACGGGCGTTGTCGTGCTGCTGACGTAATAGGCCGCCGCGGCGGCCAGCAGGGCGCAAAGCAGGATCAGCCAAATCCAGCGCCAGATCAGCAGACCGTACGCACGTATATCAATAGCAGGCGAATATTGGGCCGCCGAGGGAGAATTTGTGTTTGGAGAAGATTCATTCATAAAATCTAAAAGATCCCGATTTGGTTGAGTGTCTCGAGCCAGAGCGCGCTGCTTGACTGCCATGAGCAGCGTCGCTTATTTGTAATCGGGGGTTTTGCCGAAATCCTTCGCCTGCCGACCAGCGGTGAATAGCGAGTCCGTTTTCAAACAAACCTTACTTTACCCGCGACAATAACAAATACTATTACAGCCTTTCTTGCCTGTTCGAGGACGGAGCAGGCTCAAGTCGGCGCATCCCATATCCGGACAACCGCAGAAAGCGGGGGAGAGAGCGTAAAGCGACTGATTTTGTGGAACCGTCTGCTTAGCCTACGCCGCAGCCGGCGCCGGGCCGGTCGAATGGCCGACTCCTGAATCAGATGAATCGTCACCGATTAAACTCAGGAAAGCCTGACGATCCAGCACTTCGGTGCTGAGCAGCGTCTGGGCGATGAGGTGCAGCTTGTCCTGATGGCTCACGAGAATCTCCCGGGCCCGGGCATAAGCGTCTTCCACAATCCGCCGCACTTCCTGGTCGATTTTGCGCGCCACATCTTCGCTGTAGGCGCGCTGTTCGCCCAACTCCATGCCCATGAACGGGTTTGAATCACCCTGCTGAAGCTGCATAGGACCAATGACGTCGCTCATGCCGTAGCGCGTTACCATCATCTTGGCCAGCTTTGTTACCCGCTCCAGATCGTTGGACGCACCGGTGGACGGTTCGCCGAAGATGATCTCCTCGGCCACGCGCCCGCCTAACAGGCCGGCCAGTTCATCTTCAAACTCGGCCCGGCTTTTTAACGAGCGGTCCTCCTCGGGCAGGGGCATGACGTATCCCAATGCCTGACCGCGGCTCACGATGGTGATTTTGTTGACCATATCCGTGTGGCGCAGGGTCTCCATAACGATGGCGTGGCCCGACTCGTGGTAGGCGATGGTCTTGCGGTCCCGATCATCCAGCACCCGGCTGCGCCGGGCAGGACCGGCCATGACCCGTTCGATGGATTCGCGCAGCTCGTCCATGGAAATGGTGCGCTTATTGCGCCGTGCGGCCAGAATCGCGGCTTCGTTGATCAGGTTCTCCAGATCTGCGCCGACCATGCCCGGCGTCTGACCGGCGATTTCGTCCAGGTCAACATTGGGGGCAATCGGCTTTCCTCGTGCATGGACGCGCAAAATTTGTTCGCGCCCGCGGCGATCCGGCCGATCAACAACGACCTTGCGGTCAAAGCGCCCTGGGCGCAACAGCGCGGGATCGAGAATGTCGGGACGATTGGTTGCGGCAATAATGACGATATTGGTATCCGAATCAAAACCATCCATCTCCACCAGAATTTGATTGAGCGTCTGTTCCCGCTCGTCATTTCCGCCGCCCATGCCGGCGCCGCGATGACGACCAACCGCGTCGATCTCGTCGATGAAGATGATGCACGGCGCGTTTTTCTTGGCCTGTTCAAAGAGATCGCGCACGCGGCTGGCGCCTACGCCCACGAACATTTCTACAAATTCCGAACCGGAAGCGCTGAAGAACGGCACGCCCGCTTCGCCGGCCACCGCTTTGGCCAGCAGCGTCTTGCCCGTACCCGGCGCGCCAATCATGAGGACGCCGCTGGGAATGCGCGCGCCCAGCGCAGCAAATTTTTCCGGCTCTCGCAGGAACTCCACCACCTCGGTCAGTTCCTGCTTGGCCTCATCGGAGCCGGCGACGTCTTCGAACGTAACCGTGGGGCGATCCGCCCCCTCCATTTTGCGCGCGCGGCTGCGGCCAAACTGCATGGCCCGGTTCTGCCCCGCACCCCCAGCCTGGCGCATAATGAAAATAAAAAAGCCGAAGATGAGCAGCATGGGCAGGAACATCAGCAGCCATTGGAAGATCGCGCTGCTGTTGGGGATGCTCTGCACTTCAATCGGCAAATCTGCGAGTCGCTCTTCCGGCACGTTGAGCGCGCGCAGCGTGTTGAGCAAGCTCTCGTCCGCTTCCTTGCGCGTGTTGAGAACGTCTCCGTTTTTCAGAGTCAGCGTTACTTGCTCACCCTGTACGGCGATGGTGCGCACTTCCTGATCGGTCACCAATGCAGCTGCTTGATTCAGGCTGATGATGTCGGCATTGTCAACATTGGAGGAGAAGAAGAAGCGTGACCCAAAGATCACCGCGATAATAAGGACGATCCAGAACCAACCGCGCGAGAGGCCGCTGATATTCGGTCCGTCCGGTTCCTGATTTTTATTGCGCTGGGGGCGATTTTCTTTATCTGCCATAGGATATTTTTACTTTTTTTATTGAACGTCAATTTATCAAAACGGGCGCTCTGCTTAATTGGTAGGGTAGAAGCGGAGGCAAGACCACGCGCCTGCAACCCCCAAAAAACTCACAGAACCACAAAACGTAAAGGTAAGAAAGATAGTATAGATCAAGAGTTGCCGAACTACCGTAAGCCGCCTCCGCCTGAAATCCGGCTGATCTGCAATAAAAAGGCGTGAAGCGTGACAAGTTGTTTTGTCGTTCACGCTCCACGCTTCACTGGTTGCCTAATCGATTCGCCTGCATTCGGGCCTGCCGACATTTAACCTATGCAATGACGGCCAACGCTGGGCGAATATCGACTCCGACGCGGTGCGTTTCAGCCTTGTGGATGGGCGGTAAGTCGGTTTCGTGACGGGGATCGGGGATGGACGCTTCATCCGGCTTATCGCTGAGGCACATCACGATACACCCCCGCCCGCGCAGCCATTCCGCCAGCGCATACACTTCTTCCGTGAGGGTGATTTCCTGCGCCAGCATGTCGGCCACGGGAGCATCGTCTTCCATGCACCCCATCCGCCCGACGGTCTCGACAAACTCCTGGCGGCGGAAGCGCTTAAAGGGCGTCGGATCGCCGTTGCGCACGCTCATAACCACCGCGTCATGGGCCTGGCGCAGCCCCTCCCCGCCTCCGGCATTGAGCAGCATGCGCATATCTACCAGCCGCGTAAACTGGTCAAAGCTGGTCAGGCTGCCGTCAAGCACTTCCTTCTCCAATTCATCCATGGTAAGCATGCCGCTGGTTATCACCAGGCAGATATAGGCCAGGTAATCCTGATTATCTTTGGTCACCGCGTGATACTTGGCCTGGTTGATTTCCTGGTAGATGTTGATAAAGGACTCTTTATCTAATTCCTTGCCCAGGAGGGCCGTCATGGTTTTATAGGCGCCCTGGATGCGCGCCTGGTCAATCACCTTGTCGTTGCGGCCCTTTGGCCCCAGCGCGGTCTTGTCGATATCCATAATGACGACCGTATTTTCACCCAGTTGAAAACCGTCCGCCCGCAGGGACGCGGCCCAATCCGCGATGGACGCCCAGCGATTGGCCATGTATATGCCGTCGTTCAGGCTATGGGCCGGCTCTTCTGTCGGCTCTTCCACGCCGATAAAGCACGCGCCGCGCAGATCGCTCTCTGCAATCATGTTCAGGAATGCGCCGCCGTCGTTATATAACGTGTCGCCCACAAAGAGGAGTTCCTGAAGCGGCTCCTCGCGGCCGGCCAGACGTCGGGCGGCTTCGGCATAGAAGAGCGCTATACGTGCGTATTCCCTGTCTTGCTTGCGCGGCCTGAGATCGCCGGCCAGGCCGGTTTCATAGAGGGCGCGACGGATCTTGGGCAGCCGCGTATCCAGCGGCTCCAGACTGCGATAGAGCACCAAATCACCGCACAAATCGGCTAAAGTTCCGCGTCCGTAGTTTTGGAAAGGAAACTCTGCGCCGCCATTTGCTTGCGGCGTCGTTTTCGCTTCGGCCGTGGAATTGGTTGCTGAAAGCATATTCACGTCGCGCCCCCGTTAAACAGATATAACAATCACGATGCAGATTTGGGTGTTGCGTACTGCATACCGCGTATTCCGTTACGCAGTGTCGGCTATTCTATGCTACTTGCAGCGTCTGCGCCAGCGCCGCCGCCTCTCGTCCCAGATAGCCCTGGGTCAGCAGCAACTCCGCATTAAGCAAACTGCCGCCTGCCGCGCCGCGGATGGTGTTGTGTCCCAAGGCGATAAACTTATAATCAAAGAGCGGATCGGGCCGCAGGCGACCGATAACCGTCGCCATACCCGGCACGCTGCCCGCCAGCCGATCCATTCTGGGCTGGGGCCGGTCGGGCGCCTCATTGTAGAGGATTGCCGGCTGGGGCGCATGGGGCAATTGCAGCTGCTGGGGCAGCGGATAATAATCGCGCCAGGCTGCAAGAATCTCCGCTTCGTCGGGCGTTTCTGCGAACTCGACGCTGATGGCCTCCAGATGCCCGTGGCGCACGGGCACCCGATTGCAGTGTGCGCTGATAACCATATCCGCATAGTCGATTTCTGCGCCGTTGAAAAAACCGAGAAGCTTATGGGGCTCCTTCTTCTCCATCTTCTCCTCTTCGCCGCCGATGTGGGGCACCACATTGTCCAGCAGGTCCATGGCGCTCAAGCCGGGATACCCCGCGCCGCTGATGGCCTGCATGGTGACGACGAAAACTTTGCGTACGCCAAAGCGCACGTGGAGAGGGTGCAATGCGCTGACCAGGTGCGTGGTGCTGCAATTGGGATTGGTGACAATGAAGCCTTCCCAGCCCCGCTTGCGCCGCTGTACGTCAATAAGCTGGATATGCTCAGGATTAACTTCGGGAATGAGGAGCGGCACATCCGCATCATAACGATAGGAGCGGGCATTGCTGCAAACGCCATAGCCCGCCTGGGCGAAGGCCATTTCGATTTCCGTTGCGCTGTCGGCCGGCAATGCGCTAAAGACGAGCTGCGCATCAATGTTCGGTTCGCACGGCCGAAGGATCACATTGCGCAAGTGTTCAGGCATATCGCCGCGAATGGTCCACGTACAGGCGTCGGCGTATGCTTTGCCCGCGCTCCGCTCTGATGCGCAAAGCGCCGTAATTTCAAACCAGGGGTGGCCTTGCAGCATCTGGACGAAGCGCTGGCCCACGGCCCCCGTCGCCCCCAATACGCCTACTTTTACTTTCGGCTGGTTCATGTTCTCTATCTCCGATATTATCTATATCGTATTGTTGTCAGTTCGATAATGTCGCTCAGCACGCCCGCGGCCGTTACCTCGATACCGGCTCCGCGTCCTTGAATCACCAGAGGCGTCGGACTATACCAGCGACTATGAAATTCGATCAAATTATCCGTACCGGAAAGATTGCCCAGAGGACTGCTTTTGGCGACCGCGGCCGGCCCGACTACGCACTGACCGTCCTCAATGCGCGCGACATAGCGCAGCGCAGCGCCCTCGTTCTGCGCGGCCTGGACCTGCTCCGCCCATGCCGAGTCCAGCGCGGGCAGGGCGTCGAGGAATTCCTCAACGCTCAGGTTATCCAGCTCGGCCGGATAGAGCGGAGTGACGTCCACTTTGCTCATTTCCAACGACCATCCCAACCCCCGGGCCAGGATGAGCGCCTTACGCGCCACGTCCGCGCCGCTCAGATCGTCGCGTGGATCCGGTTCAGTATAGCCCTGGTCGTAGGCCTCACGCACGATAGCGCTGAACGCTCGTCCTTCTTCCAGCCCCGCCATGACGTACCCCAAGGTGCCGCTGAAAGCTCCGGCAATGCGATGAACCTGATCACCGGACGCCACCAGGCGCTGTTGGGTGGAAATGACGGGCAGGCCCGCGCCCACGGTCGTCTCCCAGCGTACGGGCAGGAGCTGCTTGTAATCAGTTCCGTCCTCCCCCTGGCGACCGCCGACGGTGACGCCGGCTCGGGTGAGCCGGTCGTAAACCTCCTGGGTAGCGGTTAGCGGCCTCTTGTTGGCCATGACAATACGATAACCCTGCTCCACACTGTAAAGCAGGCCGGGAATGGTGTGTTCTGTCGCCGTGAGATCTACGACGATGACGCCGGGGCGCCCGACGGCCGTAACGAGTTCCGCCAGGCCCGCGTACTCGCGGCCGCCTAACGCATGTTCGTCCAAACTGCCGCCTGCCGCCTTCAATTCAATCACGTCTTCGAGATTGGCGTCATTGATGCCCTGCCCTAATTCGAGGACAGCGCTGCGGCTGTCACATACGGCGATCACGCCCAGAGTGACTCCATATCGTTCGGCATGAAGCCTGCGTTTGCTGATAATCTGGGCGAGCAGCATGCGGCCCACGCCGCCGATACCCACAATAATTAACGGAACTTCACGCATGGCAATAAAACTCCCAACCTGTGGAATGGGGTCAAAAAGGTCGTCTGAAATCAATGTGCAAAAAAGAGCGGGCACAAATCCTGGCTGCACCCGCTCTTCTGTAGGCGCCGATTATAGCATAGCTGCGGCGGCGGTTCCGAATGGATGATTTATCCTTTTACGCGCTCATGAGTCGGCTTATGCAACTCAAACTTGCGATGAATGGCCTGAAGCGCTTTGGTAATTTGCTTTTCCTCCACCACCAGGCTCACGTTGGCCTCGCTGGAACCTTGCGAAATGGCGATGACGTTGATGCGCGCTTCCCCCAGAGCGGAAAAAATGCCGGCTGCCAGGCCCGGCGTACCCCGCATCCCCGCCCCGACCACGGCAATGACAACCACATCGGGGTGGCCGCTGATATTATCAATATAATGCCGGGCCAGTTCCTTCTCGAACTCGGCCTGCAGCTCGCCTACGACCATGGCTGCTGCGTCGGCGGGCACCACGAAGCAGATGCTCTGCTCGCTGCTGCTCTGGCTGATCATGAGGACGTTGGCATCCACCCGCGCTACCGCGCCGAAAGTGCGGGCGGCAATGCCCGGTACGCCCATCATGCCCCGCCCGGCCACGGTGATCATATTCATGGCCCGAATGCCGCTGATAGCCTTGACTGTGCCGCTGCTCAAAGATTGGGCTTGCTCCACAATGCGGGTGCCCGGATAATCCGGCTCAAAGGTGTTGAGCACGCGCAGGGGAATCTTCTTCTCCACCGCGGGCGTGGCCGTCTTGGGATGAAGCACTTTGGCCCCATAATAGGCCAGTTCAGCCACTTCTTCGTAACTCAGTTCATTCAGGCTGCGGGCGTCGGGCACAATGCGCGGATCCGCCGTAAGTACGCCGTTGACGTCAGTCCAGATCTGAATTTCATCCGCATCTACGCACGCGCCGATGATAGCCGCGGAAAAATCTGAGCCGCCCCGCCCCAGCGTTGACGGAATGCCGCTCTCCGTCTCGCCCACAAAACCGGTAATCACAGGCACAATGCCCTCTTCCAGCATGGGCAGGAGCTTCTCGCGGCAGCGCTTTTCGGTGGCGTGCATGATGGGCGCGGCCCCGCCGAAAACCTCATCGGTGACGATAAGATCGCCGGCATCGACGAATTCGGCTTTTACGCCCGCCGCGCGCAAAACCGCGGCCAGTAACGGCGCGCTCATGCGTTCGCCCAGGCCGCTGACGACGTCCAGTCCCCGATCGGTTAATTCGCCCAGCACATTGATGCTGCTGCACAGGCGGGCGAATTGATGCAGGCGTTCGTCCAGAATACGGGAGAGTGCGGCTCGCTCCTGGCCTTCTTCAATCAGGCGTCCGGCTACGACCTGATGCTTCAAAAGCAAGCTGTCCTGCACTTCATCATAGTAATTCTGATCACCCTGGGCCGCGCGTTGAGCTGCCTCAATCAGCAAATTCGTCACGCCGCTCATGGCGCTGGTGACCACTATCACGCCCGGCCGCTCGGTCTCGGCCTGTTGCTCTACGGCCCGAATAACCACATGCGATACCTGCTGAAAGGCTTCCACATTCCCGACGGACGTACCGCCAAACTTCATAACGATCATGTTGACTGACTCCTGCGCTATGACAAAATATATGACAACAAAAATAGATGCAGCGGTAGACGGCGGATTGTATCAGATGAACGTATGACGGGAAATCCGCCCTGTCCGCATCAGGTGCGGTCCATCACCCGTTAATAAAAAAACTCCCTCTCACATAGAGAGGGAGTCATCAGATCGGTGACGCTCGCGGGCGCACCCGCCGCCCTCTCATCTTCCAGATTGCTCTGCCGGATTTGGCACCAAAATGCGGGAACGCCTTCTTCCCCCATCCGGTTGCCGAGGTTTCACAGGGCCGGTCCCTCCACCTCTCTGGATAAGAGTTTCAATTGTTGCGCCGCACTATAGCAGCGGGAATTTGCGCTTGTCAAATATTCACGCCTCCCGCGTCAGTCAACTACATGGTATCCGGCTTCCGTCGGATATTCCGTTCACTCTTTGTTACCCGCTTGCAACTGGTAAGTATCTTCCCGACGCGATTCGTTATCGTTGCTATGCTGACGGCAGCGGCGTCAATATTGTTTGGCCCTATCCCAAACCAATTGACGGGAGGGGTTGCGCCTTTACAGCCGCCCGCGGCGCCGCTTCCATCAAGACATTCTATCCAAAGGAGTCATCCCCATGAAGAGAGGCAATCGCCGGCGGCAATATCTTCTGCCTGTTCTGGCAAGTGCGCTGCTGCTGGTTCTGGCTGCGTGCGCCGCTCCCGTACAGGAAACGGGCGACGTTGCGGCCGAAGGCGGCCCATCCGGCGGGCAGATCGTTCTGCGCGTCGGCACGGGCGATAGCGGTGAAGGTCTCAAGCCCCATCAGGAGATCATTCGCCGCTTTGAAGCAGCCAATCCTGATATCAAAGTGCAGTTAGAGCCCGTTTCGGGCAGTGACTATTATGCGCGTTTACTAACCCAGATCGTGGCCGACGATGCGCCGGACATCATGAACATCGGCGACGATGCAGTGCCCCAGTTTGTAGCCGCTGAAGCCTTCCTTCCGCTGGACGATTTTATCGCCGGTGATGACAGCCTGGACACCAGCGTTTATCTGCCCGGCTTGCTGGAGCCCGGCCAGTGGGACGGTCGGCAGTGGTTCCTGCCCAAGGATTACTCTCCCCTGGGCGTCTACTACAACAAAAAGATCTTTGATGAATATGGCGTGGCCTATCCTGAGGCGGGCTGGACGTGGGATGATCTGGTCGCCATTGCCGGCGAGTTGACCAAAGATACCGACGGCGACGGCACAACCGATCTGTGGGGCATCCAGTTGCCCGGGCCGTGGACCACCGGTTTTGAGTACTGGGTGGCTGCGGCCGGCGGTTCGCTTATCAGCGAAGACGGTTCCACCTTTATCGGGTACATGGATTCACCCGAAACCACCGCGGCCGTACAGTTTTACCAGGACCTGTATCAAACTTATAAAGTTGCACCGCTCCCGGCTGATATGAGCGCCTTCGGCGGCGGCAACAGCGAATTTGACAATGGCCAGGCCGCCATGCGCATCTTTGGCCGCTGGCCCCAAAGCGGCATGTTGGAGAACCCCAACATCGACCTGGGCGTAGTAGGTACGCCCGCCGATGCGGTGGATGCGAATGTGCTCTTCTGGGGCGGCTTCGGCATCTACAGCGGGACCGAATATCCTGAAGCTGCATGGCGTTTCCTGAAATTCTATGCCGGACCCGAGGGCGCGGAAGTGTGGCAGGATTGGGCGCTGCCCGCAGTCGCTTCGGTCGCGGAGGAAGCCGGCCTGAATGACGATCCCATTGAAGGCGCCTGGCTGGGCGAGCTGGATCGGTTGGTTCCCCGCGCCTATGTCTTTACGCCTTATTGGGGTCAGGCCGCAGACCCCGCCTTGCGTCGAGTTCTGGAAACGGTAATCCTGGATCCCGGCGCAGATGCAGCCGAATTGACGGCGGCCGCCGCCCAGGAAGCGCAAGCCGCCCTCGAAACCGCCCAGGAAGAATAGGCCTGCGGGTAAAGCGGATGCAGGCTGAAAAATGTTTGAATTCAGTGCGTCTGCTTTACCCGCGGTCTATTTGTTTGTTATGGCTGCTTCACACTCCATCAAGCGGCGGGAAACCGTCGCTTTCTATCTCTGCATTTCGCCCTGGATCATTGGCTTCCTGCTCTTTGTGTTGGGCCCGATGCTCGCGTCCCTGTGGATGAGCTTCCATCGCTGGGACTTGTTGCGCGACCCGCGCTTCATCGGCCTGGCGAACTATCAGCGCCTTTTCCGGGAAGATCCCCTTTTTTGGCAATCTCTGCGCGTTACCCTTACGTATACGCTCCTATATGTCCCCACCGAACTCATCGGCGGGCTGGTCCTGGCTCTGCTCATGAACCAGCGGGTGCGGGGCATCAGCATCTTCCGCACCATTTTTTACCTGCCGTCAGTACTGGCCGGCGTAGCTTTTGTGGTTGTATGGATGTGGCTGCTCCATCC
The DNA here is from genome assembly GCA_020433455.1 of Caldilineaceae bacterium. Lineage (GTDB taxonomy): Bacteria > Chloroflexota > Anaerolineae > Caldilineales > Caldilineaceae > JAGRCP01. Next base: position 31,974 of record JAGRCP010000042.1, on the reverse strand, counting down.
TGAAGCGGGGTTGGTCAACGCATTTTTGGGCCTCTTCGGCATTCCCGGACCGCGTTGGCTCACCGATCCTCACACTGCCCTCTACGCGCTCTGGCTCATGAGCATTTGGGGGCTGGGGCGTACAGCCATCATCTACCTGGCCGGACTCAAGGATATTCCCCTTGCGCTGTACGAAGCGGCGGCCATAGACGGCGCGGGCCAGGGGCGTTCTTTCCTGAGCATCACCCTGCCCATGCTTACGCCGACCATTTTCTTCAATTTGGTGCTGAGCATCATCTCTACCTTTCAGACTTTTACCAGCGCATTCGTAGCAACCAATGGCGGACCGCTGGACTCAACCCTCTTTTACGTACTCTACATTTATCGCAATGCTTTCCAGACTTTCCAGATGGGGTATGCCTCAGCCCTGGCCTGGGTTCTCTTTGTGATCATCCTGTTGCTGACTTTGCTGGTAGTGCGCTCGGCCCGAAGCTGGGTCTACTACGGCGGAGGGTCGGAATAAATGACCCGCGCAACGCAACTGCCGGATGAGCCCAACTGGAAGCGCCGGGCGCGTCTTCAACATTGGCTGGCTACGGCGATCCTGGTTATTGTCGCCGCTATTTTTCTCCTGCCCCTGATTTGGATGCTCTCCTCCTCTCTCAAGCCGGAGTATCAGGTCTTTGAGATGCCTCCGCGGCTGATCCCGCACCCTGTGCGCTGGCAGAACTATCGGGAAGCGCTGACCTATGTGCCCTTTGGCCGCTACAGTTTCAACACGGCGTTTATCACGCTGATGGTCATTGTCGGCCATGTGCTTTCATGCACGCTGGTGGCCTATGGCTTCGCCCGCCTGCGCGCGCCCGGCCGGGATACGCTTTTTATCCTGGTTTTGGCCACGCTCATGCTGCCCTATCCCGTGACGATGGCGCCCCTCTACGTGCTCTTCAATCGCCTCGGCTGGGTCAATACTTTTCTGCCGCTGATTGTGCCTGCTTACTTCGGCAGCGCATTCTATATTTTTCTCCTGCGTCAATTTTTCCTGCGCATCCCCAATGAGCTGGAAGACGCTGCACGCATAGACGGGGCCAATCTGGCACAGATCCTTTACCGCATCATTTTGCCCCTCTCCATGCCGGCTATTGCCACTGTCGCCATTTTTACCTTCCAGTTCACGTGGAACGACTTCCTCACGCCCCTCATCTACCTTCATGATCAGCGACTTTACACTGTGGCGCTGGGGCTGAACTTTTTCCGCTCCTCGTTTCAGGTCAATTGGGCCTATCTTATGGCCGCTTCTCTGGTGACCATGCTGCCTGTCTTGGTCGTCTTCTTCCTGGCCCAGCGCCTTTTCATCCAGGGGATTTCGGTTTCGGGCATCAAGGGTTAGTTGGCCTGCAGCCGACGCATTCCCAAAGCCGATAACCGCAAAAAACTCACCGACTCTTCACAATTCCTTAACGGTCGCTAAATAGAATGGACCTGCGAATCTGCTGCATCATCCTGTTGCGTCATTCCTACAAGGAGGAACTATGACCGAACCAAGCTTGCATCACATCCCCGATGAAGACGATATCCCGATCGGCCGTATTTTAAGCCGACGGGAAGTACTGACCCTTTTCGGCTCAGCCGGCAGCGCCCTGGCTCTGGCCGCGTGTATGCCCGCAAGCCAATCCGATGGAACGCTGCCGTCGGAAGGCGCCACCGCGGTCAGCCCGACCACCCAGGCCGAAGTCGCCGCAGCCAACGCCACGGCTGAGGCCGCCAATGAGGCCATCACCCAGGCGGCAGGCAGTACAGCTGCGCCTGCTTGCGTCGTGCGCCCGGAAGTGACGGAAGGCCCCTACTATGTGGATGTGGACCAGTTGCGTTCTGATGTGCGTGAAGGAAAGGCCGGCGCGGCCCTGACGTTGACCTTCCGGGTGACGGAAGTGACCGACGCAGCGTGTACGCCCCTGGAAGGCGCGGCGGTGGAAATCTGGCACTGCGATGCTGAAGGCTGGTATTCAGGCGTAAACGATCCCGGCTTCAATACCAGCGGTGAGACATGGCTGCGGGGTACGCAGGTGACCGATGCCAATGGTCTGGCGACCTTCACCACCATCTATCCCGGTTGGTACTCAAGTCGCTGCGTCCACATTCACTTCAAGGTTCATCCCACTGAGGACCTGGTCTTCACGTCCCAGCTCTTCTTCCCGGATGAATTCACCAATCAGGTCTTCACCCGCGAGCCCTATGCCGACAAGGGACTGCCCGATACCACCAACGCCACAGACAACATCTACCAGGATCTGCTGTTGCTGGATCCCAGTGTTGCTGGTGACGGGTATGCAGCCATCTTCGATATCGGCGTTGATATGGCTACCGTAGGAACCGGCAGCAGCAATGGCGGTCCGGGCGGGATGCCTCCCGGCGGAAGCCCGCCGCCCCGTCCCGGCAGCGGGGGATAACCTTCCTGCGAGCCGGAAAGTCTCTCTAACGCGTGATGCGCGCCCCCTGATGATCGTCGAGCAAAAGCTCGCGGATCACGGGGCGCGCATCTGTTTATCAACTATTGCTGACATCGGGGACGCAGGCGCCCCGCGGCCTGCGCCTAAATCCCAGCCTGATTCTGAACCAGAATCTCGCTTGTCGCCTGGCGTGTCGTTACTTCATGGCCGGCCAGGGGCAGCACGCGTTCATGCAGCGCGTCGATGATCCATTCCTTTTGGGGGAAGAAGCCCTCTTCCATTTCAGCCGGCGGCGTAATCCAGTTGCGCGCGCCGACCACGGCAATGGGGCCGTCCAGGTAATCGAAGGCCAGCTGGGTCAGATTCGACGCCATGGTGTGGAGGAACGAGCCTCGCTCACAGGCATCGGATGCCAGAACGACCTTGCCCGTCTTCTTGATTGATTCCAGCATGGGCGCGTAGTTCAGAGGATTCAGGAAGCGGGCGTCAATCACTTCCGCGCTAACGCCGTACTTGGACTGCAACTCATCCGCCGCTTCCATCGCACGGTAAAGCGTCGCTCCCAGCGTAATCAGGGTGACGTCCCGGCCGCTGCGCCGCACCGCGGGCTCGCCTTCGGGCACTTCGTAATACTCTACCGGTACGCCGCCTTCAACCAGCGTTTCCGTCTCGGGATAGAGGCGCTGACTCTCGAAAAAGACGACGGGATCCGTGCCGCGCAGGGCCAGGTTGAGCATTCCCTTGGCATCATAGGCCGTGGCCGGGAAGTAGACTTTGAGGCCGGGGATGTGGGCTGCCAGCGACGTCCAATCCTGGGAGTGCTGTGCGCCGTATTTGGAACCGACGGAAACCCGCAGCACAAGCGGCATCTTCAGCACGCCCGCGGACATGGCCTGCCATTTGGCCATCTGATTAAAGATTTCATCGCCTGCCCGACCCATAAAATCACAATACATCAACTCCGCCACCACCCGACCGCCGCTCAGGGCGTAGCCCACCGCCGAGCCCACAATCGCGCCCTCGGAAATCGGCGTGTTAAAGAGGCGATGGTAAGGCAACGCTTCGGTCAGACCGCGATAGACGCCAAACGCCCCGCCCCAGTCCCGGTTCTCCTCACCGTAGGCAACCATGGTGGGATCGATGTAGAAGCGGTGAATCATGGCTTCGAAGAGCGCTTCCGCATAGGTGAGAGTGCGCAGCTTGGGCAGGGCCTTGCCGCTCGCATCCAGGCCGAAGCGATTCTTGGCCTGGGTAGCAGCCAGTCGCGTATCCTCCAGCGGGATAAGCGTCTCCGCCTCGCCCGCCGCCATCTTTTCCGTCGGCGTATCGGAGAACATCATGTCGCCGATTGCGTCGCTGTAGACGTTGACCCGGGGCGACGTATCCAGCGACGCCGCTGCGTTCAGCACGCGTACCAGCCGCGCCACGATCTCATCCGGATAACCGCCCAGCGCGTCCTCGTCCGCCAGTTCGTTTTCCAGCAGATAATCCCGATAGCCGATGATGGAATCCTGCTCTCGCCACAGGTCTAGCTCTTCCTTGGTGCGATAGGCCATCGCGTCGGAAGGGGAGTGGCCGGAGAAGCGATAGGTGATGGTGTCCAGCAGCACGGGCCCGCGTCCCGCCTTGAGGATTTCCATCTTGCGCGCAATCGCGTCGGCTACAGCCAATGGATTGTAGCCGTCCACCCGCTCGGCATGCATGGATTCCGGATTGACGCCCATGCCTACCCGGGCCAATACCTGGAAGCCCATGGTTTCACCCACGGGCTGGCCGCCCATGCCGTAGAAGTTATTCATGAAGTTGAAGATCATGGGGGGCGCGCCGCCCATCTCCTCCGCCCACAGGGTGCGATACTGATCCATGGCCGCTACCATCATGGCTTCCCACACCGGGCCGCATCCCATGGACGCATCGCCAATGTTGGCAATCACGATGCCCGGCCGCCGGTTGATGCGCTTGAAGAGGGCCGAGCCGGTGGCAATATCGGCCGAGCCGCCCACAATGGCGTTGTTGGGCATGACGCCGAAGGGCGGGAAGAAGGCGTGCATGGAGCCGCCCATGCCCTTGTTGAAGCCGTTAGCCCGACCAAAAATTTCGGCCAGCGTGCCGTACAGCACATAGTCGATAGCCAGATCGCGTACGCTCGCATGCTCGAACTTTTCCACCACGCGCAGGGGCGCGCCGTCCAGGTATGTCTCCATGATGGACTGAAGCGCGGCTTCATCCAGCTTGGCAATTGCCGAAAGGCTCTTGGCGATAATCTCGCCGTGGCTGCGATGGGAGCCGAAAATAAAGTCGTCGGGCGTCAGGTGATAGGCCTGGCCTACGGACGACGCTTCCTGGCCGATGGAAAGATGGGCGGGTCCCCGATGGTTGTACTCAATGCCCTCGTAGGAGCCTTCCCGCTTGATGCGGTCCAGCATGGTTTCAAATTCGCGGATGAAGACCATGTCTCGGTACATGCGCGTCAAGCCGTCTGCGCCGTACAGCTTTTTCTCCGCGGCCGGATTCGGTGCATAAACGTTGATGGGCACATCCGCAACCGCGACCGTCGCCTTGTCGCGCACAACGGCCGGATCAATGGTAATCGTTTTGGTCATGAGATATTTTTCTCCGAAAGGTGGAAGAAGAAAGATCGAATCTTCTCTCTTCGCGCTTCTGTTTACATCGCCAATTACATAGCCAACAGCAGATCGATATTCGCCAGATTACGGCTCAGCGTCTGGAGGAAACGGGCCGCGGGCGCTCCGTCCACTACCTGATGGTTGATGGTAAGGGAGAGCCCGATATGGGGCGCAAAAATGACTTCGCCCTGCTCTTCCACGGGGGCGAGCGCTACGCCGCCCACGCCCAGGATTGCTACCTGGGGCAGATTCAGGACCGGTGTGAAGCGCTCCACGCCGAATGCGCCCAGATTGGTCACCGTAAAGGTGCCGCCCGTCAGCTCGTCGGGCGTGATGCGGTTGTTGAGGCAGGCGTCGGCCAGGCGCTTGCTCTCATCGGAGAGCGCCTTCAGGCTCAATGCCTGGGCATTGTTCACCACGGGAACCATGAGCCCGCGCGGCGTATCCACGGCAATGCCCAGATGCACGGTCGGATACTGTTCGATGACGCCGTTCCGGAAGAGCGCGTTGAGGGCGGGGTGCTCCATCAGGCTCCGGGCCGCGGCCAGAAGGACCAGATCGTTGATGGTGATGCGCTGTAGGCCCAGGGACTCTTCGCTGGCCTTGAAGCGGGCGCGTAACGCTTTGAGCGCGCGGGCGTCCGCGTTGCCGTGCAGGGTGAGTTGCGCCGTCGTCTGCATGGACTCCAGCATGCGATCGGCGATGACCTTGCGGATGCCTTTAATGGGCGTAAGGGCGGGAGATGCAGCGGCCGCTTCAGGCGCGGCAGGCAGCGCTGCGTCGCTTTCCGCCACGCGTGCTTCTCCCTTGGCGACCAGATCCTTGGCCATGATGCGGCCGCCGGGACCGCTGCCCCGTTCGGGCGCGGTGTAATCGCCGTCAGCCAGCTTGGCTTCCGCCACCGGACTAAGCCTGGGCCGAGCGTGCAAAGCCGCTTCCACGTCCCGCTCGATGATGCGGCCGCCCGGCCCGCTGCCGACCAGGGCAAAGGCGTCAATTGCCTTGCGTTCGGCCAGGTTGCGCGCGCGGGGGGAAGGCCGAGCCCCGGACTGGGGAGCTTGGGCGACAGATTCCGGCGTGACGGGTGCGCTTGGTTCCGTTACCGATTTCGGAGCAGCAGGTTCGGCTGCCTCATTAACCGTTACTGATTCTTCATTTTCAATGACAACTTCCTCCCCCGCTTCACCCACGACGGCCAATTCGGCTAACACGGGTACGTCGTCGCCTGCCGCATAGAGCAGGGCCAGCACCGTGCCCGCGGCCGTGCTCTCGACTTCCATGATTGCTTTATCCGTCTCGACCTCGGCGATGACGTCGCCTTCAGCCACTTCATCGCCGACGGCAACTTTCCAATCCACCAGAATACAGGCTTCAACTGAATTGCCCAGTTTGGGCAGAAGAATGGGTGTGGGCATAGGAAATCCTTTGAAGAATGAAAAAATTAGGAATTTTCAGCATCAAACAGGGCGGCTACATCGGCAATAGAATCGACAATGTGATCGGGCTGATAGGGAAAGCGATCCGCATCCGTCCGCTTTGTGACGCCGGTAAGAACCAGGATGGTCTCCAGCCCGCTGCTCACCGCGCCGACGATATCGGTCTCCAGCCGGTCGCCGATCATGACGGTCTCTTCCGAATGGGCGCCCAGGTAGTTGAGCGCAGTGCGCATCATCAGCGGATTGGGCTTGCCCACGTAGAAGGGCGCGACGCCGCTGGCCGCTTCGATGAGCGCGGCCATGGCCCCGCACGCGGGCACGATGCCGTCTTCGCTCGGTCCGGACGGATCCGGGTTGGTGGCGATGAAGCGCGCACCGTCTACGATGAGGCGAATGGCCTTGGTAATTTGGGAGAAGTTGTAGCCCGACGTTTCGCCCAAAATGACGTAGTCCGGGTCGCTTTCGGTGATGACGTAGCCTGCGTCGTGAATCACAGTGGTGAGACCGCTCTCGCCGATGACGTACGCCTTGCCTTCAGGGCGCTGCCGGCTGATGAACATGGCGGTTGCCATGGCCGACGTAAAGATCCGCTCGCTGGGCACGAACAGGCCCGCGGTAATCAGGCGGTGCGACAGATCACGCGGCGTGTAAAGCGGGTTATTGGTGAGTACGAGATAAGGAATCTCCCGCTCGTTGAGCCGGTCGATAAAGTCGGCCGCACCGGGGATGGCCGTGCTGCCCTTAACCAGCACGCCATCCATATCCATAAGATAATTTTTAGCTATTTGCATCGGGAAATTCCTGGTCTGATAATGGAGCGCGGATTGAGTCGGTTCGGGTTAAAAGGCAGGCTAAACAAATCGTACGTCCGCCCCCATGGCTTCTACGGCACGAACCGCATCCGCAGGCGCGCTGTCGTCGGTAATGATGATGTCTATTTCGTCAATGCCCGCGAAGGGAGCAATCCCCACCCGCCCCCATTTGGATGCGTCCACGACAGCCACGGCCTGCCGGCAACGCTTCAACACGGGGCGCTTGGCCGCGGCAATTTCCGGACTGATGTCAGTGAGGCCGGGCTCGGCCGCGATGCCGTGCGCGCCGAAAAAGCCGATTTGAATGTGCACCTGATTCAGAAATGCGTGGGTGTACGGCCCCACAAATGCGGCCGTCTCCCGCTGGAAGGAACCGCCTGTCAACATAACCTGAATGTGGGGAGCATCCAGCAATTCCTGAACAATCATGAGGCTGTTGGTAATGACGGTGAGGAGGCGGCGGCTTTTCAAAAAACGGGCGATGGCCAGAGAGGTGCTGCTGGAATCAAGATAGACGGCGTCGCCATTGGCGGCCAGGGCCGCGCCCGCCCGGCCGATGCGCTGCTTTTCCCGCACTTTTCGTTCTCGGCGCAGGGCAATCGCCATCTCCGCGGCAGCCGGGCCCGTGGAGACCGCGCCGCCATGGGTGCGCACGAGGAGATTCTGCTCGGCCAGCGTTTGCAGGTCCGTACGAATGGTGACGCTGGAGACGCCGAACCGCTTGCTCAGATCGCCTACCGCAACGCGGCCACTGCGATTGACCAACTCTAAAATCGATTGACGTCGCTCTTCAGCATAGAGAATGGGGAGAGAACTCATTAATTTTCCGAATCATTGCATTTTCTTTCAATTGCTTTCATAATAATCGAAAGAAACCCGCCTGTCAAGCTGAAATTTTGCGTTTGACGATTTCTTTGGCTCTTGCTGCAACTTCTGTTTGGCCCTTTTGGAATTCATGTGGTCTGCTGTCTAAAACGTGGCTCGTGATGCGTAACGGCGTGTACTTTTACGCTCCACGAGTCAAATATTCACGTCTCCAACGTCAGTCAACCACATGACATCCCGAAGAGTCCCTATTCTTTCTTAATCGTTCATGCAGCTTCCTCCCAATTTTATTCATACCGTCGCTTCAACGTTCCCCGCCGGCGCTGCCTGGCTGGACGCTCTGCCCGCGTTGCTGGATGAATATGCCGCGGCGCTGGGGCTTACGCTGGAGCCGCCTTTTCCCCTCTCCTATAATTACGTCGCGCCCGCACGCCGCAGCGACGGCACGTTCGTCGTGCTCAAATTGGGTGTGCCCAATCCTGAGTTGACTACAGAGATTCTGGCGCTCACGCGGTATGCGGGAAACGGGGCCGTACGCCTGCTGGCAAGCGATGCTGAGCGAGGTATGCTGCTGCTGGAGCGACTTTTGCCCGGCACGTCCCTGGCCGCGCTGGATGACGACGCGGCAGCGACCGAACAGGCGGCTTTGCTCATGCGCAGGCTTTGGCGACCGACGGAAGCCGGCCACCCCTTTCACACGGTGGCTGCGTGGGGCGGACGCGGCATGGCCGGGCTGCGTACGACCTTTAACGGCGGGACCGGTCCCTTTCCTGCGGATCTGGTTATTCTGGCGGAAGAGATGTTTGCCGCTGCACACACGGGCGAACGGATCCTGCTCCACGGAGACCTGCATCACGAAAATATCCTCAATGCCACGCGTGGGGGCTGGCTGGCCATCGATCCCAAAGGCGTGGCGGGCCCCCGAGGCTACGAGTGCGGCGCATTCCTGCGCAACCAACTGTTCAACCGGCCGGACCCGGCCTGGACGCTTGCGCAACGCGTCGCCCGACTGGCTGAAATCCTCGATCTGCCGCACGCAGAAATTCTGCGTTGGGGGGTCGCTCAGAATGTGCTTTCCGCGTGGTGGAACTATGGGCCTGACGCTCTGAATACGATTCAAGATGATGCGGGATTGATGTGCGCCCGACTGTGTGCGGCCGAATTGGGGTTTGGCTGAGCGCCTGATAGGATGAAATCGGCAGGCCATCGTGTATCGGCCCATCGTGTATCTATCGAATGGAGGAAACAGTGACCGAGTTAAAACGACAAGCGACCGGAACGTTTGAGGTCAATCTACAGCCGCTGGAGGGCTATGCTCCAGGCGAAGACGGCGTGCTATTGGGGCGCATGTCCATCGATAAGGAATTCGCCGGCGATCTGGCGGCAACCAGTCAAGGCGAGATGATTATGGCTCGCACCCCGGTGGAAGGCTCTGCGGGCTATACGGCTGTCGAGCAGGTGCGCGGCGCGCTGCACGGCAGGGAGGGCGGCTTTGTCTTGCAGCACTACGGCATTATGGCCGACGGCGAGCAGCGCCTCATCCTGGAGATCGTGCCCGACTCCGGCACGGGCGAACTTACCGGCATTTCGGGCAGCATGACCATTGATGCAGAAGACGATCTGCACTGTTATATTCTGACGTATGCGTTGGGAGAGAAGGAATAGGGCAGCCGATTAGGCCAATGGAGAGTAAACCAATATTCGTTCCTTTGCGACCCTTGCGATCGTTCAGCAGACGATAAGGGCGGGACTTGCTCCGCCCTTATCGTCGTATCCTGCTCTTCTTGGCTCTGCAATTAAAGTGCGTCCGGCTTACCACGTCACCCACTGAGCGCCTTGTCGGCCGCTCTCGATGACCTTTTCGATGAACTTAACGCCCTGCGCGCCGTCATAGACGGTGGGAAAGTCCAGGTCCAGCTCATCCGGCGCCTGGCCGAGAAGGCGCGCGCGGATGGTGTTGGTTACGTTTTGGTAGAGATTGGCGAACGCTTCGTAGAAGGCTTCGGGATGACCGGCAGGCAAATGGGTGGCATGTTGCGCCGCCGCGCTCAAATAGGGATTGCCCCGCTTGTAAATTTGGGTCGGACCATGGGGATCTTTAAAGTAGAGCCAATTGGGATGCTCTTGATGCCATTCCAGGCTGCCCTTGGTTCCGTATACGCGAATGTTGATGTCGTTCTCTTCGGCTGTGGCAATCTGGGAGCACCAGAGTACGCCCTTGGCCCCGTTTGTGAAGCGCAGCAGCACGCTGGCATCATCATCCAGCAGGCGGCCGGGGACGAAGGTCGTTACGTCTGCGCAAAGGGAGTCAAGCGTCAGGCCGGTGATGTAGCTCATGAGATTTTCGCAGTGGCTGCCGATATCGCCCACTGCCCCGGCAATCCCCGAACGAGTGGGGTCCGTGCGCCACGCAGCCTGCTTGTTCTCGCCATCCTCTTCCTTTTCGGCCAGCCATCCCTGGGGATATTCCGTCACCACCCGCCGAATTTCGCCTAGACGTCCGCTCCGCACCAGATCCCGGGCCTCTTTGACCATGGGGTAGCCGGTATAGTTGTGGGTAAGGCAGAAGATGATGTCATTTTCTTCCACGGCCTCTATCAGCGCCTGGGCCTGTTCGCTGCTGTGGACCATGGGCTTGTCCATCACCACGTGGATGCCCGCCTGGGCAAAGGCCAGAGCCGGCTCGAAGTGGACGTGATTGGGCGTAACGATGTTGACGAAATCGATGCGTTCGCCCGCGGGCAGCGCGCTCTCCCGCTCCAGCATCGCCTGCCAGGAGCCATAATTGCGCTCATCCGCGATCAGCAATTCCCGTCCCGAGGCTCTGGCTCGCTCCGGGTCGCTGGAGAAGGCCCCGGCCGCCAGCTCCGTCTTGCCGTCTGCAATGGCCGCACGGCGATGGACTGCGCCGATAAATGATCCCTGTCCCCCGCCAATCTGGCCAAAGGTGATTTTCCGATCCAGGCTGTTCATGGACTGCTCCCCGGTGCTTTGGTTGATGACATCAGTAGGATCGATTCTACCTTGCCCCAGGAATTTTTCCAATCGTCCCTGGCCGCGATCTCCTCACTATCGCCGAATCAAGGGCAGGAAGACCCCGTCGCTTGCATCCTCCGCGGCGCTGAAGAAGAGCGCAAACTCACCGTTGTTACAGACTTCGCTGATTACCTGGTTGTCAGTTCCTGCAACCGCTTCATCGCCGCACGCTGCACGCTGCCAGGAGCCATCGCTGCTCTCCAAGCGGTAGAGCGTGAGGTCTGTCTCATCGGCGTCGCCCTCCGGCTCAGGATAAGCGAGCGTAAAGCGTAGCGGCGCATCAAAATGCAGATCGTTCGTCCAGTCGTCATCCTGCCGGGCCGACAGGCGGAAGCGGACGCCGGCATAGATGCCGGCGTCGCTTCCGACCGGAGGCGAAGGCAGGGACGTATAGCCTAACGTTGTGGGCTGATCCACCGCGCCTGCAGGCACATCGATTTCCAACGCAGGGCGCTCAGCATCATTGCCGAAGTGTACGGTAGACTCCTCATCGGGCCGGATCTCGGCTTGCTCCGCGGGCGGCTCCGGTGTCGGCGTTACGGTCTCGGTTGCCCCGGCCGTGGGCGCGGGCGGCGGTTCCGTCGGGTCGATGCCGGGCGTTGCCGTGGGGCCGACGGTCGGCGTTATGGTTGCGGTTATGACGGGAGTCGGCGTGAGGGTCGGCTCAGAGATGATGGGCGTCGGTTCGGGCGGCTTCGTTGTCGCGGTAACGGGAGTCGTGGGTTCAATCGTCGGCGCTTCCGTCGGCACATCAAGAGGCGTCTCCGTGGGTGTAAAAGCCGGCGTTACCGTCGGCATGTCCGTCGGTATAACAGCAACGGGCGTTACCGTCATGGTAGTCGTAGGCGGAGCCTCACCGCTGCACGGTTGATTTTCACACGGATAGATGGAAGTGATGCCGTCAATGTCCGACGAGTAGAGGGTTCGCTTTATCTGACCGGGCGACATGGCATAGTACATGATGGCCGCCGCGTCGCTATCGTGGCCCAACACAAACCAATGACCAAACTCATGGAGCGCGACGCTCTGCAAGTCGATTTCATTATCTGTCGGCGCGCCGGTCGCGTCCCAGGCATATGAGTCGTTGAACCAGATATCGGCCTCCAGCACCGTTGCCGTGTCCGGATTGTACCAAAAGCGCGTCTGGCCCAACGTGCCGTCACGACCGGCCGTGGCGAAGATCACCTCGTTCCGGCCATTCGCATCCCCCAATTCGGTGATGACGGTTTCGCCCCGGTACTCGAACGTAAAGTCGGCGCTGCTCACATTATTCCACGTCTGGGCAGCCTGTAGCACGGCGCGTAAGAAGTCATCTGCGCTGCCGTCTCCCTGATCGGCCTGGCCGGTGTTGATGTTAACCACATATTGCACCGTGGGCGCATTGCCCGGCCAATGAATACCTACATCCACAAAGGTGTTCGGCGTATGGGGCGGTAACGACTCGGTCACGCGTGTTGCTTGCTGCACCGCTTCCCGCGCTTGCCAATCGGCGGGCAGGCGTACGGGCATAGCCTGAACGGCCGCGGCCCCAATAATCTTGTCCATGAGCGGCGGTAGCGCCCGGCCGCCCGGCCAGGCGTCATTTGTGACTTGGTCGCCTGCAATGGTCAGCACGCCCTCTTTGCCTTCAGCAACCGTAAAGCCGGATCGATCCGAGTCGGCGCGTAAGAAGAGCAATACCTCGGCTCCCAGCTCCAGGTGGGCCGCGTGGGGCACGCCCAGACCGATGCCCTCAGCGGGCAGTTCGCCGCCCAGAGTGTAGATGACGATCTCGTTTTGACTGCCATTGAATTGATCGCCGGCGACGACATACGCAACTCGAACTGTGTTGCGGGTAACAATCGCCGAATGATCTTTATTCCAGCCGCTCGTCCCGGCAATGACCCGACCGCGGACGATCAGGTCGGCTTCAGCAGTCAGCCGGGAAATCTGCTCCGGCAAGGGGGCGGGCTGGTAGGAGGATGCGCTCTGCCCGGCGCGAGGTGAAAGGAAGGGAAAGGCAAGCAAGATCGCGAGCAAGCCGATGGATAACGCACGCACGTAATGTGCGCGAAGAGAGTTCGATGGCGGTAGCATGGAAGGGGAGCCTCTGCTTCATCTGTCGGCAGCTGTATTCGATAAACATATCGTGAAACATATTGTGCCAGAACGTAATTTGATAACGTTGAAACGAAAAATTCTAGTCCACAATGATTGTATAAGAAAAATCTCCGATAAAATGGGCGCGCGGGCTACTGTTTCACAGCGTTCAATCCACGATCAGCTTGCTCCCCTTTTTGACGTCCGCTCTGCTTTCCACCCACGATTGACGCACGCAGTATGCATGCGCTAAAATTTGAGGCGTGAATGTGCGGCGCATCCGTGCGCCACATCTGCTTTGCAACCTGCCATCTGCTCACACGCCGCCTGCTGCCATGTCTTTCTCCACCGCTTTGGAATCTCTTTATCCCCCCGCGCGGTTGCTGCGCGAGCCAGCTCAACTTGCGCCCTATGAATCGGACGCCCTGACCGCGTTCCGCAGCCGCCCGCGCGCCGTGGTCCTCCCTGAAAGTTCGGATGAAGTCATAGAAACGGTGCGGCTCTGCCATCTCCATGACGTGCCCTTCGTGGCCCGGGGCAGCGGCACCAGCCTTTCAGGCGGATCATTGCCCATTGCCGACGGTATCGTCATCGCGCTGAACCGCCTCAACCGCATCCTGCGCCTGGATCCGGACGCGCGCATCGCCGTGGTGGAGCCGGGCGTGGTGAATCTCCACGTTACCCACGCTGCCGCGCCCTACGGACTCTATTACGCGCCCGATCCCTCCAGCCAGCCCATCTGCACCATCGGCGGTAACGTCGCGTTCAATTCGGGCGGGGCCCACTGCCTCAAGTACGGCATGACGGCTAATCACGTCCTGGGCATCAAGGCCGTTTTGCCCAACGGCGCTGTAATTGAGCTGGGCGGCGAGAGTCTGGAGCCGGTCGGTCCGGATCTTACAGGGTTTTTCGTCGGGTCGGAAGGGTTGTTCGGCATCGCGCTGGAGATTACCCTGCGCCTGCTGCCCAGGCCGGAACAGGTGCGCACCGTGCTGGCGTCGTATCATTCCCTGGCCGCAGCCGGCGACGCCGTCGCCGCGGTTGTCGCGTCCGGACTCCTGCCAGCGGCCTTGGAGATCATGGATAAGTTGGCCATTGAAGCGGCTGAAATGTCCGTTAACGCCGGCTATCCGCGCGGCGCGGCCGCGGTGCTCATTGTGGAGTTGGAGGGCGAGGCGGGCAGCGTTGACGCTGAGTTTGCCCGCTTGCAGCAGGTCATGGAGCAGACGGGCGCGGACGAAGTGCGGCTGGCCGAAGACGATGCGGCCCGGGCCCGAATCTGGAAAGGCCGCAAGGGGGCTTTCTCCGCGGTGGGGCGCCTCAGTCCTGATTATATTGTGCAGGATGGGGTCGTGCCCCGCAGTCGTCTGGGCGAGACCCTGGCCCGCATTGACGAATTGAGCGCGACATATGATATCCGCGTGGCAAACGTGTTTCACGCCGGCGACGGGAATCTCCACCCCCTGATTTTGTACGACGGCCGGAAACCCGGCGAGTTGGAGCGGGCTGAAGAGTTAGCCGGCGAAATTCTGACCCTCTGCATTGACGCGGGCGGCTCCATTACCGGCGAGCATGGCGTGGGCATGGAAAAACGCGCGTACATGCCGCGCATGTTTACGCCCGTGGACCTGGACGTCATGCGCGAATTGCGTTGGGCCGTGGATCCCGACGAATTGGCCAATCGGGGCAAAATGTTGCCCGGCGACTCACCCGAAGGTAGCAGCGCAAGCCGGCATCCCCATCCATTGGAGCGACAGGGAATCATCTCACGCGTATGAGCGCCATCCGCAATATAATTTCAGCTACGACAATTGAAGAGGTGCAGGCGGCCGTCAGCATGATCGGGCCGCCGCTATTGGCTCGGGGCGGCGGGACCAAACCCGCGCTCTCCCAGGCCGACGGCGTAGGAACTCTGGACCTCAGCGGACTGCGGGGCATCAGCGAGTACGATCCCGGCGAGTATACCTTTACCGCTTATGCCGGTACGCCTTTGGCCGTTGTGCGCCACGCCCTGGCTGAGCACGGTCAATACCTGCCATTCGATCCGCCCCTGGCGGACGCGGGCGCGACCCTGGGCGGGACTATCGCCGCGGGGGTGAGCGGAGCCGGCCGCATGCGGTATGGCGGCGTGCGCGATTTCCTCATCGGCGTCCGTTTTGTGGACGGCCAGGGACGCCTGGTGCGCGGCGGCGGCAAGGTGGTCAAGAATGCCGCCGGCTTTGATCTGCCCAAGCTGATGACGGGAAGCCTGGGGCGATTGGGCGTCCTGGTAGAGGTGAGCTTCAAAGTTTTTCCCGCGCCCGCGGCCTATGCAACCGTTGCGGCGACATTGCCCACCATGGCCGAAGCTGCCCGTATGGTCCAACAGTTGGCTGCTGCGCCGGTGGATTGGGAAGCGCTGGATATTGCACCCGCCCCCAAGGGAGCAACTCTTTGGGCCAGATTGGGCGGATTAAAACAGGCGCTGCCCCCGCGCGTCGCCCGCGTGCAGGAGTTGCTGGAGGATAGCCGTCTGCTTACCCCGGCGGAAGATGAAGCCCTCTGGCGGCGCATCAACGCCCTGGACTTCGGCAACGCGGCGGACATGCTGGTCAAGGCGGCGCTAACGGCCCGCGACATACCCGCACTGGATGCGGCGCTGGCTGCTGCAGGGGCCGTGCGCCATTACAGCGCCGCGGGTAATCTGGCTTGGATTGCCTGGCCGGGAAGCGCGCATGATCTGGACCGCCTGCTGGCCGGGCAACGGCTGCCGGGCCTGACGTTGCGCGGCGCAGCAGCCTTCCCCCTCGTCGGCCGCCGTCCTGCCGCCGCCTTCCTCCAGCCCGTCAAGCAAACCCTCGATCCCGCGGGCCGCTTTCCTGCTTTTGAACAGGACGCGGACTGAACAGATTCCGCATGCGAATTTCCGCCGGGATTTGCTAACGATTCCCGCCTCTAAATCGGAGTACCTTATGCGACATGATATCCCGGTCGATGCGTTTGGCCCCCAGGGAACGGCCATGGCCGAGGCCGTCGACAAGTGCGTTCACTGCGGCTTTTGTCTGGCCACTTGCCCCACTTATCAGGTTATGGGGGAAGAGCCGGATTCGCCCCGGGGCCGCATTATCCTCATGAAAGAGGCGCTGGAAGGCCGGCTGACCACGGCTGAAGTGGAGCCGTACGTGGATCGCTGCCTGGGCTGCATGGCCTGCGTCACCACTTGTCCATCCGGTGTGGAATACGGCAACCTGCTTACGCCTTTCCGGGCGCTGCAGGAAAAGGACCGGGCGCGGTCGCCTATGGAGCGCTTCACCCGGACGCTGGTGAGTCAGACCTTGCCCTATCCGCGTCGCTTCCGAACCGCGGCGCGTCTGGGAAAGCTCGCCGCGCCCGCCGCCGGCCTCTTGCCTGGATCTATGCGCGCGATGCTGGATCTGCTGCCGGATGAGCTGCCCGCGCAGCAACCCTTACCGGAAATTTACCCGGCTCAGGGCGAACGGCGCGCCCGGGTCGCGCTCTTGGCCGGCTGCGCCCAGCAGGTGCTGGCGCCCCAGATCAACTGGGCAACGCTCCGGGTGCTGGCCCGGAACGGCGTGGAGACGATCATCCCCCGCGGTCAAGGCTGTTGCGGCGCGCTTGCTCTTCACACGGGCGAGGCCGAGCAGGCCCGGCGTTTGGCCCAAAACAACATGGCCGTCTTCCCGCAGGACGTGGACGCCGTTATCACCAACGCCGCGGGCTGCGGCTCGGGCATGCACGAGTACCCCTTACTTTTTAAGGGAACCATGCGCGAGGAACCGGCCCGGGCCTTCGCAAGCCGGGTCATGGACGTGAGCGTCTTCCTGGCCCAATTGGGCCTTGTCGAGCCGCCGCCTCTGTCCGCGCCTCTCACCATTGCCTATCATGACGCCTGCCATTTGGCCCATGCCCAGGGCGTTACCGCCGAACCCCGGGCCCTGCTGCGGGCCATTCCCAACGTAACGCTCGTGGAGATTCCGGAAAGAGAATTATGCTGTGGTTCGGCAGGCACGTATAATCTGGAGCAGCCCGACCTGGCGCGGCAGATCGGCGAGCGCAAGGCGCGTCACATTCTTACTACAGACGCGGATGTAGTGGTTACCGGCAACATCGGCTGTATGACCCAACTGCGCACCCGCCTGGACGCGCTGGATAGTCCGCTGCCCGTGTGGCATACGCTGGAGGCGCTGGATCGGGCGTATGGGGGAAATGCTGCGTAATTCGCCTCGCGGCGCCGGTCGGCGCAAGAATTTTCCGTTCGCGGCTCTCTGCCCAAACAATTACGGCGTACGTGCTACTCTTTACGGAGGTTACATCATGTCGAAATTTGTGAAAGTCCAGACTCAGTTGCGCGAGCTAAATCTGATTAAGCGCAGTCTGGACGATCTGAAGCTTAATTATGAGGAAGACGCCGTCTATCGCCATATTTACAGCGGGCGGCAGGAGGCAGTGCCGCTGTTGGTCAGGCAGGGCGGGCTCAAATTTGGGTTGCGGGCGGAGAACGACGGCCCCTACGAGGTCGTGGGCGACGACATGGCCCTGCGCGCCATCAAGCAGACCATGCAGCGGGTGCAGCAGCGCTATGCCTACCACAAAGTACGCGTCGAGACGGAAAAAGCGGGCTTTGACTTGGTGGAGGAAAGCGTAGGCCAGGATCAAGTTATCCGCCTTACCGTGCGCAGATGGAGTTAAGAGATGAACAAGGAAGAGATCGAAATCATTATCCAGCCGGATGGACGAGTTGCCTACACAATCAAGGGCGTGAAGGGCGCAGCGTGCGACAGCATCAGCGAATTGCTGGAAAAGCTGGGCCGGGTTGAAGCGTCCGAGCGGACCAGCGAGTACTACGAGCGAGATGGAGAAGTCGATGTCCGCATCAGCCAACTCTGACGCCGACTTGAGCGCGTTTGCCTTTCCCACGGAAACTGAAGTCTACATCCGACCTGACGGCCGGGTCATCATCGCCGATCTGCCTGCGGAATTGGCGGCGCTGGTTGCCGAGTTAGGCGATCCCCAGGCGTGCGCCATCACGGCGCGCGTCCAAGAGAATCCGGAAGATAAGGAAGAATAGGCCGCGGGCGACGCGGGCCTTTTCTCTGCGTTTTATGTCCTCTCAAATTATTCAGCTTTATCAGGAAATTGAACTTTTCAGCGAGGGAGATCCGCCGCGCAATACCCTTTTTGTATTGGGCAAGCCGCCGCTGAGTGCGCTGGCATCTCAGCAAAATCAGCTGCTCATTATTGACCCGCCGCTGGACGTGGCGGCGCGCTTCGTGTTGGAGGGCAACACTGCGGCGCTCTTTACCGCCCCGTCAACTGGTGCGGGGCAGGGGTTGGGGGTCAGCCAGGTGCAGACCCAACCCGGCGGCGTGGCCCATTTACGCATCGGCGATCACTTTCTCGACATCTACAGCCAGGCCCGGCATAACGTGGTCTATCTGCCTGCATTGGGCATTCTGGCCGGCGGTTCATTCGGCAGCGACAGCGTACCGCCCTCGCTTGCTCCTGATTCCAACGGTGACGACGAGTTGGAGAGCCTGCGCCTGTTGGCCGGGCTGGTCAAGCAGGGCGTACAGCTCTACCTGCCCCGCACAGGGACGCACGTCCATGACAAGCTGGTCATCATGCAGCGTCTGGCCAATGATGTGGCTTATCTTCACGCCATGCAGCGCATTCGGGCGGAGGGAAACGCGGCAACGGACGAGCTTCTGCCGACGGTATGGCGCACCGTTGCCGGCGAGGCGGTTCATGAAATGAATGTGGAAATTTTGCAGGGGGGTTAGGCGTCAAACAATCCGCCCTGGACGGGACGCTCCTGATACGGAACGTTCATATGTGCATAAGCGGCCCGGGTCGCGACGCGGCCCCGGGGCGTGCGGTCCAAAAAGCCGAGCTGGAGCAGATACGGCTCCACCACATCCATAATGGTATCGCCCTCTTCGCTGATACTGGCCGCCAGCGTGTCCAGCCCGACGGGGCCGCCGTCAAATTTGGTGATGATGGCGTCCAGCACCCGGCGGTCCAAATCATCCAATCCCAACTCGTCAATTTCCTGCAGCGCCAGGGCTTGACGCGCCACATCCTGGGTGATGCGGCCGTCAGCTCGCACCTGCGTATAGTCCCGTACGCGACGCAGCAGGCGCAGAGAGACGCGCGGCGTCCCCCGGGAGCGACGTGCGATTTCGTGGGCCCCTCCCGCATCAATCTCCACCTCCAGTAAGGTCGCGGCCCGGCCGGCAATCTGTTCGATTGCCTCCACGCTGTAAAAATCAAAGCGCTCGACCACGCCGAAACGCGCGCGCAGGGGCGACGTGATGAGGGCCAGTCGGGTCGTTGCGCCCACTACGGTAAATTTGGGCAGACTGAGCTGGATATTGCGTGCGGCCGGGCCGCTGCCCACCACAATGTTGAGGGAATAGTCCTCCATGGCCGGGTAGAGAATCTCTTCCACGGCCCGACCCAGGCGATGAATCTCATCAATGAAGAGAATATCACCCTTGCGTAAATTGGTGAGGATGGCCGCCAGATCGCCCGCTTTTTCAATCGCCGGCCCCGCCGTCACTTTGAGGTTGGCGTTCATTTCGTGGGCCAGGATGTGACTGAGGGTGGTTTTGCCCAGCCCCGGCGGCCCGTAGAGGAGCACATGGTCCAGCGCATCGCCTCGTCCCCGGGCCGCTTCGACCAGAATGCTGATCTTGTCGCGCAGGCGATCCTGGCCGATCATCTCCTGGAGCGAATGGGGACGCAGCGCATGATCAACCTTTTTGTCCCCGCCCTGGGCTTCGCCCGAAACCGTGCGGGGCGGGGCAGGGGCCTGTTTTGATTGTGTAGACGAAGTAATGCTGCGTTCATCAGCCATAAAGCTGCTCGATTTAAATTGAGATTGCACGTATGTTCTAGGGCGGATTATACCAGACAACCCGCGATTTGCGCAGTTAAAAATGGGCCGCTTGATAGCGTTTCAGCCGTGGGCCGGCGAGGCAGACCCAGGCTGATCAATCCGCGCCCTATTCGATTGCCTGGTAGGCCAGGGCGCGGAAGTACGCGTCAGGTTCATCCATGCCCTGATACTGGGTCATGAAGACGCCTACGAACTCTTCCCGGGGATCGACCCAGTAGTACGTAGAAGCCGCTCCCGACCAGCCGAACTCGCCAGGGCTTCCCATGACGCCCGCCGCGCCCGGATCCATAAGCACCCGGGAGCCGAGACCGTAGCCGTAGCCCGGCCTGGGTTGGCCACTGACTTCCCACGGCAGGAGTGCGGCCGGCAGGCGATTGGCATGCATCAGCTCCAGCGTTTTGCGCCCAATCACGCGCACCCCGTCTAGTTCCCCGCCATTGCCCAGCATGAGGGCGAAGCGCGCGTAATCCGCTGTGGTGGAAAAAAGGCCATGGCCGCCGCGGACGAATACATCCGGCTGGTCACAGGGATAGGTGTCCGCTACATCCAGGCGCTGCCGGACGCCCGCTCGCCAGGCGGCCTCCATCTGCACATTGGTCATGCCGGACGCTGCGATGTCACCCACGCCGTACATGGCCGCCAGCCGCGTGCGCTGGGCAGCCGTCACGCCGAAGTCGGTATCGACCATGCCCAGCGGGGCAAAGAGCCGTTCGTGCAGGACGTCGCGCAGGGGGCGATCGGCCAGAACCTGGATGAGATAGGCAGCGACATCAATAGAGACGCTGTAATGGAAGCGGCTGCCGGGATGAAACGCCAGGGGCAGCTGGCTGAGGCTTTCCATCATCTCCGCCAGGGTCTGGAGATCGTTGTTCAGAAGTTGATTCTGACGGTAGCGCTCGCCGACAGGAGAATCGACCAGAAAATCGTAGGTGAAGCCCGCGGTATGGCTCATGAGATCGGCAACGGTCGGCGGGCGGACCGGCTCAACCAGTTTTTGCGTTCCGTCGGCCTCCGTTTCCAGCACCTTCAAATCGGCAAAGGCCGGCAGCAGGGCGGCCACGGGCGTGTGGAGGAGAAAGCGACCCTCCTCATAGAAGGTCATCAACGCCGTACAGATGATGGGCTTAGTCATGGAATAGATTCGGAAGATGGCGTTGTCGGGCATGGGGATACCCGCCTCCTTGTCCTGCATGCCGACTTGCGCGCGATAGACGATTCGGCCTTGTCGGGCCAGCAGCATATCCGCACCGGCAATTACGCCCTCTTTAACCCAACGCTCCATTCCGGGCTGAATGCGCGTCAATCGTTCAGGATTGAGGCCTACGCTACAGGCATCGTCGGTCATTCTCTTTATCATAGTTGTTTTCCGTTTTATGGGCGGCTGGATTTTTTCTGCATCAACTGTACTATACCGCGTCCATCCATACGGTTCAATCGGCTTGATGCGAGGAAATTCAGCTGCGCTGATGCAGCGACCTGCAGCAGGCAATGTTTGACCTTTGAATCAAAAGCTGCTATAACCGGTCTACTCTGCCGATCAAGCCATTCTCGCACGCATATTTTTTAGCAATACGTCAGAAGATCTGACTGCTTGCCCATATATTTCACACCCGGCAAGGAGCTGTTTTTCATGGCCAAAAAAGAATTAGTAGAGAAAGAAAAAAGGGAAAAAGCTGTTCTGGAAAATGAACGTCAGAATGTCGAAGAGGAGTTGGAGCATCTGCGTGAGTTTATGTTAGCCGAGGTTGACGTGGAGCCGGATGAAGGCGATGCGGAAATCTTTGAGCGCGAGAAAAATGCGGCGCTGATTGCCGTTCTGGAAGGCAAGCTCAAGGACATTGAAGCGGCGCTGCGCTCCATGGAAAAAGGGCGCTACGGCATCTGCGAACGCTGCGAACAGCCGATTGAGGCGGAGCGGCTGGAAGTTAAGCCCGACGCAACTCTTTGCCTGAATTGCCAACAGGAAGTGGAGCGCCTCTCCCGTCGCAATCGACCCCAGCGTCAGTTTAATTGGTAACGCTCTTGTGCAACCCGATTGTTATTGCAGACCCCGCAAGCAAAGGATTCCTTCGTGATCTTGCCTGAAAATGTGCATGTTCTTTCCCATCCTCTGGCGCAACATAAGCTTACCCTCTTGCGCCGCACAAAAACCGAGCCGAAGAAATTTCGCGAGGTCGTCAGCGAGTTGGCTGTCATGTTGGTCTATGAGGCGACCCGCGATTTGCCCTTGCGTACGGTGGAGATCGAGACGCCCTTAACGACTACTGCCGCAGCTTATGTGGACGAAAAGGTGGGGCTAATCCCCATCCTGCGCGCCGGCCTGGGCATGGTAGACGGCGCCTGGGCGCTTCTGCCTCAGGCCGAAGTGTGGCATCTGGGCCTCTACCGGGACGAGCGAACGCTCCAGCCGGTGGAGTACTACAACAAGCTGCCCACCGATCCCACGGTCCAGCTTTGCCTGCTGCTGGACCCCATGTTGGCCACTGGCGGATCGGGAACGGCCGCGGTAGATGTGGTCAAACGCTGGGGCGCCAGGCGTATCAAGTTTCTCTGCCTGATTGCCGCGCCTGAGGGTATTCAGGCCCTGCATGACGCTCATCCCGATGTGGACATTTACACCGCCTCTGTGGATGAACGCCTCACCAATGCAAGCGATCCCTTCCCGCCGGGCTTCATCTGGCCGGGGTTGGGGGATGCAGGCGATCGTCAGTTTGGGACGGGGTGAAGGAAACAGGAACGAGGAATAAGCAATGAGAAACGGGGCCGGCATTACTACCGGCCCCGTTTTTTATGCCCGCTTCAGATCAATGCAGAAAAACCTGTAGGGATCGGCCTCCGTGCCGATCCGCCTCTCTGCCGCTTGCGCCTCACTCGAACAGCTTCGCATACTCCCCGTAGCCTTCCGCCTCCAACTGATCGACGGGAATGAAGCGCAGAGCCGCCGAATTGATGCAGTAGCGCAGTCCCGTGGGGCGGGGGCCGTCGTTGAAAACGTGGCCCAGGTGAGAATCGCCGTGCCTGGAGCGGACTTCCGTGCGGCGCATGCCGTGGCTGGTATCCAGCCGATCGGTGACGTTACTCTCGGCCACCGGCTGTGTGAAGCTGGGCCAGCCGCAGCCCGAATCAAATTTATCCAGCGAGGTAAACAGCGGTTCGCCGGAGACGATATCCACATAGAGCCCCGCCTCTTTGTGATCCCAGAATTCATTGCGGAAGGGCGGCTCCGTGCCCTGCTGCTGGGTGATGCGATACTGCTCCGGCGTAAGGGAGTTGCGCAATTCCGCATCATTGGGTTTGGTATAGTCGGCCATCATTTTCTCCTGTAAATGCTCATGCCTTTGCCATATCCGCCAATCGGGTCATGGTGTTGAAATTACGGGTCGTAGCCCGAACTTTGAGCTTGCGCTCGAAGAAGTTGTTGTTGATTTTTGAACTGCTGTATTTATCGGCGTAAAGCGTGTAGATGACCTTGCCGGCTACGCGCACCTGATCGGGCGCAAAGTCCAGCGCCAGGAATTCCTGGAGGCGCTCCGGCTCCGGCTCCGACGCCAGTTGGGTAAAATAGAGGCGTTTCGTCTCTTCTACGCCGAAGGGGTTGCCCGCGAGCACGGCGTCGTGCTCCTCCGGCGTACGGGCCAGGATGGTTAAGTCGCCGCCGAACTGATCGGCAATCACGTTATGCACAAGCTGCTCCAGCGCCGTCGGTTCCAGTTCACTCTGGGCGAGGACGTTGCCGCTCTGGATGTAGGTGTTCACGTTGTGCAGGCCGGCTGCGTGAAGGGCTGTACGCAATTCGACCATGGGGACGCGATTTTTGCCGGTCGGCGTCACGCCGCGAATCAGGATGATGTACGTTTGCATGGCGCTACTTTCTTGTGAAACGGTGGAAACTGTTGCGCAGCTTCTCCGCCAGAATGCCGGCCGACCAGATGCCCAGCAGGCTGAAGCCCAAATCGACAGGGGAAAAAGTCCGACCGCTGAACCAGCGCTGCGACAGCTCCTCCGCGCTGACGATCGTCGCGACCAGCACGCTTCCTGCAAGCGGATGAAACCGCCCCACATGCAGCCGCCGTCCGGCCAGAGCGATATTCGCCACGGCCGAAATCAGCCCCATGAGCAGAAAATGCCCTGCCTTGTCTCCGTACGGAAAGGCGTAGAGGCGCATGATGAAGGCGGGCATAGTTCCCGTATCGGCCCAAAAGACAATCAATCCGAAGAGCGCCCCCATCAGACACAAAAGCGCGCCGGCAAAGAGGCGCGTCCGGGCGGCTGGCGACAACTGGCTCACCCCTGCGCCACCCAATCAAAAGTGCGCGTGACGGCTTTCTTCCACTCGGCATAGAGTTCGGCGCGCTTCTCCTCATCCATATTGGGACTCCATCGCTTGTCTTCGCCCCAATTGGCCCGCATCTCGTCGGTGCTCTGCCAGAAACCTACGGCCAGGCCTGCGGCATAGGCCGCGCCCAGGGCCGTTGTTTCGGAAATTTTGGGGCGAATGACCGGCACGCCCAATATGTCGGCCTGAAACTGCATGAGCAGCTCGTTCTGCACCATGCCGCCATCTACCTTCAGGGCCTGAAGCGGAACGCCGGAATCAGCCTCCATGGCGTCGATAACCTCCCGGGTTTGGTAAGCGGTCGCTTCCAGCGCGGCCCGGGCGAAGTGGCCCCGATTTACGTAGCGAGTCATGCCGGCGATGACGCCCCGAGCGTCATCCCGCCAGTACGGCGCATAGAGGCCGGAGAAGGCCGGTACGAAGTAGATGCCGCCGTTATCCTCTACGCTGCGAGCCAATTGCTCCACCTCCGGCGCACTGGCGATGATCTGAAGATTGTCTCGCAGCCACTGGACGAGCGCGCCCGCGATAGCAATCGAACCTTCCAGGGCATAGACCGCGGGCTCATCCCCGAAGCGATAGCAGACGGTGGTGAGCAGCCCGTTTTGGGAGTGCTGGAGCTCCGTTCCGGTATTGAGGATCATGAAGCAGCCGGTCCCATAGGTGTTCTTGGCCTCGCCGGGCGCAAAGCAGGCCTGGCCCACGGTTGCCGCCTGCTGGTCGCCCAAAATGCCCGCCACGGGAATGCGCGCGCCAAACGGTCCGTCTTCCGTTGTATACCCGTAGATTTCCGAGGAAGAACGAATTTCCGGCAGCATGGTGCGGGGAACGCCCAACGTAGCGCACATCTCTTCATCCCAGGTCAGCGTCTCGATATTCATGAGCATGGTGCGGGAGGCATTGGTCACGTCGGTGACGTACTTGCCGCCCGCAACGCCGCCCGTCAGGTTGTAGACCAGCCAGGTGTCAATCGTGCCGAAAAGCGCATCGCCCGCGGCGACCGCGGCCAGCGCTTCCCGGGCATTCTCCATCAGCCACCTGACCTTGAGGCCCGAAAAGTAAGTGGCCAATGGCAGCCCCGTCCTGGAGCGGAAGGCGTCCTGGCCGCCATGGCGCGCCGCCAGATCGGCTACAAGCTTATTGTTGCGCGTGTCCATCCAGACCACTGCATTGTAGAGCGGCTTGCCCGTACGGCGATCCCAAATGATCGTCGTCTCCCGTTGATTGGTAATCCCCACGGCTGCGATCTGGTCGGCGGAGAGCTGCGCCTTGGCCAATGCACCCTGCACGACCGCTTCCGTATTGGCCCAAATTTCCATGGGGTCATGTTCGACCCAGCCGGGTTGGGGATGAATCTGCTTGTGCTCTTTCTGGTCCATGCTGATGACCTCGCCGGCATGGTTGAAGATCATGCAGCGGGTGCTGGTGGTGCCCTGATCAATGGCCGCGACATATTGGCTCATCATGAACTCCATATTGGCTGGTTGATTTTCACTCGGAAATGTTGGCTCAACGCCGGTCGAACCGGCCTTCTTTTTACGCAGATGGTTGGGCCCAATGGTAATCGGGTAACGAAATTGGGGCAAATGGGACGCTCTGTCCTCTGCCGCGCCCAACGGCGCCGATCATATTTAGGAATTTGCCCGGTAAGTGATAATGATTCTATAATGACTGACGGTCAGTCATTATAGAATAAAGGAAATTAGGATGACCCCCAAACGTACAGACCCTGCCGAACGGCGCCACGCGTTACTCACCGCAGCCGCCCAGGTCTTTCGACAAAAGGGCGTGGCCGCAGCCACAGTGAGCGATATCGCGGAGGCGGCAGGTGTGGCCAAGGGGACGTTTTATCTCTACTTCGACTCCAAGGACGCCGTCATCAACGGTGTGGTCGAGGAGATGGCCAACGTCATGGTTGATGCCATGGGCGCCGCCGTAGAAGGCATGACGGGGCGGGCCGTCGATCGCTTTGCCGCGCTCTGGCGGATCATGGCGGCCCGGGCTGCCGATCCCGCGGGTTGGGAGGCAGCCCGGATTTACCATCGGCCCGAAAATCGGGTCATTCACATGCAGATGGCCGAACGCCTGACGGCCCGCATGGCTCCTTTGGTGGCAGTGCTTGTTGAGCAGGGCGTGGCCGAGAGCGATTTTACCGTCACGGATCCTCATCTGGCCGCATGGTTCGTACTCGGTGGTGCGGGCGCGCTGGAATGGGCGTATCCGGCACGCGCCGACCTGGGTCCGGCCATGACGGCCGCGCTGGAGCCGGCCTTGCGCGCGCTGGGCTATGGCGGCGTCATACCGGGGGAGGAGGAGGGCAATCATGGGTGACATCGTGATTGCTGCACGCAACCTAAGCAAGCGGTACGGCCCGGTGCAGGCGGTGGACAAGATCGATCTTACGGTTCGGCGGGGCGAAATCTACGGCTTTTTGGGGCGGAACGGGGCGGGCAAAACCACCACCATCCGCATGTTTCTGGGCCTCATCCGGCCGACCGAAGGAGAAGTCGTTCTGCTGGGGGAAACCATCCGGCCGGGCGTGCGCAAAGTCTTCAGCCGGGTCGGCTATCTGGTGGAGACGGCGACTGCCTACCCCAACCTTACCGTACGCGAAAATCTGGCCATCCAGTGCCGGCTCATGGGGCAGCCCCAAACGGCGGTGGATGCGATTATCGCGCAACTGGGTCTTGCCGAGTATGCCAATCGCCGGGCCGGTCATCTTTCCCTGGGCAACAAGCAGCGCCTGGCTCTGGCCCGGGCAATGATCGCGCAGCCCGAGTTGCTTATCCTGGATGAGCCGGCCAACGGGCTGGATCCCGGCGGCATCGTAGAGGTGCGCGCCCTCCTGCGCGGACTGGCCGACGAGCAAGGCGTAACTATTTTTCTCTCCAGCCACATCCTGGGCGAGATCGGACAACTGGCCGACCGTATCGGCATCATCCACAACGGCCGCATCATCGAGGATATGCCGGTCGCTCAACTGCACGCCCGCACCCGACGTACGCTCCTCGTGGGCGTGGCGGAGCCGGAGCGGGCCGCTGATCTGCTGGCCGCGCGCCTTGGTTTTGCTGTCGTACCGCACGCGGCCGATGGCCTGCTTCGCATCCCTGCACGGCCGGAGCAGGCCCCGGAGATCGCCCGGCTGCTGGTAGATGCCGGATTGAACCTGACCCGGCTCTGCCCGGAGGAAGAGAGCCTGGAAGCCTACTTTATGCGCATCACGGAGGAGGCGTCATGTTCAAAACCGTCCTGATCACGGAGATGAGCAAGTTGCGCCGCAGCCCCATCACGTGGATTTCGTGGCTGGGCGTTTCTCTCATGCCACTGGTGAGCGGGCTCTTCATGTGGGTGGTGAAAGAGCCGGACCGCGCAACCCAGCTGGGCCTGCTGGGGCAGAAGGCCCAATTTGCCGGAGCTGTGGCTGACTGGCCCGGCTATATCGCCATGCTGCTCCAGGCACTGGGTATCGGCGGTACGATCCTGATTGCGGTCATCACGGCCTATTTATTCGGTCGGGAATACGCCGACGGCACAATCAAGAATCTGCTGGCTCTGCCTGTAGCCCGTCATCATTTTGTTACGGCCAAGCTGGTGACGGCGCTCTTCTGGTTTGGGCTGCTGATTGGGTGGCTGGCGGTGGAAGGCTTTGTTGTAGGATGGCTGCTGGCCTTGCCCGGCTTTGACCTGCGGGTCATCCTGCCTGCGGCCGGCGAACTTTTCCTGATTGGCCTGGTCGCCTGGCTGCTTACGCCTGCGGTGGCGTGGGTGGCTCTGTGGGGGCGGGGCTATCTTGCTCCCCTGGGCTTTACGATTTTCATGCTCATGTTGGGGATGGTGGTGGGCGCCACCGGCTGGGGAAAATGGTTTCCCTGGTCGATTGCGCCCCTTTTCGCCGGGGTGGCCGGGCCGCGTGTGGAGACCCTGACGCCGGGTAGTCTCATCGTGCTCGGCGCAACGTTTATCGTATGTGCGGTCGGGACCATGTTGCATCTGCGCTATGCGGATAATATGCAGTAGGCGCGGTCCGTCTATGGGATTCGGGCGGTCAGCGTTTGGGCGTGGTAACCCCGGAGAATGACTTGACAATCTCTGCCAGCCCTTCTTCTATGTTGACTCTGGGCGCCCAGCCCAGTTCGCGCAAACGTCGTCCGTTGATATCGAATGAGTAGTGGGTGCGGACATCCTGATCGGTGTAGCGCAGCGTGATGTCCGGCTTGACGGCCGACAGTCGATGCGCCAGGGCTTGAATGGTAAGCGTCTCGCCCACTACGTTGAGCGCCTGTTGGTCCGCCCATTCGGCATGGTACAGGGCGTCAATTACGGCTCCGGCCGCGTCCTCCACATGCAAAAAGGGGCGTCGCTGTTCGCCGCTGCCGTATATGGTAAGCGGACGACCTACGCCTGCAAGGTAGGCCAAGCGGTTGGCTACGCTGTTGTAGCGAGTGATGGGGGCGAGGCCGTAAAGGGAACTAAGGCGCAAGCTCGTCGCTCGCAGTCCGCGGCGGCGGGCGTTTTCTAAGACTTGCTCCGCAGCCAATTTGGTTTCGGCATAACTGCCTTGAGGGCGACAAAACGCCGATTCATCAAACGGACCGCCCGGTCCATAGACGGCCGTACTGCTGGTAAATATAAGGCGAGGAACGCCTGCTCGAATGCACGCCTCCGCCAGGTGACTCGTGCCCCAATGATTGACCTGCTGAAGCCAAGCCGGATTTTCAAAGCTGAGGGGCGTGCGCACCAGCGCGGCCAGATGAATAACCGCATCCATACCCTGTACCGCCAAGGTCAGCGTACCGGGATCGATGATATCCGCCTCCATAAACTCATACGTCGGCCCCGTGGGCAGATGTTGCATCGCTCGCAAATCGCCGGTGGAAAGGTTATCCAGCACGCGGATGACTTCGAGAGAATCCTGACTGGTTAAGGTCAGATCGCGGAGGAGTCGGCTGCCCAAATAGCCGCAACCGCCGGTGATGAGAATGCGCTTTGGCTGCTCGCTCATGATGCCGCTTGTTTGACAACGGTTGTGCGCGCAGCATGGTCGTGCAAGCCGCATTCGGTTTTTTGCCGGTCCGCCCACCTTCCGGCCCGATAATCTTCGTCGGCGCTGACGGGACGCGTACAGGGCGCGCACCCGATGCTCATGTAGCCTTGCGCCAGTAGCGGATGTACGGGCAGATCGTGCTTATTGATATACTGCCACACTTCGCGATCCGTCCAATTCGCTAATGGGCAGATTTTGTAGCGTCCGTCCTTATCCAGGCTGACGATGGGCGCTTCCCGCCGGGCTGGAGTTTGGTCGCGGCGAATGCCGGTAACCCAGGCGCTTAGTCCGGTTTTGGCGCGTTGCAGCGGCTCTACTTTGTTAAGATAACAGCACATATCGGGATCCGTACGGTGGAGTTCGCTGCGTTGCCGACGAGACCCGCCGTACTCCGGACCGGGCAATACGTCCTCTACCAGCAAGCCCAGTTCTCCGACCAGTTGATCCCGAAATAGCAGCGTCTCATTAAAATGAAAGCCGGTATCCAGGAAGATGACCGTCATTTCCGGCGTAACTCGGCTGATCATGTGCAGAAGGGGAAGACTCTGAGTTTGGAAAGAGGATGTCGCGCGTATGTGGGGAGAGAATGTCGCCCACGCCCACTCCAATATCCGGTTGGGGTGCAGGAGTTCCAGCCGCGCATTCAGGGCAATCGGATCGAGGATTGGATTCGCTTGTTGACTCACATTGCCGCGCATTGACCGAAGCTTGCCTCGCTTATATATCTCCCGCCAAACCAATAACGGCGGAGGCGCATGCCTCCGCCGTTGGAATGACGACGATAGTATAAGCTGCCGGGTAATCAACCGCCAAACTGAAGTTGAATCACGCCGTCCTTGGCCAACTGTTCCAGAATCTGGGCGACGATCTCTTCGGCGCTGCGCACGTCCGTCTCCACGACTAGTTCCGGCTGGGTCGGCTCCTCATAGGGCGAGGAGATGCCCGTGAACTGGGGAATCTCGCCGCTGAGGGCTTTTTGATAGAGCCCCTTGGGATCCCGCCGCTTGCAGACTTCCAGATCGCACTTGACGAATACTTCGTAGAAGTCGCCTTCCGGCAGGAGGGAGCGGGCGAAGTCCCGGTCGCTCTGGAAGGGCGAAATGAAGGTGCAGATAACCAGATCGCCGTGGTCGAAGGCCAGCTTCGCGACTTCAGCCACCCGGCGGATATTCTCCTGGCGGTCTTCATCCGAGAAGCCGAGATCGCCGTTGAGGCCGTGGCGCACGTTGTCGCCGTCGAGCACGTACGTGTGCTGGCCGCGCGCATGCAGGCGCTTGTCGAGCAGGTTGGCCAGGGTCGACTTGCCGGAGCCGGAGAGGCCGGTAAACCACACGCAGCGTGGTTGCTGGTGCTTGGCCGCGGCGCGCGCACGACGATCGAGGTCGAGATGCTGCCAATGGATGTTCGCGGCGCGGCGCAGGGCGAACTCGACCACGCCGGCACCCGCGGTGGCGTGGGTCTGCCTGTCGATCAGGATGAAGCTGCCGAGCTGGGCGTCGTCGCGATAGGGCGCGAACGGCAGCGGCGCATCCAGGCTCAGGTTGCACAATCCGACGCCGTTGAGCTCGAGGTGCTTGGCCGCCAGCTCGGCCTGCGTGTTGACGTCGACCTGGTGCTTGATCTCGGTCACCGACGCACCGACCGTGCGATTGCCCAGCTTCAGCCAGTACGGCCGGCCGGGCAGCAGCGGCGCATCGGTCATCCACAGCACGTGGGCGGCGAACTGGTCGGTCACCTCCACCGGATGCCGCGCGTCGACCAGCAGGTCGCCCCGGCTGACGTCGATCTCGTCCTCGAGGGCGATGACCACCGGCTCGCCGGATCCTGCCTGTTCGACGTCGGCGCCGCGGCAGACGATGCGGCTGACCCGGCTGCTGCGTCCGGAGGGCAGCGCGGCCAGCTGTTGCCCGACCGACACGGTGCCCGCGTGGACCTGGCCGGCGAAACCGCGGAAGTCCTGGTTCGGGCGGCACACCCACTGCACGGCCATGCGCAGGGCATCGGGCCGATGCCGCTGCGGCTGGATGGATTCCAATGCTCCGAGCAGGTGCGGTCCCTGATACCAGGCCATCGCCGGCGAAGCCTGCATCACGTTGTCACCGCGCAGCGCCGACAGCGGGATGCACTGCGCGCTCGCCAGACCCAGGCGCGCAGCCAGCTCGGCGTAGTCGTCGGCGATCCCGCGAAACACCGCTTCGTCGTAGCCGACCAGATCCATCTTGTTGACCGCGACGATCACCTCGCGAATCCCCAGCAGGGAGACGATGTAGCTGTGCCGGCGCGTCTGCGTCAGCAGGCCCTTGCGCGCGTCCACCAGCACCACCGCCACGTCGGCGGTCGACGCACCGGTCGCCATGTTGCGGGTGTACTGCTCGTGCCCGGGGCAGTCGGCGACGATGAACTTGCGCTTCGCGGTGTCGAAGAAGCGGTAGGCCACGTCGATGGTGATGCC